>JBCDDZ010000061.1:0-18330 GCA_039180025.1 Planctomycetota bacterium
AGAAAAGGGGAGGGGTACATTTAATTGGGCAAGAAAAGGGGAGGGGTACATTTAATTGAACAAGCAACTCGACCCACTCTGGAGCCGGGTGAAGGTCGGCCGTCGCCGCCGGGGGAAAGCCGTGGCGTGCGACCGGGTGTACGACACGACGGCCTGCCGTTACGCCATCCGCCGCCGCGGGATGCGGGGCGTAATCCCGGCCAAGCGTCTGGCGAAAGGCAAGCGGCGTCGCCGACGCGGCCGGCCGCCTAAGTTCGACCGCCACCTCTACCGACGACGCAACGTCGTCGAACACACGATCGGACAACTCAAATGCTTCCGCCGCTTGGCCACCCGCTACGAGAAGCTCGCCGTCAACTTCATGGCCTTCGTCCAACTCGGCGTCGCCGTGCTCTTGCTGCGGAGACTGTTTTCAGACCGTGCCTAGATTCAACGCAAGTTTTAGATAACCAGAGGCATAATAACTGGCCATTTTGGCCTGGTGAAAATCACCGTGGGGAAATCAAAACCCTACGCAAACGGATTCTATTTCACAGGATCAAATCAGCAATAGGCTTAGCTCATCAATGTGGCCGGCGTCTTCGCCTGTGCTGACAAGTCGGATCGAGTTGTCGCCCTGCATAAGGTCGATCACGATGCCCGATTCGGTCCAGCTGCTCCAGTGATTGGTTTGTACGAAGGTGAAGTCGAATCGCTGGTCGTTGACCCAGAGGTCGATAGTTCGCGGTTGCCTAGATCCGTTCGTGTACCGGAAGTCTAGTTGATACGAACCGGCTTCAGGCGTGTCGACGGTGAACGCGGCCTCGCCACCACGACGCGGGAGGTTGATGTAGCCGTCACCGCGATAGCCGGAGCTGCGCGATTGGAAGAGCGCGCCGCCGCTGAGCGTCGCTTGCGAAGCCGGAACGGTCATCGTGACGGGGGCTGTTTGCGCTAGATTACTGCTGCCGCCGGGACCACCGTTGAATTCGAACCAGTTGAAGTTAAAGTCTCCGGTCAGGGCCTCGAAGCGGACGAGGTTTTCGCCTTCACGCAGCCACACGCCCGCATCGCTCACGGTCGTCCAGTTCTGCCAGCCCCCGGTATTCGCGATCGCGATGGGCCCGGTCGCGTCATTTCCGTTGATCGAGAAGCGCATCGACTTACCGTTGAACGGCGTGCTGACCCGGGCGTCCAGTCGGTAGAAGCCGGCCTGGTCGGCATCGATGGTGTATTCGAGCCATTCACCGGCCGCGATCCAGCCGACATTCAGCCCGCCGCCCGCGTCGCTGGTTCCCTGGACATCGACTAACTCTTGCGGCCGGAAGCTCAAATTGCCGCTGCGGTTCCCACCGATCTCGTTGTACGCGACGCCTTGCCCGCCTTCGTCGTAGTGCTCGGCTTGGATACGGTCGGACGCCGACGGGACAATGCCTTGATACGCGCGGCTATCGTTCACCGTGACGCTCACCTCAGTCTGGTCCGGCAGATCGGGTGCGGTCCCCGTCGGGCCGTTGCCATCGAAGCTGAAATACAGCTGGTCCAACTGCGTGCCGTCTTCGCGGTAGCCAATCTTCAACGTCTCTTCCCCGCCCGCGGTCACCGCCACGTCACCCCACTTGTACCACGCCCAATCGTAAGAATTGATCTGACTGTTCCACGCGGTGGCGTTCTGGTTGTCCCCGCTGTAATCGACCCAGAACGAGTCGTTACCCGGGATCCAGCCGCCGTCGTCGACCGACGAGGCGCGGGCCCGCAACCAGATGCCGACCGTGCCGGATTCGGCGGTACTTACGGTATATTCAGCGTACCCGTTCGCGGGCATACCCGAGTTGCCGGGGGGATTATTGGTCACTTCGATGAATTCGCCGCCCGAGGCGGTCTCGTCATTGATGCTGACCGTCATCGGGGCGAAACCGCTGCTATTTTCGTAGTGTTCCGCTTCCTGATAATAGTTCTGCATCTGCCGCTGCTGCGGACGGAACTGAATGATCAGCGGCTCATCGGGCACCGCGACATCGATACTGCTGCCGGGGTTGTTCCATGTCTGATCTACGTTTGTTCCCGCACCGACGAAATTCCCGGCGTCGTCACGCTCGTCGAGGTCGCCGTAGGCCCAGGCCTGGCTAACTGCTTCGCCGAAGTTGATGGTGACATCGACTGCGTCGTTAAACCGGTCACCGTCGGCCGCTGAAGTCAGATCCGCCGACGGGGCGTAACTCGGGGCGAGGTTGGTATCTTGCCAGAGCACGAGGTAGAAATCGCCGTCTTGTTTCTGGAGCAGCATCGAGCGGACCTTCTCGGTATCCCCCGAAAGCGTTAGGTCAAAGCTGTCCGTTTGTGCCTTCGGTACCGCCCATTGGGCGTAGCCGCTACCATCATCTGCGTTAAACCGGGCCTCGTTCAGCAACGAAACGATGTTTTTAATCGCATAGAACGACGCTTTTCTCGTACCGTCGGTCCGAGCTAAACCGAATCCCTTTTCATTGCGGTTGTCAAAAATGTAGGTGCGGTCGATGCCCGCCGCATAAAGTTGGAATATATCGCGGGACAAGTCTTTGGCCTGCGCCCGTTCGCTCCGCCCCGTGCCAATATTGCTAAAATCAATCGTGTTATAACCGCTTTCGGTCGACCAGATCTTCTTACCAGGGAACGTTTGTTCACTGTTGGCGATGAGGGTATCCAACCGGGTCTGAGTCGGGTTGTAGGTGTGGACATTACCGAAATCGACCATCGACGACACATCACCCAAATTATCGACATTTTGAGGTTGAGTGAGCGGCCCGGCGACCATAGGCATGTAGGCAAATTCACTCGCATTGGCTCTATCAAAAATAAGCTGCTGATACTGCCGCCATTCGTCCTCCCATTCGCCGTCGGATTTTCGATTATCGTGCTCATTGAGCCCGGCAAAACCTTCGGTCGCGTTGCCCATAAAAGTAATCGAATTTTCAAAAATCTGATCGACTAGGTCATAACGCGGCACGCCGGTCGTTTTGTCAACACGACCCATATTCAGAATATATTTCAGCCCTGTTTGGGCCGAAAGCGCGTTTTGCCTGAAATTCAACCTACCCCAATAATTTGCGTTTGGATCCGAGGCGTCACCGAGTATTCCCCTGCCCCGCCCATGACGAATATTCAATTCGTCCACTAAGTCAATCGAGGTCTGATAATCGTTCCAGTGCACATCACCCTCGGCCAGCCATCCAGCATTCAGCCCGATCGAATCGATAAAATCATCGGCCGAGGTGGCGAGCGTCGCCGACATCAACATCCGAGGCTCAAGCGGCTCCAACCCCTGCCAACACGCATGCGACACGTGTGACTTAAATTTCGGGGATCCCGTTGGATGTGATTTCAACATGTTGCGGATTCCTTAAAAAAGACTGCCATTTGGCCGGGAAGTTCAAGCAAGCAAAGCCAAATATTCGCGGCATGGAGTTGATCGGATGCAATACTCTAAAGCCGAGTGCATAAAGTTCTAGGCAAATTTAAATTTTGTTGATTTGAGCAAGCAAACAGCTTGTACCAATTTAATAGGCCAAAAAATTTATATAGATCGATCGATGTTCGATATGTAAAAAATCGACCAGATTTATTTTTTTGATTGACATTTCACCGCTAAGAAAAAATGATCCGATATCTAAAAGAGTATTTTTGACTGAACAAGCCAATTTTAAATGACGGTCGAAACCGAGTGTTAAATCATGTTTTGATAACATCGTTTAGTAGTAACTAATAAATGTAGACGAAATCAGAAAAACCGGAATAGATATTTTGTCTACTTCTCACCGAATATTTGTTCCAAATATTCTCAAAGCGTCCTGTACACATTGCGTAAGGAATGCTCAATATCAGGCAGCGACTGCGATGTCGCTTACTTGAAGAGTGTCCGATCTTCACAGTGTTAAAGGGCCGAATTGGGTTCGGCTTGGAAATACGCCACGCAGCATCTCAATATACGGCAAGCCTGCCGGTGTTTGTCTGGGGAGGAAAAAGGGGAGAGGAAAAGTGGGGCAAGAAAAGGGGCAAGAAAAGGGGCAAGAAAAGGGCAAGAAAAGGGGAGGGGTACATTTAATTGACCTCATCGCGTCCTGGCGTTAGTTTGACGGCATGCCGAGAACCGCGCGTGTCCAACCCGGGGGTTATGTCTTCCATGTCCTGAACCGGGGCAACGCGCAAATGGCGTTGTTTGAGAAAGAGGCGGATTACGCGGCGTTCGAGAAGGCGATGACCGAGTCGGCGGCTCGGGTGGGGATGCGGTTGCTGGCGTATTGTCTGATGCCCAACCATTGGCATCTGGTGCTGCGTCCGCACGGCGACGGCGACCTGGGACGCTACATGCACGGCCTGACGACCACGCACGTGCGGCGGTGGCACGCACATCGGCACTCCGTCGGCTACGGCCACCTGTACCAGGGGGCGTACAAGTCGTTTCCGATCCAAGCCGACAAACACTTCCTAACCGTATGCCGGTACGTTGAGCGGAACGCGTTGCGGGCGGGGATGGTCGAGAAAGCAGAAGACTGGCGTTGGGGGAGCATGGGGCGGCGTTACCAACCGGATGGCGACGAGGATCGGCCCGTGCTGTCGCCGTGGCCCGTCGATCGGCTGCGGCATTGGCGACGGCTCGTCAATACGCCGCAGTCGGCCAAAGACCTGGAGGCGGTCCGCCTGAGTGTCCGTCGTGGCCGCCCGCTCGGCGGCGAGGCGTGGCAGGCCCGTACCGCCAAGCGTCTGCAACTCGAATCGACCCTGCGGAACCGCGGCCGGCCTCGCAAAAAATAATGTACCCCTCCCCTTTTTGAGGGCGTGGAGACAGGCAAGGCGGCCGTTGGGTGTACGCCCCGGGCGACGTGATTGGTGCGCACAGCCTGACGCAAAAGTCGAACGAAAATTGGCGACTGGCGGAGAAACGTTATCGGCGGAGCGGGGCGGGAGTTAAGGGATGCCGCTCGTGCCGGGAGGTGTGGACGTGCGCACCGGCGTCTCGCTTGGGCCCCGGGTATCGGTCCCCGGTGGTTTTCAAGCACGACGATCGCACAGGCAAGGCGTCAAGCGTGCTCATATCCGGGACCCCAGAAGGGGACCCCGGCCCCGGAAGTGGTGACGCGTTGCCCGTGAACGCCGAGCACTTCCGGGGGCGGGGGGGTCGGGCTGATGGCCTCAACGGACGTGGCGATGCCCCGGGATGACTACCTTGCCAGGAAGTCGGGGGTCGGAGCCGTGCGAGGAACGCGGTCGTGGGTTTGGATTCGGGGAAGGTGTTTTTTCTACCGATGAAGACGATGCGAACTAGATTTTGAGGCAAAAACCCAAAAGCCTGAATCGTCTTAATCGTTGGGAAAAACGGCCTTACCGCCCGTCGCACCACGCGTGCCATAGCGTGCCCCCCGGACGTGTGCCGTGAATGTGGGGTTTCGAAGTGGCGGCGGGGAATTTCAAACTCCCTCTTTGACAATTGGAATGGATGCGTTTTCGTCCTGACTCGGCAACGCCCGGTGATTCAGAACGTCGGCCGGGTGGCGTGGACGCGGGTGGCTGGGGCGGAGTTTTCGGTGCCCCGGCGTCAGGACTGCGGGTGGGTGTCGCTTCGCCGGCCGGCGAGAGAAAGCGCGGCAGGATTACTCTATTTTTATGTGAGCGATCGTGGCGTGAACACGGCCATCCCGGGGATCGAAATGCGGTGGGCCCCGGTGGGATGTAACGGGCTTATTCGGCGGTGAGCAGGTAGGCGCGGGTGCCGTAGGGGGCGAGTTCGACTTGGAGCGTACCGTTGTCCACGGGCTGCTCGGTGTCGGTGCCGATCGGTTGGGCGGCGGTGAACGAGTCGGCGAAGGCTTCGCCGAGGGTGAGGGTGGCGGTTTGGGGGCGTCGGTGGTCGTTGACGACCAGGAGGTAGACTGCTTGGGTGTCGGGGTCGCGGTAGAGCTTGGCGAACACGTCTCGCGGGTCGTCGCTGGTGACGCCGTCTTCGATCGGCCCGGCCCCGACGGCGTTGCCGAAGTGGTCGTTGAACTCGGCGATGAGTGGGCGGAACACGTCGCGCCGCCAGATCCGACCGTTGTGCGGGAACGGCTCGTCGGGGCGGGCGTCGGCCAGCACGGTGCGGTACAACGCCCAAAACATCAGGCCCTCGGCGTCGTGCGCAACGATGGGGTAGAAGAGCATGAACCGCATCTCGGCCTCGGTGGGCAGACGCAGCGGGCGGCGGTCGCCCTGCTGCCCGTTGGCCTGGAGGACCATGGTCCACGGCTTGCCGTCGCGGCGGGCGGCGCGGGCGGCGAAGGTCACGAAGTCTTTCCAGCCGCGTTCGTCGCTGTAGCGGTCTTTGTCGTCGAGTTCGAAGCCCTCGAACTCGGCGTCGCCCAGGTCGAGTACGTACCGGAAGGTGAGGCGGCGGTCGTGGGAGTGGGGGTAGTCGAGCTGGGCTTTGAAGTTGTTGGCGTTGAGGCCGCCGTAGACGGGCAGGTCGCTGTGAGCCTTGATCGTGCGGTAGGCGAGGTCGGCTTGCTGCACAGAGGTGCCGGTGAGGTTGGGCTCGTCGTAGACGTACCAGCCTTCGAGGGCGGGGTGGCCGTCGAAGCGTTGGACGTAGGCGATGAGGTTGGTCGTGTCGGGGCTCTTGAGGTTATCTCGACCGATGTCGAGGATGACGGTCACGCCGTGCTCGGCCGCGGCGTCGAGGTATTGCTGCGCGGCCTCGGGGCGGTCGGAGCGGTTGTAGGCGATGGCGCGGGTCATGCCGTCGGCGCGGATGTCGTCGGGCTCGGAGTTGGTGTTGGTGGTGCTGGCGTACCAGGTGAGCGGGAAGTCGGCCTGCGACGGCGAGGCGTAGGCGAGCACGGCGGCGGCAACCAAGACGATTTGTAGACGGGGGAGGGCGGTGAACATCCCGCGATTTTCTACCCTGGACCTGTGGCGCACAAGCGATAATCCTGAGTTTTGCGAAAGTAGGTGGTTAGAGTGGATTCAGTTTGTCTGTAGCGTGTAACCGCAGTGCCGGAAGTAGCCGGCGGCGTCGCTGGGGGGGGTGTCCGGCAGGCGTTGCCTCCTGTCGGACCAGAGTTGATCGGCCCGTCGATGGCCCGCCGATCGCAGGCCCTGATTGAGCTTGCTCAAGGCGTTCTCGATCGGGTTGTAGCCCGGCGAGTACGGCGGGAGGTAGAGCACCCTCGCCTCCGCGGCCACGATCGCGTCACGCACACCTTTGACCTTATGACTCGAGAGGTTATCCATCACCACCACCTCGCCGGGGCTCAGCGTCGGGGCCAGGACCTGCTGGCAGAACGCGGTGAAGTGCTCGTCGTCGATCGCCCCGTCAACGGTCATGCCGCACCGCATGCCGCGGTGGTCCAATGCCGCGACGAGGGGCGTCGTCTTCCAATGGCCGTGTGGCACCTTCTCGACCAGCCGTCGGCCGCTTGGGGATCGGCCCCGCAGCCGCGTCATGTTGGTCTTGGCCCACGTCTCGTTCATAAACACCGGCTTCGCCGGGTCCATCCCGGGTTGTTTCATCGCCCCGTTCGACCGACGCTCGGCGACGTCGGACCGGTCATGCTCCGAGGCGTGGATCGTCTTTTTTGGTAGATAAGCCCGAGCCGCTTGAGCGTCACGCAGATCGCCGACAGCGACTCGTCCACGCCCAACGCCTCCCGCCGTTCCGTCAGCGTCGCGTCGGGCCGATCGGCGACCAACTCCGCCAGCCGGCCGCGGTCGAACTTCCGGGGGTCGTGCCCGCCGCGGCGGGGCTTCAGGTCGCCGCGTTCCCGCCGGCGCTGCTTGAGCCGACGCACTCACGCCGGGCGGACCGTGTCTTTGCGGGCCACCGCCGTGGTGCCTAGCCCCGCGTCGCAGTCGCCGATCACCCGTTGCCTCAGGTCCATCGAGTACGTCTTGGCCATGCCAATTTCCTTGTCGTTAGCCAAGTCATACCCGATCCGCAGCGGGAGCGCTAGAGGTAAGATGAGGTTGCTCTGGTTTGAATTCTTGGCCTGGGTATGTCCCTCCGGCGAATCCGGGGTCGGTGCCGTGACAGGAACGCGGTCGTGAGTTGATGATTCGAGAGGGGCTGGGCGCCGATCCAGGAGGCACCACAAATCAAACGCGACGGCCAACGCCTTCGCCGCGCGACAAGACCCTAGGCCGCGGCGGCGCGGCGACGCCGTAACGTCAGCAACCCCCCACCCAGGCCAAGGAGCGCCAGGCCGTACGGCTCGGGTACGGGGATGACGGTGAAACCGATATCCCGCAGGCTCTGCTGCGTGAACGTGCTGAGGAATGCTTCTCCGCTGATTACGCCGGTGAGCAGTTCATCGTTGAGGGACAATCCAAAAAACGGTGAATTGGGATCCACCACGACCGGCGCGATCAAGTCGTCGCCCGGCTGGCTGTCGAGTCCCGGCACGTCCTCGACGAACGGGTTATCGATGGCTTCGTTCCAGTGGCCGTCGGCCGTGCCCGGCCCACCGTCGAGTTCGACGGGGATAAAGTCTTCGTCGAGGCCAAACAGCCGGTTGTACTCAGCCAATCCGAACGCGCCGGTGTACTCCCCCGTGCCGTCGGTGTAGACCTCCTGCCGACCGGTCACCCCGACCGCGTCTGAGGCGCTCCAAAGGGTGCCGATCCCGATGACGTGTGCCATCTCGTGCAGGATCACCTCGTCTAATAAACCCTCGCCGGCCAGCCGTGCCGTGTCCGCGGTGTCAAACGTCATCACCCCGGTCTGGGCGTAGAGGAAATCGTCGTTGATGCCGGTACCCGCTGCGTCGAACTTTATACTTGTAGGCCCCGCTGATCCGACGATCATGAATGGCCCATCAATGGGTTCGAGGGTCACGTCGATCTCGAGCTTGTTGTCGAAGATGTCGCTGGTTTGGTAGCCGGTGATGATCGATTCCCACGTCGCCTCCGCACTGGCGAACGCCGCCGACTCGGCCGCGGTCAGTGTGGCGCCGCCGAAATCGAGCACGATATCGAAGCCCGGCGACGGCACCAACGCGCTGCTAGAACCCAGCGCCGCCGTCGAAGGCAGCGCCTGCGGGACCAGCGGCGTGTCGATGAGCTCGAAATGTAAATGAACGCTCCCTTCATGTCCGTGCCCTGCGTGCCCGTAGACCGTCGTGGTGGCAGTCAGTGAAAGAGCCCCGGCCATCAGCATCCTGCTCAGCGACGTCATCATCCAGAATCCTCCGTGTGAAACATCAATCGGCGCCGGGTTTTGAGGCTTGATTGAAAAAAATGAGATAGTTGCGTTTTAAATATAGGGAATTTCACCCGGATCAGCAATGATCTATGTTTGACATCCACAAGGCGAATGTATGAGCGGAAAGATGGGAATAATGTGACTCGGGTGGCGCAGGTAAAGCTGAGGCTGGGACCGCCGGGGACTTCTGCGCGTGGCCCGAGGAGAGGGGCGGGGAACTGTGATAATGACTGCGGCAGGGCTCGAACCTGCGACCTGCGGCTCCGGAAACCGCCGCTCTATCCAACTGAGCTACGCAGCCAGCTTGGCGACGGACAAGTCCGCAGCCTACGGTAATCTCACAAGAGAATTAGTCTACACGCCCGACGCTTCGTGCCGCAACTGGCCGCACGCCGCGGCGATGTCGCGGCCGCGGCTTGCCCGGATATGAACATTCAGCCCGGCGGTTCTGAGTACCTGTTGAAAGCTCAAGACGTCGTCGTCCGACGGACGCGTGAACGGTAGGCCCGCCACTTCGTTGTAGCGGATCAGGTTCAGGTTGCTGCGCAGCCGCTTGGCGACGCGGGCCAGTTCTTGGGCGTGGTGAGGCTGGTCGTTGAAGCCGCCCAAGAGGATGTATTCGAGCGTGATCTCGCGGCCGGTCTTGCGGAAGTAGTCGCGGCCGGCCTCGGTGAGCTGCTCGATAGAGACGAACTCGGCCCAGGGGATGATGGCCTTGCGGATCTCGTCGTTCGGGGCGTGGAGGCTGATGGCGAGGGTGACCGGCAGGTCGAGGTCGCCGAGTTTCCGGATCCCGGCGGGGACGCCCACGGTGCTGACGGTGATCTTGCGGGCCGACAAGCCGATCCCCCACGGCGCGGCGAGCGTCCGGAGCGCGGCGAAGACCGAACGCGGATTGGCCAACGGCTCACCCATACCCATGAACACGACGTTGGTGATGCGCTCAACCCCCGGGAGCTGCTGGAGCTGCCAGACCTGCTGGACGATCTGGCCGGGAGTCAGATTGCCGTCGAGCCCGCCGAGGCCCGACGCGCAGAACCTACAGCCCACCGGGCAGCCGACCTGGCTGGAGATGCAGGCGGTTCGGCGGGTTCGGGTCCGATCGGGTGCCGCCCGACCGCTGGAGGTCGCGGGGATCATGACGCATTCGGATTGCGTCGCGCTCGAGCCCAGCACGGCGAGCGACGCTTCGCCGGGGGCTGAATAACGCGTCGGCCCCAGCGACCAATCAATCAATAATTTTTGCGTGCCATCGGTGGCTCGTTGGTGTTGGACCACGCCGACGTCGAGGAAGCGCAGGCGATCCGCCAGGCGTTCGCGGTCCGCCTGGCTGAGGTTGGTCATCGCGTGGGGGTCGGCGATCCCTTTGCGGTAGACCCAGTCCATGACCTGATCGGCGCGGAACCGGGCCAGGCCCCAGCCGGTGAACAGCGCGGCGAGGGATTCGGGGGTCTGATCGAAGAAGTGGGGGCGGTCGTCGCCGGTCGGTGGCATGGCTCAAGATTGTACCGGGGGGCTAGACTAGGCACGACGATGGTGTCCCGACGCGACCGCGACGAGTTTGATCGGCTACTGGACCACGAGGTGGCGCGGCTTCCCGATGCTCTACACGCGCTGCTCGATGAGGTACCGCTGATCGTGGATGACGAACCCACGCCGGAGCTTTTGGCGAGCCTGGGCATGGGGCCCGGCGAGGACGGCGAGCCGTTGGATGATTTGTGTGGGCTGCACGAGGGGGTGCCGATGACCGAGCAGAGCGTCGAGATGCCGCCGGAGTTGCCGGCGCGTTTGATGCTTTTTCGCGGGCCGATTATGCGTTTGGCGGGGTACCACGGGCCGGGATCGCCGGTGGTGGCGCGTCGGGCGCTGGTTGACGAAATCCGGATCACGCTACTCCACGAGATCGGCCACCACTTCGGGTTGGACGAAGCGGACCTGGATCGGCTGGGCTACGGGTGACGGCGTGGTTTTCGCGTCGGGCCGGGGTTCACTATGATCGCTAACCGATGCCTGCGTTCTTCATGAAGGAACGGCTGCCCCCGTCTCACCGATTATGCTCAAGCTGGCCACTACGATTAAGAATCCCGGCGAGCCGGGCGTGGATTCGCGTTATCACTCCCCGGCGGAACTCAAAGCCTTGGGCTATACCGGGCGGGTGCTCTTCGAGACGACCGGGCTGTCGGGCGTGCCGGACCCCGAAGCGATCACGGACACAGAACTGCGACGCTGGGCCCAGCAGACCCAGGACAGCGTGACGCGGGCGGTGGAAGCGTGCGAACAGGTGGGGCTAGAGGCGTATCTTTTCTACGACGTGCTGGTGCTGGCCCGCGACGTGGTGGAGCGGAACAAGCCGGGGCTGACGTGTAAGAATCGGCCGGACGTGCTCTGCCCGGCGAGCGACGGGGTGTACAAGCAGGTGTTCGCTTCGCTGGACGCCATGATCCGGCGGTGGCCGGGGATCGCAGGGATTATGCTGCGTTTCGGAGACACCGAAGCGCAGCGTCTGCCGCACCTCTTGGGCAACGATCTGTATACGCCGCACTGCCCGCGGTGCAGCCAGTTCGGGCGGGCCGACCGGGTCGTGCAGGTGCTCGAACAGGCCCATCGGCTGGTGGTTGAGAAGCATCAGAAGCGGCTGATCGCCCGGGCGTGGAACGTCCGGCCGTACGGCATGCACGACACCGCGGACCTGGCGGAACGGATCGCCCAGCGGCTACCCGGCTCGCCCGACGACGACCGGCTGGTGCTGTCGTTTAAGTTTACGGAGACCGACTTTTGGCGTTACCAGCCGTGGAACCGGGCGAGCCTGCGCTGCGGCGGCCGGCCGGTGATGTACGAGTTGCAGTGTCAACGCGAGTTCGAGGGCAAGGGCGGGGTCCCGAACTGGCAGGTCCCGTTGTGGCGCGACGGCGCGCCCGAGTCGGGGGACGCGGCCGGGGGCGGCGTCAATGGGTTGGCGGCCGCGGCGGAACGGGTCAATCTGGTGGGGCTGCTGTCGTGGGTGCGCGGCGGCGGGTGGGGCGGGCCGTTCCTGCGTGACGAGACGTGGATCGACGCGAACGCTTACGCGGTGCCCCGGCTGGCCGACGACCTCTCGGCCGACCCTTCGCAGATCGCGCGGGACTGGGTCGATCAGCGGCTGGGGCTGTCGGACCCGGCCGCGGCGGAGGTGGTGGTGCGGATCCTGAAGCATTCGCCGGAGATGGTGCGGCAGGCGTTTTACATCGGCCCCTTCGCAACGCAGAAGGCTAACCCTTGGCACCCGGCGGCGGACTGGATCCAGGACGACGTGCTCGACGCGGCGGCGGCGTGGCGGATGGTGCAGCGGCTGGAACCGGCAGACCTGGACGCCGCCGTGACCGAGAAGGTTGCGGCGGTGGCGACCGTCGCGGCGGACCGCCGGGACCTGCAACAACTCCTGGGCGATCGCAACCACCCCCGGCTAGAGAAGCTGGTCAACGCGCTGCTGTATACCGAGTCTCTGTTCGAGGCGCTGCGGGATCTGATCGCGGGACTGGTCGCGTTTCGCCGGTACGAGATTTCGGAGAGCCCGGCGGACGCGGAGGTCGCTCGGCGGCAGCTGTTCGACGCGCAGTCGCACTGGAACCACCACACGCAGCGTCACGGCAGCGCCCCGGGCACGGCGACGCCGTTCCGTGAGACGCGGTTCTGGGAGATCACGCAGGACATTCTTTCGCGGCTGAGCTGAGCGGCGGCGAGGGGGGTTGGTTTAGGACGGGTCGGCGGGGTCGGGTTGGCCGGTCTGGGCGGCGGCGACGAGAGATTCGAGTCGGGAGAGGGTGCGATCGACCTGGGCGCGGATGAGGTTGTAGGGCAGGAGGGTGATGAGGGCGACGACCAGGCCGGCGGCGGTGGTGATCAGCGCCTCGGCGATGCCCTGCCCGACGAGCGACGGGTCGCGGGTGTTGGTCTGGTCGCCGAGGACCTGGAAGCTGGCGATGATGCCGAGCACCGTGCCGAGGATGCCGAGCATGGGGGCGGCGGTGATGATGGTCGAGAGGACCGGGAGGAAGCGTTCGAGCCGGCGGCGCTGGGCTTCGATCGCGTCGGTGGCGGCGGCGGGGGTGGGGGGTTCGTCGAGGAGCCGGCGGGCGGTGTCGCCGTAGACGCTGGCGTCGGCGTCGGCGAGCTGGCGGGCGCCGACGCGGTCGCCGCGGCGGAGGCGTTTCGCGAGGGTCTCAACGCGGCCGAGCCGGCCCGGGGCGTTGGTGCGGAGGAAGAACCACCCGCGTTCCAGGAGCAGCGCGACCGCGACGACGCTGAGCACCAGCAGGGGCCACATGACAACTCCGCCGCGGGCGATCAGGCCCGACACCGCGCCGAGCAGCGCGGGGGTTTCAGCGGCGACGAAAGGGGGGTGTGCCATCCCGGGAGAATAGCAGAGTCCTGCGCAGGGACGCCCGGCCGTGAGGTGGTTCTGTTTGTCGCCCGTCGCGTAGGTGGGTTGTATGCCCGTAGGCGGGGGTCGCAGGCGGGAAATCTTCGGGGAGCTTTATGGGGCGTTGGTGGTGGCGGGCGGGCGGCGGTCTGGTGCTCGCGGGGGCATCGGGTAAACTGAGATTTGGTTCTGTTGTTTTTCTGCGAGCCCGTGGATGCCCGACCCCGCCCCCGACAGCCCGGACGCCCCCGACCCGCGACCGGCCGACGAGCCCGAAACCTTTGACCTGGCGTTCGATCCGGAGGACGAGCCCGCGCCGCCGGTCGCCCCACGGGCGGCGCACGCTAAGGATTCCGTAGAGCCGGGTGGGCCGGCCGAGACGATTCCGCTGAGCGAACCGGAGCCGGAGATCCATGACCCGCGGGCGGGTAAACGGCCGAGCAAGTTGCCGACGGCCGATCCGGCGGCGGAGGTTGGTTCAGGCCCGGCCGACGAGATCAAAGCGGTGAGCCCGGCGAAGGCGCGGGCGACCCGGGAAGAGCAGCGGGTCCGCGCCGCTCAGGAGCTGGCGGAGGCCGACGCGAAACGTAAACGGGTCCTGCTGATCGTGATCGGGGCGTTTGTGGTGGTAGGGATCCTGTCGTACCTCGTGGTCAAGCTGTTTTGATTCCGCAGGGCTGAGGGGGACAAAAACGCGTGGGAATAGATGGGTGCGGGCCGGGGTTGGGTGGTCATGAACCATCTATTGATTCGGATTTTGGCGGGCGGCAGTTTGTGTCTTGCGGCGGCGGGCGTGGCCCCCGGGTCGGCGGCGGAGCCGGGGGAGCCGGGGGAGCTGGCGACGCATAGCGAGCCGTTCGCGGTGGTGGAGCTGTATACCTCGGAGGGGTGCTCGAGCTGTCCGCCGGCCGAGGCGGTGCTCAACGGGCTGCACCGCGACGCGCAGGCGAACGGGACGCGGGTGTTCACGCTGGCGTTCCACGTGGATTACTGGAACCGGCTGGGGTGGACCGATCCGTTCAGCGACGCGGCGTATTCGGATCGGCAGCGGCGGTACGCGGCGGCGTTTCGGTCGCGTTCGATCTACACGCCACAGATGATCGTCAACGGGCGGCGGCAGTTTGTCGGGTCCGATGCGCGGCGGGCGCAGGGCGAGGTGGATGGGGCGCTGCGGGGAGACGGTCGGCCGTCGCTGGGCGTGGGGGTCGCGGCGGCGGCGAGCCAAACGGACGCGGGGGACGCGGTGCTCGAGGTGCGGTGGCGGGTGGACGAGGTGCCGGCGTCGGCGTCGCTTCACCTGGTCGTGGTCGAAGACGGGCTGGTCACCGACGTCCCGCGGGGAGAAAACCGGGGGCGGACGCTACGACACGACGGGGTGGTCCGGGTGCTGGACACGCGGGCGCTCAGCGACCACGACGGGTCGGCCCGGTTGGCGCTGCCCGAGAGGATCGATTTAACGCAAGCGTCGGTCGTCGCGTTCGTGCAGGACCGGCGGTCGTTCGAGGTGCTCGGGGCGCACCGGGTCGGGGTGGTGGATGAGGCGGAGTAAGCGCAGACGGCCGTGGTGGGAGTTCGTTGGAGCGGGGGCGGTCAACGGATGAGTGTGGCTTCGATGGTGAGGCCCGGGCCGAAGGCGAGGGCGACCCAGGGCCGGGGGACGCGGTCCTGGCGGAGGCGGTCGAGGATAAAGAGGACGGTGGGAGACGACATGTTGCCGGACTCTCGCAGGACCTGGCGGGAGCGGTCGCCGGCGGTGTCGGGGAGGCCGAGGGCTTGTTCGACAGCCCCGATGACCCGGGGGCCGCCGGGGTGGATGGCCCAGCCTTGGATGTCCGCGGGGGCGAGGTCCTGTTCGGCGAGCCAGGGTTCGATCCAGTCGCGGAGGTGCTGGCGGATGAGTTCGGGGACTTTGGGCGAAAGGGTCATCTCGAAGCCGTGGTCGCGGATGATCCAGGTCATCAGGTCGCGGCTGTCGGGGAGCAGACGGCTACCGTGGGCGGCGACGCAGGGGAGGTCGGGGGCGTCGTCGGGGTGGGCGGGCGGGTGGCCGACCACGGCGGCGGCGCCGTCGGCGAAGAGGGCGTTGGCGACGACTTTCTGGGGGTCCCAGCCGTACTGGAAGTGGAGGGTGCAGAGTTCGACGCAGCAGAGCAGGACGCGGCGGCCGGGGGGGGCGGTGTGGCTGAGCGCCCGGGCGACACGCAGGCCGTTCATCGCGCCGTGGCAGCCCATGAAGCCGACCATGGTGCGGCCCACGGTGGGGGGCAGGCCCAGGGCGTCGATGAGCCCGATGTCGACGCCCGGCGCGGAGAACCCGGTGCAGGACACGACGACGAGCTGATCGACGGTGTCGGGGTCGAGGCCGGCGTCGTCGAGGGCGGTGCGGCAGGCCTGGGCGGCGAGGGGCAGGGCCTCCTCGGGATAGCGCCGCATGCGGTCGGAGAGCTGGGGCCCGCGGTCGTGGTGGTCGGTGGCGGGCGGGTAGAAGTCGAGCATGCGGTCGTCGATGCTCAGGGCGGCGTTGCCGTTGTGGGGGTTGACCACGACGCTGTGGCGACGGTCGACCTGGGCCTTGCGGTACAGGGCGGGGAGCAGGCGTCGCTGACGGTCCGTGGCACAGGAGCAGGGCTTGGCGACGGCGGCCATGGCGGATTGTTGGATCGCATGGGGAGGCTGGGCGGTACCCAAGCCTTCGATCAGCAGAGTCATACGAACGATCCTTGGGGGGGCGGGCCGCTGGATGGCGAGAGGGTTTCGGACGTTCCGGGGGTGGGAGTTCCGGGGGAGGTTCCGGGGGAGGTTCCGGGGGCGGGGGGTCCGGGGTGGGTGATGCGTTGGATCAGGGGGCGGGCGAGGAAAGGGGCGGCGGCGAGGGTGCGGACGGTCAGGCGGATGAGCCGGGGGCGGCGGAGGGTGGCGGCGACGAGTCGGCAGCCGGCCTGGCGTCGGCGGATGCGGTGGTGGTAAGCGCGGGTCCAGGCTTGGGCTTGCGCGGGGAGCCAGCGGTGGACGGCCTGGTGGGCGAGGGGCGCGACGGCGTGGCCGCCGGCGAGGGCCCAGGCGATGCCTTCGCCGGTGAAGGGTTCGACGTAGCCGGCGGCGTCGCCGACGACGAAGAGGCCCGGGGCGGTGAGACGCGGCCGGGTCCGGGTGAGCGCCGGGGTCACGCGCCAGCGGGCGAGCGCGTCGAGGGGCCAGTCGTGGAGGTCCTGGCCGGCGTCGCGGAGGACCTGGGCGGCGGCGGACGCAGGGCCGCCGGCTTCACGGATCGCGGGGGCGCTTATGGCGGCGGCGAGGTCGACGCGGCCGTCTTCGAGTAATACCGCGCCGAGGTAGCCGTGGCGTCCGCAGGCCATGGCGATGGTGCCTTCGGAGCAGGGCGGGGCGGACACCGGCCCGGGGGTCACGGCACCGAGCCCCAGGTGCGAGGCGGGCTCGGCGCGGACGGCGAACTCGGGGAGGCCGCTGAGGCTGGAGCCGCCCAGGCCGTCGGCCACGACCACCACCCGTGCCCGGATCGAGCGGCCGCGTCCCAGGTCGATCCGGTGGCCGGCGTTGGGGTCGGTGCCGAGTTGGTTCACCTTGGCCGAGACGCCGTGGCGGAAGACGACGCCGTGGTCTCGGGCGGCCTGCACGAGGGCGGCGTCGAGGGCTTGGCGGGAGAGGGCCACGCCGCGGGGCAGGGCGACCGAGGCGGCGCGGCCACCGGCGAGCAGACGCAGTTGACGGAGCGGGCGGGCACCGAGGCCGTGGACCAGGCCGGGCAGCCCGGCGGCGTCGAGGGTGGCCAGGGCGTAGCGGTTGATGCAGCAGCCGCAGACCTTGGGGCGGGGGAAGGCTTGGCGGTCAATCAGAAGCACGGATCGGCCGAGCTGCCCCAGGGCCCGGGCGGCGAGCGCGCCGGCGGGGCCGGCGCCGATGACGACGGCGTCCCAGCGTTCGGGGCTGGGTCCGGGGGCGGGTCCGGGGGCGGGGCGGATCACGGTTGGTCCTTGCCGGGGCCGCGGTCCCAGATAAGCTGCATCCGCCAGGGGAACCGGGGGCGGAGGTCGGGCTGATCGAGCCCGGCCTGCTGGGCGAGCGCGCGGAGTTCGTCGAGGGTCCAGGCGGCGCGGACTGAGAGCGGGCCGTCGACGTGGACGACGGGGCTGCGGGTGATGAGACGCGTGCCCAGGACGGTCGCGGCGTAGGCGAGGCGGCCGCGGCGCAGGTCGTCGATGACCACGGTGTCCGCGCCTTCGCGCAGCTTGCGGAGGACGTCGAGGGCCTGCGACGCCTCAAGGTGGTGGAGGAAGAGGCTGCTGTAGACCAGGTCGGTGGCGTCGGGTAGGGGGTCGCGGAGGGCGTCGTGGGGTTGGAACGTGACGGGGAGGTTTTTGTGCTCGGCTTGCCGCCGGGCGTAGCCGAGGGCGACGGGGCTGAGATCGAGGCCGATCCATTGGCAGTGCAGGTTCTGCGCCCGGGCGCAGGCGGCGAGGTCCAGGAGCAGATCGCCGCCGCCGCAGGCCAGGTCGGCGACGCGGAAGGGGCGGGTCGCGGTGGGGGCGGGGGACCGGGCGTGGTAGCGATGGCGGAGGACGGGCCAGAGCCAGGATGCGGTTCGGGAGAGGCGGTTGATGCGGCCGAGGCTGCGGAGGGCGTGGGCGTGGAGGTCGGGGTCGAGCTGGGGGTCGTCCATGACCTCTGGCTGGAGCCGGCGGCTGGACACGGAAGCGGGGAGGTCAGGGGTCGGGGGCGCGGGGGG
>JBCDDZ010000062.1:0-18033 GCA_039180025.1 Planctomycetota bacterium
CGGTCTCGTATTTCACCCGCTCGGCCCAAGTGTCGAGCCGGGCCAAGAGCTTTTCGATCGTGGCCGGGGTGAGGTCATCTGACCCCGGCAGGCCGGAGGCGCACAGCAGATTGACGCGGGCTATATCGACCTTGGCCAACTCATCGGGCGACAACACCAACAGGCTGTTGAACGTCTGGGGCGCGTTAGTAGCGGTCGGAGTTTGAAGCGAGGTTGGCTGGATGACGGCTTCGGTCGAATGACCCGCGATCGAGCGGGGCGACGGCAACGACGTGGCCGCGGCCAAGCCGATGGCGATCAGTGCCACGGAAAGCAGGCCCAACTGGAAAGCGACTTTGCCCTGCTTCGATTTGGTGGGTGGGCTACCTCCTTGCCCCGCGCGAGGGATAGCCCGGCGTTTCTTGGTCGGTCTGGATTTCCCGGTGGATCGGCTCAATGCATGCCCCGTGATGAGATTGTCGCAATGTCACCGTGGGGTGAGTCCAGGTCAATGTCTGCGTCACCGACCAGCAGATTATCGGACGAGATTTTTCCTCCGGGGGCAGCCTTGAGATACCGCTCGATCCCCAGACCCGCCAAACACACCCACTGGTGCAGGTAGAAGCAATTCTGGGGTGCGGGGTATCTCGGCACGATGATATGTGACCGGGCCGTATCCCCTAGCGTATCCCCGCGCTCTCGGTTAGACTGCTCCGTCCTGGCACCCGGAAGAGCATTTTTTGCACCGAAAGGGATACGCCAGGGGATACGCTCCGGGGATACGCTCCGGGGATACGAAAAGGGATACCGAGAACCTGATCGTAAGTATCGAATAATTAAATAGTTGAAATACTCGGGGCCGTAGCTCAATTGGGAGAGCGCTGCGTTCGCAATGCAGAGGTTGAGGGTTCGATCCCCTTCGGCTCCATCCGTAACCCCGAAAAACACTACGTTTTACGGGGTTTTTTATGCCTCCATCTCTACCCAATCGAGCGGCACCTAAAAAGCCGCAGCGTGACGCTCGGCTCGGCCGCGACCGCTTGTTCGAGCGTCCGCAGGTCGGCGGCGGTCAACTGAGTCGGCCGTTCGGACCGCTACGCTCCGGGGCCAGACATTGCTCGACGTTGAGCCGCCGGTGGGAGAACCGGTTGGCCCACGCGGGGGGCGGCCGCCCGACCTCGAGCCACGCCCGGCGTTGGGCCTCCATCGGCCGTCGGGTGACCGGGTGCTCGGCCATGCCGCGGGTCCAGAGCCCGCCGCCGCGTCGGCCGACGTGTGGGTGCCGCCGGTAGGCGTCGTCGTCGCCGTCGTCGAGCACCCCCGCTTTCGAGGGTGCTTCGGAGGGTGCGGCTATCGAGGATCACGGCGGTGGGCTCGGGCCCTCGGCCACCCGGCTCACCCAGAAGCCGACGCAAGTCGTCGGCGATCTGCAGGAAGATGTGGGAACGCCTCCACCGTCGGGATTGTGGATCACCGGCTTGCCACGGCGGGAAGTCATGGGGCAGGTCACGCCATGGGCTGCCGGTGCGGACGATCCACCGCAGGCCGTTGAACCGCTCGCGGAGCGGGTGTCCACGCGGTGGAACGTCTTCACACATAAGGGTGAGCTATGGGACGACGAACGCCCACTCGTCATCGGCCAGGTCGCTGGGGGAGGGCTTCCTTGCCCTCCAGAAGAGCAGGCTCTCAAGAAAGTGCATAAAAGGCTTTATTTTATTGATATTATGAATTTTATTTTGAGATAAACTATTGCTTAGTGAAACGTTGCGGATTAGACCATCGTGTCGTCGTGGTGGTCGGCGGGGCCACCGGCTTAGGCCTGTCGGGGTCGGCAGGATGCGCTGCGCAAGGTGCGAAAGCCGTTTTGGTCGGACGCCGGGCCGAGTCGGCTGAAGCGGCGTGGGACCATCCCGGTCGCGACCACGCCCCAGCCGTCGTCGGCGATGCGTGGCAATCCAGCCGGATATCCTTGGCCCAATCGAAACCCGATGTCGGGTTGTCTACCCATTTCGTGATATGACTTTCGTACGCACCGTCCTCGGCGATCTTCCTTCGGGTCCGGACGACCCCGGCCTCGGATGCGGCAACGCGCACGAACACCTTGCCCTGGACGGACCGTTCGTTGCCGATCGATTCACAGATTTCCTGCTCGACGATCCGGAAGTTGTCGCTCAAGACCTGCGGGCCTTCAAACAACACGGCGGGGGTTGGGCCATCGACACGATGCCCACCGGCCCGGGCCGCAACCCCCGGAACCTGATGGAGGTGTCCCGGCGCTCGGGCGTCGCGGTGGTGGCGGCCACGGGGCTGCATCTGGCGATGTATTACCCGGACCGCCACCCCATGCTCGCGATGGGCCGTCGTGAGCTGAGCGCTTTATTCGTGCGTGAGATCGTGTCTGGGGTCGATGAGCCGGGCACGGAGTTCGCGTCGTCGCTGAAAGCCGGGGTCATCAAGGTCGCGGGGGGGCGTGGCCGTCTCGATGCTTTACAGCGTGAAGCTTTTGCCGCGGCGGGGCGGGCATCGGCGGAGACGGGCTGCCCGATCATTACCCACTGCGAAGCGGGCACGGCGGGGCCGGAGCAGATCGATCGCCTGCTGGAGGCCGGGGCCGACCCGCGCCATGTCGTCTTGTCGCACTGCGACCGCATCCCGGATCGAAACTATCACGCGGACCTGCTGCGGACCGGCGTTACCCTGGAATACGACAACCACTTCCGTACGCTGCAACGCAACGGGACCTGCCCCACGGCCGAGCTCGTCGCTGATTTGATCCGCGAGTTTCCCGACCAGATCGTCGCGGGCATGGATCTGGCTCGCCGTTCGTATTGGCCGGGCTTCGGCGGCGGGCCCGGTCCGGTATGGCTTGTCACGGCTTGGCCCGATCTGCTGCGACAGCACGGCGTTGCCGATCACGCCATCGAACGAATCCTGACCCACAACCCGCGGCGCTGCTTTTCGTTTGCGTAAAAGTCCGATGGACCCCCGACATAGCCACGGTCTAGGTGAACCGTGACGTCAAGTCGTGGCTGCGGCGGGTCGCGGCGAAGCCCCTCGACGGCCTGATCCAGACGACAGCCGGTGCCTTGGGCTACGTCGTTCCCGACGAATGCCAGAATGACTTCGAGCGATGTGGATACTGCCCGCCGTAAAACGGATTGCTTTCATGAGAATCGTTGCCTGGGCGGTAACGTGTTGGGTGGTCGGGTCGGCCGGGGGCCAGCCGGCCAGGGCCGAGGTATCTCCGGCTGGCGCCTGGCGGGGCTCGCTTCAAGTGCAGGGCATCGCGTTGCGGCTATTGCTCAACCTGTCGGTCGATGGGGACAACGGGTGGGTGGGGACGCTCGACAGCCCGGACCAGGGGGCAACAGGTCTGGCGATCAGCGAAATCACTTTTGATGACCGGACGCGGACCCTGAGTCTTGCCCTACCGAACATAGGCGCGCACTATCGCGGGACGCTCGACGACGCCGGCGTCCTGCGCGGGGTCTGGGTACAGGGAGCGGAGCTTCCGCTGGACTTTGTGCGGGTGGAGGGTGAGACCGGGTTAAAACGCCCGCAGGAACCGACGCCGCCGTTTCCGTATACCGTGGAAGCGGTCCGTTTCGGCGGGCCGGGCGGCGAACACACGTTGGCCGGTACGTTGACGCTGCCTGAAGGCGATGGGCCGTTTCCCGCGGCGATTTTGATCACAGGTTCGGGTCCGCAGGATCGGGACGAAACCCTTTTCGGACATAAGCCGTTCTGGGTGATCGCGGACGACCTGACGCGGCGTGGGGTGGCCGTGCTGCGGTACGACGATCGGGGCGTGGGTGGGTCGACGGGTGATTTTGCGGGCGCGACGCATCTGGACTTTGCGGAGGACGCGCGGGCGGCGGCGACGTATTTGCGTAGCGACCCGCGTATCGATAAAGATCGCCTTGGGTTGATCGGTCATTCCGAGGGGGGATTGATTGCGCCGCTTGTAGTGGCAAACGACCAAGCGATAGCGTTTGTGGTGCTGCTTGCCGCACCGGGCGTCCCGTTGGACCATCTGCTCATAACGCAGTTCGAGCGCCAACTGTATACGGAAGGCATTCAAGCAACAGACCCGCGGTTCGTTGCGAGCATCACGGACCTGCGGGCGGTGTTCGACTTATTGCTTTCGGCGAGTAACCAAGAAGAGATTGCAAAGGTACGCGACGAGGTCCATAAACGTTTCACCCGCATTCGCCTGCGTAGCTTCCCCGGCGAAACCTCGACAAAACTATCCTCCGTCGATGCCGCCGCGGTTGAGCAACAGGTTGATACTTGTTTAGGGGCTTGGTTCCGCACGCTGCTTGCTCACGATCCGGGACCGGCGCTGCGGGCATTGGATGTGCCGGTCTTGGCGTTGAGCGGCAGTCTCGACGTTCAAGTCGATCCGCAGGCGAACCCTTCGGCGATGGAGGACCGCTTCGCGGAGAGCGGGCATCCCGATGCGACGGTGACGGTGCTGCCGGGCTTGAATCATCTGCTGCAACCGGCGACCACGGGGCAGGTCGCTGAGTACGGCCAGATCGAAACCACCGTGGATCCTGCGGCGTTGGAAGCGATAGGAGCGTGGCTCGAGACGCGCTTCGTCAACGAGTAAAGGTTTACACTTTTGTTTGCAGGGATGGAGCCGGGGGCGGAAACGGGGCGGGACGAGACGAAGCTGTCAGCGCGGGGGCGGGGCGGGTAATCTAGTAGACGGTTTTCGGACACCCCCCCTGCTGCTGCTTATGGCTGACCGTGGTGAGACAACTTTTGAACGGGACGCGGCGCTGGGCGTGGGCCGGCGGGTGCTGCGTGAGCAGAGCGAAGCGGTGGGCGGGGTGGTACTGGGTGAAGGGTTTGGGGAGGTGGTGCGGCGGCTGGCCACGGCGCGGGGGGCGGTGCTGGTGTCGGGACTGGGCAAGAGCGGGATCGTGGGGGAGAAGATCGCGGCGACGCTGTCGTCGCTGGACGTGCCGGCGTTTTTCGTGCACAGCTCGGAATGCTTCCACGGGGACCTGGGGCGGTTCCGGGCGGGGGACGTCGCGGTGCTGCTTTCGAACAGCGGGGCGACGCCGGAGGTGGTGCAGTTGGCGCAGCTCTGCCGGGCGCGGGGGGTGGGGGTGGTGGCGTTGACGGCGGAGGCGGGGTCGCCTCTGGGGCGGGCGGCGGACGAGGCGGTCGCCTACGGGAAGGTGGCGGAGAGCTGCGCGATGGGGCTGGCGCCGACGACCTCGACGACAGTGCAGTTGGCGGTGGGCGACGCGGTGGCGGTGGCGGTGTCGGAGGCGCGGGGGCTGACCGAAGCGCGGTACGGCGAGAACCACCCGCGGGGGAGCCTGGGGATGGCGGGGCTGACGCTGGCCCAGGTGGTGCGGTACAAAGCGGGGCAGACGCTGGCGCTGATCGACCCCGCCACGCCGATCCGCGAGGCGTTTACGCTGAGCGAGCACGAGGCGTCGCCGATGCGGCGGCCCGGGGCGATCGTGGTGGCCGACCCAGGGCAGAAGCTGGTGGGGCTTTTCACCGACGGGGACTTACGGCGGGCGTTTCTCGAGCACGGACCGGGGGTGTGGGAGCAGCCGATCCGAGGCCACATGACGCACAATCCGACGGCGGTGCGGGGCGATCAGACGGTGAAAGAGGCGATCGCGGTGATCGAGCGGCACCGGTTCGACGAGCTGCCGGTGGTGGACGGCGAGGGGCGGGCGGTGGCCCTGCTGGACATCCAAGACCTCATGGCGCTGAGCCTGTTCCCGGCTTGAGGCCGCGGTAGATCGCGGCGATGCCCAGGGTCAGCGAGCGGGCGGAGACGCCGGTGAACTGGTGGTCGGCCATCAGGCGCAGGAGCTGGTCTTTGCTGGCGAAGGTGTTGATGCTGCGGGGCAGGTAGCGGTAGGCGCCGCTGCGGTCGCGGGCGATCCAGGAGGCGGTACGGGGCATGAGCCAGCCACTGTAAAAAGCGTTGCCCCAGCGGACCAGGGGGTTGGGCGGGACGGTGAACTCGAGAACGATCAGGCGGCCGCCGGGGCGGAGGACGCGGGCGAATTCGGCGAGGGCGGCCGCGGGGTCGGCGACGTTGCGGATGCCAAAAGCGATGCTCACGACATCGACACTGGCGTCGGCGACGGGCAGGCGTAGGGCGTCGCCGGCGTAATAGGTCGGGCGCTCCGGGCCGGGGTCTTTTTGGTTCGCCACGGCGAGCATGGGAACGGTGAAGTCGATGCCCACCACGTGGGCGGCGGCGGTGTCCTGGAAGGCGAGCGACAGGTCGCCGGTGCCGCAGGCGACATCCAGGACGCGGTCGCCGGGCTGGATGTCGGCGGCGCGGACCGCGGCGCGGCGCCAAGCCTGGTCCCGGCCCAGCGAATGGACCCGGTTGTTCAGGTCGTAGCTCGGGGCGATCGCGGCAAACATCTGCTCGACGCGGCGGGCTTTGTCGGGCTGGGCGTGGGGGCGGTCCAGATCGGGCGCAGCCCAGGCGGGCGGGGCGTCCGCGGCGGCGGGATCGGGGTGAGAGGCGGTGCGGGGCAACGTGGGGCTCGGGGGAATGGGACGCGGCGGCGTGAGGTTACGTGAAAGAGAGAGCGGAACTCAGGGGCGAGGGGGCGGGGCCGTCACCGCCGCCGAGAAGGAGTGGTGGTCGTGGTGACAACCCAGTGCGTGGTGGGGGACAGAGAAGGCGTGGGCGGCTTGTGCGGGGGGGAGTCCGCGGAGGGGGGCCAGGACGTTTTGCTCGAAAGCACGCTGGTCATAGCGGTAGTTGTCGCGGGTGCCGTAGGCGTCGTTGTCGGCGTCGGGGAGGCCGGCGGCGGGGTACTTTTCGGCGATGAGTTTTTCGAGGCGTTCGAT
Source organism: Planctomycetota bacterium (assembly GCA_039180025.1). Taxonomy (GTDB): domain Bacteria; phylum Planctomycetota; class Phycisphaerae; order Phycisphaerales; family Phycisphaeraceae; genus Algisphaera. The sequence continues at coordinate 6,826 of JBCDDZ010000062.1, forward strand.
CCGGGTTTGGGGGAGGGGGTGGGTGGCGAAGAACTCGGGGCCCGCGCCGCCGCCGGCGGCTTCTTTGAGGATCTGCATGACCTGGACCTGGCCGTAGGGGTTGTAGCCGAGGGTGGTCATGTAGCGGACGCCGAGCATGTCGGACTCGCTTTCCTGGTCGCGGCTGAACTTGAGGAGGTAGACGCCACCGCCCAGGCCGGCCCCGGCGCCGATGACGCGGAGGGCGTCGCTGTCCATGACTTCGCCGGCGATGACCGCACCCACGGCGACGCCCTGGACCAGGAGGGACTGGCTCATGCGGGAGTTGACGTGCTGGGCGGTGACGTGGCCGATCTCGTGGCCCAGGACGCCGGCGAGCTGCGCCTCGTTAGTCATTTTTTCGACGAGGCCGCGGCTGATGAAGATCTTGCCCCCGGGCAGGGCGAAGGCATTGATCTGCGGAGAGTCGAGGACGTGGAACGCCCAGGGCAGGTGCGGACGCTCGCTCTGCGCGGCGAGGCGTTGGCCCAGGTCGGTGACATAGTCGCGGACGGCTTGCGACGCGACGACCCCGCCGTTCTCGGCGATGAACTGGGGCTCGGCCTCGCTGCCGATGGCGATTTCCTGCTCCTCGCTGATGAGGTTGAATGCCGCTTTGCCGGTGGCAGGGTTCGTCACGCAGCCGGTGAGCGGGGCGAGGGCCGTCAAAGCCAGCCCGAGGGCGAGGGCCCGGGCGGCCCGCCGGGCGAACGACACGGGGCGACGGAGGGAGCGGTCCATGGAAAATCCTTTCGCAACGGGGGCCGAGGCGGCCGACGGGTCGGGAACGATAGTAGGACCCGCCGCTTTTATCTTATCGCGTGCGGGGCGGGTTTCGCCGATACGCGGACAAGCAGGGGGGAGCGTGGTGGCGGCGACGGCGGCGAGGCGCTGAGCCGATAAGCGTTTTGGGCCGGGCCGACAGCCTGCGTCGGCGGGCCGGGATCCGGTTATCGGGCAGAGGATTCATGTATTAAATTAATCAATACCAGTAGTTAATAAAATCAACTCCCTTCAGCACGGGCTGGCGGAGCGGGACGATCCGGGGGGTGGAGCGGGGTTCAGCGGATACACGATGAACGGGTGTCGGTCGCGACCGGGCAAGAGGTCCGGGTCCACTGGGTGAAGGATCACCCGGGGAGCGACGGCTGTCTTTGGGACCGCTGCAGCGGATGCGGCGACTCAATTATGTCCCCCGCCGGCTCGAGCCGACGCCCCGGAGTTTTGCCCTATGTCTCGTCAACGCAACGCCCTTTTAGAACGTTTTTTCACCGCGATGATCAGCGGAGACCGCCTCGCGGCCCGCGAGATGATGGATGAGGTGTTCACCGCCGACGTCCCTGCCGAGCGGGTCGCGAGCCACCTGATCTGGCCGACGCTCCATCAGGTGCAGTCCGCCCGCCGGGCGGATCAGCTCTCGAGCCTGGCGTACCACTACGCCACCCGGCTGCTGCGGTCGATCACGGACCAGCTCCAGATGCGCTACGAGCAGCACGCCCGGCGGGACCAAACGGTGCTGGTGATGTCGGGCCCGGAAGAGTCGGAAGAGCTGACCGGGCAGCTGGCGGCGGACCTGCTGGAAGCCGACGGCTACAAGGTCTACTACTGCGGGGGGGGCGTGGCGAACGACGAGATCGTCGAACAGATCGCGACGCTGGGCGCGGACAAACTGGTGGTGTTCGGCTCGACCGCGAGCACGGTGCCCGCGACGCGGCTGCTGATCGATCGGCTGCACGAGATGGGCGTCTGCCCGGAATTGCAGATCATCGTGGGTGGCGGCGTCTTCAACCGGGCCGAGGGCCTGGCGGAAGAGATCGGCGCGGACCTGTGGGCCAACGACCCGATCGAACTGGTGCAGACGATCGCGGAAAACACGCAGCGGCGGATGTCGCCCGAGCAGCGGACGGTGGGCCGTAAGCGTCGGCCGTCGTCCAAGCGATCGGCGGCGTGATCAGGTGTCACGCGGCGTGGTGCGGCGTTTGATGCAGAGATGACTTAAGAGCCCGCGGCGTGATGCCGCGGGCTTTTTTCTGCGCGAGGCCAAGGGGTTATGATGCGGGGATGGCCGCGTATGGGGTAGCCGCGATGTATCGTTTTGTGCACCTGCCGGACCCGGAAGGGGCGCGGGAGCTATTGCTCGGACAGATCCAGCGGGCGGGGCTGTGCGGGACGCTGCTGGTGGCGGAGGAGGGGCTCAACGGGACGATCGCGGGGCCGCCGGCGGCGCTACGCGGGTTTGTGGACTGGCTGCGCGGCGGCGGAACGCTCGGGGGGCGGTTCGCGGAGGTGGATGTGAAATGGTCCACGGCGGAGGACCGGCCGTTCCGCAAGACGCGGGTCCGGGTGAAGCGCGAGATCGTCACGCTGGGAGTGGCGGGCGTGTCGCCGGTGGCGAAGGAGGGGCCCGGGTCGGCGGGCCGATACGTGGACCCGGCGGAGTGGGACGCGCTCTTGGACGACCCGGGAGTGACGGTGGTGGATACCCGGAACGATTACGAAGTGGAGTTGGGGACTTTTATCGGGGCGAGCGGCGCGGCGATCAACCCGCAGACCGAGAGCTTCCGCGGGTTCCCGGCGTTCGTGCGGGAGAAGCTGGACCCGGGCCGACATCGGAAGGTGGCGATGTTCTGCACGGGCGGGATCCGGTGCGAGAAATCGACGGCGTACCTCAAGGCCCAGGGGTTCGAGGACGTGGTCCACCTCAAGGGGGGGATCCTGCGGTATCTGGAGGAAGTGCCGGCCGAGCGGTCGAGGTTCCGGGGGGCGTGCTTCGTGTTCGACCGCCGGGTGGCGGTGACGCACGGGCTGGCGGAAACCGAGCACGAGTTATGCTTTGCCTGCGGGTGGCCGACGACCGCGGCGCAGCGCTCCGAGCCGACGTACCGGGTGGGGGTGTCTTGCCCGCGGTGCGTGGGGAAGCACACGGCGGAGCAGGAGGCGCGGTTCGGGATGCGGCAGGCCCAGACGCAGCGGCGAGAAGGTTGAGCGGCCCGGTTCCGCTGGGCCTCAGTCCTTGAGCGGCAGGTTGAAGTAGCGTTTGGCGTTGTGGAACGAGATGTTTTCGACGAGGGGCCCCAAGAGGTCGAAGTCGCGGGGGAGTTCGCCGGCGTCGACGTCTTTGGCAATCAGGTCGCAGAGCAGGCGGCGGAAATATTCGTGGCGGGGGTAGCTGAGTAATGAGCGGGAGTCGGTGAGCATCCCGACGAAGTGGGAGAGCAGGCCGAGGTTCGAGAGGGCGTTGAGCTGGTCGGTCATCCCGTGCTTCTGGTCGAGGAACCACCAGCCGCTGCCGAACTGGACCTTGCTCGGGGCGGAGTAGGGCGAGCCGGGCGTGGGGGCTTGCTGGAAGTTGCCGGCCATCGCGGCGAAGAGGTGGTTGTCGCGGGGGTTAAGGTTGTAGAGGACGGCCTGGGGGAGTTTTTTTCGGCCGGCGAGGGTGCCGAGGTGCCGGCGGAGGCCGGGGCCCTGACGGGCGTCGCCGATCGAGTCGTAGCCGGTGTCGGGGCCCAGGTGTTTCAGGGCGTGGGCGTTGTTGTTGCGCAGGGCCCCGAGGTGGAGCTGGTGGGTCCAGCCGGCGTCGTGGTCGAGCTCGGCGAAGAAGAGCATCATGAACGCGGTGAAGCGTTCGGGGTCGTGGCCGCGCAGCGGGGAGGGCGGGTCGGAAAAGTCGGTGGCGGGGTCGTGGTCCGTGTCGCCGTGGCGGGCGCGGCGGAAGATGCCGCGGGCGGTGTCGTGGGAACAGTCGCGGGCGGGCAGATGGGTTAGCCCGTGGTCCGAGAGGCGGGAGCCGTGCTGGTGGAAGAAGGCGTGACGCTGGGCGAGGGCGGCGAGGAAGTCGTCGAAGTGGTCGATGCGGAGATCGGCGGCGGCAGCGAGCTGATCGACCACTGCGTTCCAGGCGCTAAGGTCCGTAAGGTTGTGCGTCGCGTCGGGGCGGAAGGCGGGGGCCACGGTGGTGTGCGGGAGCAGGTCGGGGTGCTCGGCGAGGTGTCGGTGGTGGGTCAGGTCGTCGGCCGGGGCGTCGGTGGTGCCGACGAGTCTGACGCTAAAGCGGTCGAGGATGGCGGCGGCGGGCAGATCCTGGAGCTGGCGGTTGGCTTCGTCCCAGACCTCGCGGGCGGTGTCTTCGCTGAGCAGGACGTCGAGGTTGAAATACCGCTTGAGTTCGAGATGGGTCCAGTGGTAGAGCGGGTTGCGCAGGGTGTGGGGGACGGTCTTGGCGAAGGCGAGGAACTGGTCGTAGGGGTCGGCGGAGCCGGTGCAGAAGGTTTCGGGGACGCCGTGGGCACGCATCGCGCGCCACTTGTAGTGGTCGCCCTCGAGCCAGGCCTCGGTGAGGTGGCTGAACCGACGGTTCTGCGCGAGGTCCTGGGGCGGGAGGTGGCAGTGGTAATCGAAGATGGGCTGCGGCGCGGCGTGGTCGTGGTAGAGGCGGGCGGCGGTGTCGGAAGACAGCAGGAAGTCGTCGGTGATAAACGTCATGGGCGGGCTCGAGACGTAGAGGAAACGGGGATCAAACGGGATTTTAGCGCATCCCCACTCCGGGTGTAGCGTTTGCTATGGCCTGGCCTTCAGATAATCTTCGATCATCTGGGGGCTTGCGTTCGGCGGGACTTTACGGGGGTAGAGTTGACGTGTGCTGAGGGGAAAAGGGATCGCGAGCGCGGGCGACTCCAAGGACCAAAGGGCATGGGGCAGGACGTCGGGAGGTGTCAGGGGGTTTGGACGGGGGGGAGGGCGCGGTAGCGCTCGGCCGGGGCTTCCCACGCATCGAGGTCGGCGGGCGAGGGGTCGATGCGTTCGGGCGAGACGGAGGCCCGGACGGCCGCGCGGAGTTCGTCGAGGCCGGCGAGGCGGCCGGTGCCGAGGGCCTGGGTCAGGAGGTTGCCGATGGCCGTCGCCTCTTCGGGGCCGACGACCACGGGCTTGCCGGTGGCCTGCGCGGTCATGCGGTTGAGGAGGCGGTTTTTCCCGCCGCCGCCGACGATATGCAAGGTGGAGAAAGATCGGCCGAGGGTGGCTTCGAGGGTGCGGAGGGTGTGGCGGTATTCGAGGGCGAGGCTTTCGAGGCCGGCGCGGACGAGTTGCCCGACGGACTCGGGTTCGGGCTGGCCGGTCTGGCGGGCGTAGCGCCGGATCCGCTCGATGGCTTGGCCGGGCTGGGCGAAGGCGGGGTCGTTGACCGGCAGGAGGGTGCGGAACGGCGCCGCGGCGGCGGCGTGTTCGGTGAGCTGGGCGTATTCGAGCGGCTGGCCCTGGCGTTCGAGGTCGCGGCGGAGCTCCTGGATCAGCCAGAGGCCGGCGATATTCTTGAGGAAGCGGACCGTGCCCTGGATGCCCAGCTCGTTGGTAAACGGCGCGTCCGCCGCGGCGTCGGTGATGCAGGGGGCGTGCAGTTCGGCCCCGAGCAGCGACCACGTGCCCGACGAGAGGTAGCACCAGTCGTCGCCGGGCTCGGCGGGGACCGCGGCGACGGCGGAGGCGGTGTCGTGGGACGGGGGGAGCACCACGCAAACCTCGGCGGGCAGCCCGGTCGCGCGGGCGACCTCAGGCAGGAGCGGACCCAGGGGCGTGCCCGGGTCGGTCGGGGGCTGGAGGAAGGCGTGGGGCAGGCCCAGCCGATCCAGGAGCGGGCGGTTCCAGTCGCCGGTGCGGACATCGAGCATCTGACTGGTCGAGGCGATGGTGCGCTCGGTCGCGGCGACGCCGGTGAGCAGCCAGTGGAAGAGGTCGGGCATGAACGCGAGGTGCCGGGCACGCTCGGCGAGGGCGGGGTCCTGGCGGTGGCGCGACTCGAGTTGGTAGAGCGAGTTGAGCGGCATGAGCTGGATCCCGGTGGCGTCGTAGAGTTCGCGGGGCGGGACGGCGGCGGTGACGCGTTCGAAGGCGTCGTGGAACGCCGGGTCGCGGTAGCAGCGGGGCAGGCCCAGCAGCGCCCCGCCGGGGGCGAGGGTGGCGAAGTCGACGCCCCAGGTATCCACGCCGACGCTGACGGGGGTCAGGTTTTCGGTAGCGCAGTGGTCGGCGGCGAGGCGGAGGCCGTCGAGCACCTGCCGCCAGAGCCCGGTGAGGTCCCAGCAGAGGCCGGCGGGCGTGGGGACGGGCAGGTGGCGGAAGCGGTGGGCTTCGTGGAGGTGGATCCGGCCGTCGGCGAGGGTGCCGACGATCACGCGGCCGGACTCCGCGCCCAGGTCGACGGCGAGGTGGACGTGGCGGGCGGCATCGTGGTTCATGGGCTTACCGGAGGAAGGCTTCGTGGAGGCCGCCGTCGACGTTGATGATCTGGCCGGTGGTCTTGGACGAGCGGGGGGAGACGAGGAAGACCGCGGCGTCGGCCTGGTCGTCGGGCGTGATCGGCTGGTGCAGGAGCGTCCGCCGGGCGTAGAAGCCGGCGAGCTTGTCCCGCAAGGCGTCGTCGGATTCGCTTTCCTCGAAAGGGATTTCGTACTTGGTCAGCGAAGCGATGACCCGGTCGCGGGGGAACATGGTCGAGCCTTTGACGACGGTGGCGGGGGCGACGGCGTTGACCCGGACGTGCGGGGCGAGCTCGATCGCCATCTCGCGGACCAGGTGGTCGGCGGCGGCCTTGGAGGTGTCGTACGCGACCGAGCCCTTCTTGGCGACCACGGCGTTGACCGAGGTCGTCAGGACCACCGAGGCGGGCAGGCCTTGGTTTTGGAACAGCCCGCGGCACTCGTCGAGGGTGTTGTAGAGGCCCATGACGTTGACGTCGAAGGTGAGCTTCCACTGGTCGTCGGTGAGCTTGCCGTCGCGGCTGGGCGGGACGAAGACGCCGGCGGTCACGACGAGGTGGTCGAGCCCGCCGTAGGCCAGGACGGTGGACCGGATCAGTTCGCGCAGCGAGGCGCGGTCGGTCATGTTGGCGGCGTGGCCCAGGGCGGGCCCGGCCCCCGAGACGCCGGTGCCCGCCACGCCGATGCCCTGCCCGTGGCGGTCGGTGAGTTCGTCGGCGGTGGCCTGCGCGGCGTCGGGGTTCATGTCGGCGCAGACGACGTGCGCGCCTTGGTCGGCGAGGCGGTGGGCGATGGCTTTGCCGATCCCCGAGCCCCCGCCGACGACCACGGCGATGCCGCGGGCGAGCTCTTTTTCCGGAGGCATACGCTGCAGCTTCGCTTCTTCGAGCAGCCAGTACTCGATATCGAAGGCTTCCTGCTGCGGCAGCGCGGTGTACCGGTCGATCGCCTCGGCGCCGCGCATCACTTCGACGGCGCAGTTGTAGAACTCGGCGGTCACCCGCGATTCGCTCTTGTTTTTGCCCCAGGCGATCATGCCGATCCCCGGGATGAGGATGACCGTGGGGTTGGGGTCGCGCATCGCGGGGCTGTTGGCGTGTTTGCAGGCCTCGTAGTACGCGGTGTAGTCCTTGCGGTACTGGTCGAGCCCGGCGGTGAGCAGGTCCTTGAGCGCGGCGAGGTCCTGGGTCTGCGGGTCCCAGCCGACGTAGAGCGGCTTGATCTTGGTGCGCAGGAAGTGGTCGGGGCAGCTGGTGCCCAGCTCGGCGAGGCGGGGGGCGTCGGCGGCATTGACGAAGCGGAGGATCGCGGGGTCGCTCTGCACGGTGCCGATGAACTTCTGCTGCGGGGAGACCTGGCCCCGGAGCCAGGGCAGCAGTTCCACCAGCAGGCGGTCACGGGGCTCGTCGTCGAGCGCGGCGTACCGCTGGCCGCCGAAGGTGTCGTCGCCCTTGTCGTGGGCCTCGATGTAGCGGGCGGCTTTTTCGATGAGGCTGAGGGTCAGGTCGTAGCAGGCCTTGTCGTCATCGGCCCAGTTGATCAGGCCGTGCTTGCCCATGATCAGGCCCTTGAGGTCGGGGTTCTGTTCGACCTCGCGCTGCATCATGAGGCCGAGCTCGAACCCGGGGCGGAGCCAGGGCACCCAGCCGACTTCGTCGCCGAAGATCTCGCGGGTGAGTTCTTCGCTGCGTGAGCTGGCGGCGATGGCGATCGCGGCGTTGGGGTGCATGTGGTCGACGTGCTTGGCCGGGAGGAAGCCGTGGAGCGGCGTGTCGATCGAGCTGGGCCGGGGGTTGAGGTTGAAGGTGCAGTGGGGGAACATGCCGACCATGCTGTCTTCGGCGGGGGTCTTGGGGCCGCGGTCGGGCTTGGCCGCGTAGACACCGCGGAGGCTCAAGAGCGGGTCGAGGTACAGGGACGAAAAGTTGGCGGCCTTGGCGGTCCGCAGGTCGCCGCCCGAGCCCTTGACCCAGAGCACCTCGGCGGGTTCGCCGGTGAGCGGATCGGTTTCGGTGACTTTGGAGGAGGTGTTTCCGCCGCCGGTGTTGGTGATGCGCTGGTCGCTGCCCAGGAGGTTGGAGCGGTAGACCAGCCGCTCCACGGGGGAGAGGCCTTGAACGGCCTGGTCGTCCCAGGCGTAGTGGACGTGCTCGAAAGGACCGGGCGGGGACGCGGTGGCCGGGGTGGTCATGGGGGGCTCGGGGGTAGGGAAGGCAAAGCGTGGAAACGTAGACAACAATAAAGCGAATCCCAAAAATAACAAAAATAAACCACAAGTCAACGGCTTTCATTCGATCAAAAACGGGGGTTGACAGAATATTTGCATCCGTTATTTTTTGTTTCTGTTTTTAAAATGCTTGACTTACTTGGCCTCACATCTCCGAGCCCGCGCATGATCGCTCTCCAGAGACACCGCCAAATCCTGGACCGGGTCGCGGAAAACGGGGCGGCCCGGGTGGTAGACCTGGCCCGCGATTTCCGGGTCACCGAGGAGACGATCCGGCGGGACCTGCGGACGCTGTCGGAGCGAGGCATGGTCGAGCGGACCCACGGCGGCGCGGTGGCGGTGGACCAGGAAGACGGCCGGATCGACCTCCCTTATGACCACCGCGACGCGAGCCACGCCTCGGCCAAAGACGCGATCGCGCGGGCGGCCCTGAGCATGATCACGCCGCACCAGGTCATCGCGCTCGACGCGAGTTCGACCGCGGCGAAGCTCGCCCACCTGCTGCCCGACGAGCCGCTGACGGTGGTGACCAACTCGCTGGTGATCTGCGGGGCGCTCGCGCCACGGAAGCAGATCGAGGTCGTCTGCACCGGCGGGACGCTGGACCGCGAGGCGCTGGCGTTTTACGGGCTCCAGACGCGGCGGGCCCTGGCGACACTGAACATCGAGCAGTTCTTTTTTTCGGTGCGCGGCATCGACACCAAGCGCGGGCTCAGCGAAGCGAACGACCGGCACGCCGCGGTGAAGCTGAGCATGTTCGAGTCGGCGCAGCGGCGGGTGCTGCTGGCCGACACCAGCAAACTCGGGCTGGCGTCGCGGGTGTTTTTCGCCCCGGTCGGCGAGGTGGACCGCGTGGTCCTCGAACGATCAGATAACCCGGCGGTCCGCGACGCGGTGGCTCGGCTGGGGGAACACGGCCTGGAAATCCAGGAAGCCGAGCCGGCGCTCTAATCTTTATCTGCCGCGACGCCTCCTGCCCATCCAAGGCTGGGCCCGAACGGCTTCACCCCCCTTCTCTTACCGAACGCCTACGCATGCAAGACCTCGACGTCCTCCTCATCGGCAGCGGCATTATGTCCGGGACCCTCGGCGCGATGCTGAAACAACTCGACCCGTCGCTGAACATCGGGCTTTACGAGGGGGCCTCGGCGTACGCACTCGAGGCGTCCAACGGCTGGAACAACGCCGGGACGGGTCACGCGGGGATCTGCGAGCTGAGTTACACCCCCGACCGCGGCGACGACGGCGAGGTCGAAGTCGGCAAGGCGATCGAGATCTTCCACCAGTTTGAACATTCCAAACAATTCTGGGGCTACCTCGTCCGGCGGGGGATCATCGAAGACCCTTCGTCGTTCGTGAATCCCGTGCCGCACATCAGCTTCGTGTACGGCCAGGCGCAGGTCGACTTCCTACGCTCGCGTCACGCCCAGATGATCCGCCACCACTTCTTTAAGGAGATGACTTACACCGAAGACCGGGCGGTCATCCGGGAGTGGGCGCCGCTGCTGCTGGAGGGACGCGACCCGGACGAGCCGGTGGCGGCCACCAAGCTCGACGCGGGCACGGACGTGAACTTCGGGTCGCTGGCGCGGCAGTTGGTGGAATGGCTCGCGGCGCAGGACGGCTGCGACGCGAAAACCGGCCACCGGGTTACCGGCCTCGAACGCTTAGCAGACGGACGCTGGAGCGTCGAAGTGCGTGACCTGGGCGCAGGCCGAACGTTCACGCAGACCGCGAAGTTCGTGTTCATCGGGGCGGGCGGGGGGAGCCTGCCGCTGCTGCAGCAATCGGGGATCGACGAAGCCAAGGGGTTCGGCGGGTTCCCGATCGGCGGCCAATGGCTGGTCTGCGACGAGCCGGAGGTGGTCCGCCAGCACCGGGCGAAGGTGTACGGCATGTCGCCGGGCGCGGCGCCGACGATGGCGGTCCCCCACCTGGACCTGCGGATCATCGACGGGAAGAAGGCGCTGCTGTTCGGCCCTTACGCGGCGTGGACCACGAAGTTTTTGCACAAGACCGGCCGGCTGACGGACCTGCTGCGGTCCATCAAGCTCGACAACCTCGCGTCGCTGACCAAGGTCGGGCTCTACAACCTGCCGCTGGTGCGTTACCTGATCCAGCAGGGGCTCCAGAGCATGGACACGCGGCTGGGCGAGCTGCGGCATTTCTACCCGGCGGCGCGGAAGCAAGACTGGAAGCTGATCGACGCGGGCATCCGGGTCCAGGCCATCAAGAAAGAAGACGGCGACGCGGGGATCGTGCACTTCGGCACGGAGGTGGTGACCGACCGGGACCGCAGCCTCTCGGCCCTGCTGGGCGCGTCGCCCGGCGCATCGGTTTCCACCCACATCATCCTGCAGATCGTCCGGCGGTGCTTCGCGGATCGGCTGGCCACGGAAGACGGGCGGGCACGGATGCTGGAGATGGTGCCGAGCTTCGACGAGAACCTCGAAGCCCCGGACATGGCCGACCGGCAGAAGGCCCTGAGCGATGAAGCGGTCCGCTCGCTCGGCCTCGTGTGACGCCGGCGCAAAACACGCCGCACACCGCGGAGCACGATACGCCCCGCCCGCCGTCAAACCTTACCCAAACGACGGGCTAGCCGGCAGGCTACCCGTGGCGGCAAACGGCGACAAACGGCGACAAACGGCGACAAACGGCGACAAACGGCGACAAACGGCGACAAACGGCGACAAACGGCGACAAACG
>JBCDDZ010000063.1:0-17753 GCA_039180025.1 Planctomycetota bacterium
GACCATCCCATGGGATTGACTACCGCACTCTTCACCGGACTCACCGGCCTCTCGGCCAACTCCCAGTCCATCGACGTCACCGGTAACAACATCGCCAACGTCAACACCAACGCCTTCAAGTCCTCCCGCGTCAACTTCGAGACCCAGATCGCCCAGACCCCGCGCTCCGGCTCCGCCCCCTCCGGGCAGATCGGCGGCGTCAACCCCGCCCAGGTCGGCCTCGGGGTCCGCCTCGGCTCGATCACCGCCGACTTCTCCAACGGCGCCCTCTCCGCCACCGGCGTCGCCACCGACCTGGCCCTCGAAGGCGACGGCTTCTTCGTCGTCGACGACGCCGGCGTCCAGCGTTTCACCCGCAACGGGAACTTCTCCCTCGACCGAGACTTCAACCTCACCACCGCCGCCGGCGGCCTCGTCCAGGGCTTCGGCGTCGACGACGATTTCAACCTCATCCCCGGCGTCCTCGACAACGTCACCATCCCCATCGGCGTCACCACCATCGCCAGCCCGACCACCGAGGTGAAATTCGCCGGCAACCTCAACGCCGGCGGCGACGTCGCCACCCAGGGCTCGGTCACCGACTTCGAGGCCCTCTTCTCGACCAACGCCGCCGCCCCCCCGGCCTCCGCCGCGACCAACCTCGACAGCCTCTTCAACGCCGGCGGCACCCAGCTCTTCGCCGCCAACGACGTCAGCACCATCTCCGGGGCCTCCCGCGGCGGCGCGACTATCCCCGACCGCACCTTCCAGATCACCGCCGCGCCCGCCGCCGGCGAAACCCCCGACGCCTTCGGCACGACCCTCGGCGACTTCGCCGCCTTCGTCGAAGACATCTTCGGCATCGACACCACCGACCCCAACGCCGGCGTCGCCGTCGACGCCGCCACCGGCGTCCTCTCCATCACCGGGAACCTCGGCACCGCCAACAGCATCCGTTTCGACGACGCCAACCTTATCGTCAACAAATCCGTCAGCCCCGCCACCCCCCTGGGCATCACCACCGCCCAGGAGGCCGACGGCGAATCCACCTTCACCACCTTCGCCGCCTTCGACTCCCTGGGCAATCCCCTGACCGTCAACCTCGCCACCGTCCTGACCTCCAAAGACGCCAACGGGACCCAGTGGTCCTTCTTCGCCACCGCCGAGGACGACACGGACCTCGACACTTTCCTGGGCACCGGCACGGCCAACTTCGACACCGAAGGCCAGTTCATCACCCTCAACGACAGCGTGCTCACCCTCGACCGCACCGACACCGGGGCCGACAATCCCTTGCAGATCAACCTCGCCTTCACCGACCCCTTCGGCTCGGTCACCGCCCTCGTGGACCAGTCCACCGAGCTCCGCACTCTCTCCCAGGACGGCTTCCCCATCGGCAGCCTCGACGACTTCGACATCTCCCTCGACGGCATCATCACCGGCTCGTTCACCAACGGCCTGCGGCGGACCCTCGGCCAGATCCCCGTCGCCACCTTCGCCAACAACAACGGCCTCCGACAGGTGGGTGGCTCGCTGTACGAAGCCGAGAACAACTCCGGCACCCCCGCCGTCGTCACCGCCGGCACCTCCGGCGCGGGCTCCGTGGTCTCCCGGGCCCTCGAACTCTCCAACGTCGAACTCTCCGAAGAGTTCGTCAACCTCATCACCGCCTCCACCGGCTTCTCCGCCAGCTCCCGGGTCATCACCACCAGCGACGACCTGATCCAGGAACTGCTAAGCCTCGTCCGCTAATCCTCAAGAGTCGCACCGCCCCTAAACCGATGCAACCCTTCGGAAACTTTACCCCTCATGGCCAGCGGCTAGCGGCCAACGGCTAGCGGCTAAAGGCTAATCATGATCACCGTCACCCGACTCAACGACAAGCCCTTCGTGATCAACGCCGAGCTCATCCGCACCGTCGAGTCCAACCCCGACACCACCATCACCCTCATCAACGGCGACCACTTCATCGTCAAAGAACCCATGGAGCAGGTCGTCGCCCTCACCGTCGAATACGGCCGCAGCCTCCGCCGACTCAACCCCCCGACGTGAAACCCATTCACTCCCCGCACCGCCGGGGTCTTTTCTCAACCCTCCTGCGTCCCACGACCGATAAACCTCTGTCCCGCGCGTCCCCGCCGCCCGGCCGAGCAACACCATGGACCTAGGCCTACTCTTCGGATTCCTCGGCACCTGGGCCCTCGTGGGCTGGGCCCTGATGTCCAGCGCCAAGGGCAACATCGGCATGTACGTCGATATCCCCTCGGTCATCATCGTCGTGGGCGCCTCGCTGACCATCGTCTTCTTCTGCTTCCCCGCCAACAACGTCAAGGGCATCATCGCCGCGTCCAAAAAGGCCTTCTTCTGGAAGTCCGGCTCGGTCGAAAAGCTGATCGAAGACATGGTCTCCTACGCCGAGATCGCCCGCCGCGACGGGATCCTCAGCCTCGAAGCGACCTGCAAGGAAATCGAGGACCCCTTCGTCGTCCAGGGCATCCAGATGGCCGTCGACGGCACGGACCCCGAACTCATCGAGCAGATCCTGCTCAACGACCTCGAAACCCTCGTCGAACGCCACGGCATCGGCAAAGGCATCTGGGAAGCCGTTAACAAATACGCCCCGGCCATGGGCATGATCGGCACGCTCGTGGGCCTGGTCGCCATGCTCGCCGACCTCTCCGACCCCAGCGCCATCGGGGCCGGCCTCGCCGTCGCCCTGCTCACGACCATGTACGGCGCGATGGTCAGCAACATGCTCGCCGGGCCCATGGCCGACCGCCTCGGCCGACGCTCCGCCGAAGAAGTCCTCTACAAAACCATTATCGTCAAGGGCGTCATGTCCATCCAGAGCGGCGACAACCCCCGCGTCGTCGAGCAAAAACTCCGCACCTTCCTGCCCCCGTCCCTCCGCCCGGCCGCGGAGGAAGAAGCCGCCTGACCGACCCCCCCCGCGCACCGGACCCGCGTCATGTCCAAAAAGTGCAAATGCCCGCCCACCGGCGCCCCCGAGTGGATGACGACCTACGGCGACATGATGACGTTGCTGCTCTGCTTCTTTGTCCTGATCGTCTCGTTCAGCGAAATCAAAAAAGACGAACAGTTCCAGGCCGTGGTCGAACACATCAAGGAAGCCTTCGGCATGATGGGCGGCGGCGGCAAGATCCCCATCACCGACGACCCGGCCCTCTCCCTGATCGAACGCCTCGACGCCCTGAGGCTCAAGCAGGAAAAAGTCCCCAACCGTAGCAACACCAAAGACCCCGGCCAGGAAGGCCGCGAGCCCCAGGTCACCAAGGTCCGCGAGGGCCTGATGATCACCACCGGCGGCCGGATCACCTTCGAGCCCGCCTCCGCCCGGCTCTCGGAAGAATCCAAGGAGTCGCTCCGCCAGCTCGCCGAGGTCTTCAAGGGCTGGGAAAACCTCGTCGAACTCCGCGGCCACGCCGCGTCCCTCGAGCTCCCCGAAGGCGGCACCGCCTCCCGCTCAAGCTCCGGCAGCGGCGAAGGTTATACCGACCTCTGGCACCTCAGCCACGCCCGCGCCAAAGCCGTCTTCGACTACCTCACCGTCGAGCTCGAGATCGACCCCGACCGCTTCCGCCTCACCGCCAACGCCGACCGCGAGCCCCTCGACGCCCGCGCCGCCGACACCGACGACGCCGAGGTCAACCGCCGCGTCGAGGTCCTGGTCAGCGAATCCCTCAAACAAGATTTCACCCAACCCGAGACCGGTAGCCGAAGTTAGTCAGGAACCCGTCCCCGTCCCGCTCCCGGAAAGAACCGCCCCCCATGCCCGATGAAACCCCCGACGCCGCCGGCAGCCCCGACGAAAAGAAAAAAGGCCTCCCGCTGATGCCCATCATCGCGGTCGCCGCCGTCCTCCTCGTCGAGGCCGTCATCATCGTCGCCCTCTTCATGCTCAGCGGCGGCCCCACCGAGGTCAAAGCCGAGCCCGGCGTCGAGTCCGAGCTCGCCCTGGGCGAAGCCCCCGCCGAAATCCTCGTCATCGCCGGCAAGTTTCAGAACACCAAGTCCGGCCGCAGCTTCATGTACGACACCGAGATCTACGTCGTCGTCAAGCAAAAACACTTCGACACCGTCACCGAGAAAAAAGACGCCATGCAGGCGTCGATCACCAAAGACATCACCACCATCTTCCGCCGCGCCGAGCCCTCCCACCTCCGCGAGCAGGAGCTCTCCACCCTCACCCGCCAGGTCGCCTCGGCCCTCGAATCCCGCTTCGGCAACGACGAAAACGAAGAGCCCTTTGTCGACGAAGTCCTGATCACCCGCTGCATGGAGTTCGCCTCCGACTACTAAGCCCTCGGCCCCCGACCTCGCGTGCCCCCGTTCCCGCCCGGTCGCCCGCCAACCCCCCCGACCATGACCGACGAACCCGCCCAGCCCGATCCGATGGCCGACCTCGCCGACGACGACTTCATCGCCCAGATGCTCGCCGAGGCGCAGTCCTCCGTAGACGAGATCAGCGACGCCGTCGCCGGCGACCCCGACCCTGAGTCGGACCGCGGCATCGACCTGTTGGGCGACGTCGACCTGGACGTCTCGATCGAGCTCGGCCGCACCGAGATGCTCGTCGAAGACGTCCTCAAGCTCCAGTCCGGCAGCGTGGTCGAACTCGATAAACTCGCCGGCGACCCCGTCGATGTCTACGTCAACAACCGCCTCGTCGCCCGCGGCGAGGTCCTGGTGCTCAACGACAACTTCTGCATCCGCGTCAGCGAGATCGTCGCCGACCTCGATGACCACGCCCCCGCCGTCGACCCCAATGCCCCCGCCGACCCCGCGGCCGAGGCCGAACCCCCGGACCCCGAAGCGATCGCCGAACAGGCCATGCTCGACATGATGAACAACGCCGGCGGTTAACCCCGCCTCTAACCCCAGTCCCCCGGCGTGGTCGACGGCGAGCAGGACGCTCGCCCCGGCCCCACCCACGCCGCCCACGAAGCACCCGGCCAGGAGGGCCAACGTGCGACGCCACCTGAACCTCATCCTCGCCCTCGCCTTGGTGTCCGCGCTCCCCGCCGCGCACGCCCAGGACGCCGCGCCCCCGCCCGAGGCCCAGGCGCGTCTCGCCGAACTCGCGGAGCGCTACACCGGCTCCGACCCCGCCAACCCCACCAACCCCACCAAACCCGCCGACGCTGCGCGTGACGCCGCCGCCACTCCCGCCCCGGCCGCGGCCGACACCCCCGCCATCGAGAGCACGCCCCTGGGCCAGCCCGCCCGCCGCCTCGCCGCCCGCTCCTCCGGCGCGCCCGGCGCTCCGGCCGGCCCCGACGGGCAGGCCGGCCTCGACCCGCCCACCGGCGGCTGGCTCCTCTCCACCCTCGCCGCTTTGGGCGTGGTCATCGCCCTGATCTTCGCCGCCCGCTGGGTCTACACCAAGCTCGGCGGGCAGGTCGTCGCCCGCGCCACCCCCGCGGTCGAAGTCCTCTCCCGCACCACCGTCGCCCCCAAGAACCATGTCCTGCTCCTCCGCGTCGGCCAGCGCGTGCTCGTCGTCGGCGACTCGTCCACCGGCCTGCGCACCCTGGCCAACCTCGACGAGCCCGAAGAGGTCGCCTCCATCCTCCAGTCCGTCACCACCGCCGGCGACCGAAGCGTCAGCAAAAGCTTCAACTCCCTCGTCGCCCGGTTCAACGGCGAATACGAAGGCAAAACCCGCGCCCAGGTCGAAGGCGGCGACCACCAGGAAGCCCGTTTCGACCAGACCCGCGACTCCCTGTCGGGCCTCGCCGCCCGGCTCCGCAGCCTCGGCGGAAAGGAGGGGGCATGACCCGTCTCTTTGCCGTCCTCCTGCCCGCGTTGCGGCGGATCCCGCTCCCCGCCGCCGCGGCCCTGCTCTGCCTCGCCGCCGGCCAGGCCGCCGCGCAGGACAGCCCGCCGCTGGACCCGTTCAACCCGCTGACGATCCTGGACAACGCCGACAACGCGCTGCCTCTGGGGGGCGGCGAAGATTCGTCGTCCGAATCCACCGCAGACAACCCCGAGGGCGGGGGGGTAGACGGCGGGCTGAGCGCTTCGCTCTCGATCATCCTGCTGCTCACGGTGCTCACGCTGGCCCCGTCGATCCTGGTCATGTGCACCAGCTTCACGCGGATCATCGTGGTCCTCGCGCTGCTGCGGCAGGCGGTCGGCACCCAGTCGCTGCCGCCCTCGCAGGTGCTCGTCGGGCTGTCGCTGTTCATGACCGTGCTGATCATGATGCCCACCTTCGAGCGTATCAACGAGGAAGCGCTCCAGCCGCTCCAGGCCGGGCAGATCGACCAGATCGAGGCCTGGAACCGCACGAAGCAGCCGCTGCGCGACTTCATGTTCGACCAGATCGACTACGCCGACAACTGGGACGGCGTCTATATGTTCATGGAGTACCGTGGCCAGGACACCAGCAACCCCGCCGAGCTCAAGCGCAGCGACGTCGACATGATCACCCTGGTCCCCGCGTTCATCCTCAGCGAACTCAAGGTCGCGTTCCTGATGGGCTTCCGCCTGTACCTACCGTTCCTGGTGATCGACATGGTCGTCAGCAGCGTGCTGATCTCGATGGGCATGCTGATGCTCCCGCCGATCTTTATCTCGCTGCCGTTCAAGCTGCTGCTGTTCGTGCTGGTCGACGGCTGGCGGCTGGTCGCGGGCAACCTGCTCAACAGCTTCGCCGTCCCGGGCGTCACGATCTGACCGCTCGCCCCCGCGCTACCGCTGCGCGCGCACCCGCCCCCGTGCCCCGCCGGGCCGGCACACCGCGTGAACCCCGGCCTACCCGACCCCGTCGCCCTGCCCTCGGAACCCGCCATGACCTTCGACCAAACCGTCCAACTGGTCCGCGAGACCCTGACCCTGATGCTCTTTTTAGCGGCGCCGATCCTTACCGCCGCGTTGGTGGTGGGCCTCGCCGTCAGCGTTTTACAGGCCGCGACCCAGCTCCAGGAACAGACCCTGAGCTTCGTCCCCAAGATCCTGGGCATGGGCGCGGTGGCGATCTTCACCGCGCCCTGGCTCTTCGCCAAGATCATGGACTTCTCCGCCCGCATGTTCGGGGGGTGGTAGCCGTGAGCTTGTGGCAGACGGATTTTACGCAGAGACACAAAGACGCAAAGACGCAAAGGAAAAGGCATCAGCACTTTGCTGCCCGTGATTCCTGTGCCACGAGTGGTATGGTCCGTCTCAAAATTTTCAGAAGCTATCCCGAAGCTCTACGGGCAGATATCTCACGGCCGTGTTTTCGAGGTTCTGAGATAGCTTCTAATGTTTTTTCTGTCTTTCTTTGCGTCTTTGCGTCTCCGCGTCTTTGCGTAAAGCCTTACCCCGCGTGCCGGTTTCAACCCGGGGCCGCCGCGTGATCGACCTGGGCCCCGTCGTCGACCACCTGCCCGCCTGGCTCATGGTGCTCTTCCGGCTCACCGGCATCTTCCTGCTGGCGCCCGTTTTCGGCAGCCAGACCATCCCCCGGCTCGTCAAGGTTTTTATGGTGCTCGCCCTGTCGCTGTGCGTGTACCCGATGATGATCGGCCGCGGCGATGCCGACACCACCGGCCTCCCGGGTCTTCTGGACCGGGGCCTCGCCTCGATCTGGGCCCTCGCCGCGATGGTCGCGGTCGAGCTCCTGCTCGGCTACGTCATCGGCTACTGCGCTTCGCTGCCGCTGATCGGGATGCAGATCGGCGGGCAGGTCATCGACCAGCAGATGGGCATCGCCGCCGGGGGCGTCTTTAACCCCGACCTCGACTCCGAGGCCGGCGTGGTCGGCCAGTTCTTCTTCCTCACCGGGCTGACGATCTTTCTGATCATCGGCGGGCACCACGTCATCCTCCTGACCCTGGTCACCAGCTTCGAAACCGTGCCCGTCGGCCGGTTCGGGGTGCCGTTCGGGTTCGGCGGCCCGGCGGACCCGGCGGCGGGGCTGGGCACCGTCGGGATGGACGCGGCCGTGGGCCTGGTGCTCGGGCTGCTGACCGTCATCTTCGAGATGGCGTTCCGCATCGCCGCGCCGCTGCTGTGTATCCTCTTCCTCCTCCGCGTCGCGATGGGCTTCATCGGCCGCACCGTCCCGCAGATGAACATCCTCAGCGTCGGGTTCATCTTCTACATCCTCGCGGGCATGGTCGTCCTGATCATCGGGGCGACGACCACCGTGCTGGTCTTCCGCGACACCATGACCCAAACTCTTCAACTCATTCTGCACATCTTTACGATAGAGTCCGTAAGGTAGGACCGATTCCCCCACAACCCCTCACGCCGGGCAGGACGCCCGCGTTCCACGGAAGGCTAGGATGGCCGAGACCGGGCAAGATAAAACCGAACAGGCCTCCCCGCGCCGGCTCAGCGAAGCCCGCCGCGACGGCAATGTCCCCAGGAGCCAGGACCTCACCGCGGCCGTGATGCTCCTGGCCGCCATGATCGGCCTGCACTTCTACGGCCTGCGCGTCTTCGCCTCCATGCGCTCGACCATGGTGACCGTCCTCGGCGGCGCCCACAGCCCCAACCCCACCCGCCTCGACGACCTGGTTGCCGTCAGCGCGTACTCCACCCGCGCCCTGCTTGCCATGTTCGCCCCGCTCGCCCTGGCCATCATGGCCATCGGGCTGCTCGCCTGCATCGGCCAGGTCGGATTCCTCCTCACCGGCAAGCCCCTGGTCCCCAGTATCAACAAGCTCAATCCGCTTAAGGGCCTCCAGCAAATGGTCAGCGCCCGCGCCGGCGTCCGCCTCCTCCAGAGCCTCGCCAAGTTCATCATCATCGGTGCCGTCGCCGCCGCCGTCATGGTCAAGGACATGAGTGCGATCCTCCACCTCGCCCAGCTCTCCGCCGGCCCGGCCTTCGCCCTCGGGGCCGCCATGGTCTTCGAGCTCGCCCTGATCCTCTGCGCCCTGCTCATCTTCCTCGCCCTCCTCGACTTCTGGTTCCAGAAGTGGCAGCACGCCCAAGACCTCAAGATGACCAAGGAACAGGTCAAGCAGGAAATGAAAGACATGGACGGCGACCCTCTGGTCAAGCAGCGCCGCGCCCGCGTCGCCCGCCAGCTCGCCATGCAGCGCATGGCCCAGGCCGTCCCCACCGCCGACGTCATCGTCACCAACCCCACCCACTTCGCCGTCGCCCTCAAGTACGACAAGACCTCCATGCAGGCCCCACGCGTCGTCGCCAAGGGCGCCGACTTCATGGCCCTGCGCATCCGCCAGATCGCCGCGGTCCACGGCATCCCCCTGGTCGAACGCAAGCCCCTGGCCCGCGCCCTCTACGCCGACCTCGAAGTCGGCCAGGAAATCCCCCAGGACCACTACGCCGCCGTCGCCGAAATCCTCGCCTACGTCTACCGCCTCGGCGGACAGAAAGTCGCCTAAACCCCGTACCCCCGCCCAAACCCTGCTCATCACCGCGGGGCCCCGCCCGGCTCCCGACCCACGAAACAACCTGCTGATCTGAGCCCGAACCCGCCCCCCACCGAACCGCGCTAGCCCGCGGCGAAAACCTTGCCCGCCACCACTCCGCCTACCCATACGCTCCCCCCCTGGCTCAACCGGCTCGACCGGTACCGCCCGCTCTTGGTCCCCGTCGCGGTCATCGCGCTCGTCGCCGTCATCGTCGTGCCCCTCCCGCCGTTCATGATGGATATGCTCATCGCCGCGAACATCGCGCTCGCGGCGTTGATCCTGATGACCACCGTCTTCGTCAAGTCCCCGCTCGAGTTCTCCGTCTTCCCCTCCCTGCTCCTGGGCACCACGCTCTTCCGACTCGTCCTGAACATCGCCACCACCCGGCTGATCCTCGCCGCCGACGTGAGCACCCCTGACCAGGCCACCGCCGTCGCCGGCAAAGTCATCCAGGCCTTCGCCGAGTTCGTCTCCGGCTCGTCGATCGTCGTCGGTGCCATCCTCTTTATCATCCTGATCATCGTCCAGTTCGTCGTCATCACCAAGGGCGCGACCCGCATCTCCGAGGTCGCCGCCCGCTTCACCCTCGACGGCATGCCCGGCAAGCAGATGGCCATCGACGCCGACCTCAACGCCGGCATCATCGACGAGAACCAGGCCCGCACCCGCCGCGAAAACATCGGCCGCGAGGCCGACTTCTACGGGGCCATGGACGGTGCCGCCAAGTTCGTCCGCGGCGACGCCGTCGCCGGCATCATCATCACCATCGTCAACATCCTCGGCGGCTTCGCCGTCGGCGTCGCCATGAAGGGCTGGTCCATCTCCGAGTCCATGGACGTCTTCACCAAGCTCACCATCGGCGACGGGCTCGTCTCTCAGCTCCCCGCCTTTGTCATCTCCATCGGCGCCGCCTTGATCGTCACCCGCTCCGGCTCCCGACGCGACTTCGGCGAAGAGCTCACCGAACAGCTCGCCACCCGCGGCGCCGCCCTGGGCATCACCAGCGCGTTTCTCGTCGCCATGGCCTTCACCGGCCTGCCCACCGTCCCCATGATGGCCCTCGCCGCCGTCTGCGGGGTCATGGCCTTCTTCGCCGGCCGCTCCAAAAACGCCCGCGAACAAGCCGACGCCCACGCCGATGCCGCCCGCCCCGACGCCCCCGAACCCGCCCCCATTGAGCAGGCCCTGGGCGTCGATACCCTCGAACTCGAAGTCGGCTACGGGCTCGTCCGCATGGTCGACACCAAACAGGGCGGCGACCTCCTGGACCGCATCACTATGATCCGCCGCCAGCTCGCCGCCGAGCAGGGCTTCGTCATGCCCCCCGTCCGCATCCGCGACAATATGCAGAACCAGCCCAACGACTACCACCTCAAGATCCGGGGCAACACCGTCGCCTCCGGCCAGGTCGTCCCCGGCCAGTTCATGGCCATGGACAGCGGACTCGCCTCCCCCGACGCCCAGGACCTCGAAGGCCTCCGCGTCAAAGAACCCGCCTTCGGCCTCGCCGCCGTCTGGATCGACCCCGGCCAGAAGCAGCGCGCCGAGTCCCTCAACTACACCGTCATCGACGCCACCTCCGTCCTCGCCACCCACCTCACCGAGGTCGTCAAAAACTTCGCCCACGAGCTCCTCGACTTCGAAGAAACCAACAACCTCATCACCCAGCTCAAGGAAAAAGCCCCCAAGCTCACCGCCGCCGTCCTCGAGCCCGCCGCCGGTAGCGAGACCCCCCTGGTCAAACCCAACGAGCTCCAGAAAGTCCTCCAGAATCTGCTCCGCGAACGCGTCCCGGTCCGCGACCTCGCCACCATCGTCGAGACCCTCGGCGAATGGGCCCCCCGCACCAAAGACCTCGACGTCCTCACCGAATACGTCCGCAACGCCCTGCGCCGCACCATCTGCACCCAGTACACCGTCGAAGAGCCCGACCCCCAGAGCCCCGGCCTCCAGGCCCCGGGCATCGCCAAGCTCTACTGCGTCAGCCTCGACCCCGCCCTCGAAGACCAGATCGCCGGCTACATCGAACGCTCCAACGAAGGCACCAGCATGTCCATGCCCCCCGTCGTCGCCAACCGCATCACCGCCGCCATCCTCCAGGAAACCCAGCAGCTCATCCACGCCGGGCACAACCCCCTGGTCCTCGCCTCGCCCCAGGTCCGCGCCCAGGTCCGCCAGCTCATCGAGC
This sequence comes from Planctomycetota bacterium, assembly GCA_039180025.1. GTDB lineage: Bacteria > Planctomycetota > Phycisphaerae > Phycisphaerales > Phycisphaeraceae > Algisphaera. The sequence goes on from JBCDDZ010000063.1 coordinate 11,560, forward strand.
CCCACCTGCCCACCTGCGCCGTCCTGGGCTACAACGAAATCAGCAAAGGCGTCGAAGTCGAATCCCTCGCCATGGTCCAGTCCGCCAGCCCCGACCCCACCGCCCAATCCGCCGCCTAACCCCGCCCTCCTTTCCCTGACCCATCCTCTCAAGGGGCCCGTCGTTGACGATCCGAACGTTCACCGCAAACAACCTGGCCGACGCCCTGGCCACGGTCAAGACCACCCTCGGCAGCCACGCCGTCGTCCTCCACACCCGCACCTACAAACGCGGCGGAGTCCTGGGCCTGGGCGCGAAAAGCGTCGTCGAAGTCACCGCCGCCGACGGCCGCGACATCGCCCGCCAGCGCTCCCGCCAGGCCGCAAAGTCCCCCCGCGCCCAGAAACTCCGTGAAGCCGCCGCCAACCTCACCCCCGCCACCCCCGCCGAAACCCAAAACGCCGGCGACCTGATCCGACGCACCTACCAGGCCGCCCGCGCCCAGTTCGACCCGCCCGCCACCGACCCCGTGTCCCCGCCCGCGGCGCCCGACGCCGCCCCCGCCCCAACCCCCGTCCCGTCCGCCGTCACCGTCGCCACACCGCCGCCGTCCCCCGACCAGCAGGAGCAGATGGCCCGCGAACTCCGCATGGTCAAGCAGCTCGTGCAGGACATGGCCCAGCAGCAGAAAACCGCCCAGACTCTCGCCCTCACGCCCCCCCCCGACGCCCTGCCCGACCCCCTGGTCGAACACTACGCCGCCCTGATCCAGCAGGAAATCGCCGCCGAACTCGCCAACGAATTGATCCGCAACCTCGACCCTACCGACCCCGAAAACCTGCCCCAGGCCCTCCGCCAACAGGTCGCCAACCTCCTGCCCACCGACCCCGACGCCGGCGAGTTCCCGCCCACCCCCGACGGTCGGCCCCGCACCATCGCCCTGGTCGGCCCCACCGGCGTCGGCAAAACCACCACCGTCGCCAAGCTCGCCGCCACCTTCAAACTCAAGCAAAACAAGACCGTCGGCCTCATCACCGCCGACACCTACCGCATCGCCGCCGTCGAACAGCTCCGCACCTACGCCAACATCATCGGCCTGCCCCTCGAAGTCGTCGCCGGCCCCGACCAGCTCGCCGACGCCCTCCAACGCATGAGCCACCTCGACGTCGTCCTCATCGACACCGCCGGCCGCTCCCAACGCAACGCCCAGCGCCTCGACGAACTCGCCCAGCTCCTCGAAGTCGCCGACCCCCACGAAACCCACCTCGTGCTCTCCTCCACCGTCGCCCAGCCCGTCCTCATGCAGACCGTCGAACGCTTCGCCCAGGTCAAAACCGACCGCCTGATCTTTACTAAACTCGACGAAGCCGTCGCCTGCGGCGTCCTGCTTAACGTCGCCCAAAAAGTCAATAAACCCTTGAGCTACATCACCACCGGACAGGAAGTCCCCCACCAGATCGAGCCCTGCCGTCCCGGCCGGCTCGCCGAACTCGTCCTCGGCGGGGAGGTGTCCCCATGACCACCGCCGACCAGGCCGCCACCCTCCGCGGCCTCGTAAACCAGTACCAACAAGCCGCCCCCGCCGCGCCCCGGCCCGCCGCCGCGCCCCGGCTCGCCCAGACCATCGCCGTCACCAGCGGGAAGGGCGGCGTCGGCAAGACCTCCATGACCGTCAGCCTCGCCGTCCAGCTCGCCCGGCTGGGCCGACGCGTCGTCCTCCTCGACGCCGACCTGGGCACCGCCAACGCCGACGTCATCTGCAACCTCTCCGCCCCGCGGACCCTCGCCCACGTCGTCGCCGGCACTTGCGAACTCGAAGACGTCGTCGTCGACGCGCCCGGCGGTTTCCGCCTCGTCCCCGGCGCGTCGGGCCTCGCCAACATGGCCAACCTCTCGGCCCACCAGCACGACCGGCTCCAGGCGCAGATGCGTCGCCTCGAATCAAGCTGCGACGTCCTGCTGATCGACACCGGAGCCGGCGTCGGGCCCAACGTCCTGAGCTTCTGCGCCGCCGCCCAGCGGGTCCTGGTCGTCACCACCCCCGAGCCCACTTCGATCACCGACGCCTACGCCGTGATCAAAACCATCACTCACCAGACGACCGCCCCCGACCTGCGGCTGCTCATCAACATGACCCGCGACGAGGCCGAGGCCCGAGCGGTGTTCAGTCGGATCTCCGGCGTCTGCCAGCGTTTTCTCAACTTATCCCCCGGCTACGCCGGCCACGTCGTGGCCGACCCCCGCGTCCCCCACGCGGTCCGTCAGCGCCGCCCGTTCGTCCTCGACGCCCCCCAAACCAAAGCCAGCGCCTGTGTCCTAAGCCTTGCCCACAGACTCGATAGGCACGCCGCCGAGCCTCAGCCTCCCTCCGGTGGACTCGTCAAACGCATGGCCACGTGGCTGCGCCGCTGACCTTGAAAAATAGTTAACAAATAACTTTTTCCTTTATTTTTCCACCACCCTATAAAAACCGCTTCCCCCGGAGGCGGGGGGCGGTATATTGGTGCTCGTCCGAAATTAAAATCGGATGAACTTCTGCTGATCCTCAAGTAATGGAGTACTTGAAATCACCTCTCGCGTCATCGCATCCTGCTTCGCCCTGACCAGCTTCGCGGCAGCCCTGCTGGTCGGGGTCATGGCGAACAACCCGATCGTGACCGTGATCGGCCGGGCCCTGTTCACGATGATCGTCTGCTACGTCATCGGCCGGATCATCGGCGGCGTGGCCCAGCACATCGTCGAACAGCACATCGAAGAACACAAGCAGCAGCGTCCGATCCCCAGCCCGACCGCTGAGGGACAAGACCGCCCCGATCAGGCCGATCTCGAACCCCGGGCCAATCCGCCGGTGGCCTCGGCCTGAGGTTGCGCTGGACAACGCGGGCGTCGGCCCCGCACCGAGTGACACCCCTACGCCGCTGGAGGTAGAGGAATTTGACCGTCATGATGAGGAAATGGGACACCACGCCGAAGCTGACGACCTCCGGGTCGGATTCCGATAACACCGTCTGTGGTTGGTTATCGGCCCGCCGCTTCCCCCAGCCTCATGACCCTATACCCCCGACCGGGGCTATATCCCCAGCCCCGAGCGGTAAGCCGTAACGGCTGGCCGGTCCCGCCGATAACGTTCCACTTTAAATTTTACTTTTTTTCTTAACCGCATCCACCAGATCACCGATGGCTTTACGGGTGGGGTTCGGCCGACCAACTCGGGTCGAAAAACTCATCAGCCACCTCTATACACGAGCAGGGAAACAGCATGACCGCAGTCAAAAGCAAGGAAGCCAAAGTCTCCGCGGCACCGGTCCCCGAAGAACGCACGAAACAGCAAATCGAGGCCGCCTGGGAGGCCTACCACAAAGACCAGAGCGAGGCATCCCGCGACGTGCTGCTCGAAGCCCACCTGCCGCTAATCCAGCGGGTCGTCGAACGCATCGCCCGCCGGCTGCCCGCCGAGGTCGACCCCGGCGACCTGATGCAGGAAGGCGTCTTCGGGCTGATGCACGCGATCGACCGCTTCGATCCGGGCCGCAACGTCCGCTTCTCCACGTTCGCCACGCAGTCCATCAACTCGTCGGTGCTCGACTACCTGCGTTCGATCGACTGGGCGCCGCGGCTGGCCCGCTCGCGTTCCCGCAAGCTCAACACCGCGAAGCAGTCGCTGACCAAAGCGCTGGGCCGCGAGCCCGACGAAGACGAGTTGTTCAAGCAGATGGACATGAGCCGTAAGGAGTTCCTGCTCACGGTCCGCGACGGCTACCTCACGAGCACGGTCAGCCTCGCCGCCGGGGCCGACGCCCCGGATGCCGAGGGCGGCTACACCGGCCTGGGTCAGGTTCTCTCCGACCAGACGGCCGCCTGCCCGGTCACCGAAACCCACCGGCGGGCCCTCAAGGAGCTGGTCACCGCCAAGCTCAGCCGGGCCGAACGGCTCATCGTGGTCCTGTACTACTACGAGCAGATGAGCATGAAGGAGATCGGCGTGACCCTGGACCTGTCCGAGTCGCGGGTGAGCCAGATGCACAGCTCGATCATGGCCCGGCTCAAGGTCCAGCTCGCCGACCGCCTCGACGATTTCCACGGCCCCGACGAATAAACCGTCGGCCGGGGCCGGCGGGTCAACCTTGAACACCACGCGGCGCCGCTTGATGCGGCGTTGTTTTTTGTCCGGCGGGGCGGGCGTGTTAGCATGCCGCCCCGATGAATGACCTGCACGCCACGATCCGTACCCGTTTGCAGTCCGCGGTGGCCGTGGTGTTGGGCGACGGCTACGCCGACACCGACCCGATGCTGCGGCCCAGCGCGAACCCGAAGTTCGGCGACTACCAGGCGAACCTGGCGATGGCGCTGGGCAAAGCGGTCGGTCGGCCGCCGCGGGAGCTGGCCGAGGCGGTGGTCGGGGCGCTGGACGGGTCGGGGTGGCTGGGGTCGGCGGCGGTCGCGGGGCCGGGATTTATCAACCTGACGCTCGCGGACGACGCGCTGGGGTCGGCGGCGGCCGACGCGCTGGCCGACGCGCGGCTGGGGGTGGCGGCGGCGACGGCGGCCGAACACGTCGTGGTGGACTACTGCGGGACGAACGTGGCTAAGGAGATGCTGGTGTGGCATTTGCGATCGACGATCATCGGCGACGCGGTGGTGCGGGTGCTCGAGTTCCTGGGGCATCGGGTGACGCGGCAGAACCATCTGGGGGACTGGGGTACGCAGTTCGGGATGCTGATCGAGTATCTGAGCGACCTGGACGCGGGGCCGGATCTGGAGATCGGGGACCTCAACGGGCTATACAAGCGGGCGAAGCAGCGTTTCGATGAGGACGAGGATTTCGCGCTGCGGTCGCGGCGGCGGGTGGTTGCGCTGCAGGCGGGCGACCCGGCGACGCGGGCGCGGTGGACACAACTGGTCGAGGCGTCGGTCGAACATTTCAACGAGATCTGCGGACGGCTGGGCGTGAAGCTGACGCCGGCAGATATCCGGGGCGAGAGCGCGTACAACGATCGGCTGGGGCCGACGGTCGACGCGCTGGCGGAGGCGGGGCTGCTTCAAGAGAGCGAGGGGGCGGGGGTGGTGTACCCGGAGGGGTTCGTGGACCAAGACGGCGAGCCGATGGCGATGATCGTGCGGAAGTCGGACGGGGGCTACCTGTACGCGACGACGGACCTGGCGGCGGCGCGGTTCCGGGCGGAGGAACTGGGGGCGGACCGGATGGTGTACGTGACCGATGCGCGGCAGAGCCAGCACTTCGGGATGGTGTTCGCGACGGTGCGGGCGATGGGCTGGGGGGCGGGGGTGCGGATGGAGCACGTGGCGTTCGGGACGGTGCTGGGGCCGGACCGTCGGCCGTACAAGACCCGGAGCGGAGAGTCGATCCGTCTGGCGGACGTGCTGGACGAGGCGATCGAGCGGGCGGGCCGGGTGATCGCGGAGAAGAACCCGGGGCTGGACGCGGCGGAGAAGGCGGCGGTGGCGGAGGCGGTGGGGATCGGGTCGGTGAAGTACGCAGACCTGTCGAACGACCGGATCAAGGACTACGTCTTCGACTACGAGCGGATGCTGTCTTTGGAAGGCAACACCGCGCCGTACCTGTTGTATAGCTACACACGGGTGCGTTCGATCTTCCGCAAGGGTGGGGTGGACTTCGCCTCGTTTGCGTCGGACGGGGTGTCGGTGGGGGAGTCGGCGGAGCGGGGGTTGGCGTTGCTGCTGCTGGGGTTTCCGGAGGCGGTGGGGTCGGTGGCGGAGACGCTGGAGCCGCATCGGCTGTGCAACTATCTGTACGAGGTCGCGACGCGGACGCACCGTTTTATCGAGCAGTGCCCGGTGCTCAAGGCTCCGGACGACGCGACGCGGGACGCACGGCTGGGGCTTTGTGCGTTGGCGGCGCGGACGCTGGAACGGGGGTTGGGGCTGCTGGGTATCGGGGTGGTGCCGCGGATGTAGGGGGCGGGGTGGCGCGGTTGACGCCGGCCTGCGGCCCGGGCTTGCGTTCGGCTATTGGTGTAATCAACTTGAACAGGCGTCGGCGGTGCGAGAGGGGGGAGGCTTTCGACGCGCGCGACGCGTGGCGAATACGGGCCCGCGGCGTTGGCTGGGGGCTCGTTTTTTTAGGGTCGGAGGCGGGTTGCCAAAGAGCGGGCTTGGGTTCGGGGGCCGACGCGGTGGCAGGCGTCGGCGGTCGCACGGGGAGGGAGCCCCGGGGGGTGGGGCCCGAGATTTCC
>JBCDDZ010000064.1:0-16247 GCA_039180025.1 Planctomycetota bacterium
CACGGCAGAAGACGAAGCACGACGCGGCCGGGGCGGTTCCGGAGTTACTTCCGGGGGGGCTTCCGGGGGGGCTTCCGGGGTTACTTCCGGGGGGGATGCGTTTTTGGATCTGGGGGTGGGGGATTATGTGGTGCATGTGGACCACGGGATCGCGAAGTTCACGGGGCTCAAGACGATGAAGCGGGGCGGGGAGCGGGGCGAGTACCTGACGCTCCAGTTCGCGGACGCGGCGCTGCTGCACGTGCCGGCGGGTCAGATCGATTTGGTGCAGAAATACATCGGCGGGTTCCAGGGCCGGCCGCCGCTGTCGACGCTGGGGGGCAAGCGGTGGAAGAAGCAGAAAGATTCGGTGGCCGAGGCGGTGAAGGACCTGGCGGCGGAGCTCTTGCGGGTGCAGGCGGCGCGGGAGACGCAGCCGGGCGTGCGATACCCGGCGGACACGCGGTGGCAGAAAGAGTTCGAGGCGGAGTTTCCGTACGAAGAGACCGAAGACCAGTGGGCGGCGATCGGGGCGATCAAGGCGGACATGACCGAGGCGACGCCGATGGACCGGTTGGTGTGCGGCGATGTGGGGTTCGGGAAGACGGAGGTGGCGCTCCGCGGGGCGTTCAAGTGCGTCGAGTTCGGGAAGCAGGTCGCGGTGCTGGTGCCGACGACGGTGCTGGCCGAGCAGCACGAGCGGACGTTCCGGAGCCGGCTGGCGGACTACCCGTTCCGCGTCGAGAGCTTGTCGCGGTTCAAGACGGCCAAGCAGCAGCGTAAGACCCTCGAAGCGGTCGCGCGCGGCGAGGTGGACGTGCTCATCGGCACGCACCGGATCCTGTCCGACGACGTGAAGTTCGCCGACCTGGGCATGGCCATTATCGACGAGGAGCAGCGGTTCGGCGTCGAGCACAAGAACAAGCTGCTGGGGCTGCGGCTGACGGCAGAGATCTTGACGCTCACCGCGACGCCGATCCCGCGGACGCTGCACATGTCGATGGTGGGGCTGCGAGACATCAGCTCGCTGACCACGCCGCCGGTGGATCGGCGGGCCATCGTCACCGAGGTCGTACCCTACGACGAGCGGCGGATCGAGCAGGCGCTGCGGCGGGAGCTGGCCCGCGAAGGGCAGGTGTATTTTGTCCACAACCGGGTGAGCAACCTGCGGACGATCGCGGACGATCTGCAGCGGCTGGCCCCGGACGCGCGGATCGTGGTGGGGCACGGCCAGATGCCGCCCAAGATGCTCGAAGAGGTCATGCTCACGTTTATGCGACGCGAAGCGGACATCCTCGTGTCGACCACGATCATCGAAAGCGGGATCGACATCCCGACGGCGAACACGATATTCATCAACCGGGCGGACCACTTCGGGCTCGCCGAGCTGCACCAGCTCCGCGGCCGGGTCGGTCGGTACAAGCACCGGGCGTACTGCTACATGCTGCTCCCGCCGGACCGGACGGTCAACGAGGTGGCGGCGAAACGGCTCAAGGCGATCGAGAACTACTCGATGCTCGGCGCGGGGTTCAAGATCGCGATGCGGGACCTCGAGATCCGCGGGGCGGGGAACCTCCTGGGGGCCGAGCAGTCCGGCCACATCGCCGCGGTGGGCTACGAGATGTACTGCGTGCTGCTCGAACAGGAAACCAAGAAGCTGCGCAACGAGCCGATCATCGAGGCGAGCAAGTGCCACCTCGAGCTCCCGGCCCCGGAAACCGGGAGCACGCTGCCCAAACGCTACATCAAGTCCGACAAGCACCGCATGGACGCGTACCGCCGGCTGACGCGGGTGGACAGCCTCGACCAACTCGACAAGGTCACCCACGACCTGACCGACGCCTTCGGCAAGCCCCCCGCTGCCGCCCAGAACTTCATCGACCTCATGGAAGTCCGCGTCGCCGCGAGCACCCACCGCATCGATAAGATCCAGCTCGAAGGCCCCGACCTGATCTTCACCACCGCCAAGACCGGCGCGGTCTCCAACCTCTTCGGCGGCGCACCCGGCCGGACCACCGTGCTCGACAAATCAACGATCTACTGGCGCCCGCCGGCGAACTATCTCGACGACCCGGCGACCCTGCTCGCGGTACTGCGAAAACTTCTGGTCCGGCCGCTGCGTCCTTAATCCCCCGAGACACGACATGGATGACCCCAAACCCCAAGACCTTCACGACTGGAATCGATGGTTCGCCGTCGAGTGCAACAACCATGCATGGGAATGCGCCGAGCAGCCGCCCAGCGACCCCGACGCGATCGAGTCGATGGTCCGTTGCGCGTTCGCGTCGGCGTGGCACTGGCAACAGGTCGGCACGCCGATCAACCTGCTGCGGGCCGAATCGCTGCTCGCCTGGGTCCACGCCATCGCGGGTCGGGCACCCGCCGCGGACCGCTACACCCGCTCGACTCAAGCCCACCTCGATCGGCGAATCGACGGCATCACGCTCTGGGACCGGGCCTTTCACGGCTTGGTCCTCGCGCTCAACCATGCGGTATCGGGCAACCACGGATCCGTGCCCTCGGCCCTGAGCGACGCCGACGTTTTGGCCGCGTCGCTGAGCGCCGACGACCGGGCTGTCTACAACAAGTTCCGCGCCGCCGTCCCCGAGGTGATGTGACGTGTTGCATCTGGTTCTCTACCACCCCGCGATCCCGCAGAACACCGGCAACATCGCCCGCACCACCGTCGGGATGGGGGCGCACCTCCATCTCATCCACCCGATGAAGTTCGAGATCACCGACCACGCCGTGAAGCGGGCGGGCCTGGACTACTGGCCGTCGGTCACGCTGACCGAGCACGCCGACGACGACGCGTTTCTGGACTGGCTGGCGTCGCCGACTTGCAAGGGCGGGGGCGGTAATCGCGATCCTTGGCTGGTCACGAAGTTCGGGACGCACCGGTTCGACGCGCCGGCGTATGCCGACGGGGACGTCATCATCCTGGGCAACGAAAACACCGGCCTGCCCGAGGCGTGGCACGAACGCTGGCCCGACCGCACCGTGTTTATTCCGATGCCGGGAAACGCCGCGGCCGCTTCCGGGGGCATCCGCAGCTACAACCTCGCCAACGCCGCGGCGATCGTCTTATCGCAGGCCACGATCAAAGTCGGCGAGTTCTTCTGAAACACCCGCGGGGCGGACGGACACGGCGAGAAGGCCGCGGCGGGCGGACACCGCGTGGGCGACCGCGCGAAGACCATCACACGCGGCGGCGGCGGGTCATCCAGTCGGCGCGGGTCTGGATGACTTGGCGGTAGGCCGCGGCGTCCGCGTCGGTGGAGCAGACGAAGAGGACCTTGTGGGGCAGGTCGGGGGCGGGCCGCTGGGCGAAGTGGCCGAACACGTGGCCGAAGGCGATCTTCGCGGCACGCTCGGCGGGGAAACCGGGGTCGCCGGCGGTGAGCGGGGCGAACCCGAGGACGCAGACGCCGTGGGCGACGGCCAGGCGCAGGGCGTGGAGGTGGCAGGACGCGAGGAGGGTGTCTTCGTGCAGGTAGCCGAGCTGCGCGGCGTCACCCAGCGGCGCGCCGGGCATGGCGTGGGCGTCCGGATCGACGTAAGCGGCGGGCCAGACGGGCACGGCGGCGTGGATGAGCTGCTGCACGCCATGAGCCTCGAGATCGTACGCGGGGGTGGCGTGGGCGAGCCCGGTCGCGCAAGGGCCGAGGGTCTGGAGGTGCGCGCGGAGGCGGGGGCCCGCCGCGCGGTGGAGCGCGGCGGCGGGGGAGCCGAGCGCGGCGGGGTCGGCGTGGGCCGAACGGTCGGGGGGAGCGTCGGCAGCGGGGACGGCGAGGGCGTCGATCCCCCACGCGGGATCGGGGGAGGCCGGGTCGCCGCGGACGAGCTCAATCCGGCGGACCGGGTCTTCGAGCGCCGCGGCGGCCGCGTCGGTCTGAGAGAGCGGGATCACGCGGGGTTCGGGCATGGGTGAGGGGCGCCGGCCACGGTAAAGAAGGGCACGGCGGCGGGAGAATCGCGTCAGGGGGAGAACTGGTTCAGCGGGTCGCGGTCGGCCAGCGGGCGGTCGAGGACTTCCTTGAGGATCAGCGCCCGGCGGAGGTCGTTACGCGAGAGACGGCGGAAGTCGAGGAGGTCCGAGCCCGCGGCGTCGCGGCGGGGCCGGAGCGACGCGGGAGTGTCGGTGACCGTGCGCTGGACCGGGTCGTGCTCGGAGGCCGGCTGGGACGTGGTGGCGGAGGCCGCGCGCAGAGGAGGAGCGGGCCGCTGCAACGGGCGAGGAGACGGGTTCCGCTGCGCGGCCTGTTGGCGTTGCCGTTGGAGCTCCTGGAGGCGGCGGTCGGCGGCGGTGCGGCGGGGGGGGCTTGGATGAGTGGCGGGCGCGGGGCGGGAGAGCGGAGCGGGCCGTGGGGCAGGAGCGGGGCGGCCGGGTCCGGAGGCGGGGGTGCTTCCGGGGGCGGGGGCGTTTCCGGAGGAGGCGGTACGGCCCGGGGTCGGGCGGGTTCCAGGACTTCCAGGGGTTCCGGTGGTTCCGGGGGGGGTGCGGTTACCGGCGGCGGCTTGGGCGCGTTGCTCGTACTGCTGTTTGGCGCGGGCGCGGGCGATGCGTTCGGCCATGGTGAGGTTGCCCGGTTCAGCGGCGGGGGGCGAGCCGGCCTGGGCCCGGGTGCGGCCCTGGAGCTCGGCACGGCGGCGGGCGATGATGTCTTCGAGCGAGGGCCGGCCGTCGGCGCGGGCCGAGGTCGAGGCGGATTCGTCGCCGGCGGACGCGCGCTGGCGGGCTTTTTTCTGTTTCTCTTTGCGGGCGTTGTTGATCATCGAGCTGATGAAGATGACGCCGAAGACGCCGAAGATCAGCAGCTTGAACAGGTCGATCCCGCCGCCGCCGGGATTGTTCTGGGCCAGGGTGGTGAGCATGGTGAGGGCCTTGAGGGATTCGGAACGGGACAGGGGGCGGTCGGGGCCGGGGGACGGCGGGCCGAGACATTGTTTTAGTGTATCGCTGCGCCCGGGGCGGGGCCGGGCAAAAGGTCGTCGGGGACGAAGAAAATAGGTGGCCCGTCGTGCAGGGGCGTGGCCAGGGCGACGCCGTAGACGGGGCTCAACACCTCGGGGGTCAGGACGGCCGAGGCGGGGCCGGCGGCGACCACCCCCCCACCGCCGCGGTCGGGATCGCCGGCCTGCATGAGCCACACGGTGTCGGCCCAGCGGGCCGCGGCGTCGAGGCTGTGCAGGACGACCAACACCGCCAGGCCCCGGTCGGCGAGGCCGCGGAGCAGTTGCATCGCTCGGTGCGCGTGGCCGAGGTCGAGGTGCGCGACGGGTTCGTCGGCCAGGACCACCCCCCCGCCGCCCTGATCTGAAGCATGCGTCGCCGCGGGTCCGCAGGACTGGGCCCAGGCGCGGGCGAGCAGGGCACGCTGCTGCTGCCCGCCCGAGAGTTCGCCGAACGGCCGGTCGGCGACCTCGGCCAAGTCGGTGACGACGAGGGCGTCGTCGACGTAGGCCTCATCATCAAAAGGGAAGCGGCCCATGGCGACGGTCTGGCGGACGGTGAAGCCGAAGCTGGAGCCGCCACGCTGAGGCAGATACGCGACATGCCGGGCGAGGGCGCGGGGTTTATAGGTGCCAAGCGGTCGGCCGTGGAGCAGGGCCGAGCCCGCGGCGGGCCGGACCTGGCCGAGCAGGGTTTTGAGCAGCGTGGACTTGCCCGCGGCGTTGGGCCCGACCAGCGCGGTGAGCCGGCCGGCGTGGAGGGCGACCGAGACCCCGGAGAAGACCGGCCGATCGGGGGCGTAGCCGGCGGCCACCCCGCGGAGTTCGGCGGCGGGCGGGGCAACGAGAGTCGCCCCGTCCGCCGCCGGGAGCTCAGACAGGTCGGTCGGGTTTATCGGCGATCGGCGGGGCGGATTCATAGGGATTGTCTGTAGCGGAATCGGGTTATCCGGGCTTAAGCGGGCAGGATTTTCCGGTTATGCCGCTCAATTGGGTGCGGGGGGTTGCCGATGATTCTACGACGGAAGTATCCGCCCCTGGTCCTCTTTCTACCGTTGAGACGCACGCCATGTCCGACCAACCCCCCCTGCCGCCCTCCGATCCGCACGCCCCCACGGTGCCCACCCCGCCGCCGGCCCCGCTGAACCCCAACGAAGCGCTGGACCTGCTGGGCGACCTCGAGGCGCGGCTGGGTGCGCTCAAATCCTGGCAGGCCGAGAACGACAAGCACGCCGAGTCGGTCCAGGCCCAGGCCCAGGCGCTCGCGACTCAGGAGCAGCAGATCGCCGAGCGTCAGGCGGCGCTGGACGCGGAGCGTGGCGAGCTGACCGGCGAGCGCGAAGCCCTGGACGCGGACCGGCAGGCACTGGCGGGCGACCGCGATGCGCTGCGTACGCGGCGGCAGGAACTCGACGCGCAGCGCGACGCGGTGGCGGACGGGCAGCGTGGCCTGGCGGAAGACCGCGCGGCGTTCGACGAGGCCCGGGAGGCGTTCGATCGGCAGGCGGCGGAACTCGACGGGGCGCAGCGGGCGTTCGACCAGACGCAGCAGGAGCTGGAAGCTCGGGCGTCGGCACTGGAAGGCCGGGCCGCAGAACTCGACGAGCGCCAAGGCGGTCTGGATCGGCAGCAGGCGGAGCTCGAAGGGCAGCGCGAAACGTTGGCGCAGCAGCAGGCCGAGCTGGAGGGGCAGTGGGCGCAGATCGACGAAACCCGGCGGGAGCTGGACGAGGCCCGGGCCGAGATCGGCGGGCAGCGCGAAGCGATCGAACACGACCGCGCCGCGTTGGACACCGAGCGGGAGGCGTTCGCGGAGCAGCGGCAGGCGCTCAAGGACCGGAAGAAAGAGCTGGCCAAAGCGCACATGGACCTGAAGCTGCGTAAGGAAGCGCTCGAAGCGCAGCAGGCGAGCCTGGAGCGGGCGCAGGCGGAGCTGACCGAGCGTGCGGGAGATGTCAACAATGACACACTGATGCCGGGGTTCATCCCGGACTTCGACGCGGCCGAGGGGGCGGACGCGGCGTCGGCGGCGGAAGCTAAAGCGTTGGCGGCGCAGCGGGCGGAGTTGGAGCAGCGCGCGGCGGAGCTGGAAATGCAGGCGGCGGAGCTGGACCGGCAGCGGGAATCGCTCGAGCAGCAAAGCCAGGGCGTGCCCGAAAAACTCGAGGAGCTCGAGCGGACCCTGAATGACCGTGAAGCGGAGCTGACGCAGAAAGAAGCGGTGTTCCGCCAGACGCTCGAACAGGGCAAGGCGAAAGTACTCGCCCAGCGTGAGCGGGTGCGGGACGACGAGAAGGCCGTGCAGGCGCTGCGGGAGACGGTGGCGCAGGAGCAGGCCGAGCTCGCGCAACAGCGGGCGGAACTCGACGAGCGGGCGACGGAGCTGGAACGCCAGCAGGCGGAATTCGACGGCCAGGCCGACGCGGCGGAAACGGTCATGGGGGTCGACTTCGACCTGGGCCGGGACGCGGAGGACGGCGCGGCGGTCGCGCAGGGCGAAGAAGCCCTACGGGAAAAGAAACAGGCGTTCCGCGAGAAATGCGAGGCGGACCGGGCGGCGCTGGCCGAGCAGACCGCGGCGCTCGACGCGCGGTCGCAGGAGCTCGAGGCGTGGTCGGCGAAGGTGGACGAGCGTGAAGCCGAGGTGGCGACCCGTGACACGGAGCTGTCGGCCTGGGCGGAGCGGCTCGAAGCGCAGGCGGCGGAACTGGAACTGCGTGCGGAGCTGGCGGGCGACGACGCCGAGGGCGGCGAGGTGCTGGGCCTGGGGTCCGACACCGCGTCGATGGATATCGAAGCGCGGGCCGCGGCACTGGATCAGCGGGAAGCGGAGCTGGACCAGCGGGCGCAGGACCTGGCCGAGCAGGAGGCCGACCTCCTGGCCCGGATCGACACGGTGGGCGACGGCGCCCCCCGGTCCGACGACGAGAAGGACCGGGAGATCGCGTCGCTCCGCGAGGAGCTGGCCGCGGCGCGGGAGAAATACGAGAAGCGTAAAGCGCAGATGATGCAGGCCGACGAGGTCATCAAGAAGCGGCGGGACAAGGTGCGGAAGTACCTGAACCAGCTGCGGGACAAGTCGTCGAAGATCCAGGCGGCGGAATCGAAGGTCGAGTCGAGCAGCGCCCAGTACGCGGGGCTGGAAAAAGAGCGGCGGAACCTGGTCGAAGTCAAAAAGTTTCTGGAGGCCAGCGAGAAGGCGATGGTGCAGAAGTGGGCGACGCAGTCGACCGCGAGCACGGTGGCGCTGGTGATCCTGGCGCTGCTGGGGTCGACGGTGGCGAGCTACTTCTCGGGCAAGCAGTTGTCGACGCCGGTGTGGGAGTCGACGATGGCGATGTCGTTCGACGCGGGGCCGGCGGCGGTGGCGTCGGCCGACCCGGAAGCGGCGGTGGCGGCGCTCAACGCGCAGCTCGCCGAGGGGCTGGAGCCGGGCGACGCCGAAGCGGTGCTGGGGCTGGACGAAGCCGCCGCGACGCCGAGCGGAACATCGGCGGATTGGCTGACGGGGTTCCGGGCGACGGTCCGGTCCGAGCCGGTGATGAACGGGACGCTGCGGAACCTCGACGAACGGGGGATCCGGCTGTTCACGAACCCGGCGGACCTGGCGACGCATCTGGACGAGGCGTTGTCGGTGCGGGGCTCGGCCGAGCGGGTCGAGTTCGCGTACCGGACGGCGGAGCCGGAGTACGTGGTGGGGGTGCTGGACGCGCTGAGCAAGTCGCTGGTGTCGCACCAGATGACGGTGGACCGGGCGGCGGGACGGGCGGACAGCGTGGCGGTACTCCAGTCGGCCGAGCGGATGAAGGAACCGGTGCAGGACGACACGTACCGGTACATGGGGATCAGCTTCGCGGTGTTGGCGGGGGTGGCGTTGCTGCTGGGCCTGATGATCCGGCTGGCGATGGTGCGTTCCCGCCGGGTGATGGCCGACGTGGACGGGATGGTCGAGCTCGCGGAATAAGCGGCCGGCGGGCCGGCGCGGGGAGCCAATCCGTCGCGACGGAGCGTGGACGCGGGGCAAGCGCCGTGCGGGCCGGGGAGCCGCCGGGCGTATAATGCAACGGGCCGATGCGTGTCGGGTTGGCCCCTTTCACCATGACCCAGCCCACCCCGCTTGATCCTGATTCGGCCGGCGTGCCGAGCGAAAAACCCCCGGAAGTCACCCCGGAAGTCACCCCGGAAGAGGCCGCGCAGAAGGCCCCGGAAAGGGCCGCGGACGACACCCCTGAAGAAACTGCGGGGGCGGTCGTGGGAGGGGTTGCCGCATCGGTTGCCACCGAAGCTCCGGGGGATGTGCCGGGGTTAGGAGAAGCGCCAACAGGGGGAGCGCCGCCGGCGGATGAAGCGCCGCCGCCGCACCTTATCCAGTTGAAACTGACCGACGCCGACTTCCCGGTGTACTGGAAGTCGGGGTCGCTGAAGTATTCGGATTTCGCGCCGCTGACCGAGGGGGGGACGGCGGAGTTGATGACCTGCCTGGACCGGAACCTGAACCGGACGGTGGTCTACAAAACCCTGCACCCGCACCTGGCGGAGGACGAGACGGAGACGGCCCGGTTCGTCCGCGAGGCCCGGGTGACCGCGATGATCCCGCACCCGGGCACCGTGCCGCTATACGAGATCGGGCGCGACCGTGGGGGCCGACCGTACTTCACGATGAAGAAGCTCGAGGGGCGGGACCTAAGGTCGCTGCTCAACGACATCCTGCAGCGCAACCACCGCACGCAGGAGCTGTACCCGCCCGAGCGCCTGATCGACATCGTGATCTCTGCGGCGCAGACCGTCGCGTACGCCCACGCCCAGGGGGTGATCCACCGCGACATCAAGCCGGCCAATATTCTGGTCGGGGAGTTCGGCGAGGTGGTCGTGCTCGACTGGGGGCTGGCGAAAGTGACCGGCGAGGTCACGCCCGAACACGCGCTGCCGCCGGCCGGTCGCGAGGGGGTGGCCCTGGAGCTGACCCAGCCGGGGCGGCGCTTCGGCACGCCGCTCTACATGTCGCCCGAGCAGGCCCGCGGCGACGAAACCGACGAACGCACCGACGTCTACGCCCTGGGCATCGTGCTCTACGAGATCCTCACCGGCCAGCCGCTGGTCTTCGGCCAGAAACTCGACGACGTGCTCCAGCAGGTCCTCGAGCGGCCGACCCCGCGGCCACGCGAGGTGGCTCCCAAACGCGAGATCCCCAAGGCGTTGGAAGCCATCTGCCTGCGCTGCCTCGCGAAAGACCCCACGAGGCGTTACCCGCGGGTCGCCGACCTCATTGAAGACCTCCAGGCACACCGCGACGACCAGCCGCACGAAGTCGAGGCGTACCGGACGTCGCGGTGGCGGTGGCCGTGGATGAGCGGCCGGTGGCGGCACGCGGCGTGGCTCGTCGCGGCGCTGGGCTTCGTGGCGGGGCTGATCTGGATGTACGTCTGGCTAAAGCTGATCGCGTAGAGCCGGGCCGACCGGTCGGGATGCAGATCACCTTTCAGAGAGAGAGTCGCACGAAAAGGAGAGCGTGGCAGGGAAAAGCCGGCCGCGCCGGGCGAGCCGGCGATCAGACCCGCCGGCGTTTGGCAGCGCTTCGTTTCAGGGCCAGCAGCGTCCCCAAAAGTACCGTGGACATCGTCCCAGGCTCGGGGACGTTGGCGACCCAGGTCACGAGATTCAGCGCGTAGATGTCGTTGTCGAGCTGGATCGATCCGCCCGCGGTTCGGTTAAGGAAGGTGCCCGCGCCGTTCTGATTGAAAAACGTATTGCGGTCGAAGTGCCCGGCGATCCGGCCGAGGTCGGCTTCGGCGACGAGCAGCGCGGCGTCGTTCATGGTGACCGGTCGAGCGTCGCCGCGGGCGTCGGTGCCGGTGTTGTCACTGGTGTTGCCCTCGGCCTGCACCAGGATCTCCGCGGTCACGCCTTCGGTCAGCGTGCCGATCTGGAAGGGGGTGACGCCTTCGCCGTCGAACGCGTTGACCCCGCTGAGGATCGGGTGGTCGCCCTGCGTGTAATCGGCCGGGGCGCCGCCGCCGGCCTCGGCGCTCGAGAGGACGTACGTGCCCCGGTCTTGGTTGACCACCAGGCCGAAGCGGTCGAGGAACTGCTGGTCGGAGTTCGACGCGTCACTCCAGCCGCTGCCGAAGTTCGCGTCGCTGATAAAGAGGACCCCCCCGCCGCCGCGGACGTAGGACTCGAGGGCGTCGATCTGAGGGTTGCCGTAGACCGCGTTGTTGGACCCGAAGATGACCGCATCGTAGTCGGCGAGACTCCGCGAGACGGCGGGGGTCACGCCCAAGCGATCGCTGACCGTAAAACTCCCGTCGAGGCTAAGCGCGGCACCGGTGGTCTGGCCGGTGGTGGGGGCACCGGCTTCCAGCGGCTCGATGGCCTGCTCGACCTGGAAGCCGTTGTCGACCAGGAGCGAGGCGAACTCGAACCAGCCGTGGTTCCCGCCCGAAGTCGAGGTATTGCGGATGTCGGCGAGCTGCTCGGTGAGGCCCGTATCGTTGTTGGCTTCGAAAAAGCCGCCGCTGCGTTCGGCGCCGCGGATAAACAGCACCTTGCCCGCTTCCTGGGCCCCAGCCCCAAGGGGGCAGGCCATCAGGAGACCCGCGGCAGCTATCCGTGTCCGTAACGATCGGCCTGAAAGCATACGAAAATCCTTGAAACTCAAAGGTAAAACTCGGCTACTTCGGGGCTTGATTCGTTCAACCTAACTCTAATCGCCAGCCTGCAGGGAAACAAGGTTTATTTTGGAGATTGGGCGGTGATGGCCGCCGCGGGCCGAGGCCGAGTGATCGCGCACGGTGTGGCATCTCTATCGCGTCGCGGCGAGATCGAGACAAACCGCATAGCGAAAACCCGGGATATAAATCCTGGATCAATCGCGGCCCGGGAAACGGTAACCGAGAAGCGGAAAACGCTACCAGGCGAAGTGGGCGAAGGCCTTGTTCGCTTCGGCCATGCGGTGGGTCTGGTCGCGGGTGTTCATGGCCTTGCCTTCGCCGCGGGAGGCTTCCATCAGCTCACGGCCCAGACGCATGTGCATCGGCTTGCCGCGTTCGGAGCGGGCGGCGGCGAGGATCCAGCGGAACGCCAGGGCCTGCTTCCGCTTGGGCTTAACTTGCATGGGCACCTGGTAGTTCGCCCCGCCGACGCGCTTGGAGCGGACCTCGACGTTGGGCTTGACGTTTTCAATCGCCATGCGGAAGACTTCGATGGCGGTGGGCTCGCCGTTGGTGCGTTTCTCGATTTCGTCGAAGGCCTGGTACACAACGCGCTGGGCGACGGATTTCTTGCCGTCCTGCATGAGGCAGTTGATGAACCGGGCCAGGACCTTGTCGCCGTGGCGGGGGTCGGGCTTGAGTTGTTCTTCCGAAGCGGTGAATCCACGTCCCATGTCGGGTACTCCTGAGTAAGCCGCTAGCCGCGGGCCGTCGACTCGGGGGTCGACCTCCGCGGCGTTCACCCCGGGGCCACGCGGCCCGGGATTACTGCAGCAAAAATAAAACGAAATCGATGACTGGATACGGCCCGGGTTCGGTCCCGGGCGGACGATCGCCGCGCACGAACCACGAACCGAGGTCCGCGGGAGGCGGCGGCGGTTTAGCCTTTGGGTTTCTTGACGCCGTACTTCGACCGGCCACGCTTGCGGCCGTCGACGCCGAGGGTGTCGAGCGCGCCGCGGACGACGTGGTAACGGACCCCGGGGAGGTCGCGGACCCGGCCGCCGCGGACCAGCACGATGCTGTGTTCCTGGAGGTTGTGGCCTTCGCCGCCGATGTAGGCGGTGACTTCGTTGCCGTTGGACAGGCGGACCCGGGCGACTTTCCGCAGGGCGGAGTTGGGCTTCTTGGGGGTCACGGTCTTGACCTGGAGGCAGACGCCGCGGCGCTGCGGGCATTGGTCCAGGTCCTTGACCTTGGACTTGAACTTCGGGGTGCGGCGGGGCTTGCGGACGAGCTGATTGATGGTGGGCATGGTGGGGGTGCCTGGAGGAACCGGAGCGAGGTTTATCGAGCCGAGCAGTATAGCCCGGTAGCGCGGGAGGATGCAAGCGGAAGCCGGGGGGAGCCGGGGGGAGCCGGGGGCGTGAACCGATCGGAAAAGATAGGCCATGCTACCCCATAAGGGTTACCGGCTCCGCACCACGGAGCCCGGACGACGATTCCAAGTGGCGGGCTCGGACGCCGGCTCGGGGTCAGCGGGGGGTGCGGGCGTCGTGGAGGAGGGTTTCGAGAGTGTCGACGTGGCGGGTCATGCTGAGCTGATCGGCGAGGCCGTGGCAAGCGGCGGCGCAGGCGGCGCGGGCCGCGGGGTCGGCGAGGTCGGCCATGGCGCGGGCGAGCTCTTGGGCGTTGCCGGGGTCGGCGACCACCCGGCCCCGGGGCGGGGCGCCCGGAGGGGCGATGAAGTCGCTGGCCCCGTTGTAGGCGGTGCTGATGGCGGGCGTGGCGGTCATGAGGGATTCGAGGACCACCTTGCTCGACGGGTCGTACCACGTGGGCAGGACGGTGACGTCGGCGGCGGCGAAGTAGGGCGACATGTCGCGGGCCGGGCCGACGACGCGGACGTGGTCGGCGAGCCCCAGGGCGTCGGCGGCGGCCTGCTGATCGGGGCCGAACCCCCCCACGAGCAGCGCAACGGGGTGGGGCCGGGCGGGCGTGCCGGGCGACGGGTCGGCGGTGGAACCGGAGCCGGGCGGGGCGTCGCGGAGCCGGGCGAGCGCGGCGAGGAGGGTGGGGAAGCCTTTGAGGACGGGGTTCTGCGCCGCCATGAGGTAGACCACCGCGTGGTCGGGGAGGCGGTGGTCCCGGCGGACCCGAGCGCGATGGGCGGCGGTCTCTTGGGGGGTGAGCGTCGGCATCACCGCGGCGTTGGGCAGGAGCGCGGTGCGTTCGGCGGGGAAGCGATAGTGCTGCTCGAGCTGGCGGATGACGTAGCGGCTGAGCGCGGCGACGCGGTGGACCAGGGGGTTGGCGAGGGTCCGGCGTTCGAGGGCGAGCAGCAAGCGCTGCTTGGGATCGAGGGCCAGGGCGAGGCGTTTTTTTTCGCGAGCGAGCCCCGAAGAGCGGAGGGCGAGGTTGCGAGCAAGGGTCTCGCGGACGGTGCCGCCGCGGGGCTGGAGGACGCGGGCGGGGACAGCCATGGTCACCGAGAGGCTGGTGTCAAAACGGCCCGCACGGAGCTGACGCCGAGCCCAGGGGGCGAAGCGGGCCAGGCGGAACACGGAAGAGGACTTGCGGTCGGCCATGGCGGCGAGGGTGACGCCGGGGGGTACCACGGAGTGAGCGGGTTCGCCAGGGGGACCGGGCGAAGACAAGCCGGTCGGGGCGAAACCGGTGACGAGGGTGGGCTGGTGACCGCGGGCGACGAGTTCGCGAAGGATCTGGTCGGTGGAGCGTTCGTTGCCGCCGGCGGCGGGGTTGAAGGATTCGATCACGACCGCGACACGCAGGGGCGGGACGGCGGCGCTCACGGCTGGGCCCGGGCGGCGGGGTCGGGGGCTGATCTTGGGGCAGAGCCTGATCCGGGGGCGGAGGCGTCGGGTTCGGCAGGGGCCGATGCGGGAGCGTCGGGCCCGAGGGCGAGCAGTTCTTCGACGCGGCGGAAGACCTCGTCGACGGTGATCTGTTTAATGCTGTCGGGCTGGCCGGCGTCGCGGGCGACGACCTGGCGTTCGTGGTCGAAGCCGATGTGGGTCCACTCGGGGGTGGTGGGTCCGAAGAGGGTGACCAGCGGCGTGCCGACAGCGGCGGCGAGGTGGCGCGGGCCGGTGTCGTTGGTGACCATGACTGCGGCGTGGCGGGCGACGGACTTGAGCAGGCGGACGTTCATGCCGGCCTTGGGCAGGTCGATCACCGCGGTCGTCGCGGCGCCGGTGACGCGGGCCAGGACGTCGCGTTCGGCCGGCGAGCCGGTGACGGCGACGGCGCAGCCCCGTTCCTCGGTGCAGCGAGCGGCGAGTTGGGCGAAGCGTTCGGCAGGCCAGCGCTTGGCGGGTTTCTGGGCCCCGGGGTTAAAGAGGACCACGGGCCGGCCTTTGGCGGGGGCAAGGAGTTCGGCGGCGCGGGCGTCGTCCTCGGGGCGGGTGGCGACGTGCATCGCGTGGTCGCCGTCCTGGCTGGGGGCCCCGAGGTAGCGGGCGAGGCTGAGGTAGTAGTCGAGCGTGGGGACGGGGAGGAAGACCCGGCTCTCGCGGCGGGGGATGAGGCGGTCGGTGAGCAGGACGCCGCGGCCGTCGCGGTCGTAGCCGACCCGGCGGGGGATGCCGGCCATGGCGACCAGGGCGGCGGAGCGGAAGCTGTTGGGCAAGAGGACCGCGGTGTCGAAGTCCATCCGGCTCAGGCGTTTGGCCAGCCGGAAGGCCGAGCCGCCCTGACCCTTGGCGGGGGCGGGGAGGATTTGATCGATGGCGGATAGTCCTTCGACAAGGTCGGTCAGGTTCTCGCGGACCAGGACGGCGAGGTGGGCGTCGGGCCAGAGGGTGCGCAGGGCCCGGAGGGTGGGGGTGGCCATCAGGATGTCGCCGAACCAGGTGGGCATGACGACCAGGAGGCGGCGGGCGGGTTGGTGCTGGTCGCGGGTCGGCATGGGCGGGCGAGTATAGCGGGGCCGGGCCCGGGCTTTCGCGGGCCCCGGGCGGGCTCAGGCGGAGGGCCGGGCGAACAAGAGCGTGGCGATGACCGCGAGCTGGAGGAACAACGCGACCCCGATCCAGCGGAAAAACGCCCCGTCCCCGCCCGAGCCGGCCCCCATCCAGAGCGCGGCGAGGAGGCAGATAAACGCGACCGCCTGGATCGCGAGGGCGACCACGGTGAGCTGGGGGGTTTCGCCCGACGTGCCGCGCTGCATGCGGAGTTCCTGGAGGACGAGCCGCATGGTTTTGTTAAGCGCGGGAGTGCCGGCCGGTGGCTCGGCGTCGGCCGAGGGGGCGGCGATCCGGGCGTCGGTATTGTGGGGGGGCGCGTTCCGGGGCGCGTTCCGGGGGGCAGGCGGCAGCGGCTCGGGAGGCGCGGTCGGCGGGACGGGGAGCGTCGACGCCGCGGCGGTAGCCGGCGGGTCAGCGGGTGGCATCACAGAGCGCGAAGCCGGCTCGGGCGGGGCGGGGGGAAAGGCCGAGGACGGAGGGGCTGGGGGAGGTGCAGGCTCCTCGGAGGCGGTTCGGGGAGTGGCCGATGCCGCTTGGGATGCAGAGGCTTCCGGAGGTGATTCGGCGGGAGGTTCCGAGGTTTCCGATATTAACCGGCCCTCCAAAGCCACTCCACTTTTCAGACCTTTCAGAATAGGCATAGACACGTGAACCCTCGAGGTTAAGTGTCTTATTCCTC
>JBCDDZ010000065.1:0-16014 GCA_039180025.1 Planctomycetota bacterium
GCCCCGGCGATGGCGGCGGCGGCCGCGGCGGCCCAAGGCTCGGCGGAGCAGCAGGCGGCGCGGGCCGCGGCGGACCGGGCGGGGGTGGCCCCGGACCGGAACGCGAACCTGAGCCGGAAGCAGCGGCGGGCGGCGGAAGCCCGGGAACGGCACCAGGGGTCGTCGGGACCCAAGAAGCAGCGCAAGCGGAAAGGCCGATGAGTTGATGGAGTTCACGCGGTGTCGGAAGGCGGTGGCGGGTCTACTGATCGCGGCCGGTCTGTCGGTGGCGGCGGGCTGCGGGACGGTGGAGGAGGTGCTGCCCGAACTGTTCACCCCGGCTGCGCGGGGTGGGGACGACACGGTGGTGGCGTTCGCGTCGTGTCTGCGGGTCAGCCGGTCGGCCCCGATCATCGCGGACCTGCGGGCGGTCGAGCCGGACCTGTTGGTGATGCTGGGGGACAACATCTACGCGGACCTGCCGCGGCGGCCCGAGCGGCGGGCGGACTTCCGGCGGAGCTACGAGAAGCTGGCGCGGCAGCCGTACTGGAAGCCGCTGACCGAGTCGGTGCCGATCGCGGCGACGTGGGACGACCACGACTACGGGAAGAACGACGCGGGCCGGCGGTGGAAGCTCAAGGCCGAGGCGAAGACCGAGTTCCTGCGCTTCTGGGGGTTCCCGGCCGACCACCCGGCGCGCGAGCGGGACGGGGTCTATCACGCGCAGACGCTGGGCGAGCCGGGGCGGCGGGTGCAGGTCATCCTGCTGGATACGCGGTGGTTCCGGGACGACCTGCGGCGGCGGCTGAAGATGCCCGGCACGCGGGGCGGGCCGTACCGCGCGACCTCGGACACGCGGCGGACGATCCTCGGCGAGGCGCAGTGGGCGTGGCTGGAAGAAAAGCTGCGCGAGCCCGCGGAGGTGCGGCTGATCGGGTCGAGTATCCAGGTGCTCGCGGACGGCCACGGGTACGAGACCTGGGGCAATTTCCCGCACGAGCGCGACCGGCTGCTGCGGCTGATCGAGACGACCGGGGCGGGCGGGGTGGTGCTCCTGAGCGGCGACCGCCACCACGCGGAGATGACACGCTGGGACGCGGGGTCCGGCGGGGTTGAAGCGGAGGAGCCGGGCGGGGCGGTGGCGGCGTATCCGCTTTGGGACCTAACTTCTTCGGGGCTCAACGAGCCGTCGCAGATCCTGCGCGAAGAGAATCCGCGGCGGGTGGGGGAGGCGCGGCGGGCGGCGAACTTCGGGGTCGTGCGGATCGATTGGTCCGGGACGACGCCGGAACTGCGGTTCGAGCTGGTGGCGCGGGGGGGCGAAGTGTTCAACGCCCAGGCGGTCGGGCTGGATACGCTGCGCACCGAGCCGGGGGAGTGAGGCGAGCGTCAGCGTCCGGTTAGGGATGAGGCCGTGCGGGATGGATCGGGCGGCGGAGCGGTGCCGGGGAGGGCCGAGTGTCACAAATCGGTTAGCTCAGCGGGCGGGGTTGATCGCGGGGGGAGTCGTTGGCTATACCGGGGGGATGATGCAGATTCTTCGACATATTGTGGCCGGAGCGGGCCTGGTTTTGATCGGCGGATGGGGCGCGGGTTGTCAGACGGCGGGGCCGGAGCGGGCGTCGCTCATGGGGGCGGCGACGGAGCGGGGGGTGGAGGTGATTGCGTTCGCGTCGTGCGCGCGGAGCGACTGGGACCAGACGATCTGGCCGAGCATCCTGGCGCAGGACCCGGACTTGTTTCTGTTTATCGGGGACAATGTTTACGTGGACATCCCGGACGTGCCGGAGACGGAAGAAGATTTCCGGGAGAAGTATCGCCAACTGGCGGCGCAGTCGGGTTGGCAAGACCTGACGGCGGCGGTCCCGGTGATGGCGACGTGGGATGACCACGACTACGGGCTCAACGACGCGGGGTCGGAGTTCGCCTTGAAAGAGGTGGCCCAGGAAACGTTTCTCGATTTTTTCGGGTTTGCGGCGGACGCCCCGATCCGTGAGCAGGAGGGGATCTACCACGCGCGGGTGTTCGGCCCCGAGGGCCGGCGGGTACAGGTCATCTTGCTGGACACACGCTACCACCGCGATCCGCTGACGCGGAATCCGGCGGGGCGGGTGGATGGGTTGGGTCCGTATCTGCCGAACGAACCGGGGCGGGGGACGCTTTTGGGCGAGGCGCAGTGGGCGTGGCTCGAGTGGCAGCTGCGTCGGCCGGCGGACGTGCGGGTGGTGGCGTCGAGCATCCAGGTGGTGGCGGACGAGCACGGGTGGGAGACTTGGGGGAACATGCCGCACGAGCGGGACCGGCTTTATCGGCTGATCAAGGAAACGGGGGCCGAGGGGGTGGTGTTCGTGAGCGGGGACCGGCACCTGTTGGAGATTTCGCGGGACGACGAGCGCGGCGGGCCGTACCCGATGTGGGACCTGACGTCGTCGTCGGTGAACTGGAAGAAGGGGCAGGTGAACGACCCGAACCGTTTTCGGCAAGGCGGGGTGTTCCGCGAGCCGAACTTCGGGGTGCTGCGGATCGACTGGGACGCGGAGCCGGCGACGGTCCGTTTCGAGGGGCGTAACCACGACGGGGCGGTGCTGGTCGAGTCGGCGACGCGGCTGTCCGAGCTGAGCCTGCCCTGAGTTGATCGTGGCCCGTCCATGGTTTGGGCTGGGCCCTCGGGTCAGAGCAGCTTGGCGATGACGCTGTCGGCGACGAAGAGGCCGGCGCGGGTGAGCCGGAGACGGGCCGGGGTCCGTTCGAGCAGGTTGAGGTCGATCATCTCGTCGATCGCGTCGTGCCGGCGGTCGTCGGCGGGGAGGTGGCGGCGGAGCCAATCGAGGGCGACGCCTTCGGCGAGGCGGAGGCCGAGCATGAGCTGTTCGCCGACGCGTTGGTCTGGGGGGAGGTGTTCGTAGTCCTCGGCGGTCGGCGTGGGGGAGGTCTTGAGGTAGGTGTTGAGGTTGGGCGCGTTGCGCCAGCGGTGGCCGCCGAGGTGCGACGCGGCGGCGGGGCCGACGCCGAGCCAGTTCTGGTTCCGCCAGTAGGCGAGGTTGTGGCGGCAGCGGAGGTCGGCGGGGAGCGGCGGGGCGGCGTGGGGCCGCGGAAGATCGGCAGGATCCGAAGCCGTTCGGGTCGGGCCGGGCGGGGGCTGCCGGGCCCAGTTGGAGATTTCGTAGTGCTCGAAGCCGTGGGCTTGCAGGCGGTCGAGGACGCATTGGTACATTGCGCGCTGGGTATCTTCGTCGAGCGGGGTGACCTGGCCGAGGCGGAGCCGGGCGGAGAGGGCGGTGTTGGGTTCGTAGGTCAGGCCGTAGGTCGAGAGGTGGGTGGGGCGGAGCTCGGCGAGGCGGGCCAGGTCGTCTTCGAGCATGGCGAGGGTCTGCCCGGGGACGGCGAAGATCAAGTCGAGCGAGAGGTTGTGGAGGCCCGCGGCTCGGCAGGCGTCGACGGCGCGGCCGACGTTGTCGGGGTCGTGCCAGCGTTCGAGGGCTTTGAGCGATTCGCGTTGGAAGGACTGGGCCCCGATCGAGACGCGGTTGACCCCGCCGTCGGCGAGCTGCTTCATGAGCGCGGGGGTGACGGTCTCGGGGTTGGCTTCGACGGTGAACTCGGCGGCGTGGTCGAGGAGGTTCAGGCCGTGCAGCGCGGTGAGCAGGCGGTCCCAGAGCTCGGGGCGGAGATAGGTCGGGGTCCCACCGCCGGCGAAGACGGTGGTGGGCCGGAGCGTGATGCGGCGTGACCAGTCGGTGAGCTCGGCGATCAGGGCGTCGGTGAAAGCGTCTTGTCGGTCGGTGTCGCCGCGTTCAACGACGCTGTAGAAGTCGCAGTAGTGGCATTTGTGGAAGCAAAACGGCAGGTGCAGGTAGAGGGCCCGGGCGTGGGTTTCGGGCGTAAACCGGGGCGGCCCCGCGGTGGAGCGGGGGTCGGCGTCGGCGGTCGAGATCGCTTGAAGGGGGTGGGCCACAGAGATACACTGGTAAGATAATAGAGCTGATCGCGGCTTGCATTTCGGATTTTTATATTGGGATTTTCATGGACGCCTCGCTGGTGATGTTCAAAGCCGACGGCAGCCGCCGCGACTTTCCGCTCCGTCCGGGGCCCATGGTGATCGGGCGCAAAAACAGTTGTGAGCTGCGGATCCCGCTGTCGAGCGTCTCGCGTCAGCACTGCGAGGTGTCGTTCGAGGGGGACACGATCAAGCTGCGCGACCTGGGCTCGAGCAACGGGACGTACCACAACAGCATCCGGGTGCAGGAAGCAGAGCTGGCGGCGGGCGACGAGGTGGTGGTAGGCCCGGTGGTGTTCACGCTGGTGGTGGACGGGGTGCCCGGGGAGATCAAGCCGGTGCGGACCGTGGTGGCTTCGGCAGACCCGCAGAGCTCGGGGGCGACGATTTCGCCGGTCGACGACGGGGTATCGCTCAGCGACGAAGCGGTGGGTGCGCTGGGCGGGGCCGACACGCCGGGAACGGGGTCCAGCGACGGGTCCGGGTTGGGGACGCTGGCGGGCGACGAAGAGGGCGACGAAGAGGGCGACCCGTTTGCGCAGCTCGAAGCGATGGCGAATCAGGAAAAGAACCAGAAGAAGCTCGGGTCCTCGCCGGCCGACAGCAGCGTGCTGGATTTCGACTTCGACGACCTGGACGAAGATTAAGAATTAAGGTTTCGTCCGGCGGGCCGAGAGGCGGTCTGCTGGGCAGCGAGCCGCGGGGCCCTCGGGCGACTTGCCACCTTGCGGCCGGGGACGATCGGTATCGGATGTGGAGGCGCGGCGGGCCGGGAGGCGGAGCGTGAGGGTGCGTGGGGCAAGCGCCTTGGCTAGCTGCCGGGCTTAGCGGTTTTGTTCGCGCCTTCGGCGGCGACGGGGGTGGGGCCGGAGGACTTGGGGGCGGGGACCTGGATCCGCATGCCACAACTGCGGCAGCGGACCGTCTTGCCGCGGGCGGTGACGGGGACCGACAGGATGGTGCGGCACTTGAGGTTCGGGCAGAGGAGCCGGACGGCGGTGGTTGACATAGGGGGGGCCTCGCTGAGCCGTCCACATTAGACGGACCTTTGTTTTATCGAGCGGAGCGGGGCGGGACTTTATGTACTTCGGGCCGGCGTCGACGCGGGTTGATCGGGCGTCGGGGCGGGGCGGGGTTAAGCGGCCGGTCCGGAGCGCCGATCCTACGGGAGGGCCGGCCGGCATTTTGCGGTGGGCCCGCGGTCGAAGCTGCCCCGAATGTGAGTGCCGGAGAGGACCCCGCCGCCGATGGTCAAAGCCACCCGAGTCAAAACCGATCTCGAGATTTATCTCAAGCAGATCGACGAGTCGCCGCTCCTGACGGCGGACGAGGAGAAATTCCTCGCTCGCAAGATCATCAACGAGGGCTGCATGGCGTCGCGGGAACACATGATCCGCAGCAACCTACGGCTGGTGGTCGCGATGGCCAAGCGGTACATGAACCGCGGGCTGCCGCTGCAGGACCTGATCGAAGAAGGCAACGTCGGGCTGATGAAGGCGGTGGAAGGCTTCAACCCCGACATGGGGGCGCGGTTTTCGACCTACGGCTGTTGGTGGATCAAGCAGGCGATCAAGCGGGCGCTGATCAACGCGGTGCAGCCGATCCACATCCCCGCGTACATGGTCGAGCTGATCGCGAAGTGGAAGCGGGCCTCCCGCGACCTCGAAGAAAAGCTCGGCCGGCAGCCGACGATCCAGGAACTGGCCCAGGAGATGGACCTGCCGGCCAAAAAAGTCCGCATTATCCGCAAGGCGGTCAAGGCGACCCAGCGGCCGATGCAGACCGGCAGCGGCGAAGACGGCGAAGGCCCGTCGCTGGCCGAGATCGTCAGCGACCAGCGCAACCTCGGGCCCGAGGCGCAGGTCCTGCTCGAAGACGATCTGAAGACCATCGGGATCCTGCTTGAAGCGATCGACCAGCGCGAAGCCAAGATCCTACGGCTGCGCTACGGCCTCGACGGCCAAGAACCCCTCACGCTCAAAGAGATCGGCACCCACGTCGGGCTCACCCGCGAACGGGTCCGCCAGATCGAGATCGAGGCGCTCAAGAAGCTGAGCCTTCGGCTCGATTCGGACCGGCCGTTGGCCGCGGTCCGAGCCAAGCAGGACGCGTTGGCGCGGCAGTCGGCCTGAATTTCTAGGGAATTCACCCTAGAAAAGACAACCCATAAAATACGCATTTAAAGACTAAACCGGATTATCTAACCTGCCGATTCCGTTAATGGTGCCGCAGGTTGTTTGCGGCGGATCAAGGACTCAGCCGGTCGGAATACCGACACTATCGGAGCCCACGATGCAGGGTGATTCGATTGATATCTTGTGGGTGGTCGTCTCGGCGGCCCTGGTCTTTTTGATGCAGGCGGGTTTCCTCTGCCTCGAGACGGGGTTGACCCGTTCGAAAAACTCGATCAACGTCGCGGTCAAAAACATCGCCGACTTTGGGTTGTCGGTGCTGCTGTTCTGGGGCGTGGGTTTCGGCATTATGTTCGGCACGACGGCGGGGGGCTGGTGGGGGACCGACGCTTTTGTGCCGGACCTCGCCGGGGGCGGGGCGGGGGACGCGAGCTTTTTTCTTTATCAAGTGATGTTCTGCGGCACGGCGGTGACGATCGTGTCGGGGGCGGTCGCGGAGCGGGTCCGCTTCGGCGGGTACTTGTACATCGCCGGGATCGTCGCGGTGGTCTACGCGGTGTTCGGTCACTGGGCGTGGGGCGGGGCGGTGGTCGAGCAGTCGACGTGGCTGTCGGGCCTGGGGTTTGTGGATTTCGCGGGCTCGACGGTGGTCCACGGGGTGGGCGGCTGGTTCGGGCTGATCGCCTGCGTGGTCATCGGGGCGCGGCTGGGGCGTTTCGACGCCGAGGGGAGGGCGAAGAATCCATCGGGGAGCAACCTGCCGATGGCGATGCTCGGCACGCTGCTGCTGTGGTTCGGCTGGATCGGGTTCAACGGCGGCAGCACGCTGGCGTTCGACGCCGCGGTGCCGGGCATCGTGATCAACACGATGCTTTCGGCGGCCGCGGGGCTGGTGGTGGCGGGGGTTTGGGGCTGGATCCACAACGGGTACCCGCACCCCGGGGCGCTGATCAACGGCTCGCTCGCGGGGCTGGTCGCGATCACCGCCAACTGCCACGCGGTATCGACCCCCGAGGCTGTGGCGATCGGCGCGGTGGGCGCGGCGGTGTGCCAGTCGCTGTCCTGGGTGCTGCTGCGGTTCAAGATCGACGACGTGATTTCGGCGGCGCCCGTGCACCTGGCGGCGGGGGTGTGGGGGACGCTGGCCGTGGCGCTCTTCGGGGATCTCGAAACGCTGGGCACGGGGCTGTCGCGGTGGGAGCAACTCGAGGTCCAGGCGCTGGGGGTGGCGGCCTGCGGGGGGATCTGCCTGGTGATCGGCGTGCCGCTGCTCGTCGCGGCCCAGCGGTTTGTCGGGCTGCGGGTGAGCGCGGAAGACGAGAAGATCGGGCTCAACGTGGCCGAGCACCACGCCTCGACCGAGATGTTCGATTTCGTCCGCACGCTCGAAGACCAGGCGCTGACCAAGGACATGACGCAGCGGGTGCCGGTGGAGCCGTTTACCGAGGTCGGCCAGATCGCGGAACGCTACAACGAGCTAATGGACGTGCTCCAGCGGTCGACCACGGATATCGAAGAATTGCGGGCGACCGAGAAACTGCTCCGCGACGCCCACCGTCGTTCGGAGTCGGCCAACGCCGCGAAGACGGAGTTCCTGGCCAACATGAGCCACGAGATCCGCACGCCGCTCCACGGCATTTTGAGCTTCTCCCGTTTCGGATTTAAGAAAGCGTCCGGGCAAGACGACCCCAAGCTCACCGAATACTTCACACGCATCAGCGACTCCGGGGACCGCCTGCTCGCGCTGGTGAACGACCTGTTGGACTTGGCCAAGCTCGAGTCGGGCCGGATGGAATTCGAATTCGCCCAAAGCGATATCCGAAACGTCGTGGGCTGCGTCGTGGACGAGTTCGTCTCGCTGCTGTCGGAGCAGCAGGTGCGGGTGAAGTTCGACCGCCCGGCGGCCGCGGTCCAGGCCGTCGCCGACCGGGCGAAGCTGATGCAGGTGGTGCGCAACCTTACGAACAACGCGATCAAGTTTTCCCCGGCCGGGAGCGAGATCCGGGTCACGCTGACCCCGCGGCCGGGGGATCGGCTGCGGCTGACGGTCGCGGACCAGGGGCCGGGGGTGCCGCCGGAAGAACTGGAAACGATTTTTGACAAGTTCGTGCAGTCGAGCAAGACCAAGTCCGCGGCGGGGGGCACGGGGCTGGGCTTGTCGATCTGCCAAGAGATTGTTCGGGGCCACGGGGGAAAAATCTGGGCCGAGAATGGCCCGGAATGTGGGGCGGTGTTTGTGATGGAGTGGCCGTGCAGGCCACCACAAACGCAAGAACCCGGGCTCGTCGAGGCGGCGTGAGACAACTCGCCGGCTGTTTAGATCCGAGCCCCCCATGGAGAGTATCCCCCGATGGACCGAACGATTCTGATCGTTGACGATGACCCGATGAACCTGCTGATCCTCGAGGAGATCCTCGAAGCGAAGTACCCGCTGCTCAAAGCGGAAGACGGCACGGAAGCGGTCGCGATGGTTGAGGAACACCGGCCGTGGCTGGTGCTGATGGACATCATGATGCCCCAGATCAACGGCTACGACGCCTGCCGGGCGATCAAGGCTCTGCCCGAGCCGACGCCGCAGGTGGTGCTGGTTTCGGCCAAGGCGTCGACCGGGGAGCGGGTCCAGGGCTACGCCGCGGGCGCCGACGATTACATCATCAAGCCGTTCGACGACGAGGAACTGCTGGCCAAGATCGCGGTCCAGCTCCGGCTGCGTGAGGCGTTATACGAGTTGGCCGAGGCCCGCCGGGAGCTGGCCTGCGACAACGATCGGCTGAACCAGACGGTCGACGCGCAGTGCGTGGAGCTGGACCACACCCGCGACCTGATCGTGTTTGCGCTGGCGAACCTCGCCGACTCGCGTGACCCGGAGACGGGCGAGCACCTCGAGCGGATCCGGGTCTACTGCCGGATCCTGGCGGAGCACCTGAGTGAGCACGGGCCTTATACCGCGCAGATCGACGCGGAATTCATCCAGCAGATCTACCTCGCCAGCCCGCTGCACGACATCGGCAAGGTCGGGATCCCCGACACCATCCTGCTCAAGCCCGGCCGGCTGACCGACCGTGAGTTCGACCTGATGAAGCAGCACGCTTTGATCGGCGCGGGAGCGCTGGAAACGGTGGCCGAGCGGGGTGGCGAGGGCTCGTTCCTGCAGATGGCGTACGACATCGCGCGCTCGCACCATGAGCGGTGGGACGGGGCGGGCTATCCGGACGGGATCTCGGGCGAGGCGATCCCGCTGTCGGCCCGGATCGCGGCGCTGGCCGACGTGTTCGACGCGCTCACCTCGGCGCGGGTGTACAAAGACGCTTTTAGCAATGACATCGCGCTGAGCATGATCGAGCAGGACCGCGGGACGCACTTCGACCCGGCGGTGGTCGATGCGTTCGTGGCGTGCTTCGACGCGTTCTGTTCGACCCGGTCGCGTGACCCCGAATCGTCGATCGAGCACAACACTGCGGCGTGAGGCTGCGGCGTGGGCGTGCGGATCAGCCGCGTTGATAGAACGGCAGGGGGACGACCGTAGCCGGGGCCTGCGTCGAGCCGACCGCGACGTGCAGGGTGTCGCCGACCGAAGCGGCGTCGGGGGCGAGGTAGGCCATGGCGATCGGGTGCCCGAGGGTCGGGGACATGCCGCCGCTGGTGACGGTGCCCAGGGGCTGTTCGTCGCGGGTGACCGCGGCACCCTGCCGGGGGGTACGTGCGCCGTCGATCTTGAGCCCGACGAGGGTGCGTGGCGGCCCGTCGGCGGCGATTTTCTCGAGGGCGTCCTGGCCGATGAACCGGGGGATCTCGGGGCCCGTGGTGTCCTCGTGCTTGTCGAGCGAGACCGCGAAGCCCAGGCCGGCGGAGAAGGGGTCGGTGTCTTCGTCGAGCTCGTGTCCGTAGAGGGGCATGCCGGCTTCGAGGCGGAGCGAGTCGCGGGCCCCGAGCCCGGCGGGCTTGATGCTGACCCCGTCGTTCTTGTCTTTGAGCAGCAGCTTAATTGCCATGTTGGCCATGTTTGAACCCAGGATCACCTCGACGCCGTCTTCGCCGGTGTAGCCGGTGCGGCTGACGGTCATCTTGAGGATCAGGAGGTTCTTGAGCGCGAAGCTGTAGTTCTTGAGGGTCGGGATTTCTTTGGAGAACTGGCCGATTTTTTCGATCACGGCCGGGCCCTGCACGGCGAGCATGGCGGTCTTTTCGGTTTCGTCTTCGAGCTTAATGGACATCTCGCGGTCGGCCTGGACGGCGGCGAAATACTCGAGCAGCTTGGCCCGGTTCGCGGCGTTGACCACGAGCATCCAGTGGTCGTCGTAGCGGTAGACGATCACGTCGTCGCGGACGCCGCCGCGCTCGTTGCAGACCAGGGCGTAGCGGCAGGTCTTGGGCTTCATGGTGGTGACCTTGCGGGTGAGCACGGTTTCCAGGAAGCGGCGGGCGTGGCGGCCGGTGATTTTGAACCGGCCCATGTGGGAGACGTCGAAGATCGAGCCCTGGGCGCGGGTCTGCTGGTGCTCGTCGATGATCGAGCCGTAGTGCAGCGGCATCTCCCAGCCGGCGAAGTCGACGAGCTTGGCCTGGTGTTCGTCGTGGAATTTTTTGAAAGGGGTCTGTAAGAGCGCCATGGTCAAAACTCCTTGCGGCGGGGCGGAGACGCCGGGGCGTCGTGGCCGGGGCCGGCGGTCTTGGTGTTAGTGAAACAAGAGGCGAAGCAGCGCGGCGAGGCTGGCCGTGCCGCGGAAGATCGGGTCCCACGCGACACAGCCGCTGCCCAAAGCGAGCAAGGCAAGGGCCAGCGCAGGCACCGCGAAGCGGGACAGGGGGCGACGGGGGGGCGGGGGCTTCATAAGCCGAGCATGATACCGGAGCCCGCCGCGCGGCGACGGGGGGGACGATGATTGATGGCAGGCGAAAGAAGCAAGCGGCGTGAACGCGGGCTTAGCGCATCCCCACTCCGGGGGTAGCGTTTACGGTGGCCAGACCCACCGATGATCTTCGATCGCCTGGGAGCTTCCGTCAGGCAGGACACCCAAGGTGGAGTTGATGCGGGCTAGTGCAAGGCGTCGGCGGTCTTGGGAGCGTCTGGGGCTTCGGGGGGGACGGAGTCGGCTTTGGTGGGGACGCCCAGGTACTGGAGCGAGCGTTCCATGATGCGTTTGACGGCGGGGCCGCTGACGGTGCCCCCGTAGTGTCCGATTTTTTTGTCGGGGCGGTGGACGAAGCAGCCGACGACGAGGCGCGGCGATTCGAGGGGCGCCCCGGCGATGAACGAGGCGATGTACTGGTCTTCGTGGTAGCCGCCGTTCACGAGGTCGGGCAGCTCGGCCGTGCCGGTCTTGCCGAACAGGTCGTAGAGGTCCGAACGGGCGCGGCGGCCGGTGCCCTCGGTGACGACCTGACCCAGCACGCGGCGGGTGTGCTCGGCGACGCGGGGCGAGAGGACGCGGGCGGTGATGTTGCGGCGGCGGTCGATCGGTAGGGAAGTGGTGCGCAGCGGCGGGCCGATCGGGCGGGCCGACGGGTCGAGTCGGGGGCGGCTCTCGATGGTGGGGTTGATCAGGACGCCGTCGTTGGCGACGGCGCAAAAGGCCCGGGTGACCTGAAGGGGGGTGACGGCGAACCCGTGGCCCATGGGCATGCGGGTGAGGTCGGTGTAGGACCAGTTGCCGACGCGGCGGAGCAGGCCGGGGACTTCGCCGGGGAGTTTCGAGCCGGTGGGGGCTCCGAACCCGTAGCTGGCGAGGATGGTGTGCAGGGCGTCCATGCCCATGCGCTCGGCGACCTTGGCCATGCCGATATTGGACGAGACGATGAGGACCTGGTCCCAGGTGACTTCGCCGTGGGGGTGGGCGTCGCGGAGGATCGGGCCGCGCTTGGGCTTGTACCAGCCCTTCTCGGTGCAGTCGATCAGCTCGTCGGGTTCGGCGGCGCCGGCTTCGACGGCGGCGGCCCAGACCAGGGGCTTGACGATCGAGCCGGGCTCGAAGACGTCGGTGACGGCGCGGTTGCGCTGGCGGTCTTTGGCGTCGTCGGTGATGCGGCCCGCGGCGTCGCGGAAGTCGCCGGGGTCGAAGGCCGGGAGGTTGGCCAGGGCGAGGATCTCGCCGGTCCGGGGGTCCATCACGACGGCCTGGCCGGACTCGGCGTTGAACTTTTCGAGCGTAGCGGCCAGCTCCTCTTCGGCGATGGACTGGAGCTTGAGGTCGATGCTCAGGCGGATGGGCTTGCCGTCGGCCTGGAGTTTGTAGTCCTGGTTCGCGAGCCAGAGGCGGCGGCGGCCGCGGTCGAAGACGAAGGCGTGCTGCCCGGGGTCGGATTGGAGGCGGGGGTTGAACGCCCGCTCGAGGCCGTCGAGCCCGTTGCCCTCGTGGCCGATGAACCCGATGAGCTGGCCGGCGAGGGTGTCCTGCGGGTAGTCGCGGACCAGGACCGAGTGGGTCGCGAGACCGCGGAGGTTTTGGAGTTCGGGGGTGTTGCGGTAGGTCTGGTAGCGCTCGTCGCTGAGCCGCTGGTCGAGGACGATGTAGCGGCTGCCGCGGCGTTTGGCGATTTGTTGTTCGACCCAGGCGGGGTTGTAGTCCAGGAGGTAGCCGACGTACTCGGAGAACGTCCCGGGGTTTTCGACGATGTCGGGATCGACGAAGAGGCGGTGGGCCACGCGGGTGGTGGCCAGCGGCCTGCCGCGGCGGTCGAGCAGCGCGCCGCGGCGGGCGCTGAGTTCGAGGGTGCTGGTCTGCGAATCGACCATCGAGGCGACGCGGGCCGGTGGGTGGTGCTGGAGCTGGTACACCCGGCCGAGGAGAGCCAAGAGCGTCACGGTCAGGGCCAGCACGGCCCAGCGTCCGACGCGGAGCACGCGGTCGCTGGCCCGGTCGCCCACGGCGGGGCTCAGCGGCGAGACGACCCGGTGGCGCGGGGTGCGTGTGAGCGGGGAACCGGGGGAACCGGGGGAGCCGGGGGAACCGGGGGAACCGGGGGAGCCGGGGGCAGGCGGGGGCGGAGGGTTCACGGCAGGGGCTTGCGCTGGGGCGCGTGCGTGAAGTGGTCGGGGTCGGGCCAAGGCCAGCCCCCGGGGGACACAGGCGCGGTGGCGGGGAGGGGGGCGAGTTCGAGCCCGACGCGTTGGACGGCTTCCTGAAGCGCGGCGGGGTGGGTGCCCTCGGCGATATGGGTCTGGGCCTCCCAGGTGGTTTTGCGGTCGCGGTCCATCTGGACGTGGAGGTCGGCCATGGCGTGGAGGGTGCGCAGCCGGTGCTGTTCCATGCCCAGCAGGGCGGCGGCGATCAGCACGATCACCGCGATGACGGAAAAGAGCTTGGGCAGCATGGCGAGTGAGGGGGGGCCGGGCGGGCGGCGCGGGGGTCAGGGGAGGCGGAGGGTCTGGCCGGCGAACAGGTCGTCGGGGGTTTCGAGCCGGTCGGCGTTGGCGGTAAAGAGTTCACGCCAGCGGTCGCCGTCGCCGAGCTGGGCGCGGGCGATGCGGGTGAGGTTGTCGCCGGGGCGGACGGTGTAGGTACGGCGGGCGGCGGGCCTGGGAGAGGGGTCGGCGGTCGCGACGCGGCGGTCGGCGGCGGGCAGGCGGAGGGTCATGCCGGAGCGGAGAGACTCGGCGCTGTCGAGCTGATCGCGGTTGGCTTGAAGCAGGGCTTCCCACTGGGCGGCGCTGCCCAGGTGCTGCGAGGCGAGCTCGCTGAGGGTGTCGCCCGGCTGGACCACGACCGTGGACGCGGCGTCGGTGCCGGCGGCGAGGCGGGTTTCGGCGGCGACTGGGCCGGCGGGCCGACCGGGGAGCTGCGGGAGCTCGGTGGGGTCGATACGCACGGCGTGTCCGCGGTGGACGGGTTCGAAGAGGCGGCTGAAGACGGGGGCCCCGAGGGGAGGGATCTCGAGGCGGACGCCGGCCCGGGCCTGGCCGTCGGTGTCGAGCCGGTCGGCGTTGGTGAGCGCGATGGCGCGGGCGAACTCGGGGTTGCCGTAGTGCTGCCGGGCGATGTCGGTCAGCGATTGACCGGCCTGCACGTAATGGATAAACGACGTCCCCCCCCCGGAACTACTCCCGGAAGTGACCCCGGAATTCCCCTCGGGAACTACCCCGGCAGATGCGGTGTAACCCATCCCGGCCGCGGCGCGGGGCGCGTCTGGGTTTGTCGATTCGGTGGCGGCGGGAGCGGTGGCAGCATCTGTCGGGCTGAAGTCGGAGGCGTCAGAGGCCGCAGGGGTCTGGATGGCGAGCCGCATGGCTTCGAGCGAGGCGTCGAAGCGGGCCAGGGCATCGGGCTGGCGGGCCTGTTCGGTGTTGAGTTCGGGAAGCGGGGGGTCGAGCGGGGTGGGGGACCAGCTTTCGAGGGGGGCCGGCGGGCCGACGGGGGGGCGATAGTCCTGGGCGGGCTCGGGGGTGAAGCGGTCTGCGGGGCCGGGGGATCGGGCGTCGGGCGCGTGGGCCGAGGTGTGGGGCCGGGCGGGGGGGGCGTCGTAGATGCCGACCTGGGCCTCGGGTCCGAAGCCGGTGGACGCGGCGGCGTCGGCGGTCTCGGGGCTGCCATGGGTAAACAGGTCCGAGAGCACGAGCCCGACCAGGAGAATCAGGGCGAGTCCGATGAGGAGTCCGACTTTGGTTTCTTGGGCCATGGAACCTTTCCGTCCGTGAGGTTCTTCTATCAATCGTCGTTCCGTGACGAATTTGTTGAGTTTACTTGATCGGGGGGGGCGGGGTGACGCGGGGGGCCGGGTTCAGTCGGGTTGGCGTCGCGCGTTGTCGCTGCGTCGGGGGATTGCCGGACGTTTCCTGAGCGCGGTTTTCGGGTTCGATCGGAAGGGCAAGGGCGGCAGGGCGGCGGCGAGGGGTCAGGGGCCCCAGCGGAGTCCGCGGAGCTTGGCGGATCGGCTGCGGGGGTTGGCGGCGAGTTCGTCGGGCTCGGCGGTGAGGGGTTTTCGCGTGAGCCGCTGGGCGTGGCCATCTTGCTGGTAACGGAGAAAGGTTTGTTTGACGGGGCGGTCTTCGAGGGAGTGGAAGCTGATGACGGCGGCGCGGCCGCCGGGGGCCAGGACGCCGGGCAGGGCCCGCAGGAGGCTGTCCAGGGCGTCGAGTTCGCCGTTAACCGCGATGCGCAGGGCCTGGAAGGTGCGGGTGGCGGGGTGGATTTTGGCGCGGTGGGCGGCGGGGCCGTAGGCGCGGCGGCAGAGGTCGGCGAGCTGGGCGGTGGTGCGGATCGGGGCGTCGCCGCGGTGTTCGACGATCCAGCGGGCGATGCGTCGGCTCAGCCGCTCCTCGCCGAAGCGGTAGATCAGGTCGGCCAGTTCGCGTTCGGGGAGGGTCTGGAGGAGGTCGGCGGCGGTGGGGGCGTCGCGGCCGGTGGCGGGGTCGGGCGAGGCGTCGAGGCGCATGTCCAGCGGGCCGTCGCCCTGAAACGAGAGGCCGCGGCCGGGGTCGTCGACCTGGTTGGAGGCGAAGCCCAGGTCGGCGAGCAGGGCGTCGGCGTGGTCCAGGCCGGCGGCGTCCATCGCCGTGCGCAGGCCGGCGAAGTTTTGGTGAACTACCGTCAGGGTCACGCCGTGCTGGGCGGCGAGGGGCTCGAGGCGGGATCGGGCAAACGCGGCGTTGTCGGCGTCGGCGTCGGTGCCGAGGTAGCGGCCGCCGGGGATGAGCGGGAGGACGGCCGCGGCATGCCCGCCGCGGCCGAGCGTGGCGTCGACCACGGTTTCACCGGGCTGGGGGGCGAGCAGACCGAGGACCTGGCGCAGCAGCACCGGGTGGTGGCCGACGGGTTCGGTGGTCATCAGGGGGTTATACCCGTTTGGGCAACGGGCGGGGCAACGGGCGGGGCGAGGGCATGTCGTCTGATTACCACCGAACCCGTCGGCCACCACCCGGTGCTGCTGCGCCAGGTCCTCGGTCTGCTCGCCCCCCAGCCCGGTGAAACC
>JBCDDZ010000066.1:0-15399 GCA_039180025.1 Planctomycetota bacterium
CCCAATCCTTCGGCGGAATCCCCCGCCAAACCCGCCCCTAAGCCCGGAATCTGGCGCGGCTGGATCCGCCCCCTGCTCACCGTCATCCTCGTGGTCACCGCGCTGCGGTCCTCGCTCATCGACTGGAACGACGTCCCCACCGGCTCCATGATCCCCACCGTCGCCGTCGGGGACCGGATCGTCGTCAACAAACTCGCCTACGGACTCAACCCACCGTTCAACGGCCCGATCGTCAGCCTGCCCCTGATCCCCGCCTCCTTTCCCAACCCCCTGGACCCCCTGCCCGGGGCCTACTGGTCCGCCCCCCAGCGTGGCGACATCGTCACGTTCTGGAAGCCCGACACCGACATCCAAGAGCAGCCGATCACCGACGGCGGCATCCGTATGGTCAAGCGGGTCGTCGCCCTGCCCGGCGACACTGTCACCCTCACCCCCACCACCCAGAAATTCGGCGGCCGATCCTTCCGCTTCAGCAAGCTCACCCTCAACGGCGAGGACGCCACTTACACCCGGCACGGCCCCTACACCCTTGTCGAATCTATCCTCGGCCATACCCGGATCGTCCAGTACGACCGCAACGATCCGGTCGCGATGAAACGCCACCCCCGCGGCCTCCACCCCGCCAGCCTCAGCTTCGGGCCCTACACCGTCCCCGAAAACCAGTACCTCATGATCGGCGATAACCGCGACAACTCCGCCGACGGCCGGTTCTTCGGCGGGGTCGAACTCTCCGAAATCACCGGCAAGGCCAAGTTCGTCGCCGTCTCCTTCAAAGGGTCTTTCTTCCGGCCCAACTGGTCCCGATTCTTCAAAAGCTTCGCCCCCGACCTCGACGAATCCACCGAGGATTAGACGCTTCCCCCGCCTCGCTCGGTCACTCCGCCCGCTCCGAATCCAGCCACAGCGTCACCGGCCCGTCGTTCTCGATCGTGACCCGCATCGACGCGCCGAAACGCCCGGTCTCTACCGACGACACGCCCAGCCGTCTGAACGCCTGCGCAAAATATTCGTACAACGGTTCCGCCGCCCCCGGCTGCGCTGCCCCCGCGAAGCTCGGCCGACGCCCTCGCCTTGTGTCACCCCACAGCGTGAACTGCGACACCACCAATACCCCGCCCCCTACCTCCAGCAGCGACCGGTCAAACTTGCCCGCCTCGTTCTCAAAAAGCCGCAAATTCGCCACCTTCGAAGCCATCCGGCCCGCCACCGCCTCGTCGTCCCCCGGCCCGATCCCGACCAGCAGCACATAGCCAAGCCCCACCTCGCCCACCACCTGCTCCCCCACCGACACCGCCCCCCGACTCACCCGCTGGATTAACACCCGCATCGCGATCCTCCCGGCTTCTCCCACCCGGTTCGCCCTCAACCTACGCGACCTGCCGCTTCATCTTTTAATAAAGCGTCTCGAGCTGATACCGCTGACGCAGCCGACTGATTTCTTTCAGCAGGTCCTCCCGCTCGCCCAGCCGGATGATTTCGCTGTACAAATGATGCAGCTTCCAGAACGCCCACTGCTGCGCCAACTCGTCGCCGCCCGGCGACGCCTCGGTCAGGTCCGCCCGAAAGGTCAAATCCACCGGCCGGCCCGCGCTACGGCCCGTGACCTGCACCGTGAACGGCCCGGGCTGATCGAACCGCCCGTACACCGAAAAACTTTCGCTCTGATGCACGTTCGGCAGCGACAGCGGGTACACCTCGTCCATCCCCTGCCCCGCGAAACGCACCTGCACGTCCGTGATAATCGGGTACCGCAGCCGGCTCATCAGCCCCACCAATTCCAACGCGATGTCCCGACGCCGCTCGATCGCGATCGAAAAGCCTTTGTTCCGGTACGCCAAAAAATCGAGCAGACGATTATCCTGCTTCTGTCCGATCCCGACGCAGTAGATACTCGCCGCCAGATCGTTCTCCCGCGTGATCAGGTTGATCAGTTCCCGCGTGTCCAGCACCCCCAGCGTCGGCCGGCCGTCACTGATAAGCACCAATTCATAAACCCGCCCCGGCTCCAAGTCCCGCCGCAGCAATTGCCGCAGCGCAAGGTTCACGTCCGTCTGGCCCCGTGCCCGCGCCCCACGCAGCCAGCGGTCCGCAGACTCGAGGTTTTGCCACGTCGCCGGCACCGGCTCACCCGAAAACGTCCGCACCTGATCACTAAAAAACACCAGATTGAACCGGTCGTTGTCGTTGAGCGCCCGGATCGATTGCCCGATCCCCTTGGTGATTTCCTTGATCGTCCGCGCCGGGATACTCGCCGACGTGTCCACCATGAATACCACGTCTTTGGGCATCGTGGCCAGCTTACGCAGCGACCTCCGGCCCGTGATATCCACCCGGAAATACCCCTTCGCGCCCCCCGCCGGCGTGTACCGTGACACCCGGTAATCGAAGTCTTCGTCCAGCCGCTCGGGCGGCTCGAAGTCGGCCGGATCGATCGCCCCGAAATCCAAAAAGTCCAGCCCCGCCATAACCTCCGAACCCGAGCCGGACCCAGCCCCTGCTCCTCCCTCGCGAGTCGACGCCCCGTCGGTCCCCGGGCCCAGCCGAGTCCCACTCCCGCCCGCCGCAGACGACGCCCGGCCGATCTCGCCCACCCCGCCCGTGGGCCCCGCGGCCCCCGGCAGCCCGCCCTCGGGCGACGTCAGCGACGACAATAAATCCCCCGCCAGCTCGCCGCTCCCCGCACCCGCCGCCCGCTCCGCGTCAAAAGCCGAGCCTTCCTCGAACGACGGCACCTCGGGGCCAAAAGCCGCCGACCCCAGCACGTCCGACAGATCCACCACGTCCCCCGCCCGCGGCCCGGGCTCCGCCTGCTCGGCCAACTGCGGCAGCGGCTCGGGCACTTCGCGCAGGTCCACCTCCGGGTCCAGCGCCGCCGATGGCTCCGCCTCCACTTCACGCAGCAGCGTTTCGGCCAAAGACTCCGCCGTCTCCGCCGGCACGTCGCCGCGTCCGGTCGATTCGCCGGCCACCACCTGGTCAAACGCCGCCCGCTTGACCCGGACCGGCCGATCTTCCCGCGCGAGCGCGGACGGATCGATCCGTCCGATCGACCGGTCGTGGACCGCGTACCCCACCCCGACGTGCGCCGCCACGCTCACCACCAAGCCCAAGCACAGCATCAGCCCCGGGGCCTTCGCCGCCAGCCCGGGGCGGAACGGCCGGAACCTCGGTTTGCGGTACCGCCTCGCCATCAGCGTCGGCCCTCCAGTTCCGTGATCCTCGCCTCGACCCAGCCCCGCAGCGTCGGGTCCAACGCCTCCAGGTCCATCCGCTTGAGTCGCGTCAACGCGTCGGCCAGCCGATCCCGTACCTTCTGGTCACGCACCGCCCGCCCGTACTCCGCGTAAGCCGAATCCGGAAACGCCCGGATCAACTCGTCCAGTTCCCGCGCGACCGCTTGAGGTTCGTTGAGTTCTTCCGCGATCTCCGCCAACTGAATCAGCCCCCGCTCCTGCCAAGGCCGAAGCTCCTCGACCGTCAAAAACAACACCACCATCCGCTTGATCGACGCCCGCGCTTCACGCAGCGCCGCCGCCGCGCCGCCCGCGTCCCCCCGGCGACGCAGCCGCTCCGCCCGGGCCCGACGCACTTGGCCCGCCTCGTACAACGCGAGCGCCCTCACCCGGCCGTCGTCCACGTTGACCAGGTCCGACAGCTCCACCAGCGCCGCGTCCAGATCCCCCTGAGCCGCCTGCGTCCGCGCAAGAAACAGCCGAGCGTCCAAATCAAAGCCCCGCCCCAGCGCAACCACGCCGAAAAACGCCCGGTGTGCTTCCTCGAACTCGCCCCGGTCGAAATATGCGCGTCCCCGCGTCAGCATGAGCTCCGACTCCGCCGCCCCGGTCAGCCGCCGCCGTTCGCCGTCGACCACCGCCAACGTCCGCAGCGCCTCGCCGGGTTCGCCGCGCCCGACCTCGTAGTCCGCCAGCCAAAGCAGCTCGTGGTCCGCCAGGGCCTCGAGCCCGCCGAGCCGTTCCATGTTCCGCAGCGTCAGCGCCGCGTCCGCCGCCCGTTCCGTGTCCCGGAGGTGTGCCGCGACGATCCGCAGCGCCGCCACCCGCGGCGCCTCGGCAAGCTGCGGGTTGTTCGCCGCCTCGGCCAGCACCGCCATCGACTCGTCGGTCCGCCCCAGCCGGTTCAGCAGCAGGCCCCGCCGCAGGTCCACCGCGTGCCGCGTCGCATTGATCGGATGCTCCGCCTGGAGCCGGTCGAACGTTCCGAGCGCCGCCCGGAACTCGCCCGCCCGCGCCTGCGCTTCGCCCAGCCGGTAGAGCGCCTCCTGCGTGACCGCCGGCTCCTGGTCCCGCGACAACAAGTCCTGGGCAGTCGCGATCGACACATCGTATCGCCCCAGCCGATGGTTCAGCTCCACGTACCGCAGCGCGACCGCCGCGGGCTCTTCCGAGCCCACGCGGTCCGCGCTCGCTTCCAGATAGACCGCGAGGTCGTCGGCCGCCGCCGCCCACTCGTCGTTTTGTTCGTACAGGGCTGCCCGCCGCAGCAGCGCCTGAAAATAGTAGGGGTTCTCCGGCCCGTCCTCGATAAACGCCGCCAGCCGCGCCACCCCTTCCGCCGCCCGCCCCTGCTTTGCCTCCGCCGACGCCAGCAGAAACGACGCGTCGATCTGCTGCGGCGCCCCCGGGAACGCCCGCTCCAGCTCCGCGACCGTCCGCGCCATGTCCGGGTACCGGGCCAGTTCGAACTGGCTCACCGCCAGCTTGTACAACGCCGCCGCCGCGACCGGATGCTCCCGCCCCGCCGCGACCACTTGCGTGAGCAGCTCCGCCGCCGGCGCGTGCTGGCCGATCTGCTGGTACGCCGAGCCCGCCAGATAACGCGCCGCGGTCTGCCGCTCCGTCGGCAGCCCCTCGCCGAACTGCTTAAACGCGCTGAGCACCGCGACGTTCCGCCCCGCCTCCAGGTCCGCCCACATCCGCCCGGTCACCGCCGCGGGAAACTCTTGGGAGCTCTGATCCCGTTCGATCACCCGGCTGTAAAACGCTACCGCCCGATCCAGCTCGCCGACCGAGAACGCCAGGTCCCCCGCGTACCGTGCCGCTTCCGGGTTCACCGCCGGGTCGTCGGCCGCCAACGCCTCACCCAACGTCTCGAGCGCCCCGGCCTGATCCCCTGACAACGCTTTGGCCCGGGCCCAGGCCAACAGCGCCCGCGCCCTCACCGGCGACGCGATTTCGGCCGCCGACGACGCCGCGTTCGCCGACGCTTCGTAGTTCCCCGCCCCGCGGTACGCCAGCGCCTTAAGCAGCCCCACCGACGCCAACGCCCGGTCCGGCAGCACCTCGAGGTCCACGGACTCGAGCGCCGCGATCGCTTCGTCGTACCGCTCCAGATCCGTCAGCACCTGCCCCCGCAGCAGACGCACCGCGTAGCCCGGCACCCGCTGCGGCGCCGCGTTGCCC
Source organism: Planctomycetota bacterium (assembly GCA_039180025.1). Lineage (GTDB taxonomy): Bacteria > Planctomycetota > Phycisphaerae > Phycisphaerales > Phycisphaeraceae > Algisphaera. Next base: position 5,421 of record JBCDDZ010000066.1, read on the forward strand.
GTGGCCGCCGCCAGATACTCCGCCGCCGCCGCGAGCGCGCCGCCGCGGCGGTACAGCTCGGCCCGGAAATACAACGCGTCGCCCCGCTGGGCGTCGTTCGGAAACTTCTCCAGGAACGTGTCGAACGCTTCGCCCGCCTCGACCGTGTCCCCCCGCTGCATCAACCGGTACGCGAAAAGAAACTCCTGCTCCGCCGCCGTGCCCTGCCCCAGCGCCGCCGGGCTGCCCAGCGCGGCCGCCGCCAGCCCGGCCACGAACCAACCGGCCCAGATCCTGCGCTTAAACCTTGCCATCATTCCAGCCATGAAACATTCTCGCCTGCGGGGTCTATTCTTCCAGCGGGCGGACCGTGCCGAGGCTCACCTCGCCCAGCCCGGCAAACTTCACCATGTCCAGCACCGCGAACGGCACGCCGTAGCTCGCCGCCCGGTCCCCCCGCACCACCACCGAATCCCGGTCGATCACGCCTTTCAAGTCTTCCAGAATCGCCGGCAGCTCCTCGAGCTGGACCTGCCGTTCGCCCAGAAAGACCCGGTCGGCTTCATCGATCGTGATAACCACCTGCGTCCCGGGGCCTACCTCGGCTGCCGCGCTGTTTGACTCGGGCAGGCTCACGTCCACCGCCAATTCTGCATCCCGGAAGACCGACGCAGTCATGAAGAAGATCAGCAGCAGAAACAGCACGTCCACCATCCCCGCCAGAGGCAGCACGGGGGCAGAGCGTTCGCGGGTTTGGGTGGCAAAACTCATGGTCGGTAGTGATACGGGTGCGGGTCGGCTCCGGATCCACGACCCGGGAGCGGGGGGCCACTAAGGGTTAAAGCAGCTTCGACGGCGGCTCATCTTCATCTTCGTCGTCCATCCCGCGGATCCGGTCCGCGATCGAATGCACCGCCGACTCGGCTTCGGCCAGCGTCTTGGTCGCCCGGCTCTTGATGATCGAATAAAACACCAACGCGGTGATCCCCACCAGCAGCCCGAACATCGTCGTCGCCATCGCCTGGCCCACGCCCTGCGACAAGACCGACGAGTTGACCGAGCCCGATTCTTTATCGAGCCCGAAAAACGCCGTAATCATCCCGATCACCGTGCCCAACAGCCCGAGCATCGGCGCGACGTTCGAGATATCCGCCAGGTAGCTGATCCGGTTCCAGATAATATCCGACAGCCGCCGCCCCTCGGTGTCGATCATGTTCAGAATAATGGACTGGTTCTTCCCGTGGTTCTCCACGCAGCGGAGGATGATGGGCGCGATGAACACGCCCTTGCTCCGCCGGCAGGCGTCCGCCGCGGCGTCGTACCGCTGGACCAGGACCAGGTTCGTGATCTCGTTCACGAACGCCGCCGGGGCCACCGCCCGGCTGTTGATCGTCAGCAGGAACCAGAGGAAAAACATCAGCGCCAACACCGACAGCCCCGCGATGATCCCGTTGATGATCGGCGAGAAAAAGAACATCTCCTGGAGCTTGTAGATCGGCTCGAGGTCGTTGAACGCCGCCGGCGCGGCTTCGACGACCGTCGTCGCGTCGGGTGCCGTTTGCTCCGGTACGGGCGTTGCCGCCGGGCTCGCGGGCGGGGCCGTGGGGCTCGGCGGGGCGGCGGCCGGGTCGGTCTGGGCCCGCAGGGTCAGCGACGAGCCGATCGCGAGGATCGCCGTCAGCAGCACCGACGCCCGGGGCCAAACGGGCCGGCCGGCCTTCACGCGAAACGAGGGCAAAGCGGTCGGGAGATTCATCCGCATAAGGTCGTGTCTCTTAACTAAGGAAACCTGATCGTTCCGGGCATGATAACCGCCCGGCGGCGGCAAGCCCGCCGTGTGACAGCCACCCCTTACTTATCGACCGGACCCCGCGGCTGCTACAATCCCGGTTCGACCGTTTCCGCCGTGCCAGGAGCAGCAGACATGGACTTCACCGGGTATCCACAACTCACCCAGGACGCCTTGGCGGGCGTCGAGCCGTCCAACGAGCTCTGCCGCCGCGTGCTCCTCGACGAGACGGTCGAACTGATGCCGCTGCTGAGCGCGGCCTACGCCGTGCGCCAGCACTACTTCGGCCGATCGGTCCAGGTCCACATCCTCAACAACGCCCAGAACGGCCGCTGCCCCGAGGACTGCTCCTATTGCACACAGGCCAAGACCAGCGACGCCGACATCGAGCCCTACGCGATCAAGAGCGAGGCCGAGGTCCTCGCCGAGGCCCAGCGTGCCCACGCCGCCGGGGCCCACCGCTACTGCATGGTGTTTTCGGGTCGGGGCCCGTCGGACAAGCGCACCGAGCAGCTCGCCGGCTACGTCCGGGCCGTCAAAACCCGCTTCCCCACCCTGGAAGTTTGCGTCTCGGCCGGCCTTCTGGACGACGACAAGGCCAAGACCCTCGCCGAGGCCGGGCTCGACCGCCTTAACCACAACCTGAACACCGCCCGCGACGCCTACGCCAAGATCTGCACCACTCATACCTACGACGACCGGCTCAACACGCTCCTCTCGGCCAAGCGGGCCGGGCTCCAGACCTGCTCGGGCCTCATCGTCGGGCTCGGCGAATCCGCCGACGAGCTGATCGAGGTCGCCAAAACGCTCCGCTCGGTCCACGCCGAATCCATCCCCGTCAACTTCCTCCTGCCCTTCGAGGGCAACGCCTCGGTCGATCCGATGTCGGACGGCAAGCCCCTGAGTCCCGCGTATTGCCTCCGAGTCCTCTGCCTCTTCCGCCTGACCAACCCTGACGCCGAGGTCCGCTGCGCCGCGGGCCGCGAGTTCCACCTCCGCTCGCTCGAGCCGATGTGTTTGTACCCCGCCAATTCTCTGTTCCTCGACGGCTATCTCAATGGCCAGGGCGCCGAACGCCGCCGGACCTACCAGATGATCCGCGACGCGGGCTTCGACCTGGTCTCGGACCACCCGTTGGAAGACCTGCTCGGCGAACTCCCGGCCGACATCGCTCCGGGCCAGCGTCTGGACGCCCCGACCCGCGAAGGCGTGGCGCTCAAGTCCCTCGATCAGCTCCGCCCCGCCCTCGCCGAGGACCCTTCCTCGGCCGCCCGCTGACCCACCCTCGCCCTTGTCGAACGGCCGCCGATGATCATCGTCTCGACCTGGCTCACCGTCGTCGCGCCCGCCGCCGCGGTCGGCGGGTCGTTCCTGGCCTGGGGCATCGCCCACCCCCGCAGCCGGATCATGGGCCCCCTGGAATACCGCGCCGCCCCCGCCGAACCCGACGAGCCCCCGCGGGTCGCCCTGACCTTTGACGACGGCCCCACCCCCGACAGCACCCCGGCTGTGCTCGACGCCCTGGCCGAGGTCGACGCCCCCGCGGCTTTCTTCGTCGTGGGACGCAACGTACTCCAGCACCCCCACCTGGTCCGCCGGATTCATGACGACGGCCACGTCGTGGCCAACCACAGCTTCGACCACGACCGCCAGGGATTGTGGGGCCTCAACGCTTTCTGGAGGCGGCAGATCGACCGCACCGACGACGCGGTCCACGACCTCTTGGGCTTCCGCCCCGCCTTCTTCCGCCCTCCGATGGGCCTCAAGCACTGGCACGTCCTGACCGAGGCCCGCTACAGCGGACACACCACCGTGACCTGGACCCGGCGTGGCCTCGACGGCGGCAAAAAACCTAACCGACAAAAAATCGTTCGGCGGCTCCGCAAGGCCCGCGACGGCGAGATCCTGCTTCTGCACGACGGCCACGAACCCGACCGCCCCCGCTCCCGCGTCGCCACCGCCGACGCCGTCCGCCCCCTGGTCAATCAGCTCCGCGACCGCGGCGTGCGGCTCGTCCGCCTCGACGAACTCCTGGGTCTGCCCGCGTATCAGCCCGCCGCCGAAGCCCCCACCTCGCCCGACCTGGCCGATCCGCTCCCGCCGGGCCCCTGGAACTGACCCGACCCCCGCCCCTCCGCCATTTCCCGCTCGCTCAGGTTCGTGTCGTGCTTCACCGGCACCCACCGCAGCACCGCCAGCCCCAGCGCGAACGCCCCGATCCCCATCACCGCCCCGATCAGCGTCCCCCCGATCCACCAGGACAGAAAATACGCGTGCATCAGCCCACGCAGTTCGGCGAAACTCAGCGAGCCCAGCCCCCGGAAATCCGACCACGACGGCGGATCGCCGGTCAGCAGCAGGTGGCCCAGATAAATCGCCGCGAAAATCAGCCCCAGCCCCAGCGGCGGGAACGCCACCTGCGACCCCGCCACCGTCGAGACCGGGTGCACGTGCAGCCGTTTGGCCAGATACACCGCCACCAGCGTCTGTACCGGGTACAACGGCAGGTTCGCCACGAACACCCCCAGCCCCAGCCCCGCCGCCACACTCATCTGGCTCACTCGGTCCCGCCGGGCCGCCCGCACTAGCTCACGCGGGTCCACCCAGCGCCACACCCGTTTCCACCACGCCTCGCCCCCGCGCCGCGGACCCTTCTGCGCGGCTCCCGGCGTCGCCAATCCCGACGGGGGCCAGGTCTTGTAAGGGATCGGCAGCAGCGCCCGGCACGCCAGCCGGAGGTGCAGCGCCGCCCCGTGCAGCGAGTCCCGCCACGGCCGAAAATGTGTCACCCGCTCCGACCCCTGCGGATAAATCACCCCAACCGGCACCTGCACCAGCGGACACCCCGCCCACCCCGACCGCGTCAGCACCTCCGCCTCGAATCCGTACCGCCCCGACCGGCAGCCCACCGCCTCGACCAGCCCCAGCGGATACACCCGCAGCCCGCACTGGCTGTCCTCCACCCGCCGGCCCGACGCGATAAACACGCACAGGTTCGTAAACAGCCGCCCCGTCCGGCTGGCGGCGGGGTACGCCGGGTCCGACGCGTCCCGGCAGCCGAGCACCAGCGCGTCCGGCTCCTCGGCGGCCGCCCGCAGCAGCGCCGCGGCGTCCTCCGCCGTGTGCTGCCCGTCCGTGTCCATCGTCAACGCGTGGCTGCACCCCAGCTCCGCCGCCCGCGCAAACCCGCTCCGTAGCGCCGCCCCTTTACCCCGGTTCGTCGGGTGGTCGATCCGGACCAGCGGGGGGCTGCGGACCTCCCGCTCGAGTTCCTCCAGCACCTCCGCCGTCGCATCGGTCGATCCGTCGTTGACCACGACCACCGGCAGGCCCCAGGCCGCCACCGCCCGCACCACCGCCCCCAGCCACCGCGCGTTGTTGTACGTCGGTAGCAGCACCGCCGCGTTGACATCAAAAGCTGAAGGTTCCAAAAGCGTCTTCCGTTCACGCGAGTTTAACCGCCCTCCCCGCCACCCGTCATGGGCCGCGGCGCCGGCCGTCACCGCCCGCGAAAAAAAATTCTTTTTCCCGGGAATAAAGCCCTACCCCGCCCGGTTCTGGACTCAGGAGAAAGTGCGCGAACCCATTAAAACATCCTGCGTATAACCCTTATATGAGATGCAATCTCATTTCCGGCCTTCCCCCGGCTTTGCCTACCCGCCTAAATCCCTCCTCGCCCCTCCCGCTCACTCCACCGAAAGGCTCACGCACGATGCCCAGCCTCACCCGCCCGCAATCCCCGCTCGCCCAAGCGCAGCACCGCAGCTCACCGCCCCGCTCCGCCCCCGCCGCCACCACCCTGACCCCGACCTTCTCCCTCGAGGCCGCCGCCGACGAGAAGACCGCTCCCCAGCCCGCTCGCTCCTCCCGGTCGCTCGCGTTACGTCCTCAGGAACGCGAAACCCTGACCCGCCTGCTGACCGAAAAATACGAATACGTCCACCACGAGTGGTTCGACCAGCCCGGCGAAGAAGCCTACCGGGCGGTGTTCCTGGACCCCGACCCCGTGCCGGTCCCCGACGTGTCCTGGTACCACCCGCTGATGGACCCCAGCACCGCTGACCCCGCCCGGCTCGTCCGCAACGTCGGCAAGAACGCCGGGAGTGTCGTCCTCACCGCCGCCCAAGAGCGCGTGATTTTCACCCAGTTCAACTACTGCCGCATGAAGGTCTGCGCGCTGCGGGACCAGATCTTTGCCGATGACCCGCCCCGCGGCCACACCCGCCGCTCGATCGAGCGGCAGATCCTCGATTGGTACGTACGGGCCGACGCCCTGCGGACCCAGATCGCGGACACCAATCTGGCGTTGGTCCTGACCATGGCCAAGCGTTCGCGTATCCACCCGAGCGATTTTGCCGACCTCATCAGCGAGGGGAACATGGCCCTCCTGCGTGCCGCGGACAAGTTCGACGTCGGCCGAGGCTTCAAGTTCTCGACCTACGCCTGCCGCGCGATCCTCAAAGCCTTCAGCCGTCAAGGCATCAAGCTGTCCAAACACCGCGGACTGTTCCCGGTGGATTTCGACCCCAAGCTCGAACGCTCCAATTACCAGGCCGAAAAGAACGCCGCCCACGAAGACGACTGCGCCGACGAGGTCCGCCGGATCGTGGTCGATAACCGGGCCGACCTCTCGGACGTGGAACGCACCGTCGTGGCCGCCCGCTTCAACGTCGCTCCCCCCGTCCCCGCCCCGTCCTTTACTCAGCTCGATCCCGAGCCGTCGGCCCCCGAGTACGAGCTGCCCACGACCCTGCGTAACCGTTCCGCCGATGCCAAACCCCTGACCCTCGAGCAAGTGGGCAAGCTGATCGGCGTGACCAAAGAACGCGTCCGCCAGATCCAGAACAAAGCCCTCGACAAGATCCGCCTGACGCTCGAAGAGGAATACCTCGGCTAAAACGGCTCGCCCGATTTTTACAACATCGGAGCCTCAATCCCTTTGAATCGCTTCCGACAGCCACCGCGTACGCCACCTATCTTCCTGAATTGGGGCCCGTGGCTAGTGTCTTAATATGTGGCCCCTGTCCGCTGGGCGAAGCGAAGCACGATCGCGGCACACCCCGTTCGGCACCCCATCTGCCGATGGATACGCGGGCGGCTTTAGAAAAAACCCCTGGTTTTTCGCGCAACGCGGCTCGTTTCTCCCACCAGCCGGGCTGACCCGTCTGTGCGGGCTCCCGCGACGCGCTTTCCGTATCTCATCCACGCCGCCGCCTAATCTCGGCCGTGTGACGCGACGATCTGCACCGGGTACCCGGGAGATTTGTGGCTGAGTGTCACCACCCTCCTCCCGCCTCACCTTCAGGAAATGCCCGCCATTTCCGCCGCAGGAGCCCGCCGTGCCTGACCCCCAGCCCATCCGTATCGGACAGATTCTCATCGAGAACGGCGTCCTCACCGAACAACAAGTCTTTGAAGTCGTGCAGGCCCAGAAAAAGCACCACCTGCCTTTCGGCGTCCTGGCCGAGCAGATGTTCGACGTCACCCTACAGTCGATCGAAGCCGCCTGGATCGAGCAATATCACCGTTTCACCGGCACGATCGAGCTGTCGGAGCAAACCTTCGACGCCGAAGCCCTGAAACTCATCAGCCGACGCCAGGCCTGGCAGTTCGAAATCATCCCCATCGGTTTCGAGCCCACCGGCGAACTGCTCATGGCCGCGTCCCGCAACCGGCTGGCACGTGCCGTAACCTTTGCCACCAATCGCATCAGCCGCGTGGTCTATTTCCGCGTCGCCGAGTCCGCCCAGCTACGTCACTTCCTCCGCGAGCACTACCCGATGCCCGAGGTGTCGCAAGACATTATCGACCGGGCCCGCGAGATGGCGGACGGCTTCGACGACTGGTCCGGCCCCGACCCACGGGCCCTGCTCGAATCCGCCTGAGCTTGGCTTAACCGCTACTCCGTATTGGCCGCCGGGGCAGGCGTCTGGGCCGCTTCGGCCGGCTCCGCTTCGGTGGGTGCGCCTTCCGTGGATGCCGCTTCGGCCGCGACCGGCTCGGGGGTCAACCGGTTCCGCACCGCGTCCACGATCGTCCGGATCGGATCACGCTCCGCCTTAAAGTCGTCCAGCAGCAACCGCTTCTCGCCGTGGTCGCCGCGGTAGTGCAGCCACGCGATCCCCTTGCTCTTCCACCGCGACTCGTCCAGCCGATCCATCCGGTCCCAGGGCACCCGCAACCCGCCGTTCGCGGTCAGCCCCGCCTCATCCATCGCGACCCACCGCCGCAGCTCCTTCACCAGCTTAAACAGAAAGAACAACCCGATCGGGGTCACGATCAGACCCATCAGGAGCTGCGTCCGCACGTCCGTCGCGGTCTTGCGCGTCGGCACTTTCGCCGACCAGCCCCGCTCCGCCGCCAGCTTCTTCCATTCCGCCGGGTACGTCTTGGGGTACTCCTCCTGGAGCTGCACGTGCGCCTGGTACTGCTCGACCTTCAGCGGCCAGCGGACCTGCCAGTCGTAGAAGCACAACGCCCCGAACCCCAGCAGCATCACGGTGATCAGGACCAGACGCCAGCGGTATCCGTTGCTGATGGTGGCTTTGACCTCGGTCATGGATCTTCTCATATTTATGGGTATGCCACGGCGGTGCGACCGGGCGATAAAAATGTCGTAAACCAGTTGAACGGCGGGCACCTCCCCCGTCCCCAGACACTCGGAAACGGAACCAGAACTCCGCTCCTCTCCTCTCCTCTTACTCCCCTCGAGCCATCGGCGTTCTCAGCCGCCGCGGCCCACCTTTTCCAAGGCTCGGCCCCACCAATGGGTCACCACCACCTTCGCCATCGGGCGGTCCATGAGCTTCCCAAACCCCCCCGCGGACACCGCCCGGCGTGGGATCCGCGGCAGGTCCCGCTCCTGCGCCAACGCCCAAGTCAGAAACGCGCTGGTTTCCGCGATCGCTTGACGACGTGCGTCTTTCGGCGGCCGTCCGCCACGATACCGACCGAATGCGACCAACTTAAACCTCGCTCGCTTCCACGCACCCGCGGTATGGCTGCCGGGCACTGCGTCCTGAGAAATGACGATAACCCACCGAGGGATATCTACAGATTTATCCAATCTTATTCTTACCGCCCCGCGACGGTTTTCAAGGCAAACATAAGAACTTTAATCCGCCCACAGCCCGCGGCCCTCAAACTCCGCCTGCTCCTGGAGCCGGGCGTACCGCTCGACGTGACGGTGCGGCCACCGGCCGTCGCTGTGCGCCAACCCCTCGATCAGCAGCTTTTCGTTGAGCACGCTCCCATCGGGCAGTTCGAGAAACGCCAGCAGCCGGCCGTATCGATCGCGTATCCGATGGGGCTCTAACGACACCGTCACGGTCTGCCCGAGCGCCAAGACCCGCACCCGGTCCGTCGCGTCGTCCGCCCCGGGCTCGCTGCGTTGGCCCCGCCGCCCGACCTCCGGTGTGTCGATCCCCCATAGCCGTACCCGGGTCGTCGGCTTCCCACCATCCCCTACCCCCAGATCCACCGTGTCTCCGTCCACTACCGCGACCACCCGGAAGCGCTGCCCGTCGTAGCGTGTCCCGTCCGCCCCCGCGTACAGCAGCCCGCCCTGCCGATCCAGCCAGAACAAGACCGCTGCCGCGAACACCAGCACCCACCCCCCGATCCACCGACGCCGCGCCCGCCGACGCCGATACACGCCCGGGCCTACCCGCTTCCCGCGTCTGCTTCCTCGGTATGGACCACGTCGCACCATCTCATTCTAAACCCTTCCCCGCCTCCGCCCAGGGACGCCGCGTCGCCTCGCTGCTTCGCCGCCGGTTGACCTATTAGGCCATGACGTCCAGCAGCGACCCCACGCCCCGCCCCGGCAAATCCCCGGCCGCCCCGTACCCTCGGCAAGACCCCAAACACGCCTCAATCTTTACGACCTCCAACCCCATAAGGCCCGAGCCCCCGTCCGCGATAAAACCGGCCTCCCGAGGTCGATCCGTGCTCTCCCCCTCGCCTGCCGAGGCGATCCCGAGATAATCCTCCAGCCGCTCGGCCAACCCGGCCGGGCCCAACGTCAAACGCTCCCCCGGCCGCCCCACCCCGCGGTCTTCCGGCAGCCGTAGCGCCCGCCCCGCCGGCTCAAACCGGCCCGGGCCCAGGTTGGCTTCCTGAATCAACTGCACCGACAAGCTCGATCGAGGATCCACACGCATGCCTGACCCATGGCAACCTTGGAACCAAACAGAGGTTTATAATTATAAA
>JBCDDZ010000067.1:0-14946 GCA_039180025.1 Planctomycetota bacterium
CTTCTTCGACAAAGTATGAATTGGGCGCAAACTCATGCTTGCTGAGACGGAGCTCATACTTTCGTTGTGTGCATGGTACCCGTCGGTTCTGTATCTGTGTATGTATTAATCACCGTGGATTAGCTCGAGGACTCGGGTGGGGGGGCGGCGTGGGGGTCGCCCGGGCGCGTTTGGTGGGCGAGTGCGAAGGTGCAGAGCGCGAGGGTGGTCGCGTTGAGCAGGTGCCAGATGAAGTGCGTGCCGGTGGGCAGGACGGGGCAGAGCGGCCCGTCGAGGGCGGCGGCGGTCATCGACAGCGTGAAGACGCCGGCGGCGATCAGCAGCAGCTGGTGTGCCGGTCGGTCGGCCCGCCACGCGGCGACGCCGAGCCCGGCGAGCACCGCCAGGACCGGGGCGTAGGACCCGAGAAAGCTTTCGGTGAGCCGGGTGGCCAGGACCGAGGCGGTGAACATGGCGATGATCCCGAGGGCCACGGCCCAGCCCGGCCGGCGGAGCACGCGGCGGCCGTAGACCCAGAGGAACCACGCGATCCACAGCACGATCATGCCCACGTCCACCGTGCCCGCCCAGGAGACGGCGAAGGTGTGGAACAGGAAGCTGCCGGCCCCGATGCCCAGGAGCAGGCCGGTGAGCAGGGCCAGCTCCCAGCCCCCGGCGGGCCGCCCGCCGAGCCGTCGGCCGGCCCGCCGCAGCGCGGGCACGGTCAGCGCGGCGGCGATCCAGAACGCGGCGTTGGACCAGGCGTTGAGCGGCTCGCCCCAGAACCCCGGGCCGTGCCGCTCGCAGTAGATATCGATCGGTTGGCACCAGTCCATGGTTATCAGCGTATCCACCGTGGCGGCGGAGCGGTCGCGATCACGCTTTCGTCGGCTCTTCGAGCGCGGCGTGGGGTACCAGGGCGTAGGTCGATAGCAGTAGGCACCCGGCGACAAACGCGATGTCAGTTTGGAACAGCGGGGCTACGACCAGTAGCACCAACGCGAGGAGAAATATGATACTCAGCAGAAAGATTTTGACGCTGTCGGTCAGGTCTAAACTCTCAGAAAACAGGTTGAAGACCGGCCCCAGAAATCGGCCGAAGTACCGCCAGCAGATCGCGCCCAGCACCGAAAAGACCGCCGCCAGCAGCAGCGAGGCGAGGATCCAAAGCCCGCCGTGGATCTCCGTGATTTGGGCGATGCGGAGCGTGATCAGGCTCAGCGCGACGGCGAAGATCAGGCCGCCGAAGAATCCGATCAGGCGGTCGAGGCCGCGTTCGATACGTTTTAAGGCCTTGTCGGTCATGATTGGCCCGGCGGCGGGTGCGTGGATACGGCGGTGCCCCGGCATCGCTGATGGCCCTGCAAATGACCGGCAGAAAATATATTTTAGCATATGGAGGTGGTAGGGGCGGGGTACACTCTGCGGCTTGGTCGCGGGGCGGTGCGGAGTGCTGGGTTATGGCGTGGGAAGCGTGGGTGACGTTGGGGCTGGTGGGGATGATGGCGGTGGTATTGGTGCGGTCGTGGGTGGGGCCGGACACGGTGATGTTGGGGGGGATGGCGCTTTTGGCGGCGTTGGGTGTTTTTTCGGATGCGTTTCCGGGGGCGGCGGAGGCGGTGGCGGGGTTCGGGAACGAGGCGGTGGTCACGATCGGGGTGTTGTTCGTGGTGGCCGAGGGGCTGTCGCGGACCGGGGCGATGACGCGGCTGTCGGGGCGTTGGCTGGGCCGGCCGGGGTCGGTCCGGGGGGCGCAGATGCGGCTGCTGCCGGCGGTGGCGGGGCTGAGCGCGTTTTTGAACAATACGCCGATCGTGGCGATGCTGATCCCGGTGGTGCAGAGCTGGGGCAAGCGGTCGGGGATCGCGCCGTCGAAGCTGCTGCTGCCGTTGTCTTACGCGGCGATCATGGGGGGGGCCTGCACGCTGATCGGGACGGCGACGAACCTGTTCGTGAGCGGGATGGTGCGGGAGGCGCAGGCGGGCGGGGAGATGCTGGGGCCGGTGGTGGGGGGGGAGCGGTCGGCGATGGAGTTGGGGCTGTTTACGATTTCCTGGGTGGGGGTGCCGGCGGCGGTGGTGGGGATCGGGTACCTGCTGCTGGTGTCGGACCGGCTGCTGCCGGCGGCGCGGGGCGGATTCGACCCCGGGTCGGCGGACGGCGACGCCCCGGAAGCAGGGTCTACTTCCGGGGGCGGGCAGGGGCGGCGGTTTACGGTGGAGATGATGGTGACGGTCGATGCGCCGTTTGCGGGGAACACGGTGGGGGAGGCGGGGCTGCGGCGGCTGCCCGGGGCGTATTTGGTGGAGATCGAGCGGGGCGGGGACCGGCTGGTGGCGGTGGGGCCCGAGCAGACGCTGCGGGTGGGCGACCGGCTGATCTTTGCGGGGGTGGTGGACGCGGTGGTGGAGCTGAAAAAGATCCGGGGGCTGGCGGTGGCGACGGACCAGGTGTTCAAGCTGGACGACCCGCGGCCGAACCGCCGGCTGGTGGAGGCGGTGGTGAGCCCCCAGAACCCGCTGGTGGGGCAGACGATCCGGGAGGGGCGGTTCCGGACGATGTATGGCGCGGCGGTGATCGCGGCGCACCGGGGCGGGGAGCGGCTGAACCAGCGGCTGGGGGACGTGCGGCTGCGGGCGGGGGACGTGCTGCTGCTCGAGACGCATCCGCGATTTGTGGCGCGGCAGCGGAACCGTCAGGAGTTTGTGTTGGTGTCGGCGGTCGAGGGGTCCGAGCCGGAGCGGGGCGACCGGGCGTGGCTGGCGGTCGCGCTGCTGGTGGCGATGGTGGTGCTGGCGACGTGTACGCCGATGCGGCTGGTGACGGCGGCGCTGCTGGCGGCGGGGGGGATGGTGCTGGGGGGCTGCTGCACGGCGGACCAGGCGCGGCAGGCGGTGAACTGGCGGGTGCTCCTGGCGATGGGCGGGGCGTTGGGGGTGGGGGCGGGGCTGGAGTCGACCGGGGCGGCGGTGTCGGTGGCGACGCTGTTGGTGGAGGGGGTGGCATCGGCGGGGCCGTGGATGGTGCTGGCGGCGGTGTACGTGGCGGCGATGGGGCTGACGTCGCTGATCGGGCCGATCGGGACGGTGGCGCTGGTGTTCCCGGTGGCGAAGGCGGCGGCGGGGTCGCTGGGGCTGAACTTCGAGCCGTTTGCGGTGGCGCTGATGATGACGGCGGCGGCGAGCTTCGCGACGCCCACGGCGTACCAGACCAACCTCATGGTGTACGGGGTGGGGGGCTACCGGTTTATGGACTTCGTGAAGGTGGGCCTGCCGCTGAATCTGTTGGTGATGGGGGTGACGCTGACGGTCGCGCCGTGGGTGTGGGGGTTTTGAGGTGGAGCGCTAAACCGTAAGCGACGGGTGGTCGGCGTTGCGGGGCCGGGAATTTAATTTTCGGGGGGGGCATATTCGACGCCGTTGTTGGGGGTCTCCCAGAGGCGGACGCAGGTGAGCGGCGGGAGGTCGGGCTTGAGCTGGTCGTAGATGTAGCGGGCGATCATCTCGGCGGTGGGGACTTCGAGGCCGGGGATGTCGTTGAGGTAGGCGTGGTCGAGGTCTTTGACGACGGGGTCGATGGCGCGTTTGAGGTCGGCGTAGTCCATGAAGAAGCCGACGGTGGGGTCGACTTCGCCTTCGCAGACGACCTCGCAGCTGTAGGTGTGGCCGTGCATCCGCCGGCACTTGTGGCCCTCGGGCATGGTGAAGAGCTGGTGGGCGGCGTCGAAGCTGAATTTGCGGAGGATGCGGGTGCGCATGGGGGGAGTTTAGAGGCCCGGCCCCGGGGCCGAAAGTCGGGCCGCAGTCCGCCCCAATCCCCGGCCGAGGGCGAAGGAGACGGGGCCGCGGGCAGGGCGGTCAGACCCCGCGGGCCAGGGGGTCCCAGATGAGTTTGTGGAGCTGGGTCTGGACGCGGACCGGGAGCCGGTCTTCGAGGACCCAGTGCGCCAGGTCGGTGAGCGATAGCCCCTCGCAGCCGGCGATCTCGCGGCCCGGGGCGACGTGGTTCACGGCGCTGACCAGCACGGCGGCGACCCTATCGCGGAGCTGATGCTCGGCGAGTTTGTTTTTCATCCAGTCGTAGTCGCCGCGGCGGGTGAGGACGAACTTGATCTCGTCGCGGCCGGTGAGTTGGTCGAGGTTTTCCCAGCGGTTGCGGTGGGCTTCGCCGCTGCCGGGGGTCTTGAGGTCCATGATGCGGACCACGCGGGGGTCGCAGGGGGCGAGGTCGCAGGCCCCGCTGGTCTCGAGGAGCACGGTCTTGCCGGCGTCGCAGAGCGCGGCCATCAGGGGGTGGACGTTGCGCTGGAGCAGGGGCTCGCCGCCGGTGACTTCGACCAGGTCGGCCCGGCCGCCGCTGACGGATTCGACCGTGTCGAGCACCCGGCCGAGGGTCCATTTTTCACCTTCATGAAAGGCGTATTCGGTGTCGCAGTAGGCGCAGCGGAGGTGGCAGCCGCGGAGCCGGATGAAGACGCAGGGCCGGCCGGCGTAAGTCGATTCGCCCTGGATCGAGTAGAAGATTTCGTTGATGTTCAGCGTCAGGTCACGCGGGGCGGCGGCGGCATTCATGAGGCGACCTCCGCTTCGAGCGCGGCGAGCAGTTCGGCGGCGGTCCGGCCCAGGACCGGGTGACGCACGTCCGGGGCCAGGTCGCAGAGCGGGCGGAGGACAAACGCGCGTTCGTGCATGCGGGGGTGGGGCAGGGTCAGGCCGGGGCGGTCGAGGGTCTGGTCGCCGTAGAGCAGCAGGTCGAGGTCGATCTCGCGGGGCCCCCAGTGGACGCGGTGCTCGCGGGCGGGGCGGCCGAGTTGGCGTTCGAGGCGGAGCAGGTCTGCCAAGAGGGCGTCCGGGGAGAGGGCGGTGCGGATCCGGGCGGCGGCGTTGAGGTAGGGCCCCTGCCCGGGCGGGCCGACGGGTTCGGTCTCGTAAACGCCGCTCAGGGCCGCGTCCGCGACGTTCGGCAGGGCACCGACGGCGGCGAAGGCGCGGTCCAGGTGGGCCCGCCGATCGCCGAGGTTCGAGCCGAGGGCGAGGTACGCGGTGTGCATCGGAGGGATTGTAAGTCCCCCGGCCCGGGCCGGTGTGGTCTATGATGTTCATCGAACCCGAGCCAAGCCATGCCCTCGACTTCCACGCCCCCCACGCCGACGATCGACCTCGACGCGGTCAACGCCCGGCTCGCCGACGCCGAGCCCGCGGAAGCCGTCCGCTGGGCCGCCGACGCCTTCGGCTACACCGCTTCCGGGGGGGGGCTGGTCATGTCCACCAGCTTCGGCGTCCAGTCCGCGGTGATGCTCCACCTCGTCACGCAGGTGGCCCCCGAGATCCCGGTCATCTTCATCGACACCGGGTTTCACTTCCAGGAAACCTACACCTTCGCCGACGAGCTGACTGATCGGCTGAGCCTGAACCTCAAGGTCTACGCCCCGGCCGAGAGCCCGAGCTGGTTCGTCGCCCGCCACGGCCAGCTCTGGGAGTCCGACAACCCCGACGATCTAAACCGCTACGACCGGCTGCGCAAGGTCGAGCCGATGGCCCGCGCCCTCGACGAGCTCGGCGCGACCGCCACCCTCGCCGGTCTCCGCCGGCAGCAGACCAACCACCGCGCCAACCTCCGCAAAGTCGCGCAGCAGGACGGCCGGTTCAAGGTCGCGCCGATCCTCACCTGGTCGACCAAAGACGTTCACGACTACCTCAAGACGCACGACCTGCCCTACCACCCGCTGCACGAGCAGGGTTATGCGAGTGTGGGCGACTGGCACAGCACCCGCCCGATCACCGCCGGCGAAGACGAGCGCTCGGGCCGATTCAACGGCCTCAAACAAGAGTGCGGCCTGCACCTGCCGACGACCCCGCAGGAAGACGAGAGCCGGTTCAGCTCGGGGCTTTGATCCGAGTGCCCGTCGCGGTTCAGGCGGTGGTCTGTAAAAGTTCTTCTACAAATGCTGACCCTGCGTGGTCGGGGTTTTCGTCCAGCCAATCCACAAAGAGCTGTCGGCAATCGTTTCGCAGCACCTTGGCGGAGACTTCGACGCGGCGGTCGGGATCGTCGACGCGGCTGCTCCCCCCGTTGGTCGGGGCCTCGAGGCCGTAAACCAACTTACTTACATTGAGTTCCAGGCACGCCCCCCAGCACATCACGCAGGGCTCGAGGGTGCCGACGAGGATCAGGTCTTTCGGCTGCGTCTGGCCGGGCTGGCTGGCGGCGTCGAAGGCCACGATCTCGCCGTGCCTCAGGGTGTTGCCCGTGGAGCGCCTCTGGTTCCAGCCCTGGGCCACCCGTTCGCCTTCGCCGGTAAAAAGTACGACGCCGATCGGCGCTTCACCACAATGCATAGCCTCGCGCGCTACTTCGATCGCGTCGCACATCATTTGATCTTCGGTCATGCCGGAAGTCTACGGGCCGGACATGAAACCGATCTGTGCCGCCACCCGACTCACGTTGATTCACGGGACGATCTGGACGGTGCTGCCCTGGCTGTGGTCGGTGAGCATCTGGTAGACCAGGGCGATGTCGTCGTCGGCGAGGCGGACGCAGCCGCGGCTGGCGTTGGTGCCGATGGATTCGGGTTCGATCGTGCCGTGGATCCCGAAGCCGCGTTTGCCGCGGTTGGCGTCGTCCAGGCCGTGGATGGCGATCCAGTATTCGCCGACGGGGTTCTCGGGGTTGTCGGCGGCGAAGAACTCGCCGTTGAGCTCGTCGCGCCAGGAGGGGTTCTGGACCTTGCTGGCTTTGGTGACCTGCCAGTTGCCGGCCGGCGTGTTTTCGCCGAGGCCGACGGGGAATGATTTGAGGTAGACGGGCATGCCTTCGGGGTCGAGGGCGTACACGTCCATGACGAAGCGGTGCTTGGTCACCCGGGCGTGGAGCGGGCCCTGAACGACTTTGACGGTCTGGTCGCCGCGGAGGTTGCGGGCCGAGAGGTTGTTGACGGTTTCGAGGAGTTGGTAGGGCACGCGGTGCTTGACACCGATCCGGGAGAGGAACTGGCCGTCCACGGGGTAGGGCTTGGTGACGGTGTCGCCGAGGATGATTTCGGGGGACCAGAACAGCCGGCGGTTGACCTCGTCGAGGCGGGCGCGGACGGCGTCGGCGTCTTGGGCGGAGAGTTGGAGGTTGTCCGCGAAGAGCAGGCGGGAGAGGATCGCGCGGCCGGCGATAGGGTCGCCGTCGGCGATCAGGCGGTCGCCGCGGTTGTAGAGCGTCGCGGCGTCGGCGCTCGACGAGAACCGCTGGGGCGAGGGCAGAGATTCGGTCAGGTCGCGTACCGCCTGGGCGACGCCGGGGTCGGCCTCGGGGGGCGCGGGCGGGGTCGGCAGGCTGGCCGGGGCGGCCGTGGGCGGGGTGGGTTCGGCCGCGTCGGAGCCGCTGGCGGGCGGGTCGATGACGGCGGGGGGTTTTTGCGCCACCGGCCCGCGCAGCCCGGGCAGGTCGGTCGAGGCGAGGCTCTCGGGCGGCGTGTCGGCCCGCCCCGCGGCGTGCTGCCCCGCGTTACCCGAAGCCCCGTCCGAGGTTCCCGAAGCCGAGGGGCTGTCGTCTTTCCAGAAGAAAAACACCAGGAGCACTACGCAGCCGACCAGGGCGAGCACTTTGGGCAGCCGGCCCACGCCCTTGCGGCGCGAGGTCATGTTGCGGCGAGACATACCGGTCCGGGGAGATTGAGATTGCATAAAGGGGCCTTCCGTGGCGGGTATTTTAAGCGAATCCGTCGGGGGAGTCCGGCGGCTCTTTCAAGCCGAGGTTTCGGGGGGCGATTCTGCGGCAGCGGTTCTAGAGAAGCGATTTCGGGGGAGCGATTTCGGGGGAGTGATTCCGGGGGAGCGGGGGCCGGTCGGGGCCACACGGCCGCGGCGGAATTTATGTGGGCGGTGGGTAAGATTCGAACCGCAGAGCCGAGGCGAGTGGCGGGGGGCGGGTTAGGGGTTTTGCTCGACCGGTTGTTTCGGTTGGCGGGGGTCGGCGCGCTGGCCGTCGATCCACTGGAGGAACTCGGCGATGCGCTGCTCGTAGCCGCGGCCGGTGGGGGTGTAGTAGGTTTTATCGACGCCCAGATAGTCCTGGTCGACGAACCCGGTGTCGCTGGCGTGGGCGTAGGCGTAGCGGCCGTCCTTGCGGTTGGGGGCCGAGCGGAGCTTTTTGGGGACCGGGACGGTGCGTTGGAGCTTGACGTCCTGCATGGCGGCGTTGATCGCGGCGTAGGAGGCGTTGGATTTCGGGGCGGTGGCGAGGTAGATGGTGGCCTGCGCGAGGGTGATCCGGCATTCGGGCAGGCCGATGCGGTGGGTGATGTCGTAGGCCGCGGCGGCGACGGTGATGCCGCGGGGGTCGGCGTTGCCGATGTCTTCCGAGGCGAGGATCGCGATCCGCCGGGCGATAAAGAGGGGGTCCTCGCCGGCGACGAGCATGCGGGCGAGCCAGTAGATCGCGGCGTCGGGGTCGGAGCCGCGGACCGATTTGATGAACGCGGAGATGGCGTCGTAGTGCTCGTCGCCGTCGCGGTCGTAGTTGATGGATTTCTGCTGGATCGACGCCTCGGCGGTGGCCAGGTCGATGCGGACTTGGGCGTGGTCGTCGCGGCGTTCGGAGAGCACCGCGATCTCCAGCGCGGTGAGGGCCCGCCGGGCGTCGCCGTCGCAGGCAATGGCCCAGTGCGTCAGGGCGTTTTCGTCGACCGCGAGGTCGAGTTGGCCGTAGCCGCGCTGGGGGTCGGCGATCGCGCGGCGGAGGACGCCGAGGATATCGTCTTCGGTCAGCGGCTCGAACTGGAAGACCTGCGATCGGCTGACCAGGGCGTTGTTGACGGTGAAGTAGGGGTTCTCGGTGGTCGCGCCGATGAGGGTGACGATGCCGCGTTCGACATCGCCGAGCAGGACGTCCTGTTGGGCTTTGTTGAAGCGGTGGATCTCGTCGAGGAAAAAGAGGGTGCGTCGGCCGTCGTTTTCGAGCCGGCGTTTCGCGCCGTCGAGGACGTGACGGACGTCTTTGACGCCGACCACGGCGGCGTTGCCGCGGTCGAAGTGGGCCTGGGTGTGCTTGGCGATAAGCTCGGCGAGGGTGGTCTTGCCCGTGCCCGGCGGGCCGTAGAAGAGTACGGAGGTGAGCCGGTCGGCCTCGAGCATGCGGCGCAGGAGCTTGCCCGGGCCCAGGAAGTGTGGCTGGCCGGCGAACTCGTCGAGGTCGGCCGGTCGCATGCGGACCGCCAGGGGCTCGGCGGCCCGGCGATTGACGACGCGGCGGTCTTCCCAGAGGTCGGCCATCCGCTCATCTTAAGCCCCCGGCCGTGCGGAGGGGCAACGGCCCGGAAAGCGGCGGGGGGGGTCATTGGGCCAGGGGCGAGGGCGGGTCGAGCCGGGTGGGATCCAATCGTCTAAGGGTGGTGCTCTATGGTGCGTGGTTGCCGCGTAGAGGTAAAAAATTTTGTGTGCTTTTTGCCAGAGGATAAGTCCGCAAAACGTTTTTTTTTATCGGGTCGTCCGATTATTTTCGCCGCGTCGATCGGGATAGGGAAAAAGCGTCTCGGCATAACCGTCCAAAACGTCTGGGTGGGGGTCAGAAGCGGGGGCGCGGGGTATCCCGCCGGGCCGGGCGAGTATCAACCGGGGCGTCCATCGGCCCGATGTCGCGAGGTAGGGTCCCTTCGATTCCGTCTGTGCTGTTGCGTCAGGAGTTACGCCGATGCGTTTGTTGAATAAAGTGAAGTCGTGGGGATTAGCTACCCGGATCATCGTGTTGGGCCTGGTGGTCCTGCTGGGGGTGGTGGCGGTGAACTACGTGGTGTTTGTCAACGGGTTCCGGGCGTCGGCCGAGAGGGCGATGGTCGACGAAGCGGCGGCGTTCACGGCGGCGGCAGATGCGGCGAAAGACTATGCCGCGAAGCAGCTCTACGGCATCGGCGCGTTCGACCGGGAAGGGCTGCTCGAAGACCTGCGGCAGGTCCAGGCCGAGGGGCGGTCTTACAAAGAAGCAAAGATTTTCAACACCGTGCCGGTGGTGGTCGGGTGGAGATCGGCGGCGGAGGCGGCGGAGCGTGAATCGATCGACTTCAGGATCTCGGCGTTCGAGACCCGCAACCCCGAGAACGAGCCGGACAGCGCGTTCAGCCGGGAGCTGCTGGAGGACCTGACGGCGCAGGCCAAGGCCGGCGCGGGCGACACGATCAGCCGGGTGGACCGGGACGACCCCGAAGGGGCGAAGCTGCACTACATGCGGGCGATCCGGGTGACCGACGCCGCGGGGTGTATGACCTGTCACGGGGACCCGGCGACGAGCCCGACGGGCGACGGGAAGGACATCCTTGGCTTCCCGATGGAAAACTGGCCGGACAACTATGTGCACGGGGCTTATCACGTGGCGATGCCGATGGCCCCGGTCGAGGCGCAGGTGGCGTCGTTCGTGCAGACGGGACTGATCTGGACGGTGCCGATGATCGCCGGGGCGGGGGTGTTGTTCGTGCTGTTGCTGTCGCTGATGTTCGGCCGGCCGGTGAAGCGGCTGATCGAACGGGTCCGCGACATCGCCGAGGGCGAGGGCGACTTGACGCAGCGGATCGAGGTGCGTTCCCGGGACGAGCTGGGCCAACTCGGCGAGTGGTTCAACGTCTTCGTGCAGCGGATTCACGACGTGATGGCGGTGGTGTCGGGTTCGACGCACGAGGTGGCGTCGGCGGCCACGCAGATCGCGGCCAGCAGCGAAGAGATCAGCGTGGGGATGGGCGAGCAGTCTGCGCAGGTCACGCAGATCAGCGCGGCGGTCGAAGAGATGTCGGCGTCGGTGATCGAGGTGGCACGCAAGTCCGCGGACGCCTCGCGCAACGCCGAGCAGTCCGGCGAGGCCGCCACGCAGGGCGGGCGGATTGTCGAAGAGACGATCCGCGAGATGAACGCGATCAGTGCGGCGGTCGAAGCGTCGTCGCAGAGCGTGCAGGGGCTCGGTACGCGGGGCCAGGAGATCGGCGAGATCATCGCGGTGATCAACGATATCGCGGACCAGACGAACCTTTTGGCGCTCAATGCGGCGATCGAAGCGGCCCGGGCCGGGGAGCACGGCCGGGGCTTCGCGGTGGTCGCCGACGAGGTGCGCAAGCTTGCCGACCGGACGACGCAGGCGACGCAGGAGATCAGCGGGTCGATCCAGTCGATCCAGGCCGAGACGGTCTGCGCGGTCGAGCGGATGGAGCAGGGGACCCGCCAGGTCGAAGCGGGGGTGGTGCGGGCGGGTGACGCGGGGACGAGCCTGAACCAGATCGTCGACAACGCCCAGGCGGTGGCCGCGATGATCGAGTCGATCGCGGCGGCGACCGAAGAGCAGTCGGCGACGAGCGAAGAGGTCGCCCGGAACGTGGAACAGATCGCCGCGGTGACGCAGCAGTCCAAGGACGGCACGGACCAGGCGGCGATCGCGGCCCAGCAGCTCTCGGTCCAGGCCGAGCGGCTTCAGGAATTGGTGGGCAAGTTCAAGGTCGATCCGAACATGGTGGCGGGTTAGTCAAACTCCGGGTTTGGATGTGATTTTTTGCGAAGGCGACGCCCCCCGCAGCGATGCGGGGGGCGTTGTGTTTATAGGGCGGGGTGGAGGGTCGGAGCCGCGGCACGGGCGGCGGGGGGCTCTACACTAGGGGGATGAGTGACGCGGTCGATGACGGCGGGGCGGCGGGGCTGCCGGTGATGCTGAAGCTGGCCGGGCGGCGGTGTGTGGTCGTCGGGGGGGGGGCGACGGCGGCGCGGCGGGCGGCGGTGCTGGTGGGGTGCGGGGCGGAGGTGGTGGTGGTGGCCCCGGCGATGGTCGCGGCGCTCGACGGGCTGATGATCGAGCGGGTCGAGCGGGGGTACGCGGCGGGCGATCTGGACGGGGCGTTCCTGGTGGTGGCGGCGACGGACGACCCGGCGGTGAATACGGCGGTGGGGGCGGACGCGGCGGGGGCGGGGGCGCTAGTGAACAGGGCAGACGACGCGGGGCGGGGCGATCTGACGGTGATGGGGCACGAGCGGCGGGGGCCGATGACGGTGGCGGTGGATACCGGCGGGGTGTCGGCGGGGGCGGGGAAGGCGGTCCGGGCGGAGCTGATGGCCGGGCTGGATCCGGGGTGGGCGGCGCTCTTGGGCGAGGCCCGGCGGTGGCGTGCTAAGATCCGGGGTTTGCCGCTGGACGCGGCGACGCGGACGGATCGGCTGCGTCGGCTGACCGATGCCGCGGCGCGGCGCGTGTTAGCGGAGCAGGGTGAGGCCGCGCTGCGGGAGCATTTACGCCGGGTCGCTGCGGGAGAGGCGGCGGACGGGGCCGACAGGTAGGCGCCGCGGGCGTGGACACCGCGGGACGCGGAAGAGAGAGGACCGGACGCAACGGATGAGCCCGACTTTGACCAACCTGGGACTGATGGGGCTGACCGGCGTGTCGGCGGCGGCGTCGGTGGTGGCGGTGATCCGGCTGCGGGCGACGATGCTGCGGGCGACGGGGGGGCAGGAGGGGACGCAGGAGCGGCCGAGCAAGCGGGCGCTGAATGTGCTGGTGGCGGTCGTGGCGGTGGGTTCGGCGGGGCTGTTGGCGCAGCGGTGGTGGGCGTCGGGGTCGGGGTGGAACCCGCTGCGGGCGCACGTGGACGGGCTGCTGCTGATCGCGTCGATGCTGGCGGCGGTGGGGCTGTACGTGCACCGGCGGCCGAGGCTGGGCGGGCTGTCGGCGTTTTACCTGCCGCTGTTGACGGTGATTTTGGCGTGGGCGGTTTGCGCGTCGGCGTGGACGTACCGGCCGTTCAATATGGAGACGCTGCACCCGGTGTGGCGGGGGGTGCACTTGATGGGGGTGTACGTGGGGACGCTGGGCTGCACGGTGGCGGCGGTGGCGGGGGTGATGTACCTGGTGGTGGCGCGTCGGCTGAAGCTGAAGCGGAACCCGGGGGGGCTGATGCGGTTGGCGAGCCTAGAGGCGCTCGAGCAGGTCATCGTGCAGGCGTCGACGCTGGGGTTTGCGCTGTTGACGGTGGGGCTGGTCTCGGGGGTGGTGGTGCTGGTGGAGGAGGGCGAGCGGCTGGGGCCGGGGTGGTGGACGTCGCCGAAGGTGGTGCTGGCGTTCGCGGCGTGGGGGTTGTACGCGGTGGTGATGAACGTGCGGGTGGCGACGGTGTTCCGTGGCCGGCGGGCGGCGTGGCTGGCGATCACGGGGCTGGTGCTGCTGTGGGGGGTGTACGGGATCGTGACCGCGGGGGGGGGGGCGGCGTAGTGCGGGTGCTGGTGCTGAGCCTGAATCACCGGACCGCGCCGGTGGCGCTGCGCGAGTCGATCGCGGTGGGCAGGGAGCGGTTGGCCGCGGTGATGGGGGCGTTTAGGGAGGCGTTCCCCGCGCCGGCCGAGTGTGTGCTGCTGTCGACGTGCAACCGGACCGAGCTGTACGTGGCCCGGCCGACAGACGCGGAGCCGAGCGTCGAGGCGATGCGGGGGTTCCTGGCGGAGCAGACCGGGGCGGCGCTCGAAACGATCACCGCGGCGTCGGTGTGTCGGGAGCAGGGCCCGGCGGTGCACCATCTGTTTCGGGTGACGGCGGGGCTGGACGCGATGGCGGTGGGCGAGTCGCAGGTGCTCGGGCAGGTGCGGCGGGCGTACGAGACGGCGCAGTCGGCGGGGGCGGCAGGCCCGGCGCTGCACCGGGTGTTTCAGCGGGCGCTGCGGGAGACGCGTAAAGCGCACGTGGAGAGCGGGGTGGACGGGCTGCGGCAGTCGGTGAGCTCGATGGCGGTGGAGTTCGCGGGGAACCTGTTCGAATCGTTCGGGGACAAGACCGTGGCGGGGCTGGGGGCGGGGGAGATTACGAAGGCGACGCTGCGGCGGATGCTGGAGAAGCGGCCGGGCCGGACGTGGGTGGTGAACCGGACCGCGGCGGCGGGCGAGGTGTTGGCGCAGGGCTTGGGGCTGCGGCTGGACGACGCGGGGGCGGCGGGGGCATCTGGCGAGGGAGTGTTCCGAGGGGGGGCGCGGGCGTGGGCGGAGCTGGACGAGGTGCTGGTGGAGGCGGACGTGGTGTTGTCGGGGACCGGGGCGAGCGAGCCGGTGGTGACGGCGGCGCGGTTCAAGCCGCTCTTGAAACGTCGGCGGAACCGGCCGGTGTTTCTGATCGACCTGGCGGTGCCGCGGGATATCGAGCCGGCGGTGGGGGCGCTGCCCAACGTGTACCTCTACAACCTCGACGACCTCAACGCGGCGTTGGCGGAGGTGCCCGAACGTAGGGAGAAGATCGAGCGCTGCGAGGCTCTGGTGCGCGAGGCGGCGGAGCGCTGCCTGGGCGCGGCGCAGCACCAGGATTTGGGCGTGCTGGTGCGTCAGCTAAGGGGCAAGCTGCTGGCGATCGGGGAGGCCGAGCGGGAGCGGACCCAGCGGAAGCTCGAGGCGCTGCACCGGGCCGGGGCGTACGGGAAGCTCGAGTCGCTGCTGGACGAGCACACGCACCGGTTGATTAACAAGGTGTTGCACCTGCCGCTGAGCCGGCTGGACGGGGCGGATACGGAGGCTCCACGGGGGTTTTACGCGGCGGCGCTGCGGCGGCTGTTTGACCTGGAAGATTTGCCGGGCTCGGCGGGGCTGGGTTCGGGTTCGGGGGAGCCGTCGACGGACGACGGGCCGGGCGAGCGGGGCGGCGGATGAGCGGCGGCGGCGGCGCGGGAAAGGACGTGGCCGGCCAACGGGGCGCGGCGGTGGTAGGGGCGGGGCTGCTGGCGGCGTGCGTCTGGGTGGTGCATCAGGGCGGGTTTTTGCCGGCCGTACAGGGTCGGGAGGGGGCGGCGGGGTCGATGGGGTCGCTGGCGGGGCTGGTGCTGATCCTATGGGAGTCGCTGCCGCTGCTGGGGGCGTGGTGGCTGGGCGCGGCGGGGTACGGGTATGCGCTGCGGCAACGGGGGGTGATGCAGATCGGGGTCGGGATGGCGGCGCTGCTGGTGGCGACTTAGGTGCTCGGGGGGGGGGTAGGGTTCAGCGGGGC
>JBCDDZ010000068.1:0-14329 GCA_039180025.1 Planctomycetota bacterium
CCCGGAAACCCCGGAAACCCCGGAAACCCCGGAAACCCCGGAAACCCCGGAAACCCCGGAAACCCCGGAAACCCCGGAAGCTACACGATCCTCGTCTGCTTCGGAAGCGTCCGAAGATTCGGCACCCGCCGCCGCCGACCCGCCCCCCGCGGTCGAAGCGGACTCCGCCGCGGCCCTCTTCCACCGCCACGGCTCCGCCGAAGCCGACGCCAACGTAAACGCCGACACCAATGCCGACGTAGACACCGAAGCCGACGTAGACACCGATGCTGATGTCCACGCCGACACCAAGGCCGACGCCGATACCGATGTAGACGCCGAGTCTGCCCCCGATCCTTCTCCGAGCGAATCGACCGCCGCCGCTCCCCAAGACCACCCCGCTCCCGAAGACGTCCCCCTGCCCGCGCACGTCACCGACCGCAAGCTCCAGACCACCCTCCCCGCCGACGACCTCCAGAAGCGGCTGCTACGGATGTTCTACGACGCCCGCTCCTCGCAGCTCGAGCAGGGCGTCAACACCCTCTACCTCGCCTTGGGTTTCCTGAAGTGGTACGAGGACGACGCCTCCGACCACCCCCGCTACGCCCCGCTCCTGCTCATCCCCGCCACCCTGGAACGTAAAAACGCCCGCACCCGCTTCGCCCTCCGCTACGACGAAGGCGAACTCACCACCAACCTCTCGCTCCAGGCCAAGCTCCGCGCCGAGTTCAACGTCGACCTCCCCGACCTGCCCGAACTCGACGACGCGTTCACCCCCGCCGCGTACTTCGCCGACGTCCGCTCGGCCGTGGCCGACCTGAAACGCTGGGAAGTCCTGGACCACGACGTGGTCCTGTCGTTCTTCTCGTTCGCCAAGTTCCTGATGTACCGCGACCTCGACGCCGCCGCCTGGGTGGGCGCCCCCCAGCCGCTGGCCGACCACCCGCTGCTGACCCGGCTTCTGGGCGATGAAGGCTTCCCCGACGAGCCGCCGGTCATCGACCCGGGCGCCAGCCTCGACGACGCGATCCCCCCCCAGGCCATGGTCCACGTCGTCCCCGCCGACACCTCGCAGGCCACCGCCGTCGAAGCCGTCCGCCAGGGCCGCAACCTCGTCATCCAGGGCCCCCCGGGCACCGGCAAGTCCCAGACCATCGCCAACCTCATCGCCGCCGCGGTCCAGGAAGGCAAGACCGTCCTCTTCGCCGCCGAAAAGATGGCCGCCCTCGAAGTCGTCAAACGCCGCCTGACCAACGTCGGGCTCGGCGACCTCTGCCTCGAACTCCACTCCCACAAGGCCAAGAAACGCGCCGTCCTCGACGACCTCGAACACACCCTCGCCCTGGGCAACGTCAAGCCCAAAACCCCCGACGGCTACTTCGACAAACTCACCGCCGCCCGCGACACCCTCAACCGCCACGCCCGCGAACTCCACACCCCCATCGCCGCCTCGGGCGTCACGCCCTACCAGGCCATCGGCCGGCTGGTCGAACGCCGCGCCGCCGGCACCGCCCCCGCCGACTTCGCCCTCGACGACCCCCTGGCCTGGACCCCCACCGACGCCGACGACGCCCGCCGCGCCCTGCGGCAACTCCTCGAACAGATCGAGCTCCAGGGCCCGCCCGCCCGCCACCCCTGGCGCGGCTGCGGCCTCCCCGCCATCCTCCCGATGGACCTCGAACGCCTCCTCGAAAAACTCCCCGCCGCCCTCGCCGCCCTCCGCACCGCCGACGATCACACCCGCGCCCTGGCCGAAGCCCTCCGCGACGACCGCCGCGCCACGCCCCGGCTCGCCGCCGAGCTGGCCCACCGCGCCCGCCGCCTCGCCGACGCCCCGCCGCTAGACCCCGACGCGATCACCCACGACGCCTGGGCCCAGCAAACCTCGGCCCTCACCGAACTGATCGAACGCGCCCTCGCCCTCGCCGCCCTCCGCCGGTCCCTCGCCGACCGGGTCAGCCCCGCCGCCTGGTCCGCCGACCTCGGCCAGGCCCGGCTCGACCTCGCCGCCCACGGCCGGTCCTGGCTCCGCTGGCTCAGCCGGCCCTACAAATCCGCGCAGCGGCAGCTCGCCGCCGCCCTCGTCGGCCCGCCCCCCAAAGCCCTCGACGACCGCCTCGCCCTGATCGATCAGATCCTCGAAGCCCAGGAAGCCCTCCGGCTCTTCGAACGCAGCGACGCCCTGGGCCGCTACGCTTTCGGCCACCACTGGCGCGGCGAGGCCTCCGACCCCGAACTCCTGAGCAGGATCCACGGCTGGAACCGCCGCAACGACACCCACGGCGACGCCAAACGCTGCCGCGAACTCGTCGCCGCGCTCCCCGAAGACGCCCGCGCCGCGCTCCCCGACCTCGCCGCCGCCGCCGAGTCCTCCGCCACCTCCGCCGCCCGGGCGTTCGACGCGCTCGCCGCCGTGCTCGAACTCGACTACCGCGAGGCGTTCGACGCCGCCGAGCCGATCGACCTGCCGCTGGGCCCCGCCGTCCAGCGCGTCGAAGCCTGGGCCCAAGCGCCCGACGGCCTGTCCCGCTGGATCAACCTCCGCGCCGCCCTCTACGACGCGCAGGACCGCGGCCTCCGTCAGCTCGCCGACGCCCTCGACGGCTCCGCCCCCGACCTCGCCCACGCCGAGGCCGCCTTCGAGATGGCCTACCACGAGGCTCTGCTCCGCGAGGCCTACCGCCGGTCCCCCGCCCTCGCCCGCTTCGACGGCGACCGCCACGACGATGTCGTCGAACAGTTCCGTGAGCTCGACCGGGCCCGCCTCGCGCTCGCCCGCCGCGAGGTCGCCGCCGCCCACCACGAAGGCATGCCCAAGGGCCGCATGGCCGCCGGCCAGATGGGCGTGCTCCTCGGCGAATTCAACCGCAAACGCGGCCACCTCCCGATCCGCCAGCTCCTCCGCCGCGCCGGCCTCGCGGTCCAGGGCATCAAGCCCGTCTTCATGATGAGCCCCATGTCCGTCGCCCAGTACCTCGAGCCCGGCGGCCTGAGCTTCGACCTGGTCCTCATGGACGAGGCCTCCCAGGTCCGGCCCGTCGATGCGCTGGGCGCGATCGTCCGCGGCCGCCAGGCCGTCGTCGTCGGCGACGACAAGCAGCTCCCGCCCACCGCGTTCTTCGACTCGCTCAGCCGCGACGACGACGACCCCGAAGACGACGCCGCGCTCCGCACCGGCGACCTCGAGTCCATCCTCGACCTCTGCAAGTCCCGGGCGATGCCCCGCACCATGCTCCGCTGGCACTACCGCAGCCGACACCCCTCGCTCATCGCCGTGTCCAACCGCGAGTTCTACGACAGCAACCTCTTCATCATCCCCAGCCCCGACCGCGACGGCTCGGGCCTGGGCCTGGTCTTCCACCCCATCACCCAGGGCCACTACGACCGCAGCGGCTCGCGCACCCACCAGGAGGAGGCCCGCACCGTCGCCCAGGCCGTCATGCGTCACGCCGCCGAATCCCCGGGCCTCACCCTTGGCGTCGGCACGTTCAGCGTCGCCCAGCGCGACGCCATCATCGACCACCTCGAGCTGCTGCGCCGCGAAGACCCCTCGGCCGACACCTTCTTCGACGAGGCCGGCCCCGAGCCGTTCTTCGTCAAAAACCTCGAAAATATCCAGGGCGACGAACGCGATGTCATCTTCATCTCCGTGGGCTACGGCAAGGACGAGCACGGCAAGCTGCTGATGAACTTCGGGCCCCTCTCCAACGAGGGCGGCGAGCGCCGGCTCAACGTCCTGATCACCCGCGCCAAACGGCGATGCGTGGTCTTCTCGTCGCTGACCTCCGCCGACATCGACCCCCGCCGCGTCAACCAGCGCGGCCCGCTCGCCTTCAAAGCCTTCCTCCACTACGCCGAGCACGGGATCTTCCCCCAGGATCGCGTCACCGATCGCGGCTTCGACTCCCCATTCGAAGAACAGGTCGCCCGCGAACTCGCCGAGCACGGCTTCGAGGTCGTGCCCCAGGTCGGCGCCGCGGGGTTCTACGTCGACCTGGGCGTGGTCGACCCCGAGAACCCCGGCCGATTCCTCCTGGGCATCGAATGCGACGGCGCGAGCTACCACAGCGCCCGGTCCGCCCGCGAGCGCGACCGCGCCCGTCAGGCCGTCCTCGAGATGCAGGGCTGGACGATCCACCGCGTCTGGAGCACCGACTGGTTCAACCGCCCCCAGGCCGAGCTGGACAAGGTCCTGGCCGCCATCGAGGCCGCCCGCACCCCGGCCCCCGCCGCCGCGCCCGCCGGCCCCAAGCGGGCCGTCGTCCTGGAGCGTGACGACCGGGGCGTCGCCGCCGACACCGACCGCTTCGCCGGCATCCCCACCGCCCCCTACGCCGAAGCCGACCTTAAGAAGATCCCCCGCAAGGACCTCGACGACCTCGACGTCTTCCAGCGGATGGCGCTGGTGACGCAGATCATCGACGCCGAGGGCCCGGTCCACGGCGACGAGGTGGTCCGCCGTGCCGCCGACTTGTACAAGGCCGACCGCCTGACCGCGAAACTCAGCGAGTTGCTCGAGTCGGCCCTCGAAGACGCGGTCCACGCGGGCAAACTCGTGGCGGACGACGGGTTCTACCGCCGGCCGGACGCCGAGCCGATCGCCGTGGTCCGCAGCCGCGCCGACGTGGCGTCCACCGGCCTGCGCAGGCCCGAAAACCTGCCCCCCGCTGAGCTGCGTTTCGCGCTGGGCGAAGTCGTCCGCGTCGCGATCGGCGTCTCGCCCGAAGACGCGGTGATCGAGGTCTCCCGTCTGCTCGGCTTCGCCGCCACCCGCACCAACCTCCGCGAAGTCCTCGAACGCGAACTCGCCGACCTGGTCGCCGATGGCACGGTCGTCGAACGCGACGGGGCGCTCTTTTCCCCCGACGGCGATCAATAACCGGCCCCGCCACACCGATCCCGCGATCAACCAGCCGCCCCGGCACACGCGGATTCAGCCGCCGCGCATAGACGGCGTCACAAACAAACGCAACCGCCCGCTCTCCCCCCGCTTGCCCGCCCCGGGCTCAGGACTCGGCGTGGGCCTGGGCGTATTCGTCGACCTCTTCGCGCGTGACCTGGAGCCATTCGAGCATGTGCTGCTCGTAGAGGTCCTGGTGGGCGAGGTTGGAGAAGTCCAGCCGCAATTCGTTGATGACCTTCGTGCCCTGGCCGATCCACTGGTTCCAGGTGATCTGCCCGAAGTGGTCGTAGATGAACTGGCCCAGCGGCCCCCGCATCGGCGGGTCGGCGAGCCGCGGCTGGGGCTGACCCGCCCGCCGGTCCAGCACCATCTTGCCGCTGCCCGAGGCTTCGACCGCCGCCTTCTTCGCCGCGTAGTCTTCCACGTCGGGCAGCGCTTCGCCCAGGCGTTTGAGCATCTCCGCGATCGAGCGCTTGGGCATCTCGTCGCCGCGCTCCGCGGCGGCCTTGTACCCCTTGATCAGCATCGGCCGGGCGTCGTCCGCGCGGTCGCCCTTGATCAGCGACTCGCCCAGGAACTGGTACGCCCGGCTCATGCCCTGGTTGAGCCCGATCGCCTGGCCGTAGGCTTTCGCGGCGTCGTCCCAGCGCTCGGCCTCTTTATAGGCGTTGCCCAGACTGAAAAAAGCCATGTCGTCCGGGGCCTCCGCGGCCATCCGTTCCCACTGTGCAATACGGTCTTCGAGATTGCTCATGGCGGTAGGGTAGGGGCTCGCCTCCGGGTTCTCCAGTCGCCAAGCCTCCGGCACGGCCCCCAGGCGGCGGCATCTGAATGCCGCCCCGGGCTCCTACAGGCCGACCTCCATCTCCGCCGGCCGACGACGGCCCCCCGCTCGAGCCGCCGCCGCCATGAAGCCGCGGCCGATGCGCGGTGGACTTGACCCGGGCGGCCGATGGATAGAGGCTGGGACCGATGGCTTGTGAACGGGTGTTTCTCGGGTGGGATCGGGCGGTGCTGCCGGCGGCGGCGGCGTGGCTGATCGACCGCCTGGGCCCGGAGATGGGCGGCGTCCTGGTGGCGGTTCCCACCGCCCGGGCCGGCCGCCGGCTGGTCGAGCTTCTGGCCGACCGGCTGGAGGGCCCCTGGGTCCCGCCGGAGGTGGTCACGGTCGGGACGCTGCCCGAGCGGCTGTACGACGCGGACCCGGGCATGGCCGACGAGCTGGGGTCGGTCCTCGCGCGGGCCCGGGCGCTGCGCTCGGCCGACCCCGCGGTACTCGGCGAGGTGGTCCCGCACCCGCCGGCCGAAACCGACGTGGTGGGGTGGGTACGCCTGGCCGAGCAATTGGCCGCGGTCCGCCGGGAGCTGGCGGCGGGGGGGCTGGCCCCGGACGAGGTGGTCGGGCGCTGCGCGGCGGCGGGGGTGGATCTGGGATTGAGTGAGGCACGCTGGCGGGCGCTGGGCCGGCTGGAAGCGGGGTACCTCGACACGCTGGGCCGGCCGGACCGCGACCGGGCGCGGCAGCGGGCCGCGGCCGAGCGCCGCTGCGGGTTCGACGGGCCGGTGGTGCTGGTGGGGCTGGTCGATCTGTCGCCGCAGGTCTCGGCGATCCTGGCCCAGGTGTCGCCGCTGACCGCGCTGGTCCCGGCCCCGCGGGACCACGCCGCGGGGTTCGATGCGCTCGGCGGGCTGATCGACGGGTACTGGCGTGAGCAGGCGGTGGCGGTGGACGACCTGCGGCTGGTCGATCGGCCTGAGGATCAGGGCGCGGCGCTGGTGCGGGTGCTGGCCGCGTTGCCGGCGGGGACGCCGGCCGAGGCGGTGAGCGTGGGGATGGGCGACGAGACGCAGGCCGGCCCGCTGCGGCGGGCGATCGAGTCGGCGGGGGTGCCGGCCCGGCCCGCGGCGGGGCGGCCGCTGAGCCGGTCGGCACCGGCGGTGCTGCTCGAGACATTGGGGCGGTACGCCGCGGGTCGGCGGCTGGCGGACCTGGCGACGCTGGTGCGCCACCCGCTGATGGCGCCCGTGCTGGGCGCGGACGAGCCCTGGCTGTCTCGGCTTGATGCGTACGCGACGCGCTACCTGCAAACGCAGGTGCCTGCGATGGCCCCCGACGAGCCGGCGACGGGCCACGGGGTGGGCTGGGGAGAGATCCGAGGGAAGGTCCGGGGGGAGGCGGGGGAGCGGGCGTTTCTCGGGGCGTTGCAGCAGCGGGTGGACGCGCTGCTCCCGGCGGACGCGGGGCGGGTCAGGCCGTGGCCGCAGTGGATCGAACCGATGGCGGAGGTCTTGCGGCGGGTGCTCGGCGATCGGCCGCTCGACCCCGAACAAGACCACGCCCTGATCGACGCGGTGGGCCAGTTGGCGGCGGTGTTCGACGCGGTAGGCGGGCTGGACGCGGCGGCGGTTACGACGCCGAGCGTGACGTTTGCCCAGGCGGTGTCGCTGTGCGCCGGGCGGTGGGCGGGCGGCCGGGTGCCCGAGCGGGGCGGGACGCCGGCGGTGGAGCTGATGGGGTTTTTGGACGTGGCCTGGGACGACGCGGCCCACGTGGTGCTCACCGACGTGAACGAGGGGAGTCTGCCCGAGTCGCGGGGCGGGGACGCATTTTTACCCGACGGATTGCGGCGGACGCTGGGGCTGCCCGACGATGCGCAGCGGCTGGGCCGGGACGTGCTCTTGATGAACATCGTGCTGCGCAGCCGAGCGGGGCGCGGCGTGGAGCCCCGCTCCGACGGACTCGGCAAGGCCGCGCCGGATTTAACCGCGCCTGAGTCGGCGGTGACCGAAGAAACGACTCCCGGGGACATGAGTTTTGCGGAATCCGATTCCGGGGGGGCAACTTCCGGGGTGGTGTTGGCGTGTCGGCGGTCGGCGGAGGGGGACCCGCGGGCGCCCAGCCGGCTGCTGCTGGCGGGGGACGATGCGCTGCGGGTCGCGCGGGTCAAAGCGTTTTATGCCGCGGACGGCGAGGGATCCGGAGCCCCGGCGAGATCCACGACCCCAGCGGCGGCGGTCGCGGGCGGCGAGAACCGGTTCCTGATCCCCCGGCCGCTGCTGGACGGCCCGGCGATCGACCGGCTGCGGGTCACCGCGTTCCGCGACTACCTGGCGTGCCCTTACCGGTTTTACCTGAAGCATGTGCTCAAGCTCGGGTCGCTGGACGACCGGGCGGTGGAGATGGACGCGCTGGCGTACGGGAGCCTGGCCCACGAAGTGCTCGAAGCGTTCGGCCGATCCGATGCCGCCGACGCCACCGAGCCCGGCGTGATCGAGACGTTTCTGAGCGACACGTTGAGCACGGCGGGGCGGTCGAAGTTTGGCGGCCGGCCGCGCCCCGCGGTGCGGGTCCAGGTCGAGCAGCTCCGCGAACGCTTGGCGGTCTTCGCGGACCGGCAGGCGGCGGTGGCGCGGCAGGGCTGGCGGATCCGGCGCGACCTGTTGGAGAAAGACCTCGAAGCGTCGGTGTCGGTGGATGGCCAGGCGTTCACCGTCACCGGGCGGATCGACCGGGTCGACGAGCACCCCGAGCTCGGCGTCCGTCTGCTGGACTACAAGACCTCGGACGCGGGCGACGACCCGGGGCGGACGCACGTGCGCGGCGGGCGGTGGGTCGACCTGCAGCTCCCGTTGTACCGGACGCTGGTCGGGCCCAGGGAGTTGGGGCGGGCGGCGGTGGGGTACTTCAACCTACCCAAGTCGCCGGACCACGCGGGGGTGCGGCTGGCGGACTGGGACGACGCGGCGTGGGCCGAGGCCCGGGCGGCGCGGGACGGGGTGGTGCGGGGCGTGCGGGGCGGGGTGTTCTGGCCGCCGGTGCGGGACGTGCCGCGGTACCCGCACGGTTTATCGCGGATCGCGGCGGAGGGGGCGATGGGCCGGGACGAGCTGATCGGCGCTTCGTGGCCCGGTGCGGCGGGGGGCGGGGCGTGAGCGAATACCGGTACGAAGACGACGCCTCGGCGTACCCGGCGCCCGCCGGCCACGCCGAGGCGCCCGACCCGGGGCACCGGCTGATCCGCGCGTCGGCGGGCTCGGGCAAGACGTACCAGCTCACCGAGCACTTCCTGGGGCTGCTGCGCCGGGGCGCGGCGGTGGACGAGGTGCTCGCGACGACGTTCACCCGCAAGGCGGCGGGCGAGATTTTGGGGAGGCTGATCGGCCGGCTGGCCGACGGGGACGAGACGGCGCTCCTGGCGGAGGTGACGCGCAAGCTGCACCGGGTGGGCGTGGCGACGATCGACGGCTTTTTCCATCGGCTGGGGCAGGGGTTCCGGTTCGAGCTGGACCTGCCGTTGGACCCCCGGCTGATCGCCGAGGACAGCCCCGAGGCGCGTCAGCTCCGGGCCGAGGCCATCGAGGCGGTACTCCACGCCGCGTCGGCCGACGACGCCGCGTTCGGGGCGCTCTTGGCCTTGTTGCGTCGGCTGCACCACGACGCCTCGGCCCGGAGCGTGACCCGCGCGATCGACGACATCGTGACCACCCACGCGGCGGTGTACCGCGCCGCCCCGGACCGGGCCGCGTGGACCCCGCTGCACGTCAAGGGCCTGCTCACCGCGCGGGAGTTGGCGGACCTTGTCGAGCGCTGGATGGCGCTGGGCGACGCGATGCCCGAGACCCGAACGGGCAAGCCGCGGAGCCTGTGGGTGAAGAGTTGGGAGCACGCCGCGGCGTGTGCGCAGCGGCAGGACTGGGACGGGCTGGTGTCCAAGGGCGTGGTGGCCAAGGTCTACGCCGACGAGACGGTCTTCGACCGCACGGAGATCCCGCCCGACTGGCTCGACGTGGCGACGCGGTGGTGCGGCCACGTCCGGGGCGTGGTGCTCGAGCGGATCGCCCGCCAGACCGCCGCCACCCATGAGCTGATGCAGCGGTTCACCGCGGAGTACGAACGCCTGCGGGCCGGGCGGGGCGTGATGCTGTTTAGCGACATGGCCCATCGGCTGGCGGGCGGGGCGTTTGCCGGGCGGGGCGTGGACACCGACGCGGCGCTCGCGGAGGTCTATTTCCGGCTCGACGCGGCGGTGACGCACCTGCTGCTCGACGAGTTTCAGGACACCAGCCTGGACCAGTGGCAGGTGCTCTCGCCGTTCGTCGACGAGATCGGCGGCACGGGCGACGGCAGCCGGAGCCTGCTGGTCGTCGGCGATACGAAGCAGGCGATCTACGGCTGGCGCGGCGGGTGCGCCGAGCTTTTTGACCGCGTGAAGTATCACGCGCCGCTGCTCGAAACCCGGACGCTGGCCAAGAGCTACCGGTCGTCGCCGACGGTGCTGAGCGTGGTCAACCGCGTGTTTGGCGGTGTGGCGGGCTGCGACACCCTGAACCCCGACAAGTACCCCGAAGACGGGGCGGCCGCGGCGGCGTGGGCCCAGGGGTTCGAGCCACACGCGGCGCAGCACACGGCCCTGCCGGGCTACGTCCGCCTGAGCGCTTCGCCCCCCGGCAGCACCGACGATGACGCGGCCGCCGACGAGGCCGCCCCGGCGACCTCGCACGAACGCCATGCGGCCCAAACGATCGCCGCGCTCTACGACCGGTTCCAGCGGGCCGGACACGGGGACGTCGCTTCTGGGGATGTAGCTTCCGGGGATGTCGCTTCTGGGGATGTCGCTTCCGGGGGCGGGGGGTGGACGATGGGGGTGCTGACCCGCAGCAACCGCGCGGTGTATCGCCTGCTTTATGAACTGCGGCGGCTGGGGCTCCCGGCCAGCGGCGAGGGGGGCAACCCCATCTCCGACCACCCCGCGGTTGCGGCGGTGCTCTCGGCCCTCCAGATGGCGGACCACCCCGGTGACACCGCCTCGGCGTTCCATACGCTCAACTCCCCGGTGGGCACCCTGCTGAATATGCAGGCCCTGGGCGACGCGGCGGGCGTCGCACGGGCGGTCCGCCGCGAATTGCTTGAGCACGGCTACGCCGCGACCCTGGCGCGCTGGACCCGGGCGCTGGCCGGGGACTGCGACGCGGCGGGGCTGGAAAAACTCGGGCAACTCGTCACGCTCGCCGAGGGGTACGACGCCTCGGCGCAGGGCGACGCGGGCGCGGTGCTCCGGCCGCTGCGGTTCGTGGACCACGTCGAAGGCGCACGGGTCGAAGCGTCCACGCCCGCGGTGATCCGGGTGATGACGATCCACCGCAGCAAGGGGCTGGAGTTCGACGCGGTGGTGCTGCCCGAACTCGATGGGGCGTTTAACAATCGGTTCGATGTGTTGGTGGATCGGCCGGATCCGACCGGGCCGATCGAGGGCGTGTTCCGCGGGGTGAACGAGGCGAACCGTTCGGCCGCGCCCGTGCTGGGCGAGGCGTACCGGCAGCGGCGGACCCGGCAGCGGCAGGAAGACCTGTGCACGCTGTACGTGGCGATGACCCGGGCCCGGCAGGGGCTCTATCTCTTGGTGAAGCCCGCGGTGAACACGGAAGGCAAGCCGCGTCGGGTCGGCCAGTGCTTCGCGGGGATTCTGCGGGACACGCTGGGGGACCCCGACGCCGGGCCGTTGGCCTGGGGCGACGAGGCGTGGATGGCCCACGACACGGACGAAGACGTCACCGCGACCGCCGCTGTCGCAGCCGCTACGCCGCCCGAGGAAGCGGCGGGCGAGGCGGCGACGCGGGTGGTGTTTGACCACCCGCTGCGGCGGATGCGGCCGACGGTCTCGCCGTCGTCGCTGCACGGCGGCGGGCGGGTGCGGGTGGCCGACCTTTTGTCGCGGGCCCCGTCGGCGGCGCAGCGGCGGGGCGACGCGGTCCACGCGGCGCTCGAAACGGTGGCGTATGTTGATGAGGTTGGAGACATGCCAATGGCCGACGGGCTGGGCGAGTTGCTGCGGCGGCCGGCGGTGCGGGCGGCGCTATCGCGGCGGTTCGGCGAACGCGAGGTGCTCTGGCGGGAGCGGGGGTTCGTGGTGCCCGACGGCGGGCGGGTGCTGCGGGGGGTGTTCGACCGGGTGGCGGTGGAGCAGACGGGCGAGGGACGGGCGACGGCGGCGCACCTGATCGACTTCAAGTCGGACCGGGTGGACGCGGGCGGCGAGGCGCTGGCCGGGCGGGTGGCGGCCTACCGTCCGCAGTTGGCGGCGTACCGCCGGGCGCTGTGCCTGATGCTCGGGCTGCCGGCCGAGGCGGTGACGGCGGAGCTGGTGTTTACCGGGCCGGGGGTGTCGGTGGCGGTCTGACCCCGGACCCGACGGGGGGCGGTCAGCGGATCGACCCGTCGCCGTAGAGCACGGCCCCGTTGAGGTCGCGCTGGCCCTGGTAGGACTCGTAAAGGATGGGGGTGTTGGCGGGGCTCGCGCCGGCGGCATGGCTGGGGGGTTGGTAGATGAAGCCCGGGCGGTCGCCGGTGCGGGGGTTGGTCATGATCTGGTCGAAGCCGTCGAGGTACGGCCGGAGTTGGAGGAGGTTTTCGGGGAACGCGCCGCGGTGGTCGTCGCGGTACTGCATCAGGGCGATGCCGATCTGGCGCATATTGCTGGCCGAGACGATGCCCTGGGCTCGGCTGCGGGCGTCGCGGAGGACGTCGAAGTAGGCGAGAGGCGAGCCGCTGTTTTTCGAGGCCGGCTGCGGCCCGCCGGGGCGTTGGGACGCGATCGGCGACGGGGCGGGGGCGGAGCGGGTGGACGGGGTTTTGACGCGGACGGTGGCGAGGCCGCGGCCGGCGAACGTCAGGCGGTATCGGCCCGCGGGGGGCCGGGGGAACAGCAGCGAGAGCTCGTAGCGGGACCACGGCCAGGTGCGGGAGGTCTCGACGACGCGGGGGGCGGCCCAGTGCGCGCGGGCGTCGCCGGGCCAACTGACCCGGAGGGTCGGGCCCTGGTAGAGGGCGGTGACCTGCGGCCCCATGGGGTCGGGGTGCTGGGTGATGAGCGTGCCGGTGGCGGAGAGCCCCTGGGCGGCGGGCTGGGATTGGTATGCGGCCGAGGCGGTGAAGTCGACCGTGCCCCGGGTACGACCGAGCGCGTACTCGGCCTGCCCGGTGACGAGGCCGCGGCGGGTCTCGACGTCGAGCCGGTCGGGCGTGGACGGCGGGTCGGGCGGGAGCAGGGCGCGGTACTGCGTGGTGGGCGCGGCGGCGAGCTGGAGGTCGATCGGCTGGTCGAACGATTCGACGATCAGCCGCGGCGCAGGCGGGACCGATGCGTTGCCGGGCGCAGTGGACGGATTTCCGGGGGCAGCGGCGCTTGCGGGGGCGGGGGTGTTCCCAGAGCCGAGTTTATTTCCGGGGGCGTGGCCGGGGGTGAGTTGGAAGGCGTGGGCGGGGATGGTGGTGTGGAAGCCCGAGGTTTGGCCGAGGGTGTTGAGCGCGCCTTGTTTGAGGCGGACGCGGAGCAGGAGGTAGTCGCCGCCGGGGTGGGGCTGGGTCACGAAGAGGCGGTCGGGGCCGCCGACGGCGGGCGGGCCGGCGGGGGAGAGCCGCTGCACGCTGGGCAGGACGTCGACGAGGAAGACGGGCTGGGGCGTGCCGACATGGGCGTCGCGGTGCGGGCCGGTGAAGTACCAGCCGCCGACGGCGGCGCAGACCAGCGCGGTGAGCAGGAGCCGGGCGGGGGTGAGGCTGAGCCCGAAGACCGAGACGATTTCGCGCGACCAGACCGAGACGGTTCGGGCGTCGTCGGCCTGGGCCCGGGCCTTGGCGAACGCGGCGACCCGGGGGTCGATCGCCGGGGTACCCGGCCGGTCGGGCCCGGTCGGCGGAGGCGGGTCGGGAAGCCGTCGTAGCGAGGACGCCGCGGGGTGCGCGGCGGGGACAGGGGTTGCTGTGGGTTGCTTTCCGGGGGCGGGGGTGGGGTCGACGCGGAGGCTGTAGGTCCGGCGGTCTTCGGGCTCGGGTGGGTCGGCGGTGAGGGCCGGGGGGATCACGTGGCGGCAGGCGGGGCAGCGGACGGCGCGGCCGACGGCCCGGGCGTCGAGGCGGAGGGGGCGTTGGCAGGCGGGGCAGGTGATACGGATGGGCGGGCCGGGCGGAAGGCGGAGGGGCGGCAGGGGGAAACACAAACTTATTTTACGCGGCGGACGCGGGGGTTCAATAAGCAGGACGCGGCGCGGCGGGAGGCACGGCGTCGAGCGAGCGTGGCGGGCCGCTCGCCCAGGCGGGGCGTGGGGAGGCCGAGAAGGGTGGGGGCGGCCGAGCCGAGGCGGCCCGGGGGGACGAGCGCGGCGGGGCGGGTTTTGCGTTGCGCGGGCGGGTGGCGGATCATGGGGGGCTTATGGAGCGTTCCGCGTTGACGAATCCGAGCACGAGCACGCTGATCGACCTGGCGATCCAACTGCGGCGGGACGAGGCGCTGCCGATGGATCGGCTGCGGGAGCGGGACCGGGCGGTCGGGCGGCGGCTGGGGCTGGACACCCGGGGCGGGGGTAGCCCCGGAGACGGTTTCGCGGGCGGTGCCGGGGACGGTTTCGGGAAGGCTTCCGGGGGCGGTTCCGGGGGCGGTTCCGGGGGCG
>JBCDDZ010000069.1:0-14042 GCA_039180025.1 Planctomycetota bacterium
ATCCAGGCTTGATGGAGGTCGCGGGTTAGACCCGGGGGGGTGGGGTCGGGGGGGAAGTCGGCGGTGAGGACGCAGGTGTTGGCCCCGCCGAAGCCGAGCGAGGTGTTGATGGCGGTGTGGAGGGGCGCGGGGCGGGCGGGGCCGGCGGCGAGGCAGAGCGGGTCGAAGTCCAGGTCGTCCGGGGTGGTGGTGGCGGTGGTGGGGAGGGTCTGGTCGCGGAGGGCGAGCCCGGCGAAAATCAGCTCGGCGGCCCCGGCGGCCCCGAGGGTGTGGCCCAGCCGGCTCTTGAGCGCGACGACCGGGGTGTCGCCGAGCGCCTCGGGGCCCAGGGCGGCGGACAGGGCGGCGGCCTCGGCCCGGTCGTTGTCGGGGGTGGCGGTAGCGTGGGCGACGATCAGGTCGAGGCGCTGGGGGGGCAGGTCGGCCTGGCCGAGAGCCTGGGTGATGGCGCGGGCGGCCCCGGCCCCGTCGGGGGCCGGCTGAGTGAGGTGGTGGGCGTCGGCAGACTCGCCGCCGCCGCGGAGATAAAGAAACGGGCGGTGGCCGCGCCGGTCGGCGTCTTGGACGCGTTCGACGGTGAGGACCGCGTAGCCCTCGGCGACCTTCATGCCGGCGCGGTCCCGGGCGAAGGGTTTGGGGAGGTCGGGGGTGATCAGGCGGAGGCTGTTGAACCCGGCGTAGGCGTACTCGCTGATCGGGTCGTAGCCCCCGGCGACGACCAGGTCGAGCTGGCCGGTGCGCAGGAGGGTGGCGGCGAGGAGGATGCTGCCCAGGCCCGAGGAGCAGGCGGAGCAGGTGGTGGCGGCGAAGCCTTCGAGGGGCAGGTGCCGGGTGGCGCGGGCGACGACGGCAGGGGCGAGGAAGTCGCGGAGAGGGGCGGCGGAGCCGGAGCGGACCATGCGGCCGGCGGCGGTCATGCCGTGGAGCGTGGTGCCGAGCATCAGCCCGCAGCGGTGGGGCGGGTAGGGCCAGCGATCGGGGGCGCCGGGGTCGAGGCCGGCGTGTTCGAGGGCCTGGTCGATCGCGAAGCGGAGGTAGGCGGATTCGCGGGTCCCGCCGGGGTCGTCGGGGTCGGGGAAGACGGCTGGGGCCGGCGGGGTTTCGCCGCCGCCGCGGTCGGCCTGGCCGGGGTCTTCGATGGCCGAGAGGGGCCCGAGGCCGACGGCCCCGCGGCGCAGCGCCTGCCAGCAGACCTCGCGGCCGACGCCGAGGCTGGTCGCGAGGCCCGCCCCGGTGAGGGCGACCGGGACGGCAGTGACGGGCGACACGGGCGGGGCGTCGGGGCTGGGCGGGGCGGCGGGGGTGGCCAAGAAAACTCTCGCGGTGGCATCGATAAACAAAGCACTTTATCGCGTGTCGGGAGCGTTGGCAGGTGGGCGTGACCAAAGAATCGGAGAAAGCCGGGTTGGGGCTGCGTCGGGGTCAGCTGGCGGGTTCGACGAAGGCGGGATGGAGGACGTGCCACTGTTCGGGGTGCGGGGCGATGTGGTGTTCGAGGGACCGAGCGATCTGGTGGAGGGCGGGTTCGAGGGCGTCGGGGGTAGGGACCCAGAGCGGCTGGCCGAGGGCGATGCGGAGGCGGGCCTGACGGCCCGGGAGGCGGGTGGCGAAGACGGGGACGAGCGGGGCACCGGTGAGCAGGGCGAGCTTGGCGGGGCCGACCGGCAGGCGGAGCGTGGCGCCGAAGCAGGGGACGTCGAGGGTTTTTTGGCCCGGCGAAGCGCGGTCGCCCTGAAGCAGGACCACGGCGTCCTGGTCGAGGGCGTCGCGAAGCGCGAGCCAACTGGCCATACCGTCGTTGATGGGTGTTTCGGTGACGCCGAGGCTGCGGTGGAGGGTGGCGCGGAGGCGTTCGAAGCGGGACTGCGCGTCGCGCTGGAAGACGACGTGGACGCGGGGCTCGATCTCGCGGATGGCGGCGAGCCCGACCTCGAAGTTGCCGAAGTGGGCGGTGACCAGGATCGCGCCGCGTTTCGGCTGGCGGGCGTCGAGGTAGGGGGCTTTGCCTTCGATCGATTCGATGCGCGCCAGGAGCTGGGGCGGGGTATCCCGGTGGTGGGCGGCGACGTCGCAGACGAAGTCGTAGAAGCTGGCGATCACGGCGCGTCCGATCCGCCGGCGGCGCCGGGGCGGGGCGTCGGGCCCCAGGACGTGGCGGAGGTTCGCGTGGACCGCCCGCCGGACCGCGGGGGCGGCGAGCCAGACCGCGGCGGCGACGGGGCGGCGGGCGAGGCGGGTCAGCCGGGGCAGCCGCCGGGCGGCGGCGAAGAAGAGGCCCAGGCAGTGCTGCTGGAACGGGGACGCGGGGGCGGGGGGCGGGGTCACCGGGCGTCGGCTTCGAGGGGGTAGAGGACGCGGGTGCCGTCGGGGACGGCCAGGGCCAGGTCGTCGGGGTCGAGGGGCGGGTTGAGCCGGACGTTTTGAAAAGTGAGCGTGGTGGTTTCGCCGTCGAGGTCGGTGAGGCGCAGGCGGCGGAGGGTGCCCCGCTGCGGGTCGATCTCGACGACGACTTGTTCGAGGGCCTGGGCGACTTCTTCGGAGCGGGGCAGGAGTGTCGCGGTCAGGGCGTCGGGGTCTTGCCGGGTTTCGAGAGAAGCGAGCGTGAAGTGTTCGCGGAGCACGGCGAGGTCGGGGACGGGGGATGCGGCCAGCGCGTCGAGGCGCTGACCCAGCGGGTAGATTTCGAGGACGTTCTGGTCGGGGTAGTGGAGGCGGAGTTCGCCGGGGGCGATGAGCATGGTCGAAGGGTAGGGCCGGTCGGTGTCCCAGCGGGAGAGGCCGGGGGTGACGCGGACTTGGCCGTGGGACACGAGCGGGTCGCGGAGCACGGGGGTGGATTTTTCCTGGGTGAAGTCGGCGGCGTAGGTGCGGACGGGGTCGCGGCCCTGCGCGAGGTTTTCGAGCGGGGCCCAGGGGTCGGGGCTCGCGGCGGGGGGGGCGGCCGGGCCACCGGGGGCGGCGGGGACGACGAACGCGAGGGACAGGGCGAGGCCAGCGCAGAGCCTGTAGGGCGCGGCCAAGCTTCGGCGGGCGGCGCGGCGGGGCGTCACGGCTGTTCCCGCATCACGGTGGCGATGGTGAGCGAGCCGCGGGCGACGAGCTTGTTTTCGCAGTGGGCGACGACGTCAAAGTGGGTCAGGATGCGCACGTTGCGCAGGAGCGTGGCATGGAGTTCGATCGAGGCGGGGGGGACAACGGGGCGTTTGAGTTTGAGGTCGATCTGGGCGAGGGCCCCGCCGGTGTGGTGGTCGGCGTTGTGGTGGCCCAGCGCGACGACGCCGGCCATCTGGGCGAGGGCTTCGCCCAAGAGGACGCCGGGGACGATGGGGTTGCCCGGGAAGTGGCCGTTGAAGAACCACTCGCTCCCGTCGACTTCCCAGACGCCGTGGCCCTCGCGGCCGGGGGTCAGGTCGGTGATGCGGTCGACGAAGCGGAAGCCTTCGCCGTGGGGCAGCTGGTCGAGGT
This sequence comes from Planctomycetota bacterium, assembly GCA_039180025.1. Taxonomy (GTDB): domain Bacteria; phylum Planctomycetota; class Phycisphaerae; order Phycisphaerales; family Phycisphaeraceae; genus Algisphaera. The sequence continues at coordinate 3,466 of JBCDDZ010000069.1, forward strand.
ACTGGGCGTAGGAGGCTTGGGTCATGGAGGTCAGCGGGGAGCGGGGAAAGGGACGGGGTCAGGCGGAGGGCTGGAGGTGGGGGTGGAGGTAGCGGGCCAGGGAATCGACGGAGGTAAAGAGTTCGGGGCCGATGTCCGTGGAGGGGATCTTGTAGCCGAGCTCTTTTTCGATGCTGGTGACGACCATGAGGAAGTCCAGGGAGTCGAGGTCCAGGTCTGAGCCGACCAGCGGCATGTCGTCGGGGATGTCGAGCGAGTCGCTGAGTTTGAGGTCGCGGCGGAGCAGGTCTTTGACCCGGTCGAGGGTCTCGCGGGGCGGGGGGTCGGCAGTGGGGGAGGCATCGGGGGTCACGAGGCGGCTTCTCCGGGACGGGACGCACGGGGAGAGAGGACGTTATCGATTATAGGAAGACTCCGCCGAGCGGGGCGAGGGCGGCGGCGAGGGGGGGGCGGCCGATCCGAAAAGCCGGCCGCCTCGGATTCGCGGTAGGAAATGGGGTTATCGGCCCGCGGCGGTGGCGGACGGGGCGGCGGCTTTGAGGTAGGGCAGGGCCCGGAGGGCGAGCACGGCCTGGCGGGCGGGGGAGTCGACCCGGGCGGTGAACGCGAGACGCAGGCCGACGTCCGCGAACCCCCGGGCCCCGACGTAAGGATTCAACGGGTGGGGGGTTTCGAGGGCGAGCGAGGCGGGGGAGAGCGCCGAGCCGCCGACGACAGCGAAGTGATCGGCGTGGGCTCGGCGGAATCGGACGAGACGCTGCCCCGGCGGCAACTTCGCGTCGAGGAGCGGGCCGAGGTCCACGGGCCGGGTGGTGACCAACTCCGCGACGTTGCCGATCAGGTCGAGCGGGGCGGCGGGGGCGGGAGCCGAGGCCGCGCGGAGCCAGAGGGTGGTGTCGGTAATCGGGTGGTGGTCGTCGAGCGGGGCGGGCATGAGGCGGGAGGGAGATTCTGCGGGAGGTCCGGGGGTCGATCCGGGGGTCGATCCGGGGGTGTTCTCGGCGAGGCTTCCGGGAGCGGGGTGGGGGGCATTTCCGGAGGGGGGAAGGGGGCGGAAGATGTCGCGGTGGGCTTCGTGGAGCCCGGGGTTGCCAGCCCCGATGAGCTGGGCGGCGAGACGGGCGTAGCGGGCCCAGGTGGTGTCGCGGAGATTGGGCAGCGACGAATCGGGGTGGGGCGGGTGGAGTTGGAGGGCACGCCGCCACTCGTCGGCCGAGGGGAGGCGGCAGCCCAGGGTGTGGGCGAGCAGGACGCTGGCCTCGGCCGAGAGGTAGTTGATCGGATGGGCGGGGCTGGGCGGCGGGGGCGGGAGGTCATCGGACACCGCGGGGCCGGAGGCGAGCCAGGGGCCGGGGTTGACCCGCAGGGCCGCGGGAGCGGGCGGGTCGGCGTAGAGCCAGGTGCGGGGGCCCCGGCGGGGGTCTGGAGGGTCCGGGGATTGCGGGGATTCCGGGTATTCCGGGGGGGCGGGGAGGAGGTCGGCCCAGGTGCCCGGCCCACGCGGGCCGTCCGGGGCGGTGGCGGCGGGCGAGGGGGTCAGGGTATCGAGGGCGAGGCCGACGGGCAGCTCGGTGGTGGCGAGGTAGAACGCGGGCCGTCCGGACGGGGGGTCGGCGGAGCCGGGTTCGATGCGGATGAAGGAGAGGGCGTAACGGTCGCGGGTGTAGGTGACGGTGCGGGCGTCGGGCCCGGGCTGGGGGGTCCAGCCGGCGAGGGCGGGGCCCAGGGCGTCGAAGCGTTCGCGGGACGCAGCGCCCGGCTGGGTGAGCCGGGCGAGGTCGGCCAGGGCGGGGCCGACGCGGGGGTGCTCGCGCTGGTCCGTGGTGGCGGCGGTGAAGGCCCGGACCAGGGCGAGGACGTCGGCGTCGCGGGCGGCGGGGGGCGGCGCGGACGGGTCGTCGGTAGCGTGGAGGGTGGCGAGGGCTTGGCGGACGCGGTGGAGCAGGACGTTGTAGCGGGGGGCGGGGGGGAGGTGGTCGACGCGCACGTCCATGGCAGGGGCGCGGGCGGCGATGGCGCGGATCTGGGCGTCGTCGATGGCGTGGGCCATGGCGAGGAGCCAGCGGTCGGCGGAAGCGCGGCCGACGAGTTCCCGGCGGAGCGCGGCGGCGCGGTCGGGGTCCGGGACACGGTGGGTGAGACCGAGGAGGCGGGCCTGGAGAACGCGTTCGGTGTCGAGCGAATCGGCCGTGCCCGGCCAGGCGACGCCGGGGTCGACGCCGGCCGGTGAGGTAGTCGAGACAACGCCGGCGGACGAGGGGTGGCCGACGCCCAGGCGACGCCAGGCGGCGAAAGCGGTGGCGGGGTCTTGAGCCTGCTGGGCGATCTGGCTGAGGGTGTCCCAGTCGGTGAGCCTGCGGAGGGCATTCAAGGCTTCGAGACGCCGGAGCAGGGGGTGGCCGGCGTCGGCGACGGCCCGGTCGGTCCAGAGGGGGGTGGTGGCCCACCGGGCCAGCCGGGGGGGGAACCCTTCGGGGTCGGCCGGGAGCGAGGGGTCGTCGAGGGGCAGGGCGCCGCGGAGGACGCGCTGGGCGTGGTGGGCGTCGTCGGCCAGGGCGTCGGCTTGTTCGAGCAGCGCGGCGTAGCGGGTTTTGCGACGGGCCCAGGCGTCGGCGTCGGCGGGGAGGCCGACGGCCAAGGCTTTTTTAATGGTGCCCTCGCGCTCGCGGAGGGTGAGGTCGGCGAGGGCTTGGAAGAGCGCGGCGGTGGCGTCGTCGGCCGATGAGGCGGGGCGGGAGAACGGCAAGGGCAGGCCCCGGTCGGCGTCGGGGTCGAGGAGGCCCCGCAGCAATTGGCGGCGGGTCTGGAGACGGGTTTGGATCGGGGCGAGGCGGGGGTCGCGTGCGAGCTGGTCGGCGAGGCGGGCGCGGTACGCGCTCCAGTGGGCCTCGGCGGCGGGGGAGTGTGCGGGGTGGTCGGGGGGAAGCAGCGGGTCGGGCTGGCGGAGGGTCTGGGCGCGGTAGGCGGCGGCGGTTTGTTGGCCGAGCTGCTGGGCGGTGTCGACGAAGTCGCGGACCTCGCGTTCGATTTCGTAGCGGTGCAGGTCGAGGTCGGCGGCCTGGCCGGCGATGAGCGGGGCGCGGATGAGGTCGGCGATGCGCTGGGCGAGTTTTTCGCGGCGGGCGTCGAGGGGCGCGGCGGAGGGGTGGCCGGTGTCGTGGAGCGGCTGGAGGTCGCGGCGGGCCTGTTCGAGCAGGGCGTGCTGGGCGTCGGCCCAGGCGGGGCGCCAGTCGTGGTCGAGGGGGCGGAAGCGGTCGGCTTCGTCGAGCCAGGCTTTGAAGACGGCCTGCGGATCCGCATCCTCTTGGACGAGCAGGGCGTAGGCTCGGCCGGTCGCGCGGAAGCTGGCGTGGTCGAGCGCGGCCCATCGGCCGTCGTCGGCGTAAGCCCGGAAGTGCTGGGCGACGGCCACGAAGGACTGGAGCTGCTGGTTGAGGCGGTCGAGCTGGGCGTACGCGGCGTCGGGTGAGGCCGGGTCGGGGGTGTTTCCGGGGGTGTCATCGGGGGGGGGCAGGGGGCGGTCGAGTTCCCGGACGGTGTGGATCAGCGTGGCGAAGACGGGGTCGTGGAGGGGCTCAAGGACCGCGAGGTCGGCTTCGAGTTTTTCGAGCGCGGCGGCGGTGGCGGCGGTGTGGCGGTGCAGCGAGTCGATCACGCGGAGCGCGGGGCCGACGGCGGTGGGGTGCTCGGGCGGGGCGGATTCGAGGGTACGGCCGATGGTGGCGGCGAGGTTGCGCCAGTGGTGCTGTTTGAAGAGGGCGTGGTGCTGTTGGAGCGACCGGCGGGTGGGCCACTGGGTGAGGGCGGACTCGGCGCGGCGGAGGGAGGCGGCGGCGAGGCGGGTGGCGTCGATGCCGCCTTGGGTCCGGGCGGGGGGCGGGGGGTCGGCGATGAGCTGGGCCCAGGAGGCGCGGGGGGCCTGGCCGATAAAGCGGGGGTCGGCGTGGGGGGCGGCCTCGAGTTCGAGGAGCACGCCGTCGAGCCCGAACTCCTGCAAGGTGAGGCGGTCCTGGTGGCTCAGGTGCTCGGTGAATGCGGCGTACCAGCGGGCGTGGTCGAGGCAGAGCCGTTCCCACTGGCGGCGGGCGTCGGGGTTGAACGGCCCGGTGGGCAGGACCAGGGCGGCGATGGCGAGGGCGAGCAGGACGAGCCCGCCGGCGGCGGCGGCTTTCAGGACGCGGGGGCCGAACCGGAACCGGGGCAGGGGGGGGAGCACGACCCGGCGGGGCGCGACCTTTTTACGGATACGCGGCGGGATCGGGGGCGGGTCGGGCTTGACCCATTCGGTCTCGGGGGTGCTCCCGCGCGAAGGGTCCGGCCCGGCGGCGGCGGGCGCAGCGGGCGGGGATGCGGGGCGGCGGGGTCCCGGAGCGGGTGGGGGGGCGTCATCGCGCATACGCGGGGGGCGTGGGGTGGAGCTTGGGATGGAGGGGATACGGGAAACCACGGCCGAAGATGCCCCACACGTGGTTCAGGATTATATCGGCGGTTGAAGTGATCCTCATGACCCGGTTAATCCGCACAGCCGTCGCCGGCGGGGCAGGGGCGGGCCGCGGGCGGGGATCGGGCCGAGGTCGGGGCCCCGGGGGGCCGATATCGAGAGGGAAGACCGTCGGGGCGGTGCGCCCCGCGCGGGGTGCGGATTCCGCGGTTTGAACCGGAGAATATCATGGTGCATCGAGGCTTGATCGGAACGGCGGGGGTCGCGGGGGCGTTGACGCTGGGCAGCGGGCTGGGGGGCTGCACGACTTCGGTGGTGCAGGCACGGATCGATCAGCCGCTGCCGGTGCATCTGGAGATGGCGATGAGCAGCGGCCAGCCGACGTTCGGGGTGGGCGACGAGCTGGGGTGGCTGGCGTTTGGGGACCTGGCGATCGCGCCGATGCCCGGCGAGCCCCGCGAGGTTCTGGTGATCGCCAGCGTGGAGCCGGCGGGCTTTGATGTGGTCAGCCGGTATCTGACGGGCCCGGCGGCGGAGTAGCGCGGGGGCCGGCGTCGCGTGGTCGGAGATCCAGCCGGGGATCAGCGCTGGCCGGCCGAGGCGATCAGTTCGTCGAGGGTCCGGAGGGTGACGCCTTGCGGGGCGATCCGGCCGTAGGTCCAGCGTTTGAACCGGTCGAGCTCGGAGGCGCCGAGCCCGAGGTTGGGCATGGCCTGGTTGACCAATTCGTCGAGCCCGGCGAGGGCATCGAGGGTCGCACGGTCCTGGGTCTGGAGCCAGCGGACAAACGCGGCCGGGTCGATCTCGGCGACGCCCCGGTCGGCCATGTAGCGGTCGGCGGCCTGCTGGATCAGGGCACGGACGCGTTCCGATTCGTCGGACACCGAGGCGGCGGCGGGCGTGGTGGACGTGGTGCCGACAGCCGTAGCCGCTTCGAGGCCCCCGGGGTTGTCGTTGGTGGTGGCGGCTGTGGGGCGGTCGCCGTCGGCGGCGGCGAGGGCGTCGGGGTTGATCGCGTCGGGGGTCGGATCGATCAGGGGCGAGGTGTAGAACACACGGCGATATGCGTCGAGCGCGGCCTGCGCGGAGAGGTAGTCGAGCCGGTCGGCACTAACAAAGCTGCCCCCCGCCCCCGGAAGTGCTCCGGCCCCGCCCGAGCTAGCCACGGAGGAGTTTCCGGAGCCACTACCGACGCCACTTCCGGGGGCGCTTCCGGGGGCGCTTCCGAGGGTGGGGGTGAGGTCGTTGAGGACGGTGGCGGTCACGAGGTATTCGAGCAGGGGCTGCTGTTCGAAGGTTTTGACGTCGATGCTGAAGTTTTGGCGGAAGGCGGCGGCCTGGCCCGCGTCGATGGTGGCGGGCCGGACCGCGGCGACGGCGAGGGCGTCGGCCGGGAGGGCCCGCGCGTAGGCATCGACGAAAGTGAAGTCGGCGAGCAGATCGTCGGGAGTCCCGGGTACGCCGGGAGTTCCGGGGCCGCCGTCGGGTCCGGGGAAGGGGGTGCCGTTGACGATGGCGGGGCCGCAGAGCGGGTCGGGGCTGCCGAGGTTGATAAAGCCGTTGGGGGCGTTGAGGGTGAGGCGGTCGTTGGGGGCCAGGTCGCAGAAGTAGGCGAGGGAGCTGGCGTTGACGGTGATGGCGGTGTCGGGGTCGATGGTGGGGAAGGCGGAACTGGCCGCGGAGAGGGTCAGGGGCTGGTTGGCGTTGTCGAGGGTCACGCGGCGGCCGGTGATGCTGCCGCTGCTCAGGACGGTGAGGCCCAGGAGGTCGCCGGCCCCGAGGAAGACTTCGCCCTGGGGCCCGGGGTCGAGGCGGCCGTCGTTGATGGTGCGGTTGATCCCGGAGGTGCTGCCGAAGCCTTCGATCTGGACGAGGACCTGGTTGTCGGGGCCTTCCTGGAGGAAGACGTTTTTGCCGCTGACCAGGACGATCGTGCCGTTGTCGGCGGTGATATTGCCGCGGTTGATGACGTTGCGTCCGACGAGGGTGACGCCCTGGCGGCCGAAGAGGTTGGGCGAGAGATTCTGCGCGAGGCCGGCGTTGTCGGTGAAGCGGTCGCGTCCGCTGAGGAAGTCGGCGTTGTCGAGGTTGCCGGCGGCGGCGACGAGGCGGCCGACGTTGACCACGGCGGACTTGGAAAACGAGACGCCGGCGGGGTTGACGAAGTAGACCTGCCCGTTGCTGGTGACGGTGCCCTGGATGTTGGTCGGGGCGCCGTTGGTGATGCGGTTGAGGACGGCGGAGTTAGAGGTGGGCTGGTTAAAGACGGCGGCGCGGGAGTTGGGGAGGTTGAAGCTGTCGAACTCGAGGATGGTGCGCTGGGTCTGGGTGGTGATGACGGTGGTGCGGGGGACGGTGGTGGTGTCGAGGGTGGCCGAGCCCTCCACGACGCGGCCGTTGGTTTGGGCGGCGGCGGGGAGCGCTAAACCGCAAGCGGCGGCGAGGAGCGTGAGAGCGGAGAGGAAGCGTTTCATGGGAAACTCTTTTCCGGGGGGATATTCCGGGGGGTGATCCGGGGGTCAGTACAGCAGGGTGAAGCTGAAGTGGAACTGCTGGGAGCCGGCGGTGGTGTTCACGGCGTCTTCGAGGGCGACGCCGTAGTCGATGCGGAGGTTGGCGTTGCGTTTCAAGAGGAGGTCGACCCCGGCCCCGACGCCGATGAGGGTTTCGTTGTCTTCGAAGGTTTCGCGGTCGTTCTGGAGCGAGCGGCCGACATCGATGAAGGCCTTGGCGACCAGGTCCCAGTCGGCGCTGCCGTAGGGTTCCTGGGGGAAGGTGCGGAACGGCTCGCCGAAGAACTGGGTGACGGGGCGCTGCTGGCCGGGGGTGGGGGCGAAGAGGCGGGGGAGGTGGAGGCGGTACTCGCCGGTGGCGATGAAGACGGTGTCGCCGGCGGTGATGGCTTCGTCGTAGCCGCGGACGGTGAAGAGCCCGCCGACGGGGAGCTGGGCCTGGGGGTTGAGCCGGCTCTCGGGGGTCCACTGGCCGCGGAAGGCGACAAACACCTCGTGCGCGAGGGTCGAGCCGGGGGTCTGGATGTCGAGCCAGTCGTCGCGGTTGAAGATCGGCTCGAGGTAGAACGAGTGCGCGACGGAGAAGGGGAGCTTGTACCAGTCGTTGTCGGTGTCGAACCGGCCGAGCCCGTCGAGGTCGGGGTCGTCGGTGCCGGCGAGGGCGGCGAGGTTGAGCTCGATGCCGACGAACGCGGTGGTGGTGTTGACCTGGGTGGTGTTTTCGAAAGCGAAGCCGATCCGGGGGATGACGAAGTCTTCGGTTTCTTCGATGTCGGCGAACTCGTTGTCGACGTTGACGGACTCCCAGCGGGCCCCGGCGACGAAGTCGAGGAAGCTGGGGCCCTGCTGCCAGAAGTTCCAGAGCAGTTCCGCGCCGACGCGGTATTCGGTGCCGTTGAAGTCTGCGCCGGGGAAGCCGACGTCGGAGGCCTCGAAGTCCTGGAACTCACCGAAGACGCGCCAGTGCAGCCGGTCGTAGTCGCGGAGGGGCCGTTCGTAGGAGACGAAGATGGCCTGGGATTCGTCGAAGGCGGCGGTAACGTATTCGAGGCTCAGGATGTCATCCCGCCCGGTGAGTTGGGTGTGGAGCAGGCCGAAGCGTTCGCGGAACTCGTTGGTGTCGGCGGTGCCGGTATTGGTGAGGTTGAAGAAGGCGGTCCAGGGTTTGGCCTCGGAGACGAGGTAGTCGAGGACGGTGTCGCCGGCGGCGGGGTTCTGGCCGGTGGAGACGGCGACGGCGGCGCGTCGGCCGGGGTGGCGGTTCAGGTCGTAGAGGTAGTCGTCGAGGGCGGAGCGGTTGACCAGGTCGCCCTCGGCGACGGGGGAGTTTTCGAGGATGCGGCGGTGGAGCGGGTGGTTGACGCGGCGGCCGTCGGTGATCCGGTCGCCACTGGCGACGGTGCGCATCTCCGAGACGGTGCTGGTACGGATCAGGAGGCGGAGCCTGGTATTGCCCGGGGGTCGGAGGTCGTCGCCCCAGACGGCGGTGCCGTCGGGGTTGAAGTTGACGCGGATCTGGGTGGGGTCGGGGTAGACCAGGACACCAATGAAGCCGCGCTGGTTGAAGTCGCGGACCACGGCGGCGGCGGCGTGGTTGGTGGCGCTGGCGTGGAGGTTCGGGAGCGGCAGGTCGCGGAGCCCGCCGAGGGTGGTGGTCACGATCGGGGCGTCGCGGCGGGGCGGGACGTAGCCGGTCGGGGTCGGGGTGAGCGCGAGGGGGATCTGGTTGAGGGCCTCGGGGCGGCGGAGCTGGTCGTTGTCCTGGAGGTAGACGAACTCGAAAGCCGAGACGGGGTAGGCCGGGCCGTCGGCGGGGGTCGCGGCGGAGCGGTTTTTCGCGGAGTCGTCGATGACGATCTCGGGGGCCGCGGCGGGGTTCTCGAGCGGGAGCGGCGCGGCGTCGGCGAGGGTGAGCGTGGTGCCCAGGGCCCCGACAAACAAGAGCAGGGCGGCGGCGGCTTGGAAGGGCGAGCGTCGGATCATGGCGGTTCGGGGCGGTCGGGCGCTGCGGAAAGGAAGTCGGCCGGGCGGTTCGGGGCTCTTAAGGGGGTTATACCCCGCGGCGGGGGCGGGTCCATTTTTATTCAGCGATTCAGGGAAGACGCTCAGGCCACACGGGGTGGATCGGGGGGGCTGGGCGTTACAGGCGTTACAGTCGATGTGACCGGGCGGTGACCGGCGGCGGTGAGATACCATGGAGCGATGGCCGAGACGCAGGCAATAACCAGTGTAAACAATGTCCGGGTGAAGCAGGTGGTGAAGCTGCGGGAGAAGGCACGCGAGCGCAAGCGGCAGGGCCTGTTGATCGCGGAGGGTCGGCGGGAGGTCGAGCGGGCGCGGGCGGCGGGGCTGCGGCCGATGTCGTGGTTCGTCAGCGAAGACAACCCGCAAGCGAGCGCTTTGATGCAAGGAGAGCCGACGTGGGTGAGCGGAGCGGTGATGCGGAAGATGGCGTACCACACGAAACCCGAAGGGGTCCTGGCGGTGTTCGAAGCGCCGCGGTGGTCGCTCGCCGACCTGCCGGTGAATGGCGACGGTTTTTACCTGGTGGCGGTGGGGACGGAGAAGCCGGGGAACCTGGGGGCGATGGTGCGCACGGCGGCGGCGGCGGGGTGCGACGCGGTGCTGGCGGTGGCCCCGGAGGTGGACGTGTTCAACCCGGCGGCGATCCGCAACAGCACGGGGGCGGTGTTCGGCTTGCCGACGGTGGTGGTGGAGGACGACGCGGTGGCGATCGCGTGGCTGCGGGAGCGGGGGGTGGTGGCGGCGGCGGCGCTGGCCGACGGGGGCACGGATTGTTTCGCGGCAGACTGGGGGCGGGGGGCGACGGCGGTGGTGATCGGGCCGGAGCACGCGGGGCTAGGTGAGGCGTGGCGGACCGCGGCGGGCGTGGCGCTGACGATCCCGTCGGCCGGGGGCGGGGGGGTGGATTCGCTCAACGCCTCGAACGCCGCGGCGGTGCTGCTGTTCGAGGCGGTGCGGCGGCGGGCGTCGGCCGGGGGCGGCGGGGTAGACTCGGGGCGCCAGGGGGAGTGAGCGTCGTGTTCTTGTTTGTCGGAGTGTGAGCGTGTCTGAAGCCAGTGGATCATCTCGGGACCGCCGCGGCGGCGGGGCGTCTTGGCGGGGCAAGCGGGTGGGGAAGTACCGGCTGCTGCGGTGGCTTGGCCACGCGGAGGGCTCGGCCGGCGGCGCTGGCGTTGATGCGGGGGAGCGGGGTGCTGCGGGGGCGAGGGTAGATCGGGGAAAAGTCTTCTCGGCCGAGGACACGGCCCGTGGCGGGTCGGTGGTGCTGCGGCTGGCGGCGGCGAAAGCCCCGGCGGCGGAGGGCCTGCTCCGCGCGGCCAGGGCGGCGTCGCAAGTGCGGCACCCGGGGGTCGTGGAGGTTCACGAGATCGGGGAGGTCGACGGGTTCGTTTACGTGGCGATGGAGGCGGTCGAGGGCGGCAGCGTCGCGGAAATGATCCGGGACCGCGGGCCGCTGCCGGCGGGGTGGGCGTGCGGGCTGGCGGCGGACGCCGCGGAGGGGTTGGCCTACGCGCAGGGGTTCGGGGTGGTGCACGGTGGGCTGGACGCGGAGCAGTTGCTGGTGACCCGGGCGGGCCGGGGGAAGGTGGCGGGGCTGG
>JBCDDZ010000070.1:0-13728 GCA_039180025.1 Planctomycetota bacterium
AAACAGAATTGATGTCCAGTGACCCTTAGTGCCCATAGGTTTTCACCTGACTCAAAACTGGATGCTAGAGTAGTCACAAAGTCATTCAAGCGGTTCAAAACTGTCATGGCGAGTTTTTAGTTTTTGGCCGAGTCGATGTTTTCGCGTCGGCCGTACGGGTCGCAGGCGTGTCTGGTGGCGCTGGTCGAGCGGCTGCGGGCGCGGGGGTTCTCGCTGCTGGACGTGCAATTTGTGAATCCGCATCTGGAGCAGTTCGGGGTGCGGGAGGTTTCGGCGGCGGAATACGATGCGCGGCTGAGGGCGGCGCTGGCGCAGGGGAGTTGTTGGTGAGGGTAGGGCGTGGGGGGGCGCTCCGGCCCGGCCGGCCGTTCATATTGAAAGGGGAGGGTTGGTTGTTTGGCAGACGGCTTCGCGATCGGAGGCAGTGCGATGCTCGGGCCGGTTTGCGTCGGGGGGTGCCCGGGCGTACTTTTAGCTGCTTGTGAAGACGGCCTGCCCTTCGATCCTCTGGCTCATTACCCTCCTCGTTTAGCGCGGCCGGATTTCACGTTGACCTTCAACTTCTTGTTTTCCCGGCCGCGGCTCCCCGCGGCCGGTTGTCGTGTCGGGGGCGTCGGCCGCTTCGCTGCCCCCGAGACCCGCGATGACCCGTCCGACCGCATTGACCTCTCCCTCTTCAGCCGACGCCCATCAGGCCGAGGCGCGTCACCAGCGGATCGGTTTCGGCTTCGCGTTGGGGGCCGCGGCGCTGTTCTCGCTCACGGGCGGGGTGGTAAAGCTCGGGCTGGACGCGGGGGTCGGGGTGGAGACGTTGATGCTGTGGCGGATGGGGCTGGCGCTGCCGGTGTACCTAGCGGTGGGGGGGCGGCTGTGGGTGGGGCGTCGGCGGGCGGGCGGGGAGCCGACGCCGCGGCGGGTGCTGCTGGCGGCGGCGGGGCTGGGCGTACTGAGCTACTACGTTTGCAGTTGGCTGGACTTCACCGGGCTGCGGTTTATCACGGCCCAACTCGAGCGGATGATCCTGTTTACTTACCCGGCGTTGACCGCGGTGCTGGCGTGGCTGCTGACCGGCCAGCGGTTCACTCGGCGGCACGCGGCGGCGTTGGGGGTGGCGTACGCCGGGGTGTTGCTGGTGTTCGGGAGCGAACGGCAGGCGTTCGGGCCGGGGGTGGCGTGGGGTGTCGGGCTGGTGTTCGCCGCGGCGTTGCTGTTTGCGTTGTACGTGATCTACGCCAAGCCGGTGATCGGGCGGATGGGGCCGGCCGGGTTCACGTGCGTGGCGATGACGGCGGCGACGGTCGCGATCGTGACGCACCAGGCGGTTCGGCGGCACGCGGTCGGCGAGCCGTTGGCGTCGGCGGTGAGCGTCGAGGCGGTGGTGGCCGGGGCGGTCTTGGCGGTGGGCTGCACGGTGCTGCCGAGTTTCATGCTGTCGGCGGCGATCGGCCGGATCGGTCCGCAGCGGGCGAGCGCGGCGGGGAACGTCGGGCCGGTGGTCACGACGGTGCTGGCGGTGTGGCTGCTGGGCGAGCCGTTTGGCGTGGCGCAGGCGGCGGGGCTGGCGTTGATCCTGGTCGGGGTGGGGCTGGTGGCGAAGCGGGGGTGACCCGCAACAGCCGGGACCCGGACGTCACACCACCGCGCCGAACTTGCGGGTGCGGTGGGTGTAGGCGGCGAGGGCTTTGTGGAGCTGGGCGTCGTCGAAGTCGGGCCAGTGGGTGTCGGCGACGTAGAGTTCGGCGTAGCTGAGTTGCCAGAGCAGGTAGTTGGAGAGGCGCATCTCGCCGGCGGTGCGGATGAGCAGGTCGGGGTCGGGGAGGCCGTGGGTGTAGAGGTGCTGGGCCAGGAGCTGGGGGGTGATGTGTTCGGGGTCGAGGGTGCCGGCCTTGGCCTGGCGGGCGAGGGCCTGGGCGGCGTCGGTGATTTCGGCGCGGCTGCCGTAGTTGATGGCGAGGCAGAGGGTGAGCCCGGTGTGGTGCTGGGTGAGCTCGGTGGAGCGGTCGAGTTCTTCGAGGACGCGGGGGGGGAGGCCGTCGCGTCGGCCGAGCTGACGGAAGCGGACGTTGTGCTCGAGGAGCTGGGGCCGCTGGGCGATGAGGTACTCGACGTAGAGGTCCATGAGGAAGGAGACTTCGTCGTGGGAGCGGGTCCAGTTTTCGGTGGAGAAGGAGTAGAGGGTCAGGGCTTCGAGGCCGAGGTTGGCGCAGGTTTCGACGAGGGGGGGGACGCGGTCGGCACCCTTGCGGTGGCCGGCGGAGCGGGGGAGGCCGCGGGCCTGAGCCCAGCGTCCGTTGCCGTCCATGATGATGGCGAGGTGGCGGGGCAGGGGTTTGGCATTGTTGGCCGAGGGTGGGGAGGGGTCGATCATGTCGACGGGCTTTCGGTTTTTGCCGTGGGCCGAGCGGGCGTCGGGGGGGGGCCTGGGCCTGCTCCCGGAAACCGTGGGCAGGGTGGGGGGTTTAGCGGAAGATGGATTGGAAGCGTTTGGGGCCGACGCTGACCATGACGATGGGGACGCCCAGGAAGTCTTCGATGAAGCGGAGGTAGTGTTGGGCGGCGTCCGGGAGGTGGTCGAAGTCGAGGCAGTCGGTGACGTCTTCGGGGAAGCCGGGGAGGGTTTCGTAGACCGGCTCGGCGTGGGCGAGGTCGGCGACCTCGGCGGGGAAGGCGGTGGTGGACTGGCCGTGGAGGCGGTAGGCGGTGCAGAGCTTGAGTTCGGGGAGCCCGGCGAGGACATCGAGGAGCATGACGGCCAGGCCGGTCGCGCCCGAGACGGTGGCGGTGTACTTGAGGGCGACCAGGTCGAGCCAGCCGCAGCGGCGTGGCCGACCGGTGGTCGTGCCGAACTCGCGGCCGACTTCGCGGATGCGGTCGCCGGTTTCGTCGTCGAGTTGGGTGGGCATGGGCCCGCCGCCGACGCGGGTCTGGTAGGCCTTGACGATGCCGATGACGTTGGTGACGTGGTGCCCGGCGACGCCGGTGCCGGTGTGGACGCCCAGCGACGAGCAGTTGCTCGAGGTGACGTAGGGGTACGTGCCGTGGTCGATGTCGAGGAGGGTGGCGTTCGCGCCCTCGAAGAGGATGCGCTGGCCTTGTCCGATGCGGTCGTGCAAGACGCTGGCGGTGTCGGCGAGGTGGGGGACCAGCGCGTCGGCGAGGGGCTTGAGCCAGGCGAGTAGTTCGTCGACATCGAGGGGCTGGAAGTCTTGGCCGGCGTAGGCGGCGAGGGCGGAGAGAGTGGCGTTCTTGATCGGGACGATGCGGTGGAGTTTGTGCTTGAGCGCCTCGAAGTCGCGGAGGTCGGCCATGCGGAGGGCGGTGGAGCGGAGGGCTTTGTCGGCGTAGCAGGGGCCGATCCCGCGGCCGGTGGTGCCGATGCCTTCGACGACCTGGTCGAGCGCATTGGGCATGACGTAGGCGGCTTCCTGGAGCGCGTCCTGGGTCTTGTGATAGGGCATCACCACGTGGGCACGATCGCTGACGACAAAATTCCTGGGGGCGAGCTTGAGGTCCTGGGCGCGGAGGCCGGTGATTTCTTTGACGACCTGCTCGGGGTCGATGACGACGCCGTTACCCAGGACGTTGAGCTTGTCGGGGTAGAGGATCCCGGAGGGGATCAGGTGCAGCGCGTATTTTTGATCGCCGACGCAGACGGTGTGCCCGGCGTTGGCCCCGCCGTTGTAGCGGGCGACGACGTCGAAGCCGCCGCCGGAGGGGTTGAGTCCGGTGAGCAGGTCGACGACTTTGCCCTTGCCTTCGTCGCCCCACTGGAGGCCGACGACCGCGGCGTGGCCGGGCTTGAGGTTCAGGCGGTGCAGGAGGTTTTGCACCTCGGCGGAGGGTGCGGCGGGGGGCGTGGTGGTGGGCATGGCGGGGGGCTCAGTGGGCTCAGCGGGGCGGCAGATTATCGTAACGGTTTGCCGGGGCGGGCCCAAGTGGGACGCGGCGGGCAGCGGATAGCGGCCCGGGAACGGCGGGTCGGCGGGGCGGGTCCGCGGGGGAAAGCCCGGGCCGTTTTGGTGCGGGCCGGTGCGGTTTGATGGACTAAGTCGTGGGGCGAGGTAAGGCGAAGAGGGTAGAGCGGGGATGGGGTTGGCTCAGGGCTCGAGGGTGAGCATGAGTTCGAGCTGGTTGTTGGGGCGCAGGGGGTAGGTGCGGGTGTTTTGGCCCTGCATCCATTGGCCGGAGGGGAAGAAGGCGTCGAGGGCGGGGAGTTGGAACTGGTAGAGGTCGTAGTCGCGGGCGTCGACGGTGACGGTGTAGTTGTTCTGACCCGGGGCGAGCTGGAGGCGGGCGTTGCCGAAGGCGTTGCCGGTGGCGGTGGTGGTGGGGCTGGGTTGGCCCAGGGGGCTGCTCGTGGGGGAGACGGTGACGATGGGCTGGGCGACGGGGGTCCGATCGAGGCGGTCGCGGACGGAGATGATGACCCAGGTTTCGGGCGAGGCGCAGCCGACGAGCAGAGCGACGGCGACGAGGAAAGCGAAAACAGGGGGGCGCAGGGCAGACATCGGCGGCAAAGTATAACGCGGCGGGGGCGGGGGTCGATCGATCGGCGGGCCGGCGGGAACGCGGCGCCGCGGGTCCGAAGGGGGACCGCAGGGCCCGACGCGTTGGGGCGGGGTGGCGGGCGCGGGTCAGGGTTTTTTCGGCGGGGTCGGCGGCCGAGATTAATCGGTTAGGTCGGGAGGGGGTGGGGCCAGGTGCCGGCGAAGACTTCGGCGGCGGGGCCGGTCATGAGCACCTGGTTGTCGTCGCGCCAGTGGAGTTCGAGGGGGCCGCCGGGGAGGTGGGCGGTGAGGCGTCGCCCGGTGCGGTCCGTCAGGGCCCCGGCGACGCAGACGGCGCAGGCCCCGGTGCCGCAGGCGAGGGTCGCGCCGCTGCCGCGTTCCCAGTGGTAGACGCGGACCTCTTGCGGGCTCAGGACCCGGACGAAGTGGACGTTGATACGGTGGGGGAAGGCGGGGTGGCGTTCGAGCTGGGCGCCGCGGGCGGGGTCTTCGAGCGGCCGGTCGTCGTCGATGAAGAGGACCGCGTGGGGGTTGCCCATGCCGACGAAGACCATGCCGTCGAGGGCGGCGTCGAGCTTGGTTTCGTCGACGGGGATGTCGGGGAGGTTGAGGGTGGGTGGGCCCATGTCGACGGCGACGTCGGCGACGCGGCGGTCGTCGCCGAGGGTGTAGGCGAGCGAGAGGGTGCCGGCCCCGGTCTGGATCCGCATGGGGTTGGCGTCGGGATCGTCGGGGTCGAAGCCGCCCCAGCGGTGATCGTGGACGAGTTTGCAGACGCAGCGGATGCCGTTGCCGCACATCTCGGATTCGCTGCCGTCGGCGTTGAACATACGCATGCGGGCCGCGGGGGGGCGGCCCCGGTCGTCGCGGAGCGCGTCGGGGGTGGGGGGGGCGACGAGGATCAGGCCGTCGCCGCCGACCCCGGTGTGGCGGTCGGCGATCCGGGCGGCGAGCGCGGCGGGATCGGGGACGGCGTGGGTGAAGGCGTCCACGTAGACGTAGTCGTTGCCCAGGCCGTGCATCTTGACGAAGGGGAGGGGGGGCATGGGTCGGCGATCCGGGGGCGGGGGGAGGCGGGCGGGTCAGGCGAGGCCGAAGCGGTTGGCCGATTGCATCACGGGCGGGGCGGTGAGCTGTTCGAGGGTCATCGGCTCGGCGGTTTCGACGGTAAAGGTAAACGACTCGCCGGGGAGGAGGGTGACGGCCTGGTCGGAGATTTTAGCCTGCGGGTCGAGGCGGTCGGCGAAGACGCAGAGGTCGCGGATCAGGGAGCGGGCGTCGATGCGGAGCCGGAGGGCCTGGCCGTGGGTTTCGAGGGTGGCGTCGAACTGGGGCTCGGGGTAGCGGAGTTGTTTGTCGGGGGCGAACCACCAGAACGCGCGGGTTTCGTCGGGGGACGGGGCGGGGGGGTCGGCGACGATGAAGGTTTGCTCGGCGTCTTCTTGCCAGGCTTCGGGGACGGGGAAGCGGGCGCTCTGGCGGGGGTCGAGGTCGAGGTCGACGGTGGTTTGGTGGAGGGTTTCGCCGTCGAGGCCGAGGCGTCGGAGCCGGACGGGGCCGACCCAGGGCTGTCCCGAGTCGTTGTGGGCGTAGAGGGCCAGGGGGCCGACGGGCTGGCCGGCGGGGGTGACGCGTCGGGGTTTGAGGGTGAGCAGCCGGGGGGCGAAGAAGCGGCGGGTGGCGAAGTAGAGGGGCTTGCGTCCGCCGTCGCTGTCGATGGCGGACCAGCTGGAGACGGGCCAGCAGTCGTTGAGCTGCCAGTAGAGGGCGCCCGAGCAATAGGGGGCCAGGGCGCGGAACCAGGAGACGCCCATGTCCAGGGCGCGGGCCTGGCCGATCTGCGCGAGGTAGAGCCAGTCGTCGAACGAAGCGGCGTCGTCGCCGGTGGGGGGGATGAAGTCGTCGGCCATGCGGGTGTGGGTCTGGAGCTGGCCGGGGGTGTCGCTGCTGTTTTTGTTGTGGTGGTTCATGCAGTCCGAGTTCCAGGACCACTGGTCGGGGGGGACGGACGCGGCGAGGTTGGGCCAGTTGGGCGGGCCGTGGAACCCGAATTCGCTGGCGAAGCGGGGGGTGTGCCCGAGGTAGTTGCGGTACTCGCCGGGGCCGTGCCAGACGTCCCAGATGTGGCGGTTGCCGTACTCGTTGGCGTTGGCGGGGCGTTCGCGGAGGTCGGCCGAGCCGGAGTAGGGGCTGCCGGGCCAGTAGGGCCGGGCGGGGTCGAGTTCGCGCAGGGCCTGGGGGATAGACTGGTGGTAGAAGCGTGAGCCGGGGACGTGGTCCTGGTATTGGTCTTCCCAGCGCTCGTCCCAGTGGGGGGTGTCGGGGCCGAAGAGCATGAAGTTTTCGTTGTTGCCGTTCCAGAGAACCAGGGCGGTGTGCCGGGCGAGGCGGGCGATGTTGTCGCGGATTTCGTGGTCGACCTGCTGGACGAACGCGGGGTCGTTCTCGGGGTAGGTCGCGCAGGCGAAGAGGAAGTCCTGCCAGACGAGCAGGCCCATCCGGGCGCAGTGTTCGTAGAACGCGTCGTCTTCGTAGAGCCCGCCGGCCCAGACGCGGATCATATTCATGTTGGCGTCGCGGGCCTGCCCCAGGCGTTCGCCGTAGCGTTCGGGGGTGACGCGGTGGGGGAAGCAGTCGTCGGGGATCCAGTTCGCGCCCTTGCAGTAGACGGGCTGGCCGTTGACCAGGAGGGTCATCCCGGCCCCGGGGTTGAGGCCGTCGACCGGGCCGTCGGGCGCCGCGGGGTCGGGGTCGGTCAGGAGCTCGGTGGTGCGCAGGCCCAGGGGGTGTTCGCGGGAGTCGAGGGTCTGGCCCTGCGCGTCCCGGAGCTCGACGCAGACGCGGTAGAGCGGCTGCTCCCCGTGGCCGACGGGCCACCAGAGCTGCGGCTGATCGACGGCGAGGTGCAGCGGCTGGCCGGCGGACGCTCGGGCGGACCCGGTGTGTTCGCCATCAGGAGAGGTGAGGGTGGCGTGGAGGGTCAGGCTCGGGTCGGCGTTGGCCTTGAAGGTTTGGACGTCCACCCGTAGTTCCACTTCGGCCCGGTCAGGGGCGGGGAGGGTGACGGCCGGTCGCAGGTCCGTCAGCCGGGCGGTGGACCAGGCCTCGAAGCGGATCGGCCGCCAGATCCCGGCGGTGGCGAGGACCGGGCCCCAGTCCCAGCCGAAGTTGCAGGCCATCTTGCGGATCATGTGGTGCGGGTACTGCGGGTTGGACCCGGACCCCATGACCGGCAGTTCGGGGTGCTCGGCCGCCCGCTCGAGGGCGATCGGGAGGGCGGCGGCGAAGGTGACGGTGAGCCGGTTTTCGCCGGGCTCGAGCAGCCCCTTGGCGTCGAAGCGATGGCGGACGTGCATGTTCTGGGCCTGGCCCAGCGGCCGCCCGTTGAGTTCCAGCGTGGCGAACGTGTCGAGCCCGTCGCAGACCAGTTCGACGCGGTCGTGGGCGAGCAGTTCCGCGTCGGCGTGGAAGACGCAGCGGTACTGCCAGTCGGTGTGGCCGATCCACTGGACGTCCTGCTCGTGGCGATCGAGGTAGGGGTCGGGGATCAGCTCCGCGGCGAGGAGGTCGGTGTGGACACCGCCGGGCACGGTGGCGGGGACGGCACGGCCGCGGACCGAATCGGGGGCTTGCGGAGCGTCGCCGACGGTTTGTAAGGTCCACTGTTCGGGGAGTTTGAGGATTTGCATGGGCCGGGATTGTAGCAACTGGGTTTGGCGGATCGCCGGGGCGGAGCGTGGCGGTGGCGGTGTACTTTGACGGGGCAGCCGGGGGTACGGAAGCCCGGGGCTCGGGCCGTGGCCTGAAGTCGGACCCGGCACGTCGGCGCGGTCGAGGGTGGCGCACGCATCGCCGCGCCGTTTAGGACGGCGTTGCAACGCATCCCACCTCCGGGGGTAGCGTTTACCGCGGCCAAGCCCACCGAGGATCTGAAAATCATCGGTGGGCTTGCGCTCGGCAGCACGCGACAGGTGGAGCTGACGTACGCTAAATATTCCAGAGCGCCGCGGCGAAAAGGACCGCGAGGCTGGCCACGCGGATGAGGTTGACCTGGTGGTCGATCGGCGGGCCGTGGAGGGGGGTGTCGATGAGCGAGCGGAGGTGGGCTTGCCGCCAGGTGATCGAGCCGTGCCGCCAGCTACGGCGATGGGCGGGGATATGGTTCAGGTCGGCGACCTGCTGGAGGGCCCGGATCATAGTGCCGACCGCGTCGGGGTGGAACCGGGGCGGTCGGGCGTCGGCGTCGGCCGCGTCCGCAAGAGTTTCCGAGGGAGTTTCCGGGGGGGCTTCCGGGGGGACTTCCGGGGGAGCTTCCGGGGGGACTTTCGGGGGGTGGGTGGTGAGGTGGCGGGCGGCGAAGGTGTCGGCCTGCCGCTCGATGCGGCGGGACACCCAGCCGAAGGCCAACGCCCAGAGGACCAGGCCCGCGGCGGAAAGCAGGGCGTGGAACCAAGGCCGGGCCGCGGGGGCCAGCAGCGGGCTGAGGTGGTGGTCCAGGGCCTGGCCCGCGGCGGAGAGGACCAACCCGGCGGCGACGGCGGCGGCGAGGAGCCACCCCAGGTGCTTGCCGCGCACGTGGCCGAGCTCGTGGGCCATGACCGCTTCGACCTCGCGCGGGCGGACCTGCTCGAGGAGCCCGTCGGTGAGGAGGATGTAGCGGAGCGGGCCGAAGAGCCCCATGACCGCGGCGTTGATCGAGCCGCCGTAGGTGCGCCAGAGCAGGAGCTGCCGGACGCGGACACGGTGCAGTTGGCAGAGCTCGTCGAGGCGGTCGCGCACGGGCCCGGGCGGGAGGGGCACGGTGTCCCAGAGCCGGCGGACGATCAGGGGGGCCAACAGGAAGAGGACCCCGGCCCCCGCGGGGGTGAGCCAGAGCTGGGCGGATTCGGAGAGGAGCCCGGCGGCGTGGAGCTTGACCAGGCACTCGGCCCAGGCCAGGAGAATCAACAGCGGGCCCAGGACTAGGGCGGCGTGGTTGCGGGCCTGGGTCAGGACGTATTGGCCGCGGGTCCAGGGCGGGTAGAGCGGCAGGCCGGTGTCGGCCCGGCGGATCAGAGCGGCGTCGCGGACACGGCGATCAATCGGGTAGTACGCCCACCAGCTCCAGGCCAGGAGCAGCAGGGGCAGGGCGAGGACGGCGAGCTCGTCGAGGAGCACGGTGTCGCGGGGCCCGGTGATCCGGCCCGGCGGCGCGGCGCGGACCGCGGCGAGGGCCCCGGCCCACAGGTCGAGGCCGAAGCTCGCCAGGGTAAAGACCGGCAGCACGGCGGAGAAGCGGTGCAGGCGGAGCAGCGCCCGGGCGCCGCGGGGCTTGCCGAGCTGGCGGACGGTGTGGCGGCAGGCCGCGAGGTAGAGCCCGGCGATCAGGAGCTTGGGCAGCAGGACGACGGCCAGGAGCGGGAGCGGGTCGAGCCGGGTGAGATAAGAGGCGGCTTCGGGGGCGTCGTGGAGCAGCAGCGCGAGGGCGAGGCCGATGAGCACCAGTTGCATGGCGGGTCAGCCTTCGGGGGCGGTGGGTGTCGCGGGAGACGGGGGGTGGCGGTGGGGATGCGGATGCGTATGGGAATGGGGGGGCGGTGGGGATTCGTCGGCCGGGCTCGCGGCGTCTCGGCTTGCGGGAACCGGGGGGTGGCTTCCGGGGGTCGTCGCGGCGGTTTGTCCGAGGAACAGCCGGAGGAGGTTGGGGATATCGGGGTCTCGGCGGTCGCCGGCGCCGTAGCCCACGGCGTGGAGGGTCATGGGCGGCGGCGGGCCGAAGGCGCTGCAGAGGGCTTTGACCAGGGCGGCCCCGGTGGGGGTGACCAGCTCGCCGCGGCGGTCGACGCCGTAGGTCGGCAGGTCTTCGAGGAGGTAGGCGGTGGCGGGCGCGGGGACGGGCATCAGGCCGTGGGCGCAGCGGACGAACCCGGCGGAGATCGGGAGCGGAGCACAGGAGAGCGTGTCGACGTCGAGGTGTTCGAGGGCGACGACCGAACCGAGCATATCGACGATCGAATCGACGGCCCCGACCTCGTGGAAGTGGATGTCGTCGAGGGTCTTGCCGTGGACCCGTGCCTCGGCGCGGGCGAGGGTGGTGACGATCGTGCGGGCCCGGGCCTTGGCGCGATCGGTGGTGTTGAGCTGGTCGACCATCGCCATGATGTCGGGGTAGGCGGTGTGGTGGTGAGGGTGGCCGTGGCCGTCGTGATCGTCGCCGGGCGTGTGGCCCGCGTGGTCGTGGTCGTGACCGTCGTGCGTGTGGCCGCCGTGGTCGTGATGGCGGTGGCCGTGCGAGTGGTCGTGCGTTTCGTGGTTGGCGGAGGGGGAGACCGTCACCTTGAGGTCGACGGCCCCGATGCCGTGGCGTTCCACGCGGTCGGCGGTGATGCGGTAGGGGGGGTGGACCGGAAGCGGGGTGAGGGCGTGTTCGAGTTCGGGGAGCGGGACGCCCAGGTCGAGGGCGGCGCCCAGGAACATGTCGCCGGCGATCCCGCTGAAGGGATCGATATGGAGGTGACGGGGCATCGCGGCCGATGATACCCTGCGGTGTGGGGCGGGCCAACGGGGGAGCCGGGCGGATATGATGGAGGCGGTGGTTTTGTTTTTTTCACTTCGGAGCGAGTCTCGCCATGCACGATGAACCCAGACCCCACGCGGGGCCCGACGGCTCGGGCCGACCGCCGGTATCGACCGACGCGATGCGGGCCCCGGCGCCGCCCCCGCCGGGGTACCTGCCGCCGGCGTACCCTGCGCCGCCCAAGACGCGTGGGGTGGCGAGCAAGGTGCTGACCTCGCTGCTGGCGACGGTGATCCTGCTGTCGATCGGGCTGAATATTTATTTCGGGATCTTTTACGCGGCGGTGATCGCGGCGGGCGCGTCGGAGTCGGAGTACCGGGCGGGGTCGGGGGAAGAACGCGTGGTGATCGTGCCGGTGGTCGGCGGGATCGACGCGGAGATGCAGTCGTTTGTCCGCGGGGCGTTCAAGAGCCTGGACAAGAAGCCGCCGGCGGCGATCGTGCTGCGGGTGGACTCGGGCGGCGGCGGGGTCACGGCGTCGGACCAGATCTGGCACACGATCAAGGCGTATAAAGCGAAGCACCCCGAGGTGGAAGTCGTCGCGAGCTTCGGCGGGATCGCGGCGAGCGGGGGGTACTACGTGGCGACCCCGACGGACTATATCTTCTGCGAGCAGACCGGGATCACCGGGAGCATCGGGGTGATCGCGCAGATCCCGTCGGTCGAAGGGATGATCGAGAAGCTCGGGGTGGAGATGAACGTGGTGGTGGCGGACGGCTCGACGGAGAAGGCGACCGCCAACAACCTGTTCGAAGACTGGCAGAACGAGTCCGGGGAGCTGACGGAAGAAGGAGAGAAGAACCAGGCGGTGATCAAGAACCTGCTCAACAGCGCGTGGGCGCGGTTCGTGGAGGTGGTGGACGAGGGCCGGCCGGCGCTGAGCACGGCGGAGGTCGAAGCGCTGGCCACGGGCGATATCTTCACCGCCGGCGAGGCGCTGGAGAACGGGCTGATCAACGAGGTGGGCTACCTCGACGACGCGGTGGACAAGGCGATCGCGATGGCGGGGCTGGACCCGCAAGAGACGCGGGTGACGATGGTGCGCGAGCGGCAGGCGGGGCTGCTGGGCCTGCTCGGCGCACGCTCGGGCGGCGGGGTGAGCGTCTCGCTGGGGGACGTGTCGCCCGAGGCGGTGCGGACCTGGCTGGAAGAACTTGGAGAAGTAAGGCTTTCCTATCGGGTGCAGTTCGAGTAGTTTATAACGAAGCGACGCTTAATCGCGTCAGATCCTTTCCTCCTTCATTTCACGGGTGTGGAGCGCAGCGGATGAGTCTTCGTGAAACCTTGAATAAGAATTCCGCGGTGGCGACGATCGTCGCGGTGCTGGTGATCGTGTTGGCCCTGGGGCTGATCGTGCTGCGGAACCAGCGGCCGGGGCTGGGCGATTTCGAGGTGTTTTACTACGACCTGAACACGCAGAAGGTGTTCACCGCCAAGGCCGAGGCGATCCCGCCGATCGACAGCGGCGGGGGCACGTATTCGTATCCAGACGGGGAGTACGGCTCGGGGGTGCGGGCGGACATCTACAGCTGCGGTGACCTGGTAAAAGTCAAATCCGGAATGACCCGGGCGGAGGTCGAAGCGGCCGGGGCGTTCATCGCGCTGCTGACACGCTACAGCTCGGAGCAGAAAGAGCTGATCGAGCGGATGCGGACCACCGGCGACACCCAGATCCCGGGGGCGTCGCAAGTGGAAAACCCACTGATTTCCACGGCGGACGGGACGGAGTGGGTGCCGGCACTGAGCGACGCGGGGCGGGAACTGACGGAGAAATCGACGGAGATGTGCGGCGACGAGCGGACGCGGTTCGTCTCGCCTTGATCCCGCCCACGGGGGGGAGTGCTTAGGTATGGGGCTTGGGCTTGCGAAAAGCTGCGGGGTTTGCTTGGGCCGGGAGGCGGGGCTTTCCCCGGTCCGCAGGGCAAAGGGGCGGGGATGCCGCGTCTGAGTGGGGTCGGGTGGCCGAGGGTTTTGTTTTTTGCCACGCTCGCGGTGTTGGCCGGGTGCGGGCTGGGGTGCGACACTTCCGGGGCGGCGGGGGGCGGGGTCGAGCCGGAGATCACCGAAACCGCAGCCGAGGCAGAAGCGCGAGCCGAGGCGGAGGCGCTGCGGTTGGGGGACCGGTCGGTGCCGGAGCGGGAGCGGTTGTCGCGGGTGGCGGGCGCGCGGCTGGACGGGCCGGGGGCCGCACAGGTGGCGGCGGCGCTGCACGGACTGGTGTGGTCGGACCGCCACGCGGTGACGGTGCGGGCGGCGGCGGCGGGCCGGCTGATCGAGGCGGACGCGGACGGGTTTTGGGCGGCGGCGAACCGGTGGCTGGGGGCGGTGGACGACCGGCGGATGGTGGGCGTGCTGGCGGAGCGGGCGGTGGCGGGGGGCCGGGCCGAGACGCTGCCGGCGTGGGTGCGGCGGTGGGCCCGGGGAGACGGCGGCGGCGGCGAGGCCGAGCGTTCGGAATACCGGGTGGTGGAGGCGCTCGCGGCGGAAGGCGTGGAAGCGACGCTGACGGGGCTGGTGCGGACGGGGGACGGGCGGACCGCGGCGGCGGCGTGGACGGTGTGGTACCGGTGGCGGGGCGAGGCGGCGGTGCGGGCGACGCTGGCGGGGTGGACGGAGCAGGACAACGCGGCGGGCCCGGAGCGACCGGACCTGACGGCCGACGCC
>JBCDDZ010000071.1:0-13348 GCA_039180025.1 Planctomycetota bacterium
CCCACCACCCCCGTCAACCCGAGCCCCAGCCACCGCAGGCCCGCGATGGCGTACGGGTAGAACGGCTCGGACTGAAAAATCTTCGCCCCCCCCCACCACCGGTGCCAGGTCGCCTCGTCCCCCATCTCTTCCATCCAGGTAAAAGAGGGGTGCGGCGTGTCCCGCCCCAGCCAGTCCCCCGCCAGGATTTGGCCCGACCACTCCCAATAAAACGCCATATCCGTCTGGCTACCGAAAGAATGCGTCGGCAGCAAACTCGTCGGGTGGTCCCAGACTTCTGCGAAATACCCCATCCGCAGGCAGACCCCGACCACGAAGATCAGGCCGAGGATCCACCACCGCCGCGCCACCACCCACGGCAAATCCTCGTCCACTCCCGCCGGGCGGATCGACGCCGCCGCTTCACGCGTCTCGGTCTGTTCGGTCCCGCCGGTCCCGTCGGCATCAGCCGTATCCGGTTCAGGCCGCTCCGGCCGGATTTTGATTGCCTCGGATTCAGACGGCATCGCGGACCTCCCCTGCTTCCACCGGCTCGGCCGCCGCCTCGCCCCCCTGCCGATAGATATGGGACAGCAAACTCCGTGTGCTCGGCTTGGGGCGGCACAGCACCAGCATCTGAAACGCGAACAGGCTCGGCCACACCCGCGCCAACACCCCGCCCAACGCGTTGAGCCCCCGCGTCACCCCCCCGCCCCCCAGCGCCAGCCCGAACGGCGGAGACAGCCCGCGGCTGCGCTCCACCTCGTACCCGCAATCCCGCAGCGTCCGCAGCAGCGTCCGGCGGTTGAACAGCCGCTTGTGCGTCACGTCCAGAATCCCCCGGTCCGCGTACGTAAAACGCCCCAACAGCAGATTCAAACGCATCGTGATAAACGCGATGTTCGGCGTCGAAAGCACCACAAACGGCCGCCCCTCCCGCTCCGCCAGCAGAAGCGAACGCTCACGCAGATCAATCAAAAAATGCTCCGGCTCCGCCAGGTGCTCGATCACGTCCAGCAGCAGCACCCCGTCCGATTCAAACGCGTCCACCGGCAGCTCGCCGGTCTCCAGGTCAAAACGCACGAACCGCGTCATCGTCCCCTCCAGCGGCGGCTCCCGGTCCACCCCCGTCACCCGAACCCCCTTCGCCTCGCACGCCCGCGCCACGTAGCCCGGCCCGCACCCCAGGTCCGTCAGCGTCCCCGGCGACAACGCCTCGACCCAGGACAACGCCACCGCGTGCGACGAACCCGACATCGCCCCCTTGTCTTCGTACCGCCCGTGCGTCAGCCGACGGTACCGCACGCTGCACATCATCCCGGAACGGTGCAGCCGGTAACGCAGCGTCGACGCCATGACGTGCAGCCCGTACGCCACCCCGTTCACCCGGCAGACCTCGTCCCCGTAGTGCGTCGGGATATTGATCTCCCGAAACAGCGCCCCCACGTTCGCCGCCTGCAACAGGATCTGCGTATCGAAATGGAAATCGTTCGTGTTGATCCCCACCGGCACGGACCGCAAAAACGCGGTCGAATACGCCCGATACCCCGTGTGGTATTCCGACAACTCCAGCCCCGTGAGCTTGTTCTGATACCACGTCAGAAAACGGTTCCCCACCACTTTATGCCACGGCATCCCCCCCGCCCGCGCGCTCTGCGTGCTGTGCATCCGCGTGCCCAGGATCACGTCCGCCCGATCTTCCCGGTACACCTCGATAAACCGCGGCAACATCTCCGGGGCGTACTGCCCGTCCCCGTGCAGCAGCACCACCAGGTCGTACCCGTTCTCCACCGCGTACCGGTAGCCGATCTTCTGATTCCCGCCGTAGCCCTGGTTCTGCGGGTTCCGCGCGACCAGCACGTTCCCGATCCCGCGTTCGCTCAGCCACCCGCGCAGCCGGGCCGGGCCTCCGTCCGACGACGCGTCGTCCAGATACAAAAACGTCACGTCGTCCCGGTTGAACAACGCCCCGGGCACCCGCTCAAACACCTCAACGATGTGACGCTCCGACTCGTACGACACCACCAGCACCAGCACCTTCGGGGCGGCCGGCTCCCCCGTTTCGTCTTCCACCACCGGCAGACGGTTCAAAGGCTCGTGGTCGAGGGCTCGGCTTGGATTCATGTCGTTCATACCCCACACCGTTTATTCAACACGCGGCACACCGGACGATCCCCGTCTTCACTCGCCCCCGCTGCCCGACACCACGGGCTCGTCCGCGGAGGACGCCGCCCCGCCCTCCGCTCCCGCTTCCGAGCCCCCCGTGCCGGACCCGGGCGACTCCCGGACGTCTACCCGCGGCGGGGACGCCCCCGCTTCCCCGCCTTCTCCGGCCTCCCCGGCCTCCGCGGCCAACAAAGCCCGCGCTTGGTCCCGATTCGCCCGCGCTTCCGCGTAGTCCGGGTCGAACATCACCGCCTGCTCGAACTGGGCCAGCGCCTCGCCGAATCGGCCCTGATCCGCGAGCAACACCCCGAAGTTGTTCCGCAGGATCGCGTCGTCGGGCGCGAAGCGCATCGCCGACCGGTACGTGGTTTCCGCTTCCCCCTCCCGCTCCGTCTCCCGGAACACCATCGCCAGCCCCACCGCCGCCTCGACGTTCACCGGATTGATCTCCAGCGCCGCGCGGTACAGCCGCTCCGCCTCTTCCAGTTCGCCCTGCTGCGCCTCGAAGTCCGCGTAATTCCGATAGAGATGCGTCGATTCATCGTTCTCTTTCACCGCCTGGGCGAACCACTTCCGGGCCGCTTCGGGGTGGCCGAGTTCCTCCAGCGACAACGCCATGTTCATCATCACCACCGCGTTCTCCGGGTCTTCCTGAAGCAAACGCAGGTACACCGCCAGCGCCCGCTCGTGTCGGCCGCGCGCCGCCTCGACCAGCCCCAACTGCGCCAACACCCGGCCGTTCTGCGGCGACAGCCGCATCCCCCGGGTCACCGTCTCTTCCGCCAGATCGATTTCTTCGAGCGCCAGGTAAACCGCCGCCATCGCCGCGATCAATTCCACATTGATCGGCTCTCGTACCAGGGCCTCCTCGTACGCCACTCGGGCCGGCTCGAACTCGCCGCGCAGATAATGCAGCCGGCCCCACAACGCCGGCAGCTTGCGGTAGTTCGGCTTCATCTCTTCCAGTTCCGTGATCAGCCGTTCCACCTCGTGCAACCGATTCAGCTTCAGATACTCCACCGCCAGGTTATTGAGCGCCATCCCGCTGGTCGGCTGCGCCCGGACCGTCTGCTCCCAGATCTTCTGACCCGTGTCGTAGTCGTTCGCCCGCACCAGCGTCGCCCCGGTAAACGCCAGCGTCACCGCCACCCCCACCCCCACCATCACCGACCACGCCCCCGCCCCTGCCTCCGCCCCCGGAAGAAGATCCGCGCCGGATCGGCCGGACACCAATGCGGCTGCTCCCGGCTCAGAGGCCCCGACCCCCTGCCGTGCCGAACTATCCACAACACCTACCCCGCCCCACCACCGCCGGCTCCACCACACCAGCCGCTCACCCCCCACCGTCAGCAGCACCAGCACCGACAGCCCCGGCAGGTACATCCGCCGCTCCGCCACCACCTCCGTCACGATCGGAATCACACTCGAATCCGGCGACAAAATCAAATAGAACCACGCCCCCACAAATCCCAGCACCGGCCGACGCACCAGCGCCACCCCTGTCGCCACCAGCCCCAAAAACACCAGCAGCGACCACGGCAGACTCTCCCACACCCCCGACACCAGTTGCTGGCTGTACGTGATCGACAAGGGATACGGAAACACCATCTGCCCCACGTACCCGCAAATCACCCCGCCCTGTGTGAGCAGATACCGCCACGTGATCTCCGCGCCCGACGAAATCCCCCCGCGGTCCACGTAGAAGATCGTCGCCACCGCCAACCCCCAGGTCGCCGCCGCCCCCAGATACATCCCCCGCCGCACCCGCCACGCCTCCTTGAAACTCCCCGCCAGGAACGTCCGGTCGTACAGCAGCAGCAGCACCGGCATCACCGCCGTCTTCTCCTTACAAAGCAGCCCCAGCACCAGCGCAAACACCACCAGGGCCTGCGGCACCAGCGGCCGCCGGGACCGGTGCGTCATGACCAGCAGCCGCAGCGACAGCAGCATAAAAAACGCCGACATCGTCCCGGTCCGCTGCGTGATATAGATCACCGACTCGCTGTTGATCGGGTGCACCGTCCACACCGCCGCGATAAAGAAACTCAGCCCCCCGGCCCGGCTCCGCAGCCGCTCCGGGACCGCCGGCATCGCCAGCGTCTGCCGCAGCAGCCCGTAGACCAGGCACGCGCAGCCCAGATGGACCAGCAGGTTAAACACGTGGTAGCTCCACACCTCCAGTTCGCTGACCGCGTAATTCACCGCGAACGAGTAAGCCACCAGCGGCCGACCCGACGTGCTCGCCTTCGGCTGCCAACGCATCGCCTCGATCGGCGGCCAGAGCTGCTGCAGATGCGGGTTGTCCACCACGATCGTCAGGTCGTCGAAGATAAACGGCCCGTCAAACGACGTGGAATACGCCGCGGCCCCCAACAGCACCACCACCAGACGAGGCCAGAAACCCGAACCCAGCATACGTTTCATCCAAAGCCTCGCATAAAGAACCCGGCGACCCCTCGGCCAGCCTCAGAGCCGAACATACTAATCCACCCCCTCCCGGTACGTCACCCGCGCCCTCCGTTCCAAGCGCGTCCGTCTGGGCATCCCGGCGTTATCTATATCGGGCGTGGGTTTTCAGAAGCGCGTCCATCATACGGCCGTGGACGGCGCCACCGGGGCCCAAAAAAATCGGCCACGCCGGGAGGGCGTGGCCGAAAAAATCACATGTTTTCAGATTCCAGGCATCGGACGTGGCTTACTGGTCGGTGTAGCCGGCGTTGGTGCTGGTGATCATCGCGGCATCGCCCGTCGTACCCGTGCCGGACGCCTCGGCGACGAACAGGCCGTCGTCGGCCCGCGGCTGGCTGGTGCCGTAGCGCGTCTGCTGAAAGTTCGAGGTCGCCGAGAACGACGTGCTGTTGTCGTTGTTGACAATACCGCCACGCCAGTCGCCACCGTCTTCTTCGGTCCAGACGCTGGAGATATTGGTGGCGTTAGTCGCGGCACCCGCCCCGGTGTTTTTGTCCGAGACCACAATGGCGTTGGTGTTGAAGGTTTCTTTCCATTCCAGCGCCCGCTGCCGGTCGGCCGGTGCGTCACCGACGCTCAGGCCCACCATACCCAGGTCCAGAAACGCATAGGAGAAGTGTTTGGTGGTGGCGTTGTATTCCACAACCTGATCCGCGCCGACTTCCGAGGCAACGTCGTCCGCGGGGTTCAGGACATACTCGGGCACGAAAAAGTTGCCGTTGAGCATCAGCGCGACGGTGTTGGACGGGGCACCGATCGCGCCGCCGTAGCCATCGTTACCACCACCCGCGACCTCGGCCCGGGCGACATCACCCGTGCTGTCGAGCCCGGGGTAGAAACCTTCTCGGCCGCCGGTCTTGTTGGACTGAGAAAAAATCGTGAAACCCTGCTGGATACCCCGAAGCTGCGTGTTGCTCGCCATCTGGCGGGCGGTACGGCGGGCCGCCCCCAGAGCCGGGAGCAGAATCCCGATCAGCAGCGCGATGATCGAGATCACCACAAGCAGCTCAATGAGCGTAAAACCTTGTTGACGTCGTTGCATAAGACAAAACTCCAATATGAATGAAAGCAAACTACTTAGCGGAGAAACAGAAGGAAGCGATATCTCGTAGCTGAAAACAAATCGCCGGGTGAAGACCGCGGGGCCGATCGGCTGGGACAAAACGCCCGACAAGCCGAGGACAGACAGCAGTATGGAATATGGCGTGGCAGAGACGCGGGGCTTCGTGGGGCGGGACTCCGAACTAAGTCCTGTCGATCTCAAACCGCTAAGCGGTCCGAGCCGTCAGAATATTAGAAAACGGAGGCGAACAGGGGGGAGAAACGTTCCTTCAAACAAGTTGGCGGGTGAACGTTCACACCGCGATCAACATCCTGGATCAAACGTATTCGTACTTAACCCGAATACCCACGGCCAGTTTTTCGCGAGCATTTTTCTGAAAACAGAGGAAATACCCGAGGCCGGTTCGTTAAGGATACCCCAAGCTCACAAGCGTTGTCAATCGAAATTCGCCTCAGGCAGAGCCTGATCGCGGTTATCGGAAGTTACCGCCGCACCTCATATTAAACAGCCCTCTCCGCCGCGCCTCGATCTGCCCCGAGCCCCCGCCTCGCCACGTTAAGATGGCCCGCCCCGTGTCCCCTCTCTTGTCCCCGTCCCCCCCGCCCCGGAAAGGCCCACCTTTTGCTGCCCAGCCAGACCCAGCGTTTGTTGATGCTGATCGCCGTGGCCGTGGGTACACCGCTCTGGTGGTGGGCGGCGAGCGGGTTGCGTCCCGACGACGGGCTGCCGGGGTGGACGCTCGGCGGAGCCGGGGCGGTGTTCGCGCATAGCTCGGCCGGCGCCTGGGCCGCGGGGGTGGTTATCCTCGCCGGCGTCCCCGCGGCGCTGGCGGGGGCCGTGCTCGCCGCCACCGGCAACCCGCTGTCGGGCCTCGCCTGCGCCGCGGGGTCCGCCGCCCTGGCCTTCGGCGGCGCTTCGGGCCTCGGCGTGGCCCGCCGCGCGGCCGACGCCGGCCGCACCGAGCCCTACTTCCCCGCGCTCATGATCGAAACGGCGCTCTGGTGCGTGCTGCTGACCCTGTTGTCCGCCGCGATCGACCGCGGCGGCCGGCAGCTCCGCGGCCGACTCCCCGACCGCCTCACCAGCCGGAGCCTCGGCGGCGGCGTCCGCCTGCTCGGGTTCAGCGTCGGGGCGCTCTGGGCCGGCCTGATCACCGCGGTCCTGGGGGGCGTGCTCGCCCTCGGACTGCTGCGCAGCGACGACCCGGGCCAGATCCTCGGGGGCCTGTTCGTGGCGTTCACCCTCGCCTCGCTGATCGGGTTCGCCATCGCCCCCCATGATCGGCCCTGGCCCACGCTCCTGGCCCCGGGCCTAGTCGCCCTGGTGGGCTACGGCTGGGCCGCCTGGCAGCTCCGCGGCCGCGATGAGATGCTCCTCGCCGCCTGGTACCAGGGCACCCTGCCCGCCCTCGCCCTGGGCCTGCCGGTCCACTACCTCACCGCCGGCGTCCTGGGCTGCTGCCTGGGCACCGGGGTGGGCCAACTCCTCGAACACGTCAAGCGGTCCGACGCCTTCACCGCCTAGATCCCGCGGGGTGCGGCGGCGCGGCCGCTTCTCTACACTCCACCGCATGCCGCGACCCGACCCGATCCTCGCCCGCCTCCAGCGTCGACTCCGTGGGTCGGGCGCGTCACGCGACAGCTTCCTCATCCCCTTGGCCGCGGTCATCGGCTCGCTGGTCGGGCTCGCCGCCACCGGCTTCGACCTGCTGGTCGAATCCAGCGGAGCGTTCTTCTTCGGCGTCCTGGGCCAGCACTGGCTCGCCGGCAGCACCGCCCTGCCCGGGCCCGCGGCCGAGCTTGCCCTCCTGGTCCTCCTCCCGACCCTCGGCGGCCTTCTGGTCGGGCTCATCATGAAAGCCGCCCGCCGTCACCAGTCCGACCCCGGCATCCCCGCCGTCGTCGAAGCCCTCGCCCGGCGACACGGCGAAGTCCCCGCCCGCGAGGGCGCACTCAAAGCCGTCACCTCCTCGATCACCCTCGGCTCCGGGGGCTCGGCCGGGGTCGAAGGCCCCATCATCACCATCGGGTCGTCCCTGGGCTCGTCCCTGACCCGCGTCCTGCCGATCGCCCGCGAACACCGCCAAACCATGGTCGGCTGCGGCGCGGCCGCCGCCACCGCCGCCATCTTCAACGCCCCCATCGCCGGGGTCATCTTTGTCCTCGAGATCATCCTCCGCGACTTCTCCCTGCGCACCTTTATCCCCATCGTGGTCGCCAGCGTCTTCGGCACCGCGGTGGCCCAGGCCGTCCTCGGCGAGAACGAGGCCGTCTTCTTCGTCCCCGAAGCCGTCCGCGACGGCTACACCTTCGTCGTCTGGGAGATCGGCCACTACGCCGTCCTGGGCGTCCTCTGCGGGCTCCTGGGCGCCGTCTTCATTAAGACCCTACGCACCAGCGAAACCCTCTGGAAAAACACCCCCCTGCCCTTCTGGGCCAAGCCCGCCCTCGGCGGTGCGCTGCTCGGGCTCCTGGGCGTAGGCTTCTACCTCCTGGGCTACGGCGACCCGAGCCCCGTCGTCGGACACAGCCCCCCCACCTTCTTCGGCAACGGCTACCCCGTCATCGAATCCCTGCTCAACCCCACTTCGTTCAACGACGACGCCGTCCACGAGGCCGGAACCCTCCGCAGCGCCACCCTCGCCCTCCTGGGCCTGACCCTCGTCTTCAAACTCGTCGGCACCGCCCTGACCCTCGGGTCCGGCGGCTCGGGCGGCGTGATCGCCCCGAGCCTGCTCATGGGCGCGACCCTCGGCGCCGGCTTCGCGCTGCTCTGCCAGCACGCCGGGGTGCTCCCCGACGGCACCCCCGCCACCTACGCCCTGGCCGGCATGGCCGGGGTCATCGCCGCCGTCGCCCGCTGCCCCCTGACCGCGTTCCTCCTGGTCTTCGAGATCACCGCCGACTACCAGGTCATCCTCCCGGTCATGCTCGTGGCCATCCTCGCGACCACCGTCGCCCAGCTCATCTACCGCGACTCGATCTACGCCCTCTGGCTCCGCGACCGCGGCATCAAGATGGGCACCTATTCCGACCTCACCCTCCTGCGTCGCATGACCTGCCACGACGTGCCGCTGACCCCCGCCGTCGTCGTCCAGGCCGAGGACCCCGCCGCCCGCCTCATCGAGCTGGCCGAGGACTACGCCGTGGTCGACTACGTCGTCGCCGACGACACCGGCCGCTACCAGGGCATGGTCGTCGGGCAGGACGTCCGCGCGACCCTCGTCCAGCGCGACGCCATCCCCCTGATGATCGTCGCCGAACTCATGCGCACCAACCTCCCCACCGTCGCCCCGCACCAGACCCTCGACATCATCCTCGAGCAGTTCGCCCGCCACGACGTCTCGAGCCTCGCCGTGGTCGACGGCCACGACCGCGTCAAAGGCCTCATCACCCGCTCCCGGCTCATGCACCACTACCAACAATCCCTCAGCGAACCCGGCTAACCCCCCCCGGAACCCCCGGAAACCCCCGGAAGCTCCCGACAGGCCCGGCCGCCGCCCCCCGGCCACCCCTCCTGCAAGCCCCCTCGCCGCCGACCGCTCCCGCTCCCCCACTCTCCTCCCGACCCGCTTGAGCCCTCCGCCCCCCCGCTACCGTTTCACCCACGCCCACCGGCTCCACGGCCGACGCGCTTTCTCCGCCGTCTTCGACGCCAAGGTCCGCAAAAACGCCGGCCCCCTCCTGCTCTTTACCCGGCCCAACGCCCGGCCCCACCACCGCCTCGGGCTCAGCGTCGGCCGCCGCGTCGGCAAAGCCGTCGTCCGCTCCCGCCTCAAACGCCTGCTCCGCGAAGCCTTCCGCCTCACCCAGCCCGGCTGGCCCGGCGGCTACGACCTGGTCGTCGTCGTCCGCCCCCACGCCCCGCTGCCCCTCCCCGAATACCAGCGCCTGCTCACCCAGGCCCTGCTCGCCGCCCACCGCACCTGGTCCAAACGCACCCCGCCGGCCCCGCCCCCCGCGCCCGACCCGCCGCCCACGTCTTAAAAATCGTTGCCGGCCCACCACACCGGGTCCCGACCCGCCCGCCGAGCTCCGAACCCCGGCCCTCGGAGGTTCACGCCGCACGGTGCCCCTCGCGCTCGGCCCCGTTGATAGATGTCGCGGGCCGGGTGGATTCCCTTTCACGCTTGCCGGGTACCATGGCTTTGCGCATGAAACTCATTGACCAAACCATCTCCCGGATCCGGCGGCTGCTCACCCAGCCCCTGGGCGAGCTCAACCGCTGGCAGCTCGCCGCCCGCTACGCCGTGGGCGTGGTGCGCTACGGGGCCCACGAGCTCCGGGAAGACCGGGCGTCGCAGATGGCGGCGGCGCTGACCTACCGCACGATCTTCAGCCTCGTGCCGACGTTCGTGTTGTCGCTGCTGGTGTTCAACGCCTTCGGCGGGTTCCAGTCGGTCGGCGGCGACCTGCAGGAAACGATCTACGGATACCTGGGCCTCGACGTGATCGCGATTGAAAATACCGAGGGTCACAACGATACGTCCCCGGCCGAGGGTCCCGCTCCCGAACCGACGCCGGACGCCGGGGGAGCAGCGGACGCCGACGCCGGGGGGGGCGAAGCGGCGGCGGGGAGCGCGGGGGGGGGCGAAGCTCCGGGGGCCGGGCTGACCGGAGCGGAAAACGGGAACATGCCGTCGCAAGCCGAGACCAAGGCCCAGGTCGATCAGCTCCTGGCGGACCTGCAGGAACAGGTCGCGAGCGTCGACTTCGGGACGATCGGCGTGGTGGGTTTGGCGGTGCTGATCTGGGCGGCGTTGAGCCTGGTGGTGTCGCTGGAGAACTGCCTGAACCGGGTCTACCACGCGCCGCAGGGTCGGCCGTGGCATTTGCGGATCACGATCTACTGGGCGACGATCACGCTGGGTCCGGTGCTGCTGGCGGTGGGTTTTTACCTGACGAACCAGGTGGTGGGGGCGGCGGAGTCGGTGAGCGGGGTGGGTTGGGTGGTGAGTGTGCTGACGCCGTTCGCGTCGCTGGCGGTGACGTGGCTGTTGCTGCTGTTGGTGTACATGTTGTTGCCGAACGCGCGGGTGCAGTTCCGGGCGGCGTTGATCGGGGCGGCGGTGGCGGCGGTGCTGTGGGAGGGCAGCAAGCTGGGGTTCGGGCTGTACGTGAAGCAGGCGGTGGGGTACTCGGCGTTGTACGGGTCGCTGGGGCTGGTGCCGTTGTTTTTGTTGTGGCTGTACGTGACGTGGATGGTGATTTTGTTTGGGCTCGAGATCAGCTACGTCACGCAAACGGTCAACGACACGCGGTTTCTGTGGAACCGAACCGACGACGACGGCGGCAAGCCAATGGTCGACGGCCGGGCGGTGCTGGGCGTGGCGGCGGAGCTGGGTCGGGCGTTCGCGGACGGCGAAGGGCGGTCGGCGGCGGATCTCGGCTCCGCGGCGGGCCTGCCGGGCGAAGCGGCCGAGACGCTGGCCAAGGCGTTGTGCAGCGCGGGGCTGGCCCGCCGGCTCGAGGGCGACGACGACGGGCCCGGCGATTTCGTGTTGGCCCGGCCCGCCGAGTCGATCCCGCTGGGCGAACTGCTCGCGGCCGGGCGGGATACCGCGGCGACCGGGCGGGCGCACCTCGAAGGCGCGGCACGTGATGCGCTGGACAAGCTCCGCTCGGCCGAGGACCAGGCGGTCGATGGAGTCACGCTCCGCTCATTGATCAAGACGCCGGAGACGGAGACGTAGCGCACGTCAACTCCACCTGTAGCGTCTTGCCGAACGCAAGCCGCGGGAAACGCCACACCCGGAGTTAAGAACGCGCTAAGCCCCGGCCGCCGCCTCCGCGTCGCCGAACGCCCGGCGGTTGTCGTAGCGCTGCGCGATCGGCATCCGCCGGCCGAAGCCGAACGCCCGGCCGGTGACCTTCAGCCCCGGCGCGGCCTGCTTCCGCTTGTACTCGTTCAAATCGATCAGCCGCACGATCCGCAGCACCAGCTCGGCGTCGTAGCCCGTCGCATCGATGATCGATTTCGCGCTGTCCTCCCGCTCGACGTAGCGCTCGATGATGTCGTCCAGAACGTCGTACGGCGGCAGCGAGTCGGAGTCTTTCTGATCCGGCCGAAGCTCGGCGGACGGCGGCTTGGTGATCGTGTTCACCGGGATCACCTCATCGACGCCGAGCGTGTTTTTCAGCGGGCAGGCATCGGTGTTCATCCACGCGGCGAGCTCGAAAACCGTCGTCTTGGGCACGTCCGAGAGCACGCTGAACCCGCCGTTCATGTCGCCGTAGAGCGTGCAGTAGCCCACCGCCACCTCGCTCTTGTTGCCGGTGGTCAGGAGCAGGCTGCCGAACTTATTGCTCATCGCCATCAGCACGACGCCGCGCAGCCGGGCTTGGATGTTTTCTTCGGTGACGTCGGGCTCGCGGCCGTCGAACACGCCGGCGAGCATGCCCTCGACCGCCGTATGGGCCGGCTCGATCGGCACCACGTCGAAGCGGACGCCCAGGTTCTCCGCCAACGCCGCGGCGTCGTCCACCGACCCGCCCGACGAGTACCGGCTGGGCATCCCCACGCCCCGCACCCGCTCCGCCCCCAACGCCGCCACCGCCACCGCCGCGGTCACCGCCGAGTCGATCCCGCCCGACAGCCCCAACACGATTGACCCGAACCCGCACTTGCGGCAGTAGTCCCGCAGCCCGAGCACCAACGCCCCGTAAACCTCTTCCAGCCGCGGCATCGGCTCGGGCCGCGCCACCGACCGCGGCCCGTCCAGATCGACCACCAGCAGATCTTCCTCAAACGCCGCCGCCTGCCCCAGCAGCTCGCCCGACCCGGAAAGCACGCACGAACGCCCGTCGAACACCAACTCGTCGTTCCCGCCCACCTGGTTACAGTACAAAAGCGGCAGGCCGTGTTTCTTCGCGGTGTGGGCCATCAGCTTCAAACGAAAGGCATGCTTGCGCACCACGAACGGCGAAGCGGAGCAGTTCACAAACAGCTCCGCTCCCCGCTCGGCCAGCCGGTCGATCGGGTTGTCGTGGTACAGCCGCCGGCTGAACATGTCGCGCTCGTTCCACAGGTCTTCGCAGACGCTGATGCCCAGCCGCTTGCCGCCGAGTTCGACGAGGTCCACCGCCGGCCCCGGCTCGAAGTACCGCCGCTCGTCGAACACGTCGTAGGTCGGCAGCAAACTCTTGACGTGGCGGTGCACGATCCGCCCGTCCGCGCAGACCGCCGCGGCGTTGTACAGCGACCGGCCCTCCGCGGCCGAGTCCGACGGCCAGGGCGTGCCGATCACCGCCGCCACCCCCACGCACTCCGCCGCCAACGCCTCCACCGCCGCCACGCACTCCGCCACCACCGCCGGCTTGAGCAGCAGGTCCTTCGGCGGATACCCGATGATCGCCAACTCGGGAAACACCACCAGCTCCGCCCCCCCCGCCGCCGCCGCCCGCACGTCTCGGCGGATCAGCGCCGCGTTGCCCGCGATGTCCCCCACCGTCGGATTAATCTGAGCCAGCGCAACCTTCATCGGCCGACGATTGTAGCGTCCCCCCGCCGCCCGGCCCCGCCCGAACGTTGACCCCATACCCCCCCTCGCCTAACGTGTCCCTCGGCCCCATCTCCCCAGGGCCCCGCCCCCCGCCCCCTTCGGAAACCCCCGTGATGACGACCATCCCCCGGCCGACGTCGCTGCTGCTCGCCGCCGCCCTGACCCTCACG
>JBCDDZ010000072.1:0-12718 GCA_039180025.1 Planctomycetota bacterium
CGCGGCGTGACCGAGACCTTGACGGCGTTTTGCAGGTCGGTGAGTTTCCACGACACGACGTATCGGGCCTTGGCGTCGAACGCTTCGCGGAAGGTTCCGGGCGGTGCGTTGTTGAGAGCCGCGGCGATCTCGCGGGCGACCGCTCGATCGAGTCGCGTTCCACCGACCGCGTCGAGATGCCGCTCGATGTCGCCGTGCAGACCCGCTGCACGGCGACCGACACCGACCGCGTCGCCGAGCTGGTCGAACTCACCGACCAGATCGAAGCCTACCTCAACCGCCTCAACCTCGAAGCCGACGCGGTCGCCGCCCTGTGGAAGGGCAGCGAGATCGACCCGCTTTACGACGCGGCGATGTTGCACCACGACCGGGTCTTCACGTCGGTCTTGACGTTGACCTACGCGGTGTTCGTCGATCGCCGGGAACCGGTCGGGGGAGGTGCCTGATGCCGCGTGGTTTCGCTCCCGCCAAACGCTTCTTCTTCGACCGCCCCGCGGTGCGGCGTCTGATCGATCGGCCGACGGCCCGCTTCCTGGTCCGCTACGGCGGCTTCGTCCGCACGGTCGCCCGTCGTTCGATCCGTAAACGTAAGGCCGTCAGTCGGCCCGGCACCCCGCCGACCGACCGCACCGGCAAGCTCAAGCGGGGCATATTCTTCAGCTTCGACGCCAAGCGCCGCTCGGTGGTGATCGGCCCCACGCGCTCCGCCGGGACCGAGCACCGCGGCCGACTCCCCCGGACGCTCGAAGAAGGCGGCCGGCTGCCGGGGCCCGACGGCCGTTCCCGTCGGTTCGCCCCCCGCCCCTTTATGGGCCCCGCTCAAGAGAAAGGCCTCGACCGCCGCCGGCAGTTCTGGCGTCAGTCGATCGCCGCCTGACCGCCGCACCCCCGCCCCCGAACCCACTCACCCGGAGAAATCGCATGCCACGCAAACTCGGATACCAAGCCAAGCTCTACCGCAACACCGGCGACTACGCCTCGCCCAGTTGGGTCGAGATCACCAACGCCAAAGACGTCACGACCAACCTCGAGAAGGGCGAGGCCGACGTCACGACCCGCGGCAACCAGGGGTGGCGGGCCACGGCCGCGACGCTCAAGGATCTGCAGATCGAGTTCCAGATGATCTACGACACCGACGACGCGAGCTACGGCGCGTTGGAAGCCGCGTTTTTCAACGACGAGATCGTCGAGATCGCGGTCGCCGACGGGGCGATCGAAACCGCTGGCACCAAGTACCTGCGGGCGTCGATGGAGGTCTTCAACTTCTCGCGGAGCGAGCAGAACGAAGAAGCGATCACCGTGGACGTGACCATGAAGCCGACCTTCGCGGCCAACGCCCCCACACGTCACACCGCGGCTTGACCCCGGCCGTAAGCCGCCACCTTCGCCCGGCCGCCCGACGGCCACCGCCAGGAAACCACCCATGTCCACCTTCACCGACACCAACAACCGCACCTGGTCGATCGACCCGGTCGTCTCGACCCTCAAGCGAGTCAAACGGCTGACCAACGACGCGGTCGATCTGTATCGCCTCGACGACGAGGAGCTTATCCGCAAACTGCGGACCGACCCGTACCTGCTCGTCGATACGCTCTTCGCCGCGGTTCAACCCCAAGCCGAGGCCGCCGGCGTGAGCGACGAGGCGTTCGCCGCGAGCCTGGGCGGCGACACCCTCGAACGGGCCACGGCCGCACTGCTGGAGGCCGTCGCGGATTTTTTCCCGAGCCGCAAAGCGCAGGTCCTGAAGAAGTCGCTGGCGAAGATGCGGCAGACGGAGGACGTGTTCCTGGAAGCGGCCGAGAGTCAGGTCGAGGTGTTCGACGCGGAGGAGGCAGCCCGGCAGGAGCTGGACGCGCTCAAGAACTCTGGCGGCTGACGTACGAGCTTGCCGGCCTCTGCGGTGTCGAACCCGACCCGAGGTCGCTCCGCGAACTGGTCTGGATGGCCGAGGGGCGGCGCCGGCACGATTGGGACCAAACCGCCGAGCTGCTCGCTTTGTTGGCCAACGTTCACCGAGACACGAAGAAGCGTCCTCGCCCTTACCCATCGAGCTGGTTCCACCCGCTCCGCAGCGCAAACTCGCCGTCGTCACCCCGAGGCCTGCCGCTGACCGCCGACATGA
The DNA here is from genome assembly GCA_039180025.1 of Planctomycetota bacterium. Classification (GTDB taxonomy): domain Bacteria; phylum Planctomycetota; class Phycisphaerae; order Phycisphaerales; family Phycisphaeraceae; genus Algisphaera. The sequence continues at coordinate 2,123 of JBCDDZ010000072.1, forward strand.
TCGGCCTGCTGGGTGACGCCCTCGGTGCCCGCGAAGTTTCCTGATCGGCGTCGATACGCTCCCCCGCCCCGAACCCCGGACCCCGGACCCCGGACCTTCCTTCATGCCCACTGGAAACGCCATCCGCGCCGGCCGCGCCTTCGTCGAGCTTTTCGCGGACGACAGCCGGCTGCGGCGCGGCCTCGCCCGCGCCCAGAAGATGGTCGGGCGCTTCGCCGACCGCATCCGCGCCGGCGGTGTGGTGACGCTCAAGGTCGGCGTGACGCTGCTCGGCGGAGCCGCGGCTCTGGCCAAGACGTTGGCCGGGCCCGCGTCCGAGCTCGAAGAAGTCCTCAACAAATTCGACGTCGTCTTCGGCGACCGGGCCGAGGCGGTCAAGGGTTTCGCCGATCAGACCGCGCGGGAACTCGGCCGGTCGAAGATCGACATCAAGGCTTTCCTCGCGGAAGCGCAGGACCTCTTCGTCCCGCTGGGTTTTGACGCCGTCGCCGCCGAGGCGATGTCCAAAACGATCACGCGGTTGGGCGTGGACCTGGCCAGCTTCAACAACCTCGCCGACGCCGACGTCATCCGGGATCTGCAATCGGCCCTCACGGGCAGCTCCGAGGTCATGAAGAAGTACGGCGTCATCGTGAACGAAGCGGCCGTCAAGCAGGAGGCCCTGAATCAGGGGCTGGACCCCCGCAACCTCACGGAGACCCAAAAGGTCGCGTCGCGGCTGGCGATCATCCTCCGCGGTACTACCGCTGCCCAGGGCGACGCCGAGCGCAGCGCCAACAGCTACGCGAACGTCATGAAGCGGTTTTCGGCCGTCGTCAAGGACGCCCGGGCCGCCCTCGGGGCCGAGCTGCTGCCGGTGCTCTCTCGCTGGATCACCGCCGCCGCCCACGCCGTCGGCCAAGCCGAGGCGTGGGCCCGGGCCAACCGGCCGCTCCTCAAGGTTCTTAGCCGGATGGTGGTCGTGGCGATCGCGGCCGGGGCTGGGCTCATCACGCTGGGTGCCGCGGCCATCGCCGGGGGGCTCGCCGTGGCCGGGCTGGCCAAACTGCTCGGCGGCGTGGTGCTGCTGGTCAAGGTCATCCCCGCGGCCGTCGGGCTGGCCAGCACGGCTTTCGCGGGTCTTTCCGCCACGGTGGCCGCCGTCGCCTCGCCGCTGGGGCTGGCCATCGGCCTCATCGCCGGTGTCGCGGGCTACGTGGCCTACGCCTCCGGGGTCCTGGACCTTTTCGGCGATGCGTGGAAGTCGTTGTCGGCCACCGCCACGCGGGCCCTTGGCGGCATCCGCGACGCATTGGCGGCGGGCGACTTGCGGGCGGCGATGCGTGTGCTCTGGGCGGGCCTCAAACTCGTCTGGGCCCGGGGCGTCGCCTCGCTGACAGCGGCCTGGGTCGGCTTCCGTAACGAGGTACTCAACATCGTGAGCGGCCTATGGACCCGTTTGCTGCAGGGCGGCGTATCTCTGATTACCGGCCTCCAGCGGGCGTGGGCGAGCTTCTGGGCCGGCTTCAACCGGATGTCGCAGCGCAACGGCGACCGCCTCTTGAAGCTGTGGATCAAGATTCGTGGCCGCATCAACGGCGAAGACGTGAGCCAACAACTGGCCGACGTCGATCAGATCAGCGAGGCCAACCAGCGGGCCAGCCGAGACGGCGAGGGCCGGGAACTCGCCCGGCTCAACGAGATCGAACGCCAGACCAACGAGCAGCTGGCCCTCGATCGCGATCGCGGCGAGGAGCGGCGTGAAGAGCGCGATCGGCAACGGCTGGATCGTCTCGCCGAAGAACGGCTCGCCGCGGAACGTGAGTTCGCCGACGCCCTCGGAGAAGCCCGCCGGGCACGGGAAAAGCACGAGGCCGACCTTGGTCTGGACCAAAGCGCCGGGCCCGAAGGCCCCAAGGCCCCCGACCTCGACGCCCTCCTGAAGAACGCGGCCGACGCGGCCGGCGGGGCGACAGACACCGCTGCCCGCAGCGTCGGCGGTTTCAACGCCGCCGTGTTCGACCGCCTCTTCGCGTCTCAAGGCCCGTCCGATGCCGAAAAAAAGACCGCCGCCAACACCGGGGAGCTGGTCCGTTTGATCAGGCGGCAGATCCGCGAGGGCGGCGGATCAGCCGTCTTCGCGTAGCTCGACGGTTCGCTCGTTCCAACCCCGGCAGAAGCCGACCACCGCGACCACCAAGCCCAGCGGCAGCGCCACTAACACACCCACCACGACACACAGCATCATCACCAGAACCAGAAAGTCCATTGCCCGAGTATAGACCATGGCCGTCACCACGGAAGAAAAATTCGGACGCCGCCTCGCCGACGACTCGGCCGAGTTGGTCTACCTCATCCGCGGAGCGAGCAACGCCAACGAGGCCCGGACGGCGCTGCTGGTTGCGGCTCCGGACACCAGCGACGGGCTGAACCTGGACGACGCCGAAGTCGAAGAACTCGACGGGCTCGCGGGGACCTATACCGGTTTCGTGCGGTACGTCGGCGGGAACACTGCCGCCGGAACCAGCCTGCCGAGCTTCCGGTTCGAGACCCGCGGGGCCACGCAACGCATCTTCCAGTCGCTCCAGACCGTCAGCTCACACCACAGCGCGGACGTCCCCGGGGCCCCCAACTTCGGCGGCGCGATCAACGTGGCCGAGCAGGCGGTCGAGGGCACCGATGTCACCGTGCCGATCTACACGTTCAGCGAGACCCACGCCTTCACCAACGCGCAGGTGACCAACACGTTCAAGGCCAACCTCTTCGCGTTGACGGGCACCGTCAACAGCAGCAGCTTCCGCGGGCTCAACGCCGGCGAAGCTCTGTTCCTGGGCGCGGCCGGGTCGCAGCAGGGCGACGGCGACTGGGCGATCGACTTCGCCTTTGCGGGCTCGCCAAACCTCACCGGGATCACGGTCGGAGACATGACCGGCATCGCCAAGAAAGGCTGGGAATACCTCTGGGTGCGCTACCAAACGGCCGAAGACACGGACGCGAAGCTTTTGGTCCGCAAGCCGGTCGCCGCGTACGTCGAGCGGGTCTATCACAGCGGCGACTTCTCGCTTCTCGGGATCTGAACCATGCCCCTCGATCATGCGCGCCCAGGACAGACCGCCGTCCCCACGGGGGATTACAACGCCATGATCGACATGGCCCGAAATTTCTACGAAGGCCGGCACAACACCAGCCCCCCGTCCCCCCACGCCGGAAACCCGGCCGGCCAGATTTACCTCCGCAACGATTCGGGCGAAGACGTGCCGCGGTTCGGCGTGCTGGGGATCGACGGGCCCCTGATCGACCCGGCGGACCACCTCGACGCCTTCAAAAATCAACCCGCCTTCCTGGGCGTCTTGCCGGCGGTGCTCGACCACGCCGACCGTTTCGCGGTCTGCGTCGAACCCATCGCCGACGGCCAGATCGGTCGGGCGAAGATCGACGGGGTCGTGCAGGTGCAGGTCGATAAGCAGACAGAAGACGACGCGACCGCCGGCGTCGCGGACGGGGACTTGACGCAGCTCAAGGGCGGAGAGGCCGGGGCGCAGATTGTTTGGGCCGAGGCAGGGACGGGGACGAAGTGGGCGGTGGTTCGTTTCGGTTCCGACCGCGAGCCACGGATGGCGGAGGTCACCAGCTTAGGTGACGATTACGTTTTGGTTAAGCTCGTCAATGCAGGAGGCGTGTACGGCCCCGAGTTTGCGGTGGCGAAGCCGTTCATGTTGCGGCACGACGCGGATCGCTACCCCAACGTCGATACACTTACATCGACGGACACCAACAGGGTCGAGGTCGAAGATGCCGGGGGCGCGACCGAATCGTGGGAGATTCGACCCTGGGCGTACCACGTCGGCGACACGCTTATGATCGTGCGTGCGTCGCACACCGGATTGACTGTATCGAGTCAGTCTGTCCAGTGGATCGACCTGAACATCGACGGCCGGGCGTGGGCCGACATCACCGGTAATGTCGGGAGCGCTCAGGCATGAGTGTCCTAGGGGCCCGGATCGGGTCGAATCGTGGCGCGTTCATGGGTTCGCAGCTCGGCGCATTTGGCGGAGGCGTCCCGTCGGGCTGCCTGGCGATCACTTACGCTCGCTACGACTACGAGCAGCCGAACAAGCTGGGCGCGCTGGTGGGGGCCGCCGAGATCCCCGCAGACGGTACGTTTGACGTCCCGATCGAAGACTACCTGTTGCCCGATTACGTGCTCCCGCCCGATCAGGAAATCGGGTTGCGCGGCGTGTTATGTTCCGCGAGTTGGGACGGCTCGGCCGCTTTCGCCGGCGGCAGCGGATATAAGATTGCGCGGTTCGACCAGCAGCGTAATCAGCTGTGGATCACGGACGACTACCCGGAGGGATGGCGTCCGGTGACCACGACGACAGGGCTCGCCAACTTCCCGATCGGGCGGGCGACGGTGATGACCTGCCCCTATAACATCGTGTACTACGAGGGGTCGAGCAGCCCGGTGGCGAACAACCAGAGGTCACTGTTTCGGTACAACGAACTCGGCGGCTTTCTGGGTGCCGACGAACCGCCCTTTGCGATTCGGACCCTGAATAATCGGCTGGCGCAATCGTACGTCGACCCCAACGTCTCCCCGTGGGGCCGGATCGTGACGACGCAACACGGCGGGAACAACGATCAGAAAGGCTACTGGGTAGTGATCCTCGGACGGAACGGCGCGGGTGATAATTTCTACTCAGGCTGGCAGCGCGTCGCGTCTGGAAGTTCACAAAGCCTTGGCCCCATCAGCTATCACTACGAACTCGACCAGCCCAACAACACGTTCTACCGCTGCGGGGTCGAGGTCAATCCCACGGTTCCCGGCCCCCACAACTGCGGCCGTCTTTCGGCCTGGTCGATGAGCTACTTGGCCCCGAATCCGCCGGCCACTACCTACGGCGTCAATCTGACGGTGACAGATACCTACGACGATCTGATCAACGATGCGGCGTGCATCCCGTACATGTCGAAGCGGTGGGACGACGCGGACTCGGGGACCAGATATCTCTACGTGTACGCCATCAAAGTCGTCGTCGATGCTGAGTTTGTGCCCCCTGGGGATTTGCAGTACACGCAGTACGACGTCCACCAGCGGCTCTATCGGATTGACCTCGACGCGCGGCAACTCGTCGCCACGATCGAACGGACTGCCGGCGCCCCGGTGAGCTTGAGTCCGAACTCGAATCTTACGCCTCATCCTCTGGATATTGATTCGACCGGTCGGGTCTACTGGGCGACCTTCGATTCCACGTTGAACGAGCGCGAAGCCAAAACCCCAAACGGCAACACTGGCGTCTTCGCGCCTCGGGTCAAGGTCGAGTGCTTGAGCAGCGACCTGCAAACCACACACTGGTCCATGCGCGGAGCGACGGACGAGTGGTCACGGGTCTTCAGCCTCGCGGTGTCCCTCTAAGCGAGCGCGGACAACCTTCGCGCGCAGGCCCAGCACCGCGAGCAGTGCGCGAGAGTGAGGCATCGACCGCGCCCAGGACTGTCCTTTCGGGTGGTGGCCAGACCTCAAAAAAAATTGACCTTAGGAGTACGATCGCTTGACAAAATTAACGTTTAACGTTAATTTATCCGCATGATCGTTTCCTTCAACGACAAGCAGACCGGCCGGCTTTTCAACGACGAGCCCGTGAAACGTTGGAGTGGACCGATCCGTCGCACCGCCCGGATGAAGCTTGATATCCTCGACGCGGCGGCGGTGTTGTCGGACCTCCGTACACCGCCGGGCAACCGGCTCGAAGCGCTGCGGGGCGATCGCCGCGGCCAGCACAGCATCCGCATCAATCAGCAGTGGCGTATCTGTTTCCGGTGGAACAACAACAACGCTCACGACGTGGAGATCGTCGATTACCACTGACCCCAAACACCGCGGCCAAGCCGCGTGGAACTATCCATCATGCCCAAGAAACTACCACCCATCCATCCCGGCGAAATCCTGCTCGAAGAGTTCCTGGCCCCCTTGGGAATCAGCCGGGTCCGACTCGCCCGCGACACGTCCATGCCGCCCAGCCGAGTCGGAAAAATCATCGCCGGCGAACGCGGGATCAGCGCCGAAACGGCGCTGCGTCTGGGCCGCTACTTTGGCAACACCGCTCAGTTCTGGATGAATCTCCAGTCCCGCTACGACCTCCGCGTTGCCGAGCACGCGCTGCACAAAACCCTCGACAAAGAAGTCGCCATCCACAAAGCCGCCGGCTGAACCCGGGCTCGGACAGCATCCCCCCGGAAGCACGCCCGGAATTACCCCAAGGAACTAAAACCCGGAGAACGCAGACATGCCCCGCAAGCCGAAAAAAATGCCGCCCGTACACCCGGGCGAAGTGCTCAAAACCGAGTTCTTGGACGAACTGGAGATCAGCGCTTATCGCCTCGCCCTGGATACCGGGATGCCCGCCAGTCGGATCGGCCGGATCGTCGCCGGCGAGCGGTCTGTGAGCGCGGACACAGCGCTGCGGCTGGCCAAATACTTCGGCACTACGCCCGAGTTCTGGCTCGATCTACAATCCTACTACGACCTCGAATCCACCCGCGACGCCGTGGGCCGAGAAATCGAACGCAACGTCAAAGCCCGCGCCGCCGGGTGAACGGCGACGCGGGCCACGGATCAGATTCACCGGGGCTAGGTGCGAGCGCCGCCGGCGTCACGCCGCGTCGGCGACGCGCAGCGCCGTGAGCGGCCACATGCCCTCGGCCCCGACGACGTGGCCGCTCACCGAGTCGGCGTCGAGGACGCGCCGCACGCGGACGCTGGCGGCGTCCACGGCCGTCTCCGGGCTGCGGTGGACCCGGACGACCTCGACCACGTAGCGGCCGCCGGGCGTGTCCAGCCGGGCCGTGTCGCCCGCCTGCCAGTCGCGGACGGGGTGGCGGTCCAAGCCCAACGCGAGCGCCAGCGGATCGAGCGACGCCTCGACCACCTCATCGAGGTCGTAGAAACCGCTCCCCTCGAACGCGAGGGCGTGGGCGACTTTCGGGGGCAGCGGGGAGAGATCGCCGATGGACCGGCTATGATCATGCCCGGCCTGAATCGGCCTGGTTACGTTTCGTGTTACGGATGCGGGGACCGAGGCGGCGAGGGTGGAGGGTTGCGACATTCTGATGTCTCCATGCGGGGGGCCTGGTGAGCGTCAACTCAATCAGCCAGGCCCCCCTTGGGGTGGGGGTGGGTCGCCGCCGGAACAACCGGCGGCGGGTGGGCGGGTTGCTCCCGCTCGCGTTGTTTTTGCTCGGCCCAGCGGTCCATCCGCTCGGCCGAGCCGTGGCAGATCATGGGCAGCTCGTTGACCATGTAGACGACGATCGGGACGAGGCCACGCTGGGGGCTCGTGTCGGCGGCGGCGACCGCGCCGACCAGGTCGTGGCGAAGCACCGCCGAGACGAAGCCGCCGGGACGATCGCCGAAGCGGACCCAGTGGTAGAACGCCGAGACGATCGCGGCGGGGATCAGCCGGTAGCGTGGGTCGTGATGCAGGCACCGCGCCGCCTCGACCTGGTCGGGCGTGAGCCCGCGGCCGCGTTGGACGTCGTCGAGGGCGGGGTGGTGGTTTTCGAGAATCATGGTGTGCTCTGGCTTGGGGGCGTGGTGTGCTCTCACGCCTACCAGGCGTGAGAGCAAAGTTGGCGGCTTACCGGCCCCCGGAAACGCGGGACCGGTGCCCGCCTACTGGTGCCCGCCTACTGGGCGAGCCTCAGCCGGAACGGGCCGCCGTCTTCGGGGGGCGGTTGGTTGGGGTGGCTCCGGCGGTTCATCCGCTGGATCAACTCGCGGCGGGCGCGGGCCTCGCCGTGCAGATAATTCTCCGTGGTCGAAAAGTGTCGGTGGCCGCCGGCGTGCTGGGCCCCGCGGACGTCGATCGACGCCGCGTCGGTCAGGAACGCGTGGCGGAGCTGCCGCGGCGTCATCGGCGGCAGGCCGTGACGCTTCAGCGACCGGACCGTGGCCTGATACATCGCCGAGCGAGCGTGGATCGGGTTCTTCGCCCGCCAGGTAAACAGCCGCTCGTCCGGGTCGTACTCGGTGGCGAAGCTCAGAGTCGATTGCCCGCCGTCGTAGGACCGCAGGGCGACCGCCTCGTCGAACAGCTCGGCCGCGCGGTCGGTGAACGTCACCACTCGCGGGCTCGCGTCGGCGTGTTCGGTCTTAAATTCGGCGGGCTCGTACTCGTAGACCTCGACGTCGCGGCCCTCGTCATCGACGTAGCCGACCCGCCGCACGTCGCACGGCCGGAGGATCACGATCTCGATCGGCCGCATTCCCGTTTCCCAACCCAGCTCGAGCGCGACCGCCAGGAGCATCCGCTCGCGTCGGCGTCGGCGGTTGGCGGCCGACTTGGCGGGCAGCTTCGCCGCGTCGCCGCGGATCGCCTCGACCAGGCGGTGCAGCTCGCCGCCGTCGGCCGGCGAGACGCGGGTCGAGCGCCGGGCCGTGGTCTTGCCTCGCCGCAGCGGCTTACACCGGCGTAACTCGTTCACCACGTCGGCCGAGAGCAACCTCTCGTCTTCGGCCCACTCCACCATCTTCAGCACCAGCTGCCGACAGGTGTTGATGTGCGCGACCGTCCACGGCTGGCCGCGGCGGTTGCGTTTGGCGAGCAGGTGCCGCTGGTAGTCGGCCAGGTCCTCGCGCCGCAGCTCCTCGACGTGCAGTTCGGCGAGCCGACGCACCGGCTCGCCGCCCGCCCCCGGAAGGTCCTGCGCCAGCAGGTTGAGCTGCGGCAACACTTCCGGGGGCGTGGCGGTGCCGGTGGGCTCGCGGCCGAGCAAGGCCTCGCCCGAGATCTCGACCTCGAGCAGGTAGTCGGTCGCGGCCTTGATGGCCGACTGCTGCGAGGTTGGCCGGCCGTGCTTGACGTATTCCTCCGACGCGTAGCGGCGGTAGCGCGAAACCAAATTTGACAGGCGTAACACGGGCATCAACTTCCCGGCCTCCTTGCACAAACTGGAGGAACGGCCGGGCATGGCGTGACGCCTTCCACCCCCGGAAGCTTCCGGGGGGCCTGGCCGAGAGCGTGGCCCCCACCCGTGGGCATGAGCCGCCGGGGGGTGGGGGCCAACAGGCGCAGCCACCGCCGTACACTGGCGGCAGCCGACGGCCCGAGGTGCAGTCTCGGTCCAGCGGTCAGGGCTCGGGCGACGCGCGATCCAGAGGCGTCGGCCGGGCCCGTTTTTCGGGATGTTGTCCGACCCGGAAGGCCAGAGCGGGGGCGGGAACCCCGTGAACTATGCAACAATAAAATCACGATGCCACCCCCTCGCCGTTAATTTGTTTCGGATCGACGATGTCGCCGACCATCACCACGGTCAACACCCCGCCGCCCAGCGCGACCAGCCGCCGCATGTCGTGGGCGGGCAGCTCGATCGCCGCGACGCGGGGCAGCCCGTCGTCGGTGGCGGCCTCGCAGTCGGACGCCACGATCGGCCGGACGCGGCAGGTCGCGACGGCGTCCCAGAACTGCGGCGGCCGGTGGAGCCGAGCGCGGACGCCCGCCTCGCCGCCGAGGCGGGACAGCGTCACCCGACACCCGGCCGAGCAGCAGCGGGCGTGGCTCCGCTTCGCCTCGAACCACCGGCCGCACGCCATGCAGCGGCGGGCGGCGGGGGAACGGGCCGAGAGCGATTCCGGGGTGGAAGAGGCGGGTGAGTTCATGCGGGTTTGCTCGCCTTCTTCGCCGGCTTCGTCTTCTTGCGTCGCTTCGGCTTCGGTCCCTTCCAAGCCTGCTCTTCTTCGTCGGGCAGGTCTTTCCCCGCCGCGGCTTCCTCGGCGGTCAGCAATGCCACCGCCTGCCACGGCCGATGCAATGACCAGTCCGCCGGGTCGCCGATGCACTCCCACGCCCCGTCCTCCTCGACGTACCAGAGCTTCACCGGGCCGTGGAACATCTCCGCCGCGGTGAGTGGCTTGGCGTCGGGATCGCCGTTGCGATGAGCGGCGGTTCGGGGGTTGATCCGTTCCAACGCGTCGGCCGCCGGGGGCACCTTCGACACGTCCCGCGTCTTGCCGATGGTGTGCCACCGATCATCGAGCAGGTAGTACCACTGGGCGTCGGGGTCATACTTCAGGTCGCCGTCTTCCGGGGCCGGGCTCGGCTGGCCGGTGACTTTCGCAACGGTGAGATCCAGTTCGTAGCCCTCACCCCCGGAAGCGAGCTCGGCGGCGAGGTCCTCGGGCAACTCGACCGTCGGGCCGGTGGCGATCAAGTGGCGGGATGGTTCCGAATAAGCGCCCCCATCGGTGGGGCGCTTACGGGACAGCCGCCGGCGGCATCGTTTGGAACACGCCTTGGCGTCGGCCCGCTTCGATTGGATCAATCGCGAGCAGACGACGCAGTAGCGGGGGGCGGGATCGCTCACGACATGACTCCCAACAGCGGACCGAAGCGATTAAGCGCCCCACCGCCGGGGGCGCTTCGTGGATGCTTAAGCGCCCCACGATCGGGAGCGCTTAGCGAAGATTGAAAATGCCGTGAGGCCGCCCGTTTCGATCCCGCCCCTCGGACACTCGACCCGCACGCAGCACCGCTTGATCGACGCCCGGTCTGCACTCCGGGGTAGCGGGCGGGGAGGTCGGGGTCGGGAACGAGAGGGCGCACGGACAGCACTCCCGGC
>JBCDDZ010000073.1:0-12545 GCA_039180025.1 Planctomycetota bacterium
CGCCCGCACCGCCGCCGGCAGGCCCCGCACCGCCTTCTGATCCATCGCTTCCGCGTCCCGCCGGTCTCCCGCATCCCCCCGCTCCGGGGAGCTGGTCAGCAGCGCCTCCGCCCACCGCCCCTCCACCAGGTTCCGCACCGCCCCCGCCGACGCCCCCAGCGACGGGTCCGCCAGCAGCTCGAAATACACCGCGTAGGCCCGCTCCACCGCCGCCGCGTCCCCCGCCGCGTCACTTAGCAGCGTCCGGTGCAGCGCGTCGGTCACCAGCAGTCGGTCGTCCAGCCGCTCCCGCACCGCCGACCGCTTCCGCAGTTCCCGCAGCACCGCCGCCCGCCGCGCCGCCGGCTCCATCAGCGTCGCCCGCCCCAGCCACGCCGCCAACTGATCCGAATTCCAGCGCGCCGTCGCCGCCCCCGGCTCCATCACCGCCCGCTGAAAATGACCCCGCGCCGCCGCCGCGTCCCCCCCCCGCCACGCCAACCGCCCCGCCAGCGACTCCGCCCGCAGCCGAAGCCCGTCCGACCCCACCTCCCCGGCCAGGATCGGCCCCAGCCGCGCCTTCGCCCCGGCCCGCAGCCGGGCCCGCACCGCCTCCCCCGCCCCCGGCCCCACCGCGTCCCGGTACGCCGGGTGGTCCGCCGGCAGCAGCGTCATCCAGTACCCCGCTACCGCCGCGTACCAGACCGTTTTCTGATCCCGGTACTGGTCGAATATCCACGCCTCCAGCCCCAGATCGGCCAGCCGGTCACGCAGCACCCCGTCCCGCCGCAGCCGATCCTCCAGCGCCGCCAGCTCCGGCCCGGCCTGCTCCAAATGCCCCCACGCCGCCGGCACCGCCTCGGCAAACGCCTCCCGCTGCGCCGCCGTCGGCAGCCCGAACTCCACGAACCCCCCCGCCGAACGCTGCACCCCCCCCAGATACCCCACCAGCAGCATCTCCGCCAGGTCCGTCCGCCACACCCCCCGCAGCGGATGCCCCGCCAACCCCGGCGACGCCAGCAGCGCCTCGACCCCCTGCCGCGCCGCCGACCACGCCTCGACCCGCGCCCCGGCCGATGCCCCCGGGTCCGCCGCCGCCGCCCGCCACTTCGCCACTTCGCGCAGCCGCTGCGACACCGCCGCCCCCCCGGGCATGCCTTCCACCAGCGCGTGCACCGCCGTGCCCGCAAACGGGTCCGTCCCCCCGACCTCCGCCGCCGCCGATCGGCCCGCCACGCCGAGCACCACCGCCGCGACCCCCACCGCCACCGTCCACCCCGAAAGCCCCGACACCGCCGAACGGCTCAGCACCCCACCCCGCCGACACCGAAGATTGATTCCCTTCAAAACGACCCGTTCCTTCGCCCCCACTCAAATCCTACGTCACCATCACCCGATCCGTTCTCCCGGCCCGTGCCGCTCACGGCACCGCGTCGGCGAAGCTCACGTTCTCGTACGCCGCCGCCACCGCCGCGTTGAACGCCGCCACCACGTGCTGCCAGCGTACCCCCCGGCCCGGCTCGATCACCACCGGGTTGTCCGCGTCGTAGATCCCCTCCGGCGAGCCGCCCTCCGGATCGTAACGCAGCCGCGCCAGGTCCGCCGCCAGCTCCACGAACCCCCCGTACGCGATCGGGTTCTCCACCGGGCCCCGCTCGATCGACACCAGCGCATCGTCCGCGGGGTCCGACGTCAGCCGGATCACGATCTTCTCCGGCGGCAATTCGTCCAGCCTCGCCGGCGAACCCGGGCCCTGCGGCAGCCGCGCCGCCAGCACCCCCTCGTCCACCATGAAACTCGCCGTGACCACAAAATAAATCAGCAGTTGAAAGATCACGTCGATCATCGACGTCAGGTTCAGCTCGCCCACCCCGCCGCCGCTGCGCATCCCCCGGGTCCGCCGCCGCCGCGTTGGCGGGTGGTGCACCGTCGCCGATTCGCCGTCGCCGACAGAGCTCCAGGCCTCGGGTTGGATACGCTTGTCCGACATCATCAAATTCCTTGGGCCGCCGACGCGACTGCGCCGATCCCGCTCACCGCCCCGGCTCGTCGGGCATATACGCCACCAGGTTCACCGTCTCGATCCCCGCCGCCCGCACCGCCCCCATGATCGGCTGCACCTGACCGTAATACACCGCCCCGTCCGCCCGCAGCAGCACCTCGATCTCCGGCTGCTCCGCCTTCGCCCGCCGCAGCGCCGCGGTGATCCCCGCCAGGTCCCCCACCTCGAACCGCGAGCCCGTCCCCGTGCCCACCTTCACGTACGCCGCCTCCCCCGTGTGCGACAGCGGAAACGCCGCCCGCCCCGCCCGCGTGAACGGCTGGGGCGCGATATTCACCACCACCCGGTCCACCTCGCCTAGCGGCCGCGTCTCGGGCTCCTCCACCCGTGGCAGGATCATGTCCACCGTCTCCTCCGACACGATGTTGTTCACCAACATAAAAAAAATAATCAGCAGAAACACCACGTCGATCAGCGGCGTGATGTTCATCCGGGGTGTTACCGCCCCGCGGCGTATCACTTGCGACATCTCAGCGACCCTTCACCGGCCCGGGCGAACCCCGAGCCCTACTCCTGCCCGTCCGTGCCCCCGCCCGATGCGGCCCGCTTCTTCCGCGGGCTAAACGGCTTGATGATCCGCTCCGCCGTGACCAGCCCTTCGGCCGTCACCGCGTCGATCTTGTTCCGCACCACCGCGTAGGCCGCCAACGCCGGGATCGCTACCACCAGCCCCCAGAACGTCGTCACCAGCGCCGTCGAGATCCCCGCCGCCAGGTCCACCGGGTCCGGGCTCCCCCCCGCGTCCACCAGCCGCTGGAACGCCACGATCATCCCGTACACCGTCCCGAACAGCCCCACCATCGGCGCGATATTCCCCATCACGTTGAGCACCTCGATCGGCCGCAGGATCCGCGTCGCCTCCGCGTCGCCGGCCTCCTCCAGCGCCCGCTCCATCGCCCCGTACCCGTTACCCGCCTCGTTGAGCGCCGCGCTCGTGATCCGCCCCAAATAGCTCGGGTCGCGGTTCGCCAGCGCGATCGCCTCGCGGTACTGCTTCGCCGCCAACAGCTCCTCGAGCCGGCCCTGCGTCTGCTCCGGGATCAGGCTCTCCCGCCGGTACCGCATCACGAACACCAGCGTCAGCCCCAGACTCACGAACGAACACACGATCAGCACCCAGATAATCGCCAACCCCAACAGATCCGAAGACCAGAAAAACGCCGAGAAAAAACTCCCCCCCCCGGAAGCCCCCCCGGACACCACGGAAGCCACCCCTGAAGTTTCGCGAGCCACTCCCGCACCGCCGCCGCCGTCGCCCTGCGCGAACGCCGCGACGGCGCACAGCCCGCCCCCCAACGCCGCACCCAAACCAAGAGCCATACGTTTCATTGGATCTCCACGGTCGGCCTCAATCCCTAAACCCACGCTCCCGGGCCCCCGGCCCTCTGCCGGCCCGTCACAGTCTATCCGCCGCCGCGGCGAGCAAAAACACCGCTACGGATTCGGCTCGTTCGTCACCAGCCACAAGTACTCGCCCCCGGTCCGCTGCGCGATCTCTTCGAGCAGCGTCGCCCGGACCTTGTTCCCCTGCGCATCGAGCGCCAGCCGGTCCAGGTCGTTGAACTCCAGCGTATTAATCACCGCCCGCCGCCGCGCCCGGCTCTGCACCGCCTCCAGGATCGCCGCCCGCTGCCGCTCGTAAGGCCCCCGCCCCGGGTTGTACAGGTTCTGCGACAGCAAAAAAATCAGCTCCGGCCGCAGCTCGAACGCTCGCTCCAGCGCCGGTACCGGCTCGCCGGGCCCGAAGTTCTCGACGTTCCCCGCCTCGGGCCGCAGCCACCGCAGCGTCCCCCCGATCGCGTCGCCCGTCGCCCGCTTCAATCCCCGCGGCGGCACCTCCTTCGTGCCCTGCCCGTCGAACACGATCACGCTGAACCGCTGCTTCGGGCTCAGCGACCGCAGCGACTCCGCCAGCTCCGCCACGATCTGCGGGTAGTCCGCGATGATCGAGCCGTCCGCCTCCAGCACAAACACGATGTCCCGCGCGTTGCCCCCCGAGCCGAAAAACTCCGTGTCGAACTCCGCGGCGTCGGCCAGCGTCAGCTCGAACGACGGCGCCGCCGACAGCGACGGATCCCCCATCGCCGGCAGCTCCAGATCGATCTCAATATCCAGCGGCGACGCCTCGGGTGTCGGCGGCGGGGCCGGCACCGCCGCGGCCGTCGGCGGCGGGGTGTCCAGACGCTGCCGCGGCGTCACCACGAGCGGCCGCGCCCCGGGCGTCTCGCTCAGCCGCACCAACGGCACCACCACCTCGTCATCGTCAAACACCTGCTTCACCGACCAGACCACAAAAAAACTCACCAGGATCAGCACCGCGTGCGCAAGCAACGAGATCAGCCACGGCACCGCCCGCGCCCCCCCGGCTTCCGCCGGGCCCGCCGGCGGCGCGGACGCCCGCGCCGCGGCCGCCGCCGCCGGATCGACCGCGTCGTCCCCGGAACCCTCCTCTTGTACCCCCCGAGCCTCCGCCTCCACGCCCGCCGCGGTCTCCGCCGTCGGCCCGGCGTCCGAGCCCAACTCCGCCAGATCCGCCGGCGCGAGCACCTCTTCGGGGCCGGGCCCGAGGAACCGCGACGCGTCTGCGTCTGGCACCGAGGAACCGTATTTTTCGGGGGGGTCGGTCGGGCCCATCGTCAGCTCCAGCGGGCGGCGCGGCCTCACACCACGCCGCGCCCCTCACCGAGCCATTGAACCCGACCCGCTCCACGCGGGCAACCGGCCCGCCCGCCCCGAGGCCCGGGCGATACCTCGCTTTGCCGGGCTTATTCCTCGCCGATCATGTCCGCTTCGGAGATATACCGGTGCGTCCCGCCGCTGAGCGCCGCGATCATCTCCAGCGTCCCCCGCCGGGTCGGCCCCGCCATCGGGTCCGGGCGGCGGAGCTGGGCCGTGTGGAACACCACCCCGGTCGTGTTCGCCGTGTCGATCAGCGTGGTCAGCCGGGCCCGGCGGGCGTCGGCGCGGTCGCCCGCGGGGATCAGCCCGTCGCTGAGCAGCACCACCGCGTCGGGGGCGTATGCCAGCGCCCGCCGCATGGCCGCGTCCACCGTCGGCGGGCCCGACGCGATCACCCGCCCCGACGCCGGGTCGATCCACTGCACCGTCTGCGTCACCGCCCCGCCCGTCGCCCGGGTCATCCCCAAGGGCGGCGCTTCGAGCACCCGGTCGCCGGCGAAAAAGATCACCGCGTAGGACTGCTCGGGCCGCAGCCCCGTGAGCGCCCGCTGCAACTCAGCCAGCACGAACGGCATCGTGTCGATCAGCGAGCCCGACGCATCAATTAAATACACCACCCGGGTCGCCCCCGGCAGGCCGTAGACCCGGCCGAACGCCGCGTGCCGCGACTCCGCCGCCGCCGGCAGCTCCCGGGGCCAAACCCCGCCCGCTTCCGGGATCGCGAGCATCGGCGCCGCCGACGGGGCCGACTGTGGCGCTTCTTCCGCTTCTGCCGCTTCTTCAACCGCCGCGGCCGTGGCTACGGGGAGGGCCGCGGGGGCCGTGTCTTCCGTGACCCGCGTGGTCGCCCGCGGGATCGGCGACGCCCGGGTGATCGGCCAATCGATCGCCTCCGCCCCCGCCTTATCCGGCAAGGTCTCCGCTCCCGGCCGCGTGGCCGCCGCCGTGCCGAGGCCGGCCGTCGTCGCCCCGCCCAGCCCCGCGGCGGCTTTGCCCGTGACCGATGCCGAGGCGCTCTGCTGGGGCTCGCTGCCGATCATGGTCCAGACCACCAGCCCCGCGGCCGCCAGCAGCAGCAAGTGCATCGCCGCGGTACGCGCCCGGGTCGAATTCCACGCCGCCGGCGCGGTCGAACCCGCGGGCTCCGCCGCCGAACCTTGATCCTTCGTCACACCCCGGGGCACCGGCAAAACAGGCTTAGACATGAAACTCACTTTCCTCAAAACACGGACAGACACGACGGCTCTCTCACAGATCGGCCAACCGCCCCCCTCGACCCACAGAGATTCTTCCCACCCCCCCCCGGAACTACCCCCGGAACCACCCCTGGAACACCCCCCGAATACCCTCCGAATACCCCCGGAATCGCTCCCGGAGTTGCCCCCGGAGTTGCGCTGGCGTTGCCTTCGAGTTGTCTCCGGAATCGCCTCAGGGTTGCCTCCGCGCCACGCCCCACCCCGCCCCTTGGACCACCCGCGACGACTTTCTTCTGCGTGACGGGCACGCTAAACTTTGGCCGCTTGAAGGCTCGTCCCCGTTTACCCCGGCTACGCTGCTTTCCCCCGCTGCCCTACCTCCCGACCCGCCACCCCCAGGCGACCACGATGACCCACCCCACCGCCGCCGACCCCGCCGCCGGGACCCCCGCCGCCCCGCCCCGGCCCGACCGCGTCGCCCCGCTGCGCGAAGTCCTCGATCAGCTCAGCCGACTGGTCCAGCAGCTCGACCCGCCGCGCTACAACACCAAGCCCGTCACTACTTACGGCGGCAGCGTCGGCGGCCACGTCCGCCACTGCCTCGACCACGTCAGCGCCCTGCTCTGCGGCACCCGCGGCGAGCCGATCGACTACGAAGCCCGCCAGCGCGGCTCCGACATCGAAACCTGCCCCCACGCCGCCCTCGAACAACTCGGCCGCCTCGACGCGGCCCTCGCGGACCTCGACCCCCACGCCAACCCCCCCGTCACCGCGGTGCTCATGCTCTCGCCCCACGCCCCGCTGCTCCGCACCGAGTCCACCCTCGACCGCGAACTCGCTTTCGTCCTCAACCACACCATCCACCACCACGCCATGATCGCCGGCATGGCCAAGGCCCTCGACGTCCCGGTCCCCGACGGCTTCGGCATGGCCCCGGGTACGCTCCAACACCAGCAGAACCAGAACGCCGCCGCCCCGACCCCCGCCTGAACCCGTCGCCCCCCGCCCGCTCCCCCTGCCTACCGATCATGTGTACCGTCTCACTGCTCTCGCTCAGCGATCACGGCTCCGCCCCCCCTTCGGGGCCCGCTCCCGGCACCCGCCCCGTCCCCGCGGGCGCGTTCCGCCTCGTAACCAACCGCGACGAACAGCACCACCGCCCCGCCGCCCTGCACCCGCTCCACCGGACCTTCGGCCCGCGCACCGCGCTGATGCCCGTCGACCCGGTCAGCGACGGCACCTGGGTCGCGGTCAACGACGCCGGGCTCGCCCTGACGCTCCTGAACTACAAACGGCCCGAGCTCCCCCCCGTCGCCCGCCCGCCCTCGGTCTCCCGCGGCCGAGTCATCCCCGACCTCTTGCACCACGCCACGGTCCGCGACGCGGCCGACGCCCTGGCCGATTTTGACCCCGGCTCGACTCCGCCCTTCCGCCTCCTCCTGGTGGACGCCTCGCACCAGGCGGTCGTCCGCGCCGACGGCCGCCGCCTCGTCACCGACCTCCAGCCCCGGCGGGCCGAGCCCCTCTTGCTCACCAGCTCCGGGCTGGGCGACCACCTGGTCGAACCGCCCCGCGAGGCGCTCTTCCGCGCCGCCGCACCCGCCACGGCCGCCGACCAGAACGCCTTCCACCGCCACCAGTGGCCCGACCGCACCCCCGTCTCGGTCCAGATGCACCGCCCCGACGCCCGCACGATCAGCCGCACCGCCGTGACCGTCCGTCCGGGCCGGATCACCCTGGCCTACACCCCGATCGGCTTTGACGGCGCGCAAGGCCCGACCACCTCGCTCTCGCTGAGCCCTCTGCCCGACCCCGCCGAGGCCGCCGTATGACGCCGCCGGGGGGAACGGCCAAACGCCCCCGGCCGGTCCTGTCCTGGCTCCGGCGCTGGGGGTGGGCCCTCTACCTCCTGCTGCTCGCCGCGTCCGCCCTCTGGCAGGCCGTGGACTTCCGCGCCGCCCTCGCCGCGGAACGCGAGGCCGCGTCCGCCGTCGAAACCGCCCGCTACGCCCGCACCGGCCCCGTCGACGGCCCGCGGGTCCGGCTCCAATTCACCGACTCGGCCCCCGGCGACCTCGACCGCCCCGCCCTCCTGCTGATCCACGGCAGCCCGGGCCGTAAAGACAACTTCGACCTCCTGGTCCCCCGCCTCGCCGAGCACTACCGCGTCCTCACCGTCGACCTCCCGGGCTTCGGCGGGTCTTCCCGCTGGGTCCCTTCCTACAGCACCCGGGCCCACGCCCGCTACCTCCTGGACCTGCTCGACCAACTCGGCCTCGACTCCGCTCACGTCCTGGGGTTCTCCATGGGTTCGGGCGTCGCCCTCGAACTCCACGACCTCGCTCCCGGGCGGCTCGAATCGGTCATCTTCTACGGCGGCATCGGCATCCAGGAAGGCGAAGGCACCGGCGACTACACGTTCGAACACTTCAAGTACACCGTCGGCTACGCCGCCCTGGTCGTCTTCCCCGAACTCGTCCCCCACTTCGGGCTCCTGGGCCCCCGCGCCACCCGCCACGCCTTTATCCGGAACTTTCACGACACCGACCAGCGCCCGATGCGGCGCTACCTCCAAGAACTCGACGCCGCCGGCACGCCGCTGCTGCTGCTCCACGGCCGGCACGACCCGCTGGTCCCCGCGACCACCGCGCAGGCCCACCACGACCTGGTCGAACGCTCCGAGCTGGTCATGTTCAACCGCTCGCACTTCATGGTGTTCGACGAATCCGGGGCCCGGCTCCTGGCCGACGAAATCGTCCCGTTTGTGGATCGCTTTGCCCGCGCCGACCCGCCGCCGCCGGTCCGCCGCAGCCTGTATCACCCCGGCGCCGAGCAGCCCGCGCCGAGCATGCTGCCGGTCGACCTGAATATCCCCCGGGGCACCAACCCCTGGCTCGCCGCCGCCACCATCATCGGGGCGACCTACGTCCTCGAAGACCCCACGACCATCGCGGTCGGGCTCCTGGTCCGCGACGGGCAGCTCGACCCGTTTCTCGCCGTGTTCGCGGTGTTCCTGGGGATCTTCTCCGGCGACATCGGGCTCTACCTGATCGGCTGGGTGTTCGGCCGCCGCGCCCTGGCGTGGAAGCCCGTGGCCAAACGGCTGCCCGTGCGGCAGGTCGAAAAGCTCGGCCAGTGGTTCGACCGCCACGGCTGGACCGCCGTGCTCGCCTCCCGGTTTGTCCCCGGCACCCGCCTGCCGCTCTACGTCTCGGCCGGGGCGCTGGGCAAGAAGCCCGGCCGCTTCGCCCTCTGGACCCTGCTGGCGGTCGCGATCTGGGCCCCGGTCATGCTCCTGATCGTCGTCCTCTTGGGCGAAGCCGCCGCGAGCCCGTTCACCCTGCTCTTCGGCCGTAGCTGGCTCGCGCTGATCGCCGCGATCGCCCTGCTGCTGGTCTTTGTCCGGGTGTTGATGCACCTGCCCACC
This sequence comes from Planctomycetota bacterium, assembly GCA_039180025.1. GTDB lineage: Bacteria > Planctomycetota > Phycisphaerae > Phycisphaerales > Phycisphaeraceae > Algisphaera. Next base: position 9,344 of record JBCDDZ010000073.1, read on the forward strand.
GCCCGCGGCCGGCAAAAACTCTGGGTCAAGATCAGCCGGCTCTGGCGCTGGGAGTTCTGGCCCATGGCCGTCTTCTACGCCCCGCTAGTCCCCTGGCTGGCCTACCTCGGCCTCCGCTACCGCTCGGCCACCGTCTGGACCCTGGCCAACCCCGGGCTGCCCGACGGCGGAGTCGTCGGCGAATCCAAGACCGACATCATCGCCGCCCTCGCCACCGACGCCGACGGCCGCCCCGACGACACCCACGTCCTCCCCGCGCACCTGGTCGACGACGCGGCGCACGCCCGGCAGACCCTCGCCGACCACGGCTGGGCCCTCCCGGTCATCCTCAAGCCCAACGCCGCCCAGCGTGGCGCCGGCGTCCGCCTCATCCACCACGACCACGAGCTCGAACCCTATTTCCGCGACTCGCCCGGCCCCGCGCTGCTCCAGAAATACCACGCCGGGCCCTACGAGGCCGGCGTCTTCTACGTCCGCCACCCCGACGAGCCCCACGGCCGCATCTTCTCGATCACCGACAAAGACTTCCCCGCCCTCACCGGCGACGGCCGCACCACGCTCGAAGACCTGATCTGGAAACACCCCCGCTACCGCATGCAGGCCGGCGTGTTCCTCAAACGCTTCCCCGACGCCGACGTCCGCGTCCCGGGGGACGGCCAAACCCTCCGCCTCGCCATGGCCGGCAACCACTGCCAGGGCACCCGGTTCGCCGACGGCGGGCACCTGATCACCCCCGAACTCGAGGCCGCCGTCGACCGCGTCCTCCAACGCCTCGACGGCTTCTACTTCGGCCGCCTCGACGCCCGCTACGCCGACCCCGACGCCTTCAAAGCCGGCCGCGACTTCGCCATCCTCGAACTCAACGGCGTCACCAGCGAGTCCACCAACCTCTACGACCCCGCCTGGCCGTTGACCCGGGCGTACCGCACCCTCTTTAAACAGTGGTCCCTCTGCTTCGCGATCGGCCACGCCAACCGCAAAAAACACCACCTCACCCCGCCCGGCCCCCTGACCCTCTGGCGACGCACCCGGGCCTACTACAAGCACCGCCGCATCAACCCGCTGGCGGACTGACCGACGGACCGACGCGGGGGAGTGGCGTTTCGTATCGGTCCGTTCTCGTCGATTGACGCTGCGGCGTACCCGCCGGCCGGTGCTGACCCGCCCCGATCCGCGGCCGCCCTCTCGCGCCGCCGCCGGGTCCCGCTCGATCCCGCCGCACCCCGCCGCCTAGCGCAGCCGCTCGACCGTCCCCGGCTCGATCTTGAACCACGCCAGATCGCCGCGGCGTTCGACGACCCCCTCGGCGGTGATCGGGTCCGCCACGTACGGCCGGATCGTCTCGAACACCGCGCCGCCGTCGGCGTCCGTCAGCAGGTACAGCGACCGCCGATCCGCGGCGTCCCGCGTCATGAACATCGGCGGGATCCCGCCCGCCAGGCACAGCGTCGCGCAGGCTTTGTGGATCTTCCCCTCGCCCGGCTTCATCGCCCCCAGGTAGCACTTCGGGTCGATGATCTGCCCGGTCAATCGGAACCGCCCCTGCGCTTCGCCCGCCGGCGGCACCCGCTCGGGCGCGTCGCCCCCCCCGTCCCACGCTTCGATCCCCGACGCGTCGTCCAGCAGCGTCAGCAGCTCCCGCCCGTCCCGCGCCGCCAGGTTCCCCCGCACCGTCACCCACCGCCCCGCCCACTCCGACACCCGCTCCCGCACCCCCACCTTCACCTGCGACGCCAACAACACCGTCTTCATCCCCCCCGGAAATACCCCCGGGAATACCCCCGGAACTTCCTCAGAAACGTCCCCGGCCCCTGAAACTTCCTCCGAACCTTCGTCCGAAGCTCCCGCCGCAACGGTCTCCGTCTCCGCCCCGGGGACCACCACCATCGGGTACGGCTCGACCACCAACACCCCCCGATACTCCGTTACCTCCGACAGGTCCCACGTCCCGTCCCCCGGGTCCGCCTGCCCCCCCGCCCGCCACACGCCGACAGCCACCACCGCCACCACCAGAGCCGGCACCACCCCCCACAGCGTCCGCCGGATGCCCGCCGGCAGCGGCAGATAACCCACGTAAAACTCGCGCTTGTCTTGCTTCATACCGGCTGCTCCTGAACATCGGGCGGCGGGGCGTCATCTCCGGGCACCACCGCCGGCTCGACCGAAGTCCCCGCCGGCAACGCCTCGGGGTTCACGTACACCCGCGACCCCTCGATCTTCACCCGGTACGTCGGGATCTTCTCCGTGAACGGCGGGGGCGACTGCCCGTTTTCCGGCGTGTACTGATACCCGTGCCACGGGCACGTCAGGCAGCCGTCCACCACCGCCCCTTCGCCCAGCGGCCCGCCCTGGTGCGCGCAGACGTTACTGACCGCCGACACCCGCCCCCCGTGCCGCACCAGCGCGACCCGTTCCCGCCCCCGCAGCCGCACCACCGACGCGCACCCTTCCCCGATCGCGTCCACGCCCCCCACCTCGACCCACGGCCCGTCGCCCGCCGCCGCCCGCCGATCCCGCCGCCACTCACGCCAACCCGCCGCCGCGTGCAGCCCGCCCACCACCAGCACCCCCGCCCCCAAAAGCACCGCCGTCGCCCCGCTCCCCCGGGTCTGCATCGCCCCGAGCGCGACGTGCAGGATCAGCAGCCCGTACGCCACGTACACCAACATATGCAGCGCCTTCCACACCCGCGGCGACAGGTTCTTGAGCCAGAAATCATGGCTCGTCGCCGCCATCAAAAACAGGATCACCAGCGCCACAAACCCCAGCGGCTCAAACGGAAACGCCCCGGGGTACCCCACCCAGTCCCCGTAGTTCCCGTTGCTCGTAAAGATCGACACCAGCGGGTTCGTCGCCCCGAACCCGTGGTACCACAGCGTCGCCAGCGCCGCGTGCAGAAACCCCAACACAAACATCGTCACCCCCAGGTGCCGGCGGTTGTACAGCAGCGGCGCGGCCGCCGACGGGAAAAAACGCGACAACGGCCCGATGCACAAAATCACGTGCAGCAGCACCAGCCCCCCCGACCCCAGCGCCCGGATCAGCATCGTCATCGGCGACACCGCCCGCTCCCCCGACCACACCGCCGAGCTCACCCCCACGAACCCCACCAGGTACAACGCCACCGCCCCGACCAGCACCAGGTCGTACACCTTCTTGTGCCTGTTCCAATTCACCGCCCGGTACGCGTGACTCAAGGCCC
>JBCDDZ010000074.1:0-12439 GCA_039180025.1 Planctomycetota bacterium
GTTCTGCGTCGCCGCCCAGTCCACCGGGTGGGCGTCTCGGGTGCGAACCTGTAACGCGGCTTGGTAGGCCGCGATGGCCCGTCCCAGGTTCTCGCCGCGGTCTCCCGTCGGGAGGTCGCTGTAGGCGACGCCGAGGTTGTTCTGCGTCATCGCCCACTGCACCGGGTGGGCGTCTCGGGTGCGAACCTGTAACGCGGCTTGGTAGGCCGCGATGGCCCGTCCCAGGTGCTCGCCCCGGTCGCCCGTCGGGAGTTTGCTGTAGGCGTTGCCGAGGTTGTTCTGCGTCGCCGCCCAGTCCACCGGGTGGGCGTCTCGGGTGCGAACTTGGAACGCGGCTTCGTAGGCCGCGATCGCCCGTCCCAGGCTCTCACCGCGGTCGCCCGTCGGGAGTTGGCAGTAGGCGATGCCGAGGTTGTTCTGCGTCGTCGCCCAGTCGGCAGAAGCCGGGTCGAGTTGGGGAAGCAGGGCCCGGGCGAGGTCGATCGCGGCCCGGCGGTGCTCGGCGATGTCGCCGAGGCGGGCTTCGGTGTGGGCCCGGATGGCGTACTGCTTGGCCTCCGTGTGGTCGGGGCGGGCGGCGACGGCGCGGTCGAAGCAGGCGGCGGCCCGGTCCGGGTCGTTGACGGGGCGGGCGAAGTACCAGCGTTTGCCCTCGAGCAGGTCGAGCTCGAAGCTCTCTCGGGCGACGCGGGCCCGGGCGGCGGCGAGCAGTTGGTCGGTCTGGTCGTCGGGGTCGAGGACCGAGGCGTTGAGCCGGAGGCGTTCGTCGGACGAGGCTTTGGCCCGGTCGAGGACGGCCTGGTCTTCGGCAGACAGCGTGGGCGGGGCGTCGGGGTTTTGCTGCTTCTGGGCCTTTTGCTCCCGCTCGATGCGCTGCAGGAGTTGGAGCATCTCGCTCTGATTGGCGTCGGATCGATCCGCCCGGCGGTCGATGTGGTCGCGGGTGAGGTCGCCCTGGTCTTGACCTTCCTGAACGAGCCGATCGATCTCGTCGGTCCACGTCGCCGCGAACGCCCGCTGAAAATCTTCGCTGAGTTTCGGCGTTTGGCCGACGGCGGCGTGGACGATCTGCCGGATGTCTTCGAGGGCGAACGGGTCGAGGCCGACCTGGAGCGAGCCGTCGTCGAGCCGCTGGAGGATGTCGAGCACCCGGGCGTCGTTATGGTGTTCGGCTTTCAGGGTGGCCTGCAGGGCTCGGGCGTGTTCGCGGCTTTGGAGGACGCGGCGGACGCCCAGGGCCGTGGCGAGCACGAAGACGGCCCCAACGGTGACGGGGTTGACGACGCCCGCGGCGGCGACGGAGGCGGTCAGGGCGGCGGACCAGCCGAGCGAGGGGTCGCCCATGCAGCGCCCGATCGCATCGCCGACCACTTCGACGGCGACCGTGTTAGTGGCCCGGCTGAGGTTCGAGGTGCTGGCGGCTTGCGCCAGTGTCGGCTTTGAGGAAGGTCCCGGCATATCTGCATTATGGCAGACGCCGCGTCGCGGGTGTGCGAGTCGGTGAAAGCCGAGAGACAAACCCGGGAGGCCGTTTCGCCTCGCCGCGGCGGGCAGCGGCTCCCGCGTCACTCCCCGGTGTCGAGCACGGACATGAACGCTTCCTGGGGGATATCGACGCTGCCGACTTTCTTCATCCGCTCCTTGCCTTTTTTCTGTTTTTCGAGCAGCTTGCGTTTGCGGGAGACGTCGCCGCCGTAGCACTTGGCGGTGACGTTTTTGCCTACGGATTTAATGGTTTCGCGGGCGATGATCTTGCCGCCGATCGCGGCCTGCAGCGGGATCTCGAAGAGGTGGCGGTCGATCTGGTCTTTGAGGCGTTTGAGCAAATGCCGGCCGCGGAACTCGGCTTTGCTGCGGTGGACGATCAGGGACAGCGCCTCGACGGGGTTGCCGTTGACCAGCACGTCCATCTTCACGAGGTTGTCGGTGTTGAACCCGGTAACGTGGTAGTCCATCGTGCCGTAGCCCGAGGTGATCGACTTGAGCTTGTCGAAGAAGTCGTAGATGATCTCGGCCAGCGGCAGGTCGTACTCGAGGATCTGGCGGTCGTCGGCCAAAAACTTCTGGGTCTTGTAAACGCCGCGGCGTTGGTCGCAGAGTTTCATGATGTCGCCGATGGACGACGTGGGCGTGATGATCTCGGCGGCGACGATCGGCTCACGGATCGCCTTGACCTTGCTCATGTCTGGCAGCTCGGCGGGGTTGGTGATCTGGATCGTCTCTTTGTCTCCGCCCTTGCCGACGACCTCGATCTCGTAGGTCACGGTCGGCGCGGTCTGGACGATGCTGACGTTGCCCTCGCGTTCGAGGCGCTCCTGGATGATGTCCATGTGCAGCATGCCGAGGAAGCCGCAGCGGAACCCCGACCCCAGCGCTTCGGAGTTGGTGGGTTCGTAGGTGTAGCTGGCGTCGTTGACGTGCAGCCGGGCGATCGCGTCGCGCAGCTCGTCGAACTGCGTATCGCCCGACGGGTAGAAGTCGCAGTACACCATCGGGGCCGGCTCCTGATAACCCGGCAGCGGCTCGTCGCACCGCGCCGTGTCCAGCGTGATCGTGTCCCCGATGTTCACGTCTTCGAGCGTCTTGATCGCCGCCACCATGTACCCCACGTCCCCGGCCTCGAACGGCTCGGAGGTCGCCGTCATCTTCGGCCGAAACTTGCCCAGCTCCGTAACCTGGTACGTCCGCTGCGCCCCCATCATCAGGATCCGGTCGCCTTTTTTCATCCGCCCGTTGATCAAACGGAAATACACGACCACCCCGCGGTAGTCGTCGTAGATCGCATCGAAGATCAGCGCCTGCAGCGGCTTCTCCGGATCCCCTTCTGGCGGTGGAAACCGCGCGCAGATCGCGTCCAGAAGCTCGGGCACCCCCACCCCGGTCTTGGCCGAGGTCATGATGCAGTCCGCCGCGTCCAGCCCCAGCACGTCTTCGACCTGCTGGGCCCGCTCCTCGGGCTGCGCGCTGGGCAGATCGATCTTGTTGATGACCGGGATCAGTTCGAGGTCGGCGTCGACCGCCTTGTACAGGTTCGCCACCGTCTGCGCCTCGACGCCCTGCGTCGCGTCCACCACCAGGACCGCCCCCTCGCACGCCGCCAGCGCCCGGCTGACCTCGTAGTGGAAGTCCACGTGGCCCGGCGTATCGATAAAGTTCAGCTCGTACACCCGGCCCTCGAACTCGTGCTCCACCGACACCGCCGACGCCTTGATCGTGATCCCCCGTTCCCGCTCCAGGTCCATGTTGTCCAGGGTTTGCTCCCGGGCGTTGCGCTCGTTCATCACCCCCGTGCCCTGGAGCATCCGGTCCGCCAGCGTGGACTTGCCGTGGTCGATGTGGGCGATGATGCAGAAGTTGCGGATCTGGGGCGGGGTCGATTTGGACATGGTTGACTTATCTAAGGGCGCGCAAACGTTCCTGACAAACTATCCCTGGGCACCTCGGGGACATCGGCCTGTGCCCCGATGCCGCCCGGTTGCACGCCCGCGATCCCCCGGCCAAACTCTCACCCGGCCGGTCGAGCGGGGTATCATATGGTTTTCGTCCCCCCCGAGGTTCTGCCATGCCAACAAATCGCCGAACACCGACCGTTTTAATTCTGTTCTTCGGCTTGGTCGCGGCCGCAGGTCTTCTTCCCGCGCAAGCCCAGACCGACGCCGCCGACCCGCCCCCGCCCCCGCCCCCGGAAACCGAGACCGAAGCCGCCTCAACCCCGCGCGACACCCCCCAGGCCGTGTTCGACGCCGCCCAGTCCGCGTTCAACGCCCGCGACTGGAACGCCTTTGTCGCCCTGGTGTCGCCCCCCCGGCGTGACCAGTTGGTGGGGCAAACCGCCCTGGTCCTGGCCAACGCCGCCCAGGACCCCGAGGCCGACCCCCGGATGATCGAATTGGCCCAGCGGTACGTCCCCCGCGACGTCGACCCGATGCAGCTCATGCTCGGCAGCGACGACCCCAAGGCCGAAGCCGAGCGGCTGGGCAAACGCATCGGCCGGCCCGCCGAGTTCTACGCCGCCGCGACCAAGCTCTTCTTCGATCTGCAGTACCCCGACCCCGACACCGCGCCCCAGATCACCGGACTGACCGAACTCGCCCTCGGCGAAGACGGCCGCTCCGCGACCAGCCAGGTCGTTCTCCGCCGGCCGAACGGGGAGGCGCAGGACACGTGGACCTACGAACTCCACGACGGCCAGTGGTACCTCTCGATGCGGTGAACCCTCGGCCGCGAGCGTTCGGCCAGGGATTACCTCCCAAATTCCTCCGACCGCGGCAGGTGTTGCAGCCCGTCGGGTGCGGTGTCCCACGCCCCCTGCATCGCCCGGAAAAAGCGCAGCCGATCCGTCCGCGTCACCGCCACCGCTTGCGGGTCCGCATGGTAGGTCGCCGCGTCTTCCAGATTCTCGTGCAGTGTCTTGAGCATCGGGAGCGCCGCGGCAAACAGCGGACGCCCCTTGCTGCTCGTCACCGCCCCCACGTCGATCAGATGCAGTTCGCCTCCGTCATCCACCAGAATGTTGCTCGACTTGTAATCCCCGTGCTCCGCTTTCATCGCCAGCAGCCGCCCGGTCAGCGCCCCCAGTCGCCGTGTCAACGCCCGCCGCTGCGTCCCCCCGTCCGCCAGTTCGCATCCCATCAGCCAGTGGTACACCGAGTCCCCGACCCGCGGCGTCACCAGCCAACTCCGCCCCTCACGATCCACCCACGACGCCACGATCGGCACCACCGGCACCCCCGCCTCCGCCAGCCGGCGGTTCGCTTTGAGTTCCCGCTGCGCCGGGTGTTGGCCCACCCACCGCGCGACCCGCTGCCGCAGCGCCGGCCGCTTAAACAGCTTCAGCACCCACCCCCGGCCATCGGGCCCCTCCACCAGACTCACCCGGCTCCGCCGATCGTCCTTGAACACCCGCACCTCTGGCCACGACTCAACCGTCTCCGCGGTTAAAACCGGTAAATCGTCGCGCTCGGCCATCACCCGCTGATGGTAGCAAGACCCGCGTATCATGGCCCGCCATGCGGATCTGTCTGTTCACCCCCACTTTCCTGCCCTCCCTCGGCGGGGCCGAACGCATGGCCGACACCCTCGCCCGCGGGCTCACCGAACGTGGGCACGCCCTCTGCGTGCTCGCCCCTCGGCCCCGCCCCGACGCCGGCCCCGCCCCCGAAGCCCGCCACCCTTCCCCGGGTTCTCCCGGGCTGCCCTACGCCGTCGCCCGCTACCGACGCCCCCCCGCCCAGCACCTCTGGCCCGAACTCTTAGCCTGGCGGCTCCGCCGGCTGCACCGCCGCTGGCCCTTCGATGTCGTCCTCGCCTTCTACGCCTACCCCACCGGCTACGCCGCCACCCGCGCCGCGCGCCGCCTCCGCACCCCCGTCGTGGTCACCCCCCGCGGGGCCGACCTCTACCCCCTCTTCCACGCCCTCCGCAAGCCCCGCGTCAAAGCCACCATCGCCGCCGGCTACCGCGACGCCGACCGCATCGTCTCCATCAGCAATTGGCTTACCCAGCGCATCGTCCAGGTCACCGGCCGCACCCTCGAACAGCTCCCCCCCATCGACGCCGTGCCCAACGGGATCGACCTCCAAGCCTTCGACGCCGACCTCGCCGCCGCCGACCCCGGCCGCCTCCCGCTCGACGAAGACACGCCGTTCCTTCTGCATATGGGCCGGGTGGTCCCGGTGAAGCAGGTCGATGTCGCCGTAAAGGCCGTCGCCCGCTGCGCCGCGGCCCTGCGTGAGCGGGGCGTCCGCTACGCCATCGTCGGCGACGGGGCCGACCTCGAACCCCTGCGGGCGCAGATCGCGCAGCAGCACCTTAGCGATACCGTCCTGACCCTGGGCCGACGCAGCGGCGCCGAACGTGCCTGGCTGCTCCGACACGCCCGCGGTTTCGTCACCGCCAGCCGCGAAGAAGGCATGCCCAATGCGGTCCTCGAAGCCATGGCCGCCGGGCTCCCGACCCTCGCTTCCGACATCGGCCCGCACCGCGAACTGCTCGAAGACCGCGGCTGGGGCCTGCTCCACCGGGCCGGCGACCCCGAAGACCTCGCCCAACGGCTCCTCCAGCTTTTGGATACCCCCGCCGCCCCCTTGCGCGAAGCCGCCCTCGCGCTGCGCGAACACTATACCCTCGAAAAAACCATCGCCGGCTACGAGGCCGCCTGCCAGAAAGCCCTCGCCAGCCGCCGCCTCTGATCCCGCCCCCGCTTCCCTTTACCCGTTCATATCCGCGCTGAATCCGACCTCGTCAACGCGACTGGCTTAGTCTCCGTACTGCTGGATCAGCTCCGGCAGCCGCGTCGCGAACGACCCCCGCGCGACCGCCTCGTCGGCCCCCACCCGCTGCGCTCCGGCCAACGCATCGACCATCACGTGCGGCCCGAACGCGATCACCCGCGGGCCGCTCCCGTGGCCCGCCGCCAGCTTGATCAATTCAAACGCAAAGTCCCCCAGTTCCAGGTCCACCATCACACACGTCACCGGCCCGTTGGGCTTCCCGTCGTCCACCCGCTCCAGCCGATCCCGGAGCATCTCCAGATTCCGCGCCGGCCGCGCCGGCACGCCCAGCGCCTCCGCGGTCGACCCGATCTTGGTCGCAAATATCAGATCGTTGCAGCAATAGATCAACATGCACTCCCATCATACCCATCGTCTCCCCCACCCGTGATGAGCGGTCGCGTAGCCGCTAGAATCAATCGCTCCACCTCTGTGTCCTCCGCGCCGCCCGCTGTACCCCCCAGGCTCTTTCTCTATGCCCGACCGCCCCGCTAACGTCCTCGACGAACTAGGCCTCAAGTATCAACCCGACAACGTCTACTTCCAGACCATCACCCAGGTCCTCGACGCCGCCCAGCGGCTGAGTACGCCCCGCCACCTCCAGCTCATCATGGCCCAGCCCAAGGCCGAGGTCATGGTCCACTTCCCCGTCCGCATGGACGACGGCGAGTACCGCCTCTTCAAAGGCTACCGCGTCCAGCACAACAACATCCTCGGGCCCTACAAGGGCGGGGTCCGTTTCCACCACGGCGTCAGCCTCGACCACGTCAAAGCCCTCTCCGCCCTCATGACCATGAAGTGCTCGCTCGCCGGGCTCCCCCTGGGCGGCGGCAAGGGCGGGGTTCAGGTAGACCCCCGCGAACTCTCCGAACCCGAACTCATGCGCCTCACCCGCCGGTTCACCTCGGCCCTGGGCGACAACATCGGCCCGGACCACGACATCCCCGCCCCCGACGTCGGCACCAACGCCCAGGTCATGGCCTGGATGGCCGACACCTACATGAACATCACCCAGGTCGCCCACCGCGGCAACGGCAGCGCCGTGGTCACCGGCAAGCCCCTGGCCTTCGGCGGCTCCGAGGGCCGCGAAAAAGCCACCGGACAAGGCGTCGTCTACGTCCTCGAAGACCTCCTGCCCGAGATGCTCGGCAAGCCCCTCGACCAGACCACCTACAGCGTGGTGGGCTTCGGCAACGTCGGCTCCTGGACCGCCAAGCTCCTGGCCGACCATGGCAGCATTCTGACCGCCGTGATGGACCACACCGGCGCGATCACCGCCCCCGCCGGGCTCGACGCCCACGCCCTGGCTCAGCACGTCGCCGACACCGGCGGCGTCGCGGATTTCCCCGGCTCCACCCCCCTGGCCGAAGACGACTTCTACGCCACCCCCGTCGACCTCTTCGTCCCCGCCGCGCTCGAACAGATGATCGACGCCAAGCAGGCCAAACTCCTTAACTGCAAAGTCATCGCCGAGGCCGCCAACGCCCCCACCACCCCCGCCGGCGAAGCCGTCCTCGCCGAACGCAAGATCCGCGTCCTCCCCGCGATCCTCTGCAACTGCGGCGGTGTCGTGGTCAGCTACTTCGAATGGATGCAGAACCGCCAATCCGAACACTGGGACGCCAAAAAAGTCGACGACCAGCTGCACAAACACATGCGCAGCGCCACCGCGAAAGTCTTCGCCGCCGCCAACGAACTGGGCTGCGACATGCGTACCGCCGCCTTCGCCGCCGCCCTCAAACACCTCAGCGACGTCTACCGCATCCGCGGCATCTTCCCCTGACCCCGCCGCCCAATGCCCCGCCCCACGGCCCCGCCCCGCCCCGGGCCGACCGCTTCCGCCTCGGCTCCCCGCGGCCCGCGTACCGCTCACTCAAAAAAACCCCCGCCGACACACATGCGTGTTAGCGGGGGCTGGTTTCGAACTGCATTGACCGCGGGCAGCCGCCCGCTTGGGGATCAGTTGGTCAGGATCACGACCCGGTTGTATACCCGGCCGCGGTTTGCGACCCGGATCCGGTAGTTGCCGGTCCACTTCGGCGTCCACTGCACATAGCAGCGGTCCGTGTAGTCGATGTCCTGACGGATCAGGTTGTTGTTCTGGTCGTAGATGTACAGGTCGATGTCCGTGTCGCCGTCGCCGATCACCGCGACCTTGGCCAGTTGCCCGCCGCGGAACTTGATGTTGCGGTAGTTCACGTAGGTCCGGGCGGGGATCTTCGCGACGTGCCGGATCGGACCTTTGACCGCACCCAGTGTCCCGGCGGACGGTTCGGGCTTCGCCGCCTCGGCCTCAATCAGCGCCAGCACGTGCTCGTCGCCCTCGGCCCATTCTTTGGCCTCGGCCAGCAGGGTCGCGGCGTCCAGCGTCGCCGGCGGGGTCGAACCCTTCTCGGCCTCGCCGCCCTCGGCTTCGCCTTCAACCGCCTCGGTCTGGGTGTCCGACAGCGCTTCCGCTCCGTCACGCACCGCCACCCGCCGCGACATCTGCACCGCCGTGAGCATCGCCAGCGGCGACTCGTTCTCCCGGGCGTACTGCACCAGCGTCGCCGCCTGGTTCAGCAGGTCCACGGCCACGGAGTTGCCCACTTCGCCCTTGACCTGGGCGGTGTTTTCACCCGACTTGTCCGTTTCCGATTCGTGGTGCTCGGCAAACACCATCGGGGCCGTCAGGCCCGCCGCCACCACCATCGCCATCCAACGCTTCTTCAAAACCATCATGTCGCTGTCCCTTTGTGCTTGCTCCGCGAACCCGTGGAGCGGTGAAAATGAGGCAGAACACTCTGCCCCGAAAATGCCTTTCTCGGCCACGCCGGCCGATCATATTTCATCCCTCCGTCCCCTGCCTCCGCGAAAATTAACCTCGCCCCTCTCTTTTTTCCGTCTTTAGGGATCTCCCTCAGCCTCCTCCGCCCCCGCCGCCGGCAGCCCCCCCGGGTCCCCCACGTAGACCACCCCCGCCCAGTAAAACGGGTGCCCCGCGCCGTACCGTGCCCGCGCCCGCTCCAGGGCCGCCCGCTGCGTCTGGTGAAACGCCTCGTACCGCGCCAGCCCCTCGCCCCCCAACCACCGCCGGTAAAACTCACCGACCTGCTCGGTCGTCTCGGTCGCCGGCACCTCCCACATACTCATGGTCAGCGACCGCGCCCCCGCCATCAGAAACGCCTGCCGCAGCCCCACCACCCCGTCCGACGTCACCTCCCCCAGCCCCGTCTCGCACGCCGTCAGGTTCACCAGCTCCGTCCCCCGCAGGTCCAGCCCCGCCACCTCGTACGCCGTCAGCACCCCGTCCGCCAGCTCGAACCGCCCCGCGTCCAACGCCGCTTGCTCGACCCCGTCCAGCCCGTCACGCCCCGCCCCCCCGCGCACCGTCTCACCCACGCGGTAAAACACCGCCCCCCCCGCGTTCCACCGGTTGATCCCCGCCAGCAGCAGCATCGAACGCAGCAGCGGGTTGTCCCAGCCCGACCCGTCTGCCGCCTTGTCCAGCAGGTAGCCGTGGGTCGCGAACTGCAGAATCGTCGGGCCCCGCACCCCCGCCACCGCCTCCTCCACCGCCGCCTCGTCCAGCAGCGTCGTCACCGACCACCCCAAGCCCTCCAGCTGCTCCGCCGCGTCCTCCACCAACTCGGTCAGCACCGCGTACTGGCCCCAGTTCCGCGGCAGCACCCGCCGCACCTCTCCCCCCGCCACCCCGCCCCCCAGCGTCCCCGGGCCGTCGGCTCCCGCCTCGCCGGCCGCGTCGTCCTCGTCCCCACGTTCCGCCTCGCCGTTTCCGCTTTCTGCTTCCCCCCGCTCCGCCGCCGCATCGTCCCCGTCCCCGACCCAGGGCAGCCCCGACACCACCGACGCCAGCCGCTCGGGCGACGCATCGAACCCCGGGTTCCCCACCAGCACCGCCGTCCGCCCCGCCCCGCCGGCCCCGTCCGCGGTGAGCGCCAGCCGCCCCAGGTCCCGGCTCGTATTCAGATACACCAGCTCGACATCCTCCACCAAATACCGCCACCGCGCCGAACGCGGCCCCTCCGCCGCCGGCGTCGCCAACGCCTCGAACGGCATCAGCCCCAGCCGCCCGTCCGCCGCCACGTACACCCGCTCCGCCCCCCCGAGCGCCGCCTCCAACGGCGACCACACCCGCTCCCGCAGCCCCGACGCCAACGCCCCCAACTCCGCCTCCGACCGCCGCGCCTGCCCCCGCCCCGGCACGATCACCTTGAACCGTTCGATCGCCCTCACCATCGCCGCCCGGTACGCCCGGACCGCCGGATCGATCTCCGACACCGGGCCCAGCGGCACCGCCGTCACCTCCCCCCCCGCCCGCGCGACGTACGCCCCGTACCGCATCCGCTCCCACCGCTGCGCCTCAAAATCAAACGGGAAATACCGCACGTACTCCACCACCGCTTCCCCGGGCCGCAGCGCCGCCACCACGTCCTCCAGCCCCACCGTGTCCAGCTCCGCCTGCCGCGCATACTCCGGGTCCAGGCCCCGCAGCTCCCGCTCGATCGCGTCCAGCCGCGTCGACAGCGCCCGCAGCCGCGACGCCGCCTCCGCCGCCCCGGCCACCCCCGCCCCCGCGTCCGCCTCCCCCGCGTCCGCCGCCGGGTCGAACCCCTCCATCGCCAGCGTCGCGTACCGCCCCCGCAGCGCCTGCCGCTCCGCCCACAACGCCAACCACCCCGCCGCCGCGCCCCGCTCGGCCAGCCGCAGCGCCCCCGCTTCCTGACGCGAAGACTCGAACACCAACTGCTTATCCAGCAGCACGCCTTCCAGCCCCGCCGCCGCCGACACCCCCTGCGCGCCGCTGAACACCAGCGACGCCAACGCGTGCCCGGTCACCCGCCCGTTGACCCGAAAAAACTGCCTTTTCTGCCGCTCCGACATCACCGGGAAGTTCCGCGTCAGGTACCGCCACCGCGACGTGAGCCCCGACAGAAACAGCTCCGCCGACCGCTCCCCCGCGCCCAGCTTCCCGTACAACGCGCCCAGACTGTTGAGCCCCGTCACGTAGTCCGGGCTCGCCTCGCCCACCGACGCCCGGAAGCTCGCCAGCGCCAGCTCATACAGAGACAGCGCCCGCTCGGTCTCCCCCACCGCCTGGTACGCCGTCGCCAGGTTGTTCAGACTCCGCGCGTACTCCGGGTGGACCTCCCCCACCGCCTGCTTCCACACCCCGACCGCCTGCTCCCGCAGCGGCACCGCCCGCGCCGGGTCCCCCAGGTCCTGGTACAGCCCCGCGACGTTACCCAGGCTCGCCGCGAAGTCTGGGTGGCCTTCGCCCAGCCGTCGGCGGTAGTTCTCCACCGCCCGCTCCAGCAGCGACAACGCCCGCTCCGAGTCCCCCATCGCCTTACACAGCAGCGCGAGGTTGTTCAGGCTCTCCGCCACCTCCGGGTGGTCCGGGTACCGCTCCGCTTCCCGGACCGCCAGGGCCGCCTCGTGGTACGCCAGCGCCTTCGTGAAATCGCCCGTGACGTGGTGCAGCAGCCCCAGGTTGTTCAGGCTCTCCGCGTAGTGCGGATGCGTCTTCCCCAGCGCCCCCTCGCGGATCGCCCGGCAGCGCTCGGCGAGCGTGATCGCCCGCGCGTAGTCGCTCTGCACGTAATACCACGCCGACAGGCTGTCCAGGCTCCGGGCGAAGTCCGCGTGGTCTTCGCCGACCGTCCGCCGCCGGATCGCCAGCGCCCGCTCGATCAGCTCCCTGGCCCGCCCGTAATCCGACAGGCTATAGTACACCGCGCCCCAGTCGTCCAGGCTCTGCGCCACCGCCGGGTGCTCCCCGCCCAGCGTCGCCTCCCGCAGCGCCACCGCCCGCTCGAAATACCCCAGCGCCCGGCCGAGTTCGCCCTGCTCATAAAACGCCCGCCCCGCCCGGTTGGCCGCCGCCGCCACCGCCCGGTGCCCTTCGCCCAGCTCCGCCTCCAGCCGCTCCGCCGCGTCCGCCGCGTCCGTTGCCGCCTGCTCGAACCGCCCCTGTTCGAACCATTCGTCCGCCCGCCGCTCGAGCGCCCGGGCCTCGGCCAGCCGCGCCCGCTGCGCCGCGTCCATCGCCCCGACCTCCCGCAGCGCTGCGGCCCGCGCTTGCCGATCCGCCACCCGCCACGCCGGCTCCCCCCGCTCCGCCGCCGACCGGGCCGCCGCCTCCGCGGCCTCCAGCGCCGCCGCGA
>JBCDDZ010000075.1:0-12439 GCA_039180025.1 Planctomycetota bacterium
AATCGAGCTACTCAGCAGTATCAACCGGCAAATGCCGTTTCAAGTCTCCAGCTACGAAGAGGAGGCAGTACGGGAAGATTTGCGCCTGAAATATCGATATTTGGACTTGCGCCGCGATCGCATGAGTCGCAACCTGCAACTGCGCCATCGAGTTGTGCCTCCCGACTCCGGCGAAAAGGGCTTCGACCGCGGCGACCCGCTCGGCCTCCGCTACGTCTGCATGACCGCCTACGACCAGACCTTCCGCGACTTCCCCGGCCTCTCGGTCGCCTTCGAGAAGCAGGACAAGATGCCCGAGATCCTCGGCCAGTATCTCGCCGAGCAGAACAAAACCCAGCTCCGCGTCGCCGAGACCGAAAAATTCCCCCACGTCACCTTCTTCGCCAACGACTACCGCGAGGACCCGTTCCCAGGCGAAACCCGCGAGATGGCCCAGTCGCCCCAGGTCGCGACCTACGACCTCCAGCCCCAAATGTCCGCCCCGGCCATCCGCGACATCGTGCTCAAACACGTCAACGCCGACGACGCCGATTCCGGGGGCGGGGGCTGCCCCGACTTCATCCTCGTCAACTTCGCCAACGGCGACATGGTCGGGCACACCGGCAAGCTCAACGCCGCCATCGCCGCCGTCGAAACCGTCGACGCCTGTGTCGGCCAGATCGTCGACGCCGTCCTGGCCAGGGGCGGCAAGCTCCTGGTCACCGCCGACCACGGCAACGCCGAGCAGATGTTCGACCCCGACACCAAAGCCCCCCACACCGCCCACACCACCTACGACGTCGCGTGCATCGTCGTCGACCCGGGCCTCACCGCCGACACCCCGCTCCGCGAAGGCGGCAAGCTCGCCGACTGTGCCCCCACCCTGCTCCAACTCATGGGCCTGGACAAACCCAGCGAAATGACCGGCCACAGCCTCCTCCAGACCTGACGCCTCCCTCCCCTTGCTCGCCGGCTCGGCCCCCGCCCCGGCGCTCTCGCCGCGGCCGCTCGCGACACCCCCCGGCCTCCCCCGGATCTGCCCCCGGCTTTCCCCCCCCGGACCTCCCCGGACCTCCCCGGACCTCCCCGGACCGCCCCCGGATCTCCCCCGGACCTCCCTCCCGGAACTTTCCCTGCCGATGCTGCTCTGGCTACTGCTTTGGAACCCGCTGATTGCGCTCTGGTGCGCCTGGACCGTTCAGGCGGTCGTGGTCGTGTTTCAGGCCCGCAAGTTCTCCCGCCGCGCCGGCTGGCCGGTCCGTGAAGGCTTCGACGCCTACCACCCGCCCGCCGCCGTCGTGGTCCCCTGCAAAGGCAGCGACCCCGAGCTCCGCCGCAACGTCCGCGGCCTGCTCAACCAGCACTACCCCGAATACCGCCTGGTCTTCGTCTTCGAGTCGGACCACGACCCCGCCCGCGTGCTCATCGAGGACGAACTCGCCCAGCACCCCGACCCCGCCCCGGCCATCGACCTGATCACCGCCGGGCTCGCCCCCGACGACACCGGCCAGAAGGTCCACAACCAGCTCGCCGCGCTCGCCTTCCTCGACGCCGCCGCCGACGCCAGCGAGGCCTGGGTCTTCGCCGACTCCGACGCCGTGCCCGGCCCCGGCTGGCTCCAGAAACTCGTTGGCCCGCTCGTCCAGCAGGACCGCGTCGGCGTGACCACCGGCTACCGCTGGCTCATGCCCGAACTCCGGGCCCAGCGCCCCCGCACCGCCAGCATGTTCGCCAGCGTCATCAACTCCGCCGTCGCCATGTTCATCGGCCACGGCGAACTCACCCAGGCCTGGGGCGGCTCGATGGCGGTCCGCGCCGACTTCGCCCGCCGCCACGGCCTGACCGACTACCTCCGCGGCGCGCTCTCCGACGACTACCAGATGACCCGCATGTGCCGCGACGCCGGTAAACGCGTCTACTTCGTCCACCGCTGCCTCGTGGCGTCGCCGGTCCACCTCACCTGGCCCGAGCTCTTTGAGTTCGGCCGGCGGCAGTACCTCATCACCCGCATCCACGACCCGTCGCTTTACCGCCGGGCCGTCGCCGTCATCGGCTTCTACGTCGCCGGCGCGCTCACCGCCTGGGCCGCACTCGTGTTCGCGGCCGCCACCGGCCGGTACGCCGTCGCCGTCTGTGCCGCGGCCGCCCTCCTGATCGTGGCCGCGGCGAACCAGGCCCGGGCCTCCTACCGCCGCCGCGCCGTCGTCGAAGCCTTCGGCCGGGAACAGCCCCGCTACCTCCGCCACACCCTCCGCCTCGACCGCTTCGGGACCACCGCCGTCATGCTGGTCAACCTCGCC
Organism: Planctomycetota bacterium; assembly: GCA_039180025.1. Classification (GTDB taxonomy): domain Bacteria; phylum Planctomycetota; class Phycisphaerae; order Phycisphaerales; family Phycisphaeraceae; genus Algisphaera. The sequence continues at coordinate 2,280 of JBCDDZ010000075.1, forward strand.
CTCCTGCTCAGCGCCGCCCGCGGCAACGTCTTGGTCTGGCGCGGCCACCGCTACCGGCTTGACGGCCCCCGCGACATCCAACGGCTCCCGTCCTAACTTCTCCCCGCCATTCCACGCCCATCGCACGTCGACTCCACCGGTAGCGTCCTGCCGAACGCAAGCCCAAAGAGGCGCTTCGATCTCCGGTAGGTTTAGCCGTGGTAAGCGCTACCCCCGGAGTGGGGATCCGCTAGCGCACGGCTGCCGTACCGTGTACGGCGAAACGTTCCCGCTCAGCGGACCCGTGATGATCTATTGGAACTGGCTGGAATACCCCGCGTTCGCCGTCGCGGCGGAGGGCGGGACGTATTCGAAGAACGCGGCGTTGATCGCGTCGTGGATGCCGTTGAGGTCGATCTGGATCTGGTCGATGGTTTCGTGCAGCCCGTGGTTGATGATCTCGGTGATGTCGCTGAACTGGAGCTGGCTGCGTACCCGGCCCAGGCGGCGCTGCACGTCCTGGGTCCGCGCGCCGCCGGGCCCCGCGATATGGCTGAGCGCATGCTCGGCCTCGAGCAGGCAGTGCGTAATCGACCGGGGGAAGTCGCGGTCCAGCAGCAGGAACCCCGCCACGCGGTCCGGCGTGATCACCCCGTGCGTCTGCCGGTACATCTCGAGCGCCCCGACGCAGCGGAGCAGCGCCGCCCATTGCACCACGTCCATCGCCGACCCCACGTCCTGCGGGTCCGGCAGCAGCAGGAAGTACTTCACGTCGAGCACCCGCGAGGTCTTGTCCGCCCGCTCGAGGGTCCGCCCGAGCTTGAAGAAGTCGAACGCCGGGCCGTGCGACATCGTCGCGTGCGTGGTGGCGTCGAACAGCAGCGAGCCGTTCTTGACCGCGTGGAAGAAATCGACCGGCCGGTCTTCGCGGATCGCGTCGTCCCCGGTGCGGGTCACCGTGATGTGCAGCGCGTTGATCTGCTGCCACATTTCCGAGGTGATGATATCGCGCACCGTCCGCGCGTTGTCCCGCGCCGCGGCCACGCAGCGGGCGATCGAGTTGGGGTTCTCGCGGTCCAGCGTCAGGAACCGCATGACGTTCGCCCGGGAGTAGGCGTCGTAGCGCGCCTCGAAGTCCTCGGCGTCGCCGGTCACCGCGATCAGCGGCTCCCACGGGTCGCTGCGCCCCGCCGCGAACTGGTCGAGGGATAACTGAAGGTTCACGTCGATAAAACGCGCGATGTTTTCCGCCCGTTCGATGTAGCGACTCATCCAGTAGATCGAATTGGCAACGCGGGACAGGAGCATGAAGAATCAGCCGTGGGTGAGGCCCGTGCCGCGTTTCGCCGTGCCGCCGGTGCGGGGCCCACGGCGACGGAAACGCGGAAAAGGGCGGAGCAACAAATCGTCAGAATCAATAGTAATCGTACCGTTTATTCAGGGAGCCCTGGCCCGTGAGACGCAGAGGCGGCGAGGCCCGCCGTCTAGCCGTCGAGCACCCACGTGTCCTTGGTCCCGCCGCCCTGCGACGAGTTGACCACCAGCGAGTTTTCCCGCAGGGCGACCCGGGTCAATCCGCCCGGGAGCACGTAGATGTCGTCGCTGTAGAGGATGTAGGGCCGCAGGTCGACGTGCCGGCCGCACAGCGCGTTGCCGATCACCGTCGGCACCCGCGACAGCGACAGCGTCGGCTGCGCGATGTACCCCCGCGGGTCGCGGTGGATGTTGGCGGCCATCGCGGTCCGCTCGGCGTCCGAGGCGTGCGGGCCTACCATGATCCCCTTGCCCCCCGCTTCGTTCGCGGGCTTGACCACCAAGTCCTCGAGGTGCTCGAGCACGTACTTGCGGTCCGACTCGCGGCCGCACAAAAACGTCTCGACGTTCGGCAGGATCGCGTCCTGGTCGAGGTAGTACTTGATCATCGCCGGCACGAACGTGTAGATCACTTTGTTGTCCGCGATCCCCGCCCCCGGGGCGTTGGCCAGCGCGACCCGGCCCTCGCGGTAGACCTGCATGATCCCCGGCACGCCCAGCGCCGACTCGGGGTTGAAGCACGCCGGGTCCATAAAGTCGTCGTCGATCCGGCGGTAGATCACGTCCACGCGGCGCAGCCCCCGCGTGGTCTTCATCATGACGAACCCGTCGTGGACCACCAGGTCCGAGCCCTCGACCAGCGGCACGCCCATCTGCTGCGCCAGGTACGAGTGTTCGAAGTACGCCGAGTTGTAGATCCCCGGGGTGAGCACCACGATCTGCGGCCGGTCCACGCCCGCCGGCGCGAGGTGGGCCAAGGTCGCCAGCAGCCGCTCGGCGTAGTCGTCCACCGCCCGGATCCGCAGGCTCCCGAACACCCGCGGGAACGTCTGTTTGAGCACCCGCCGGTTTTCCAGGACGTACGACACGCCCGACGGGCAACGCAGGTTGTCTTCGAGCACGTAGAACTGGTCGCTGTCCGTCCGCACCAGGTCGATCCCCGAGATGTGACACCAAACCCCCTGCGGCGGCTCGAGGCCCATGCATTTCTGGAACGTCGGGTTGTCCAGGTCGACAAACTCCCGCGGGATGATCTTGTCTTCGAGGATTTTCTGTGGCCCGTAGATGTCCGACAGGAACAGATTCAGCGCCCGGATCCGCTGCTTGAGCCCCTCGGCCACGCGGTCCCACGTGGCGGATTCGAGGATGCGCGGCACCACGTCGAACGGGATGATACGCTCGGTCGCCTGGGCTTCGTGGTAGACGTTGAACGTGGTCCCCGATTCGAACAGAGCCCGTTCCGCGGCGTGCTGGCGGCTCTCGATCTCGCCTTCGTCTAACTGGGTCAGCCGATCCAGCAGCGGAACGGCCGAGGCCCGCGGCTGCCCCTCGGCGTTAATCAGTTCGTCGTAAAAGCCTTGCGTTTGGTAACCGTCTAATTTCATAGAATTGATTTTCGCGGGCAAAAAAGAGGCAGTGGTCCGAAAGAAGAGACGCTTTGCCCATTCCGCGCGCACGCCGATTGCTCGGAGTCTCCTCCTACTTCTTATAACACAAGCGTTGTGCCAAACCGCCGTCGACCCCTCGGGGGGGCGATAAAACACGCGGCGGTGGGGCGGTCAGCCTGCGCTCCCGAGCACCGCGTCCACCATCCGGTCTACCAACTCGCCGAGCACCTCTAACGGCGTCGCGGGGATCGGCATCAGCACCAACACGTTGCCCAGCGGGCGGATAATCACGCCCCGTTCCCGCAGCGCCCGGCAGATCGCCTGCCCGTCGGTCCGCGAAAAGTCGAACACCTCGGCCTGGGCCTGCTCATCCGTCCCTGCCCCCGTCCTCTCGGCCGACGGCTCGGCCCCGCGCGGCGAGCGGGGGTCCAGCTCGATGCCCACCATGATCCCGCGCTGACGCACGTCTCGGACGTGCGCACAATCACGCAGCGGCGCGAGCCGGTCACGCATCAGCGCCTCGGCCCGCTGGATATGCGTCAGCAGGTCCGGCGACCCCGCGGTCGGCGCTTCAAAAAGGTCGAGGCTCGCCAGCGCCGCCGCGCACGCCAGCGGGTTGCCCGTGTACGTGTGCCCGTGGTACAGCGTCTTGCGCTCGCCCGCTTCCCCGGTAAACGCGTCGAACACCGCGTCGGTCGTCAGTGTCGCGGCCAAGGGCAGGTACCCGGCGGTCAGCCCCTTGGCCAGACAGAGGATGTCCGGGCAGACCCCGTCGTGCCCGCAGGCCAAGAGCCGACCCGTGCGGCCGAACCCCACCGCGACCTCGTCGGCGATCAGCAGCACCCCGTACTCCCGGGCCAGCCGCGCCACGCGCCCGACGAAGCCCGGCGGCTGGCACACCATCCCCGCCGCGCCCTGCATCACCGGCTCGAGCACCACCGCGGCGGTCTGGTCGGCCTGGGTTTGGAGCATCGCCTCGAGCCGGCCCAGGCAGTATTCCGCCAGCGCCTCGCCCAGCGCCGCGTCTTCCGAGGGCCAGCCCGCGGACGTGTCGCACGGCCGGCCGACCCCCCCGAACCCCGCCGGCGGTCGGCAGGCGTCGGGCGCGGGGAACCAGTCCACCGGGAACACCATCCGCGAGAACGGCCGGTGGAACAGCTCGGAATACCCCACCGACATCGTCCCGACCGTGTCCCCGTGGTACGCGCCCTCGAGCCCGATAAACCGGTGCTTCTCGGGTCGGCCCCGGTGGTGCCAGTACCCCACCGCCATCTTGAAGGCCACCTCCACCGCCGTCGCCCCCGCGTCCGTATAAAACACTTTGTTCAACTTATCGCCCCCCGGCACCGGGCCCAATTGATCGGTCGCCATCCCGACCAGGCGGGCGGCGAGCTCGATACTCGGCGGCGAGGCGAGGCCCAGCAGCGTGGTGTGGGCGATCTTGTCGAGCTGATCGCGGACCGCGGCGTCGAGCTGCGGCACGCGGTGGCCGTGCACGTTGCACCACAACGACGAGACGCCGTCGATGTAGCGTCGGCCGTCGGTATCAAAAAGGTACGGCCCCTCGCCGCGCTCGATCACCAGCGGCGGGGCCTCGTGCCACTGCCGCATCGGGGTAAAGGGGTGCCAGACATGCTGGTGGTCGAGAGATTGGAGCCGATCAAGAGTGGGCATGGGCGGGGCGTCTGCCGATAACGCTTATGGTCCGGAGGTGGGGAGGGGTGGATACGGAGTACACGACCCATGGTAGAGGATCAGATGAGGCCAGTGGGCACACTGGGCACGGAAGACCGCTGGCCTTGGTGGGCCACGGCGATGCTGTGGGCGGGGATCGCCGTCGGGTGGTTCCTGATCGTATGGAACGTGCGTAAGCCGATCACGCTGCACGGCGACGAGGCGATGCTGCTGCTCAACATCGTGGAACTCGACGTGCTGGACTACGCCGGGCCGTTGAAGCATTACCAGATCGCGCCTTTCGGGTTTATGGCGATGGTCCGCGCCGCGATCGCGCTGTTCGGGCTCAGCGAATGGTCGGTCCGGCTGGTCCCGGCGCTGGCGGCCGCGGCGAGCCTGCCGCTGTTCGCGGTGATGGTCCGTCGGCTGTGCGCGCCGCTGGCGGGGCTGCTGGTGACCGCGGGGTTCGTGGGGTCGCAGGAGTGGATCCTCCAGGCCTGCCGGGTCAAGCCGTACACCCTCGACGTGTTCCTGACGCTGGTGATGCTGATGATCGGGCTCCGGCTGCTCGACCGGCGGTGTAGCTGGCGGGCCGCCGCCGGGGCCGCCGTGGTGGCCGCGGTGGGCACGTGGTGCTCGGTGGCGTTTTATCTGGTGCTCCCCGCGGTGGGGTTGTTCCTGTTGGCCAGCCGGTTCTGGGGCCCGGCGCGGCGAGACTGGCTCCGGCTGATCACGATCGGCCTCGTCGGCGCGGCGGCGGGCGCGGTCCACTACTTCTGGGTGCTCAAGGTCCAGGAGGGGGCCGGGGACACCGCCCAGTACATGTCCGCGTTCTGGGCCCGCGGCTTCCTGCCCGTCCCGTTCCTGGACCCCCGCCGGTTTGCGGTCCGCTTGCAGCTCTCGGCCGGCGACGCGACGCAGCTCGCCCTGCCCGGGCTGGTGCTAGGGCTCGCGCTCCTGGGGCTGGCCGCAGCGGTCGCCCAGCGTAGCGCCCGGGGCCTGCTGATCGCCGCGCCGCTGCTCCTGGCCTCGCTGGCATCCATGCTCTGGGTCTACCCCCTGGCGCATCGGCTGGCGCTCTTTATCGCGCCGTCGCTCTACCTCCTGCTCGCCTGGGGGTTGACCACGGTGCAGCGGTCCGTGGGCGGCCGGCTGGGCGTGGTCGCGGTCCTGATCGCCGGTGCGCTGATGCTCTCCAAGCCGTTCGACGGACGCGGCCAGGCCATCTTCGAGGATGACCTGGCCCCGGTCCTGCGCCAGGTCCACGCCCAGCTCGAACCCGACCAGCGCATCTACCTCTACTACGGCGGTGAAAACACCTACGACTTCTACGCCAAACACCTCGCGCCCGAACTCGCCTTCGACGAAAACCGGCTCACCCGCGGCCAGAGCCACCGCGACAACTGGCTCGGCTTCGACGACGAGATCCGCACCCTTGCGCAGACCCCCGGCGAGGTCTGGCTGGTCTTCTCCCACGTCACGCCGTTCTCCGGCGTGGACGAGCGGAAATACTTCCGCCTGCTCCTGGATCGCTACGGCCAGTCGCTCCGCCGGATCGACGAGATCGCCGCCTACGCCGTCCTCTGGCAGCCTACGCCGACCCCGGCCGAGCTCCCCTCGAACCCCGCCGCGGTCGCGGCCGAGCCCTCCCTCGGTCACACCACCGCCACGGACACGGACGCCGAAGCCGCGGCACAAATCCCAGACGAGCCTGCCGACCGCCCGCCCCAACCCGCCCCGTGAAACCAACCGCCGCGAACCTCCTCACCGGAGGAGACAAACTTATTAGATACGCCCTAACCCCGGGCACGACTCTAAACCTAAAGGGTTACCCTAAATCAAGCATCGTTCGGAGGGTGACGATAAGTCCGCCATGAGATTTGCAGCCTTTATCTCGTTCTCGCCCGGTGTTTTTTCCAACCGAACACGCAAAAAGCCGATGGATCCGGTGGGGCGGTGGTGGCGGCCCGCCGCTCTCGCTTAATCTACCGTCAGCCTGCCGCCGATCTCCGGCAACCCCGGCCACGCCGCCGCGAACGTCTCGGAACCTTTCCCATGAAACTCAGCGTCATCATCCCGATCTACAACGAAGAAGCCACCCTCGACGAGATCATCCGGCAGGTGCGTGCCGTGGACATCGACAAACACCTCGTGCTCGTCGACGACTATTCCACCGACTCGACCCGCGAGTTGCTCAAAGGCTACGCCGAGGACGACGACTGCACCGTCCTCTACCACGAAAAGAACCAGGGCAAAGGCGCGGCGCTGCGCACCGGCTTCGCCGCCGCCACCGGTGACCTGGTCATCATCCAGGACGCCGACCTCGAATACAACCCGCAGGAATACCGCCGGCTGATCGAACCGATCCAGGACGGCAAGGCCGACGTCGTCTTCGGCTCGCGCTTTGCCGGCGGAGACTCGCACCGGGTCCTGTACTTCTGGCACAGCCTCGGCAACACCTTCCTTACCCTCCTCTCGAACATGTTCACCGACCTGAACCTCACCGACATGGAGACCTGCTACAAGGTCTTCCGCCGCGAGATCATCCAGTCCGTCGATGTCCACGAAGACCGCTTCGGCTTCGAGCCCGAGATCACCGCCAAGGTCGCCCGCATCAAAGGCATCCGCATCTACGAGGTTGGCATCAGCTACGCCGGCCGCACCTACGAAGAGGGCAAAAAGATCGGCCTGCGCGACGGCTTCCGCGCCCTGTGGTGCATCGTCAAATACAACACCTGGGCCCGCGGCCCCCGCGAGCCCGTCCCCGCCCCGAAGAACACCGCCGCTCCCGAAAACCCGCCGGCCCCCGGGAACACGCTCGACGCCGGCTCGGCCGAACCCGCCGGCGGCTGAGCCCGCTCCCGGCCACCCGATACATCAAGCAACCCGCGTTTTTTGCCTGCGCCGCCGGTCTTTTCGGCCCCGCGGCCCGCCCGCCGACCCCCCGCGGCGACGCCCGGTATCATCCCCCCATGCACTACGGCTTCGACTTCCTCCAGGACCGCTACTTCTATTTCCTCCTGCTGATCGGCGCGTTGGCTCTGCTGCCCCGCGCCCGCTACACCGCGCAGCGCGCCGCGGCCCTGACCGCCGACGCCGCCGCGCAGATCACGCCCAACCTCGCCGAACGCATCTGCGTGTTCTTCCCTGGCCTCGGTGTCTTCGCCTGCGTCGCATTGCTCCAGTACGTCACCGGCGCCGCGATCCTGCTCGCCGTGTTCCTGCTGCTTTACGTCGTGATGATCATGGGTTTCAAACGCGCGATCGGTTAGCGCCCTCGTCGACCTGCGTGATCGATCGTTGCGTGTCCACTTGGTCATCAACGCCGCCGTCCACGGCATCCCCAACCCTTCCATCACGCCCGCCGCACGCCAGGCGTCGTCGGGTTTGTTCAAGCGCATCCGCGCGACGGGCCGATAGCTTTAGCGCATCGTTGTGTTTTTAGTTGACTTCATTTTGCGACAACGATTAAAGTAAGACACAGCTCCGCTCGGCGTCTTGAAAGGACTACAACGCCATGGCAAAGAAGAAAGCTTCGAAGAAGAAGGTTGCGAAGAAGGTAACCAAAAAGAAAGTAGCCAAGAAGGCTACGAAGAAGAAGGTCGCTAAGAAAGCCACCAAGAAGAAGGTCGTCAAGAAGGCCACGAAGAAGAAAGTAGCCAAGAAGGCTACGAAGAAGAAGGTCGCGAAGAAGGCCACCAAGAAAAAGGTCGCCAAGAAACGCGTGACCAAGAAGAAGAAGTAAGTGAGCGACGCTTGAAGATTCCCCGGGTCCACGGCACGTGACGTGGAACCCAACCCTCCCGGCGGGCCGCTCCGAAACTGGCTCGCCCCCGACTCAAGCCAAACCCCACTACGCCCCGGAGCTCAGACAGAGGGCGGCCCCATCAGGGTCGCCCTCTTGTTTTTTGCCTTTGTTTTCAAGCCGATTCCGCTCGGCCGCGCGCCGTTGACTGTCCCAGCTCGCCCAGCAGCACGTCCGCCGCCGCCTCCCGGAAACGCCGCCCCTCGTACACCCCCGCGATCGCCGCGAACGCCTCCCGCTGCGCCGCCCGCGCCGTGTCGTCCTTGAGCAGCGGCATGAGCGCCGCCGCCACCGGCTCGGGCGCGCCGTCGTGCGGCACCAGCTCCGGCATCACCCGCCCCAGCTCCATCGCCTCGCTGATCACGTTGGGCAGCGCAAAGGTCCGCGACCGGATCAGCGCCCGGCCCACCGTGTTCCACAACCACATGTTCGCGTTGTAGAGCACCACCGTCGGCGTCCCCCGCGACACCGCCTGCAGCGTCGCCGTCCCCGACACGATCAGCGCCGCGTCCGCCCAGTCCAGCGTCGACTGCGCCTCGCCCACCGACACCTGGATGCCCCGCGGCGGCCGACCGCCCGGACACATCTGATGGATCTGACGCGCCCGCTCCCCGTCCGCCGCCGCGACCGTCACCGCCAGCCCCGGCAGCCGGTGGCGAATCTGATCGTACACCTTCAGCATCGTCGGCCAATTCAGCGCGATCTCTTTCACCCGCGAACCCGGCAGCAGCGCCAGCTTCGGGTCCCCCGCTTTCAACGGCTCGCCGTCGTTCGCCAGCGGCGGGCCCGCCGCCGCGGCGTCCGCCTGAAACAACGGATGCCCCACGAACGTCGACGCCACCCCCCGCGACCCGAACCACTCCGGCTCGAACGGCAGCAGACACATCACGTGGTCCGTCAGCCGCCGGAGTTTACGGATACGCCACGACGCCCAGCCCCAGAGCTGCGGCCCCGCCAGGTGCACGATCTTCGCTTCGGGCCTCGCCTTCCGCACCGCCGCGCACATCGACCAGTTCGCCGCCGGGCTGTCCGTCGGCACCAGCGCCGCCAACTCATTCTCCGCCAGCCACGCCTTGAGCACCCCCTTGCGCCGCAGCAGCTCCTTCGCCTGGCTCACCGCGCCGAGCCCCATCTTCGAGTGGCCGATCGACTCCTCGATCAGCTCCGCCCCCGCCGCCTCCATCTGCGGCCCCCCGAACCCCACCACCGGGCGGCCCGGCTCCCGCCGCTTGATCTCCTGGATCAGCCGCGCCGCGAGCGCATCGCCGCTGTGCTCAAAAACCGTAAACAGAATGGGCAGGGGTGTCGACAAGGGACGCACAGCATAACCCCGTCCGCCCGGTCGATCCCCCGCCCCGGCGATATGCTGCACCCCGCCCCGTTCCGCCCGCGCCCGGAGACCGACCGATGCCCGACCCGCCGATCGTCCCCCGACTCGAAGACGCCCGCCGCGACCTGCTCGAGCTCTCGACCCGCAACCGCCTGCTGAGCACCCCCCGCCACCGCCAGCGCGCCCGGGCCGTGGAGATCGTCGACGAGCGCTCCGACCTCCTCTTCGAGCGCCTCGTCCTCCGCGGCCGAGCCATGACTTTCAGCCCCCTCGAAGACCGCGTCCCCCCCCCGGAACACCCGGAAACCCCGGAACCCCCGGAACCCCCGGAACCCCCGGAAACCCCGGAAACCCCGGAAACCCCGGAAACCCCGGAAACCCCGGAAACCCCGGAAACCCCGGAAACCCCGGAAACCCCGGAAACCCCGGAAGCTACACGATCCACGTCTGC
>JBCDDZ010000076.1:0-12286 GCA_039180025.1 Planctomycetota bacterium
CGCTCAAGGCCTACCCCCAGACTCGGCTCATCGGCCCCAACTGCCCCGGCGTCATCACCCCCGGCCCCCGGAATCCGCAAGCGACGGGGACAGGCTCCAAGGAACAGCCGCTCACGTCCGGGGGCTGCAAGATCGGCATCATGCCCGGCTACATCCACGTCGCGCCCCCGGAAGCCAAGGCCGGCAAAAACGTCGGGATTATTTCGCGGTCCGGCACCCTGACCTACGAAGCGGTCTGGCAGACGGCGCAGCTCGGGCTCGGCCACTCCACCGCCGTGGGCATCGGCGGCGACCCGGTCCGCGGCATGAACTTTATTGATCTGCTGCCCCTGTTCGAAGCCGACAACGAGACCCACGGCATCGTCCTGATCGGCGAGATCGGCGGCACCGACGAAGAAGCCGCCGCCGAGTTCATCCAGTCCAACGTCAAGAAGCCCGTGACCGCCTTCATCGCGGGCCGTACCGCGCCGCCCGGCCGCCGGATGGGCCACGCCGGGGCGATCATCTCCGGCGGCGAGGGCGGTGCTGAAGACAAGCTAAGCGCCCTGCGTGGCGCGGGCTGCCACATCGCCGAGTCGCCCGCCGACCTCGGCTCGACGATGGCCCAAGCGCTAGGCCTCGCGTAATCGCTTGCTTATCGGCCACGGCCGGATCGATCGGTGTCGGGGTATCTACCGCCCGCCGCGGACTGCCCGCCGGCGACGGCTTGCCGCAGGCGAGGTCGTCGGCTGATCGGTGTTTGATAAGGCCGGAGCGGTCGCCGCCGCGGTCGGGCGGCGTCCGAAACCGATCGTGCGGCCCAGCCGGCAATTGAAAACCCTTCAAGCCCCATAAAAAAGCCCACGGATTTAGATCCGTGGGCTTTGAGTAGGTGTCGTTTTTTGAACTAGAGCTTGGCGACCGCGCCCTTGACGGTGCGGATGATCTCGGCGGCGACCTTGTAGGGGTCCGCAGCGGAGTTGGGGCGGCGGTCTTCGAGCCAGCCCTTGTAGCCGGACTCTACGGCCGCAATCGGGATACGGATCGAAGCGCCGCGGTCGGATACGCCGTAGGAGAACTTGTCGATGGCCTGGGTTTCGTGGAGGCCGGTGAGCCGCATGTGGTTGTCGGCGCCGTAGACGCTGATGTGGCGTTTGATGGCTTCCTCGGTGCCGAAGGCTTCACAGATCTTGCCGTAGGTGTCTTTGTCGCCGCAGGTGCGGAGGATTTCGTTGGAGAAGTTGGCGTGCATCCCGCTGCCGTTCCAGTCGCCGGGAACGGGTTTGGGGTGGTACTCGATGGCGTAGCCGTACTTCTCGCCGATGCGTTCGAGGAGGTAGCGGCCGATCCACATCTCGTCTCCGGCCTGGGCGGCGCCTTTGGCGAAGCCCTGGAATTCCCACTGGCCGCACATGACCTCGGCGTTGATGCCTTCGACCTTGAGGCCGGCGTCGAGGCAGGCGTCGAGGTGTTCTTCGATAAAGTCGCGGCCGATGGCGTTTTTCGCACCGACCGAGCAGTAGTACTGGCCCTGCGGGTCGGGGTAGCCGCCGGCGGGGAAGCCGATGGGCTTGCTGGTTTCGGGGTTGATGACCGCGTATTCCTGTTCGAAGCCGAACCAGAAGTCGTTGTCGTCGTCGTCGATGGTAGCGCGGCCGTTGGATTCGTGGGGTGTGCCGTCGGCGTTGAGTACTTCGGTCATGACCAGGTAAGCGTTTTTGCGCTGCGGGTCTTTGCAGATAAACACGGGACGCAGCAGGCAGTCGGAGCTGCCGCCTTCGGCCTGGCGGGTGGACGAGCCGTCGAACGACCACATCGGGCATTCATCGAGCGTGCCACCGAAATCCTTAAACAACACCTTGGTTTTGCTGCGGAGGCTCTGGGTGGGCTTGTAGCCATCCAGCCAGATGTATTCGAGTTTCGTGTAGCTGCTCATACGGAAGGGTCCTCTAAAACGGGGTTTGATGCCTCTGGCCCCGGCCCGGAGCTTTCCGGCGGGGTGGCGTCGGGTATGAATCGTCCGGAAAGTACGCCGGGTCAGTAGTACGCTGAACCGGGTTTTCCATTCAGAAGTTTGGTTTATAGGGCAAGGTTCCCCCAAAATCAAGTGCTGATCCCGCAAAATCGTCAATTCGATAGGCGAAAAAGTCGTTCACTCGCTTGAAAAGCGGCAGCCTTGCGTTGAATCGCCTAATGATTAGGCGTTTAGGTATTGGATCAAATCGCAACGATAGCCCGGCCGGTCATTATTTGGACCGCGGCGCACGGAGAACGTTCCAAGCTGAGCCCGGAGTAGGTGGAGACGAAGTCCGCGACGGCTTCCGTCACGGTGGGCGGTGCGTAGCAAGCGGCGGATCATCAAAGCCCTTTGCTCGGTAGCAGGCTTCTATTTTTCCGAGCAGGCCCGGGGGTTAACCCAGTCCGCCCAACCGCGACCCAGGGGCGAGCACTCCGATCAACGGCGGGTGTGACTGGCTTAAGGCTGGGCCCTTGCCGGGGGCCGGACATCGAAAGATGTCACACGGGGACGGCGGCGGCGAGTGTCCGTCGCCGTTTCCGCGTGGGGTACGTACCGGGCTTTTTCGTTCTGCTTGATTTAGACGGTCCACGCCGGTGGACACCGCCGTTTCCGCGGGCTCCGTGCTGGGTCGAATGTCCTGCGGCTGAGATTGGACCTGAGCGATAAGCCGCCGTGCTCAGAACGACTCAGAAGGTCCAGGCATGTCCGTATGGACGTCCGGGGGGGCGCACAGGGTGGGGGAAAGAGCGGGGGGGCAGCGGAGCGAGGGGTCAACCGGTGGTCGCGGCCGAGCTGGCCATCTGGGCCCGGCTGCGCAGGTTGTCCAGGACGTTCATGAAGTTGATATAGCTGTCGTAGGGCGATTCGTAGGGGCTGAAATACTGGTGGACTTCGCCGTCCGAAAAATACTTGGTACACATGTAATAGAAGTGGTCCGAGGTCGAGAGGCGTCGCCAGTCGCGGTAGAGGTCGGGGGCGGGGGCGGGGGCATCCCGGTTGGCGGCGGCCATGACCGCGTCGCGGAGGCGGTAAAGCTCGTTCTGGGCGGAAGACTGCATGGCGTTGCCGACCCAGGCGGACAGGTCGCGTTCGCTGTCGGCCCAGCTAATGGACTGGGGGCAATCGAACGTGTCGGCGGGCTCGATTTCGTCGATGGTTTCACGGGGGGTGAGGAAGCGGAGGCCGTCGGCGAGCGCGGCGGCGGGGAGTTCGGCGAGGAACTTGAGGATCCCGGTGTCTTTCCACTGGTGCTCGCCGAAGGTCTCGAAGTCCATGAAGAGGTTGCAGACCGTGGCGGGCCGGTCGTCGTCCGCGGCCGCCGGGTCTGCCGGGGGCGGCGGGTCGATCGCGGCGATCCGGCGGGCAAAGCCCTCGGGGGTCAGGGGCACGCTCGGCCCGCCGGCGTGGGTGAACCGGAACGCGATGTCGTCGCTGAGGCGGTAGTTCTTGGTCAGGACCGGCAGCCCGTCGGGGGTCGCGTAGACGACGTTGGGCGAACGCCGCTGGAGGACCTGGTCCGCGCCTTCGGTGAGGATCCCGCGGAACCGGCCGTCGAAGCGGTCGGCCCCGTCGATCAGGTGGGCCAGCGCGTTGGAGTAGATCAGCTCGGTATTGCGGAAGACCACGGGGGTCTGGCCGAAGAGCTCGTCGATGATTTCGGTGTGGCGGAGCACCTGATCGATGAACTCGTCGTGGTTGTAGAGCGAAGCGAGCGAGTGGTCGTAGGTCTCGGCGAGGAACTCGACGCAGCCGGTCTCGGCGAGCTTACGGAAGTTATCGAGCACGTCGGGCGCGAACAGCCGGAGCTGGTCGATGACGCAGCCCGAGAGGGAGAACGCGAGGCGGAAATCGCCGGCGTGACGTTTGACCTGGTCCAACAAAATGCGGGTGGCGGGCAGGTAGCACTTGGCGGCGACCTTGCGGAGGATCTGCTCGTTGTGCTCGTGGTCGAAGTAGTCGGGCGTGGCGTCGAACACGCTGTACCGCCGGAGGCGGTGGGGCTGATGGACCTGGAAGTAGAGGTTGACCGCGGTCATATGGCGGTAGCTTAACGGGTCGGGGCGTGGCTGCGCCGGGAAACCAGCGCACGCGATCGGGTTGGCGAGCAAACCGGGCAAGCGGGCGAACGTCCTCGGGGCAGCGTCTCGGGTCCGCCCGGCGGTGAGTTGCGGCAGACAGGTTCTGGGAGTGGATCCGGGGGCTCGATCCCGGGGGCTTGGTTCCGGCGAGGATTCCGGGGTGGCGGTTCCGGGGGCGATTCCGGGGACGGTTCCGGGGGCGGTTCCGGGGGTCAGGCTTGGGTGAGGGCCGGGTCGTGGTCTTTGGGGATGATGATCCGGGCGCCGCGGCGGAAGGTCAGGTAGGCGTAGAGCCACTGGATCAGGACGCTGATCTTGTTGCGGAACGTCACGAGGAACATCAGGTGGATCGCCAGCCAGGCGAACCAGGCGACGAACCCGCCGATCATGATCCGGCCGACCCAGGCGACGGCACGCTTGCGGCCGATGGTCGCCATGGACCCTTTGTCCCAATAATCGAACGCGGCCCGCTGCTCGGGAGGCTCGGCCCCGTGCGTCAGTTCGCGGGTGATGATTTTGGCGACGTGCTTGCCCATCTGCATCGCGGCGGGGGCGACACCCGGGACTTCGTGGCCGTCGGCGTCGACGATCTTCGCGAGGTCGCCGATGGCGAAGACCTCGGGGTGGCCGGGGACCGAGAGGTCGGGCCGCACCAAGATCCGCCCGCCGCGGTCGAGCTCGGCGGTATCGCCAAACGCCCGGGTCAGCGGGCTCGCGGCGACCCCCGCGCCCCAGAGCACGTTGCGCGTCTCGATCCGCGTGCCGTCGTTGAGGTCGACCCCTTCCGCGTCCACGTCGCTGACCCGCACGCCGAGGCGGACGTCGACGCCGAGTTGTTCGAGCTGCGTCTTCGCGCTCGCCGAGAGTTTGTCGGGGTAGGCCTTGAGCACCCGGTCGTTGCTCTCGATCAGGATCACCCGGGCGGCCCGCACGTCGATCCGGCGGAAGTCGCGGTAGAAGATCCGCTGCACCAGCTCGCCCAGCGCCCCGGCCAGCTCGACGCCCGTCGGCCCGCCGCCGACCACCACCAGCGTCATCAGCCGCTCCTGCTCGTCGGTGTCCATCGTGGTCTCGGCTTTTTCGAAGGCGGTGAGCACCCGCCGGCGGATCCGCAGCGCGTCGTGCAGCGTCTTGAGCCCCGGGGCGTGGGCCTCCCAGTGGTCGTTGCCGAAGTAGCTGGTCCGCCCGCCCGCGGCGAGGATCAGGTAGTCGTAGCAGAGCTCCTGGTCGCCGGTGATCACCTGCTTGCGCACCGGATCGATCGCGGTGACTTCCTGCATGAGCACGGTGATGTCGCGCCGGTCCGAGAGCACGCCGCGCACGGGCGCCGCGATCTCCGTGGACGCGAGCCCGGCCGTCGCGACCTGGTACAGCAGCGGCTGGAACAAGTGGTGGTTCTGCTTGTCGATCACGATGATCTCGGGCGACCGCCGCTGGGCGTTGGCCTTGACCCGGCACTTCTGGCAGAAGGTCAGCCCGGCGAAGCCCGCGCCGATCACCACGATGTTCAGCCGGTCCGGATCGGTCGGCTGCTGGGGCAGCGGGGTGGCGGGTGGCGAGGCCGAATCGTTCGGGGGTGCGGGGTCCATGCCATAGCGTAGCGCACACCGGCCGCCGCGGCACGCCGACGCGAGGGCTTGGGCTATACTCCCTTTTCCCATGCCCACGTCCCACGAAATCCGCCAGCAATTCCTCGACTTCTTCGCGCAGAAAGCCGGCCACACCGCCGTGTCCTCGGCCCCCGTCGTGCCCCACGACGACCCGACCCTGCTGTTCACCAACGCCGGGATGAACCAGTTCAAGGACGTCTTTCTGGGCACGGGTTCACGCGAGTACACCCGCGCCGTTGACACCCAGAAGTGCATCCGCGCCGGCGGCAAACACAACGACCTCGACGACGTGGGCAAGGACACCTACCACCACACCTTCTTCGAGATGCTCGGCAACTGGTCGTTCGGCGACTACTTCAAGGCCGAGGCCATCGACTGGGCCTGGGAACTGCTGACCAGCAATGAGTGGTGGGGAATCGACCCGCGCCGCCTGCACGCCACGTATTTTGAAGGCGACGTCGACCTCGGCCTCGCCCCCGACCACGAGGCCCGCGACCTCTGGCTCAAGCACCTGCCCCCTGAACATGTCCACCCCGGCAACAAAAAAGACAACTTCTGGGAGATGGGCGACACCGGCCCCTGCGGCCCCTGCTCCGAACTCCACTACGACCGCAGCGACGATTTTTCTGGCGGCAGCCTCGTCAACGCCGACGACCAGGACGTCGTCGTCGAGATCTGGAACCTCGTCTTCATCCAATACAACCGCCTGACCACCGGCGGCCTCGAACCGCTGCCGGCGAAACACGTTGACACCGGCATGGGCTTCGAACGCATCGTCCGCGTGCTCCAAGATAAAGTCAGCAACTACGACACCGACGTGTTCACGCCCTTGTTCACCGCGATCCAAAAAGTCACCGGGGCCAAGCCCTACGACGGGGGCAATTCCGGGGGCGATTCGTTAACCAACCCCACCGACATCGCCTACCGCGTCATCGCCGACCACATCCGCACGCTGACGTTCGCCCTGACCGATGGGGCGCACTGCGGCAACGACGGCCGCAACTACGTCCTCCGCCGCATCCTCCGTCGGGCCGTGCGCTACGGCCGACAGACGCTGGGCGTGCCCCCGGAAGAACCGTTCTTCTACAAACTCGTCCCCGCCGTGGTCGACAACTTCAAGGGCCCGTTCCCCGAGCTGGTCAAAGCACAAGACGCCGTCATGGCCGAGCTCCGCGACGAAGAGGAATCGTTCGGCAGAACGCTTGATCGCGGCATCGCGTTGTTTGACGCCGTCGCGGGCGGTTTAGCGACCAACGAGACCTTCCCCGCCGCCGACGCCTTCCAGCTCCACGACACCTACGGCTTCCCGCTCGACCTCACCGAACTCATGGCCGCCGAACGCGGCATGACGGTTGACGTCGAAGGCTTCCACCAACTCATGGAGCAGGCCCGAGAGACCAGCCGGGCCGGCGGCGGGGCGACCGACATCAAAGCTTCGCTCGCCGAACAGGTCGCCAAGGGCCTCGATGCGGGGTGGTTCATTGCCACCAACTTCACCGGCCACGACGCGACCGAAGCGCCGTTCCAGGCCAACACGCTGCACCTGTTCAAAAAGGTCGGCGACACCTACGAGTCCGCCACCGCCGCCGCCGCGGGCGACGAGTTGGCCGTCGTGCTCCAGATGACCCCGTTCTACGCCGAGGCCGGCGGGCAGGTCGGCGACCGCGGCACGATCATGGTCCGTCAATCCCCCTCGACCACCGGCGGGCAGGTCGTCCGCTTCCGCGTCGACGACACCATTAAAGTCGGCGGCGTCCACCTGCACCTGGGCCAACTCACCGGCGGTAAGCTCGAAGCCGTCGACGGCGAGACCCACTGCGCCCTTGCGGTTGACGCCAAACGCCGGGCCCTGACCCAGAACAACCACACCGCGACGCACGTGATGAACCGGGCGCTGCGCGACCACGTCAACGCCGAGGCCGACCAGAAGGGATCGCTCGTCGACGACGAAAAGCTCCGCTTCGACTTCTCCCACGGCAGCGCGCTGACGCCCGACGAGATCGCCGCCGTTGAGCAGCAGGTCAACGACGACATCGCCAAGGACCTGCCGGTCTACGCCCGGGTCGTGCCACAGGAAGACGCGCTGCGGATCAACGGGCTCCGCGCCGTCTTCGGCGAGAAGTACCCGCCCAACGTCCGCGTCGTGAGCATCGGCGTGCCGGTCGAAGACCTCGTTGCGGACCCGGACAACGCCGACTGGCCGGGTTACAGCATCGAGTTCTGCGGCGGCACGCACTTGGCCAAGACCGGCGACGCCGAGGGTTTCTGCGTGGTGTCGCAGGACGCCGTGAGCAAGGGCGTCCGCCGCGTCACCGCGCTCACCGGACCCGCCGCCCACCAGGCCACCGCGCAGGGCCAGCAGCTCGCCGCCCGCGTCGCCGCGCTGCAAGACGCCCCGGCCGAGTCGCTCGGCGAGCAGGTCGATGCGATCACCCACACCCTCGCCGAGACGACGCTGCCGCTGATCGCCCGGGCCGAGGTCCAGGCCGGCCTCGCCGAACTGGGCCAGAAACTCAAAGCCCACGCGAAGCAGCAGGGGCAGCAGGCGGAACGGGGGGTGGTGGCTGCCGCGCAGGAGCTGGCCGCCTCGGTCTCCGGCCCGGTGATCGTCGCCGAGCTTCCGGGGGCGGGGGCCGACGGCAAGACGCTGCGGACGGCCATGGACGTAATCCGCAATAAGCACGCCGACGCGGCGCTGTTGCTCGCCGCCGTGGCCGATGACAAGGTCGCGCTGCTCGCGTCCGTCCCGAAGCCGCTGATCGGACAAGGCTTCAAAGCCGGCGACTGGATCAGGCACGTCGCCCCGATCGTGGGCGGTGGTGGCGGCGGCCGGCCCGACATGGCGCAGGCCGGCGGCAAAGACCCGGCTAAACTTCCCGAAGCACTCGAAGCCGCGCGAGCGTTTGCGAAAGAAAAGACCTGATCACGAAGGCGCGAAGGCTCGAAGACACAAAGAAAAAATAGTTGGGTGATTTGGTTTCCTTTGTGCCTTCGCGTCTCCGTATCTTCGTGATTCTCAACCGGAGACCCCGAAAAACATGGCCCGCATCAACGACCACTACCAGAAACTCAAGGCCGGCTACCTCTTCCCCGAGATCAGCCGCCGTGTGAACGCGTTCGCCGAGGCGAACCCCGAGGCGAAGCTCATCAAGCTGGGCATCGGCGACGTGACCGAGCCGCTGCCCGAAGCCTGCCGCACCGCGATGATCCGCGCCGTCAACGCCATGGGCAAGCCCGAATCCTTCCACGGCTACGGCCCCGAGCAGGGGTACGCCTGGCTCCGCGAAGCCATCGCCGAGCACGACTACCGGTCGCGCGGCTGCGACGTGGAGGCGTCCGAGATCTTCGTGTCCGACGGCAGCAAGTGCGACAGCGGCAACATCCTCGATATCCTGGGCCGCGACAACCGGATCGCGGTCTGTGATCCGGTCTACCCGGTCTACGTGGACACCAACGTGATGGCCGGCCACACCGGCCCGGCCGACGACACCGGGCGTTACGAAGGCCTCGTCTACCTGCCGATGTCCGCGGATAATGATTTCGAGCCGGCCCTGCCCCCGGCCCCGGTCGATGTCGTCTACCTCTGCTACCCCAACAACCCGACCGGCGCGACCGCCCGCCGGGAGACGCTGGAGAAGTGGGTCGCCTATGCCCGTGAGCACGGCACGCTGATCCTCTTCGACGCGGCGTATCACGCGTTCATCAGCGACCCCGACATCCCGCACTCGATCTACGAGATCGACGGCGCTCGCGACTGCGCGATCGAGTTCCGCAGCTTCAGCAAGAACGCCGGGTTCACCGGCACCCGCTGCGCGTTCACCGTGGTGCCCAAAGGTCTCACGGGTAAAAATACTTCCGGGGCAGACGTCGAGCTCCACGGCCTGTGGAACCGCCGGCAGTCCACCAAGTTCAACGGCGTGTCGTATATCGTCCAGCGCGGGGCCGAGGCGGTCTACAGCGAGGACGGCCGGGCCCAGATCGCGGAACTCGTCGCGTTCTACATGGAAAACGCCCGACTCATCCGCGAAGCGCTGACCGACGCCGGCATGACGGTGTTCGGCGGGACCAACGCCCCTTACGTCTGGGTCCAGACCCCCGACGGGGTCAGCTCCTGGGATTTCTTCGACCAACTGCTGCACGAGGCCCACGTTGTCGGCACGCCGGGCAGCGGCTTCGGCGCGGCCGGCGAAGGCTACTTCCGGATCAGCGCGTTCAACAGCCGGGAAAACGTCGAAAAGGCGTTGCGGCGGATCGGCGAGAAGCTCCGCGTCGATGCCTGAGTGGGCCGGGGTTTGCGGCCCGCCGGGCTGCGTTGGGTATCGGTCGATTCCGTCTAAAACAAGGGGACAGGTATGTCAGCAGAAACGTTCGCGGTGGATCAGGAAATCGAGCTGTTCCTCGCGACGTGCCGGACCGCCAGCCTGGCGACGGTGAGCCCCGACGGGCAGCCCCACGCGGCCAACGTCCAGTACGCCCACGATTCGGGGTGGTGCCTCAACTGGATCTCGTCGCCCGCCGCGGCGCACAGCCGGCACCTCGACGCCAACCCGCGCGGCGCGGTCACGGTCTACGCCCACCAGGACGTCCCCGAGCTGATCCACGGCGTCCAGATGCACGGCAAGGTCGACCTGGTCATCGCCCACGGCCAGGCCGAGTGGCACCGCATCTGGGACCTCTACACCGCCAAGTACGACTTCGTGAACTCGCTACCGCAGATGCGTACCGCGGCGGAGAAACAGAAGTTCTACCGCTTCCGCCCGACCTGGGTCCGCTGGATCGACAACCGCCGTGGGTTCGGGTGGAAGGTGGAGAAGACGCTGGCTGTCGAGTAGCCCGATTTTTCGACAAATGATTACTCTAAAACAGCAAAACACGTGATGTGTGCGGTCCCATTGATTTTTTCTTTCGCGTCTGCGTCACGCAACCTACCCACGGTTTTAACAATAATCGAGTGGTCGCGGATCTCGAAATCTGTTGTCAGTCCCACGTCAAGCAGGTGCTGATCTTTATTGCCTTCATATCTAATCGAAAAGCCGGACAAAGCCACGTGTGCGTGCTTCACGTTGCTTACAAATTTGAATGTCGAGGTGCCGACCGCTTCGCCCGAAGTAGAATTGGCATTCGAGAGAGCGATCGATCGGCTTCTTGTTTCAAACTTCGGGGCAGTTGCGTCTCTGCCGGGGTCCCCTTTCAAGAGTTGCTGATTCCGTTTGACCACTGGAAAGATCAAGTCTTGTTGGACGCGGGCCGTGTTTTTTAGCAACCACGTTTCAACCGATGATTCGATCTGCAAGTCAGTGGGAGGCGGGCCAGCCGGTCCCGATTTAACCAATGCAATGCACAACGCAAAGACGCCTGCTAAACCCGCTAGGTATGTAAAAACTATTTGTACGATGTGACCTAGATTGAAGTGTTCGGCGTTTTCTTTGTTTTTCAAATCAATCCTCCTATTTTCTGCCAGATGTCATCGGGGTCGGCCATTCGTCCTGAACCTTTTGTTCGGCATGCTTGCCAGCCGTCGTCGGGGCCGACTTCGTGCAGATTCGGCAGCAAGTCGCGGAGCGTCGTGAGGTTGCGTTCGACGATGGGCGAAGCCCACATGTCGGCGTTCATCGCCGGGGCCAGCAGCAGGGGGGTCGCGGCGGGCAGTGCGCTGGCGGTGAGGCTCAGGAGGTCGGGGGTGAGCCCGGCGGCGAGCTTGGCGATCATGTCGGCGCTGCACGGCGCGACGACGAAGACCTCCGCCCAGCGGGCCAGGCCGATGTGCTGCGAATCGGGCCGGTCGTCGTGGTCCCACATGCTCGTCAGCACGGGGTGGCCGGAGAGCGATTGGAGCGTGAGCGGCGTGATAAACCGGGCGGCGGCGTCGGTCATGATGACCCGCGTCTCGGCCCCACGCTGCACCAGCCGGCTGACCAGGGTCGCGGTCTTGTACGCGGCGATCCCGCCGGAGAGCCCGATCAAGACGCGGCGGCCGGCGAGGCTGGTTTCGGGCGTCGTCGAGGCTTCTTCCATCGGTTCAGTATAGAACATCACGCTTCGGACAAGCGAAAACCCCCGCACGCTCTAGGCCTGTGGTGATGCTTATATATCTTGAGGATGAACAAAACGGATCGTCTACCGCGAACCGGTGGGCGACCGCGAGCAAGGTTTAGTCTTCTTCGGAATCGACCGGCAGCTCGAGGGTGATCTTGCCTTCAACGATTTCCTGCACCGCGACTTCAAAGTCGGTACGGCCCAGACGCTCGACCAGGGGGCGGTCGCCGTCCATAAGCTGACGCACGCGGTGTTGCACCAGCGAGGTGAATTTGAACCGGCCGCCAAGGTTGTTGATCACGGTGTCGTCTTTGAGGGCTTCGATCATCGGGAGGGTCTCGATCCAATCAGAGGAAAAGTCGGACGCATCCAAGATGATAGCCGAACGACCCGGGGTCTGGCAAGGCGACTCATCGGCCGCCGCGGAGGCGGATGAGCGTGTCGAGCAGTTCGTCGGCGGGGGGGTTCTCGGCGGGGGGCACGGTCAAGCGGAGCTGATCGCCCCCGGCGACGAGGGTGATCCGGTAGGCCGTGGCGGTGGGCTCGGGCGGGCGGGGCGGGTC
>JBCDDZ010000077.1:0-12094 GCA_039180025.1 Planctomycetota bacterium
AACAACTTCGGGCCGAGCCGCCTCCGCCCCGCGATGTTCTTCCCGATCCGCACCGACCGCCGATTCAAACGCACCCCCTGGGTCAACTACACCCTGATCGCGGTGAACGTCCTGGTCTACGCGCTCACCTGGCAATCGACCCAGCAGTTCGACGTCTTCCGCGAAGGCGGCTACAGCCTTTCCGAAATCTTCGAGTCCTCGCCAGGCGTCGCGCTGTGGCTCTGGCCGTCGGACTCCGACATCCGCCTGTACCAGTTCATCACCTATCAGTTCGTCCATTCCGGCCCCGAGCCCGCGCCGATCTTCAGCATCCTGCTCCCGATGCACCTGGCGTTCAACATGCTTTTCCTCTACGTCTTCGGCAACGCCGTCGAAGACCAGATGGGCAAGGCGGGCTACCTCGGCTTTTACCTCGCCGGCGGCGTCCTGGCCGGGCTCGCCCACATCCTCACCGGCGGCGGCCCGGTGCTGGGCGCCTCCGGCTCCGTCGCCGCCGTCACCGGCGCCTACCTCGCCCTGTTCCCGCTCTCCAACGTCACCATCGCCTACTGGCTGATCATCTTCATCGGCAGCTTTGTCGTCTCCTCGATGGTGCTGATCCTCTTCCGCGTGGTGCTCGACATCGTGTTCCAATTCACCGGCTACGGGAACACCGCCTACGTCGCCCACCTGGCCGGCTACCTCTACGGTTTTGTCATCGGCATGGGCCTGCTGATGCTCCGCATGCTCCCCCGCGAGCCCTACGACCTGCTTTCGCTGATCGAGCAGAAACGCCGACGGGCCCAATTCAAAAAAATGTCCCGCGAAGGCTACCACCCCTGGGACACCGCCCCCGCCCCCGGAAGTACCCCCGGAAACGCCTCCGAAAACCGCTCGGGCCCCGGCAGCCGCTCGGGCCGCCGCCTCGGTCAACGCCGAGCCGACGCCGAGCCCCAGCCCTCTCCCGCCGAGGCCCAGCTCATGGCCCGCCGCGCCGAGATCAGCCAGGCCCTGGAAGCGCAGGACCTCGCCGCCGCCGCCGAGCGCTACACCCGGCTTCTCCAAGACCGCCCCGACACCGTGATGCCGCAACAGGCCCAGCTCGACCTCGCCAACCAGCTCATGGCCGATGGCCGATACGACACCGCCGCCCGGGCCTACGAACTCTTCCTCCAGACCTACCGCGACTACGCCCAGACCCCTCAGATTCAACTGATCCTCGGCCTGATCTACGCCCGCTACTTCCGGCAGCCCGACCGCGCCCGCGAACTACTCACCGCGGTCCGCGACCGCCTCGACGCCAGCGAACGCCAACTCGCCGACCAGGCCCTCACCGAAATCGCCTAACAGATCAAGGCCGCCCCCGCGCCAGCCACGCCCCGCCGCCCGGGATCCTCGCCGGCCCGCAGACCCCGCGCGTCCGAACGACAACCGCCAACCCACGGGAAAAACGCCCCGGCCCGCCCGAGCGGAAGCCCGCGCGGCGCGTCGGCCCCGCTTCAGACAGGCCTCCCGCCCCAAGCCGTACCGGGCCACCTTGAACCGCCCCGCAAGTCCCGCCGTCTTGCGGCCGTCGGCCGTTACTTTAGAATGCCGCCCCGACCGGCCGCCGACCCCACGCCGCGGCCGGATTGCCCTCACCCCCCCTTGCCCACCCCGAAAGCCTCTCCATGACCCTCGGTAACGCTGTCATCGGCCAGTCCGGCGGACCCACCGCCGTCATCAACCAGTCCCTCGTCGGCGTCGTCGAAGCCCTGCAAAAAGCCCGGGCCGACGCCGGCTCCGCGGGCGTCGATCAGATCCTCGGCGCGCACCACGCCGTCGCCGGCATGGTCAAGGACGACTACCTCAACCTCACCCACACCCCGCAGGACGTGCTCGACCGCCTCGCCGACACCCCGTCGTCCGGCCTCGGCTCGTCCCGCGACAAGCCCGACGCCGCCTACTGCAAGCGCATCTTCGAGAGCTTCGCCAAGCAGAACGTCCGCTACTTCTTCTACGCCGGCGGCAACGACAGCTCCGACACCTGCCGCATCATCGCCGAGATGGCCGCCGATCAAGGCTACGACCTGACCGCCTACCACGTCCCCAAAACCATCGACAACGACCTGATGGTCAACGACCACACCCCCGGCTTCGGGTCGGCCGCCAAGTTCGTCGCCCAGGCCTTTATGGGCGATAACCTCGACAACGCCGCGCTCCCGGGCATCAAGATCAACATCGTCATGGGCCGCCACGCCGGGTTCCTCACCGCCGCCGCCATGCTCGGCCGGCGCGAAGGCAAACACGACGGGCCCCACCTGATCTACGTCCCCGAGGCCGACTTCAGCGAGCAGAAGTTCCTCGACGATGTCGAACGCGTCTACACCGCCCACGGCCGCTGCCTCATCGCCGTCTCCGAAGGGATCCACGACGAGCAGGGCAACCCCATGATGACCAAGCTCCAGGACGAAGTCGAAAAAGACGCCCACGGCAACGTCCAGCTCTCCGGCACCGGCGCGCTCGGTGACCTCCTGGCCGACCTCGTCAAAACCAAGCTCGGCGAAAAGCTCGGGCAAAAACTCCGGGTCCGGGCCGATACCTTCGGCTACCTCCAACGCTCCTTCGTCGGCTGCGCCTCCGCCACCGACCAGCAGGAAGCCCGCGAGGCCGGGCGGCAGGCCGTCCAACACGCCCTCGCCGGCGAACACAAGTCCGGCTCCATCGCCATCGTCCGCAGCTCCACCCCCGGCCCCGACGAAACCTATGCCGTCGACTACCGCCGGATCGAGATCAAAGAGGTCGCCGCGCTCACCAAGCACATGGACCCCAAGTACATCGTCGACGGCTGCGACATCGACGAATCCTTCCGCCACTA
Source organism: Planctomycetota bacterium (assembly GCA_039180025.1). Taxonomy (GTDB): domain Bacteria; phylum Planctomycetota; class Phycisphaerae; order Phycisphaerales; family Phycisphaeraceae; genus Algisphaera. The sequence goes on from JBCDDZ010000077.1 coordinate 2,837, forward strand.
CCTCGCTCCCATCGTCGGCCCCCTCCCCGTCATCGAAACGCTGTAGCGCCCCCGCCCGACTCACCCCTCGCGGAGGTACCTCGACCAGAGGTACAAATAGCCGGCCAACACCCAGTGAAAAACGATCGGGATCAGCCCGTCGTACCAACGCCGACCCGGATCGAGCACCATGACCACGGGGTATCTCAGCAGCATCACCACGAAATAAACCAGGCTGAACCATTTCAGCCCCACGCCCCACCCCCGGCTCCGCCGAGCAAACCACCCCCGTCCCCGCCACAGGTCCGCCGTCACCCACCCCTGCCACAAAAGAATCGCACACTGGATCGGCAGCAACACCGGATAAGGCATCAGGCCCGAGTACCACTGATCCATGGGTGGCAACCACCCCGCCGCCCCATTGGCCACCCGCCATTGACCCAGAACCCGAAGTAAAAACAGCCCCGCCAGCAAGCCGAGCACCAACGCCAATCGGCGACGCCTACCCATCGATCTCCTCCGCTTCTCCGTTCAGCAGCCGACGATGGTGGCGGTACCACTCGCTCTGAAAACGCCCGGCCGGGTCGTACCGATCCTTAAGTTCGAAGAACGCCCCGAGCTCCGGATAGCAGCGCAAGACCTGGTCCCGCCGGGCCCAGCGGTGATAAGTCAGGTAGTAGTGCCCGCCGTGCTCGATCGCCCGGTCGATGATGCGCTGGAAGTCGGCCTTCGCCTTCCGGATCCCCTCGGGGGTATGCCGGACATGGAGGTTGCACACCACACAGGCTTGCCGACCGCGGGCCCAGGGCAGGAAACTATCACGGTCGGGCTCGATCCATCGGATCGTGCCGTAGGTCAGGTCGACCTGGTGCTCGAGGAAATCCGCCCGACAGACGCCGGTGGGGTTGAGCTGCGATTGGGCGTCGTTGAGCAGCATCAGGCCGGTGGGAAGCCCGCCGCGACGGGCGGGCGGTGGACTGGGGCGGACTCGATTCCGTAGGATGCGCCCCGGTGTCCCTATGCACGCAAGCCACCTTAACGTGATCGAATGGCTGGGGCTAGAGATTAAAGTCCCCGGCCAGCGCGGCCCAGACTCGGCCCAGGGCCCCTGGGAACTGGTCCGCCACGGGGTCTCGCTCCGCAAGGGAAGCCTCGTCTTTGCCGACCGGCGACGGCAGCGGCTGCAGGTCATCTGGACCGCGTGCTCGCAGCGGCCCGACGTGGGACAACTGCTCAAAGACCACCGGACCCGCCAACTCGAACAGGACGCCGACGCCCGGTTCACGGCGGCGACGCTGCCCGCGGGCTGGCGGGGGCTGCGGCGGCAGGGGGCGGCGGACGGGCGCGGGTTGCTGCGGGCGGCACGGTACGACAACGCCACCCGCCGGCTGGTCGAAGTCGTGCTCGACGCGGGGGACGACGACGCGGTGGTGGACGCGGTGATTGGGGGGCTGCGGGTGACCGGGCCGGCGGACACAGCGCGGCGGGTGCGGGCGTTCGGGCTCGACGTGACGCGGCCGGCGGACGACGCGGGAACCCGCTGGACGCTGCGCTCCACCCGCGTGCTCCCCGCAGACGCGGCGCTCCACTTCGACGACGGCCAGGGCCGTGAGGTCACGGTCCGGCGGCGGGCGATGGCCGGCGACTGGCTCGGCTGTAAAGGCCAGACCCTCGCCGCGGCGCTGCGGGCCTACGACCCCAAAGCGCGGCGGGCGTTTGCGGCGTCGGCCGAGCAGCCGCACGAAGCCGAGGCGACCTGGAACGTGCCCGGCCCCCGGTTCTGGCGGCTGCTCGGACGCCACCGCGTCGGTAGGGGGCGGGCGTGGCACGACGCGGCGGACGACGCGGTCTATGAGCTGGTCGGCACCTGGCCGGCCCGGTCGCCGGGCGACCTGTCCCCGTGGGCCGTCGGCCCCGGCGGGCGGGCGGGCGGAGGCGCGGACCATGACTAAGCGCCGCCCCGCGGCCAACACGGTCACCCTCGAACGGCTGCTCGCCGCCGTGCCGACCGCCAACCGGGCGGTGCGGGCCGAGCAGCGCGGCGAGGCGCTGGTGCTGTTCGTGCCGCTCCGCGAGCGCTGGTGGATGCGAGGCCCCGCGTCGTGGTGGCTGCCATTCCGCAAGGAGCGCGGCATCGCGCTCGACCGGCTGGGCCAGGAGGTGTGGGCCGCCTGCGACGGGGTGCGCAACGTCGAGGCGGTGGTGGCGGAATTCTCCCGGCGGCACCGGCTGGGGTTCCACGAAGCCCGGCTGAAAGTCATGGCGTTCCTGCGCCTGCTCGCGGAGCGGAAGCTGCTCGTGCTCATCGGCCCCTCGGCCGCGCCGGAGCCCACGGAAGCCCCGACCGGGGCGGGGGGCGAGCCATGAGCCCGATCGAAGCCAAGGACCAGGCCCCGCTGAGCGTCGGCCGGTGTGCCCGGCTCGCGCTGTCGGGGATGTCGTACCGGCTGCTGCGGTCCGGGATCACGACGGCGATCCTCGCGTTGGCGGTCGCGTTTCTGGTGCACGTCGTGACCCACGCGATCTGGACCGACCGGGCCCAGGGCTGGGCGTGGAACGCGCTCGAGCCGACGCGGACCGCCGACGCCTGGCTGACCCGGCTGACCACGCCGGACCCGGTCGCGCAGGTCCGGGACAGCCTCGGTGGCCTCGGCCCCGCCGCGGCCGACCGGACCGCCGAGTACACGCGGTGGTCCGGCCGCGACGACGCAGACGTGGCGCTCGGCGCGGCCCGGCGGTTTCACGCGGTCCAAGCCTGGGCCGAGCGCCTGACGCCGACGCAGTCGGCGGTGGTGCTCGGCGGGCTGGACGTCTCGGCCTGGCTGAGCCGACTGGCCCAGCAGCCGACGGCGCGGGCCCGCCTGGACCAGCAACTCACGGCCCTACAACTCGGCCCGCCCGGCGCGGCCGGCCGCGAGTCGTTCGACCGGTTCGTGCGTGAAGACTGGCCCCGGTTGAGCCGAGCGGTCGCCGAGATCCGAGATCATCACGCCCAGGCGATCGACCGGCTCCGGGCGGCCGATACGCGGCCGATGCTTCGCCGTTTTCTCGATCCGGGCCCGACCCTTTACACCCAGCTCCGGGACGCGGGGTTCGAGATACGCGAAGCCACCTACCGCGAGCTCCAGGCGTACGCGGCGTACCGGCAGGTCGTCGAAACCGTCGCGGCCACACTTCAGGACCCCGAGCGGCGGCGGCGGGTCGAGGTCCGGGCGGGCTCGGCCGATCTGCCGGCGGTGATGGCGTTCCTCGCCACCCGCCGGGGGGCGGCGTGGTGGTCGCAAGACGTGGCCGGCGCAGCAGAAGACGCAACCGCCCGCGACTTTCTTACCGCGGGGCAGCGGTATACCCGGGAGCAGCGCTGGGCCGCCGCGACCGAGGGCTACGAGCCCCGCCGCCCCGCCGCGCCGGACGCGACACCGGGTAACAAAGCCAATGGCGAAGCGGAACCCCAAGACGCCGCGCACGGAGGCGCGGCCGAGGTCACCTTCGCGGGGGTGTTGCCGACGGCGACCTGGTGGCTGGTGGGGCTGTCGCTGTTGGTCTGCGCCGTGGGGGTGAGCAACGCGCTGCTGATGTCCGTGACCGAGCGGTTCAGCGAGATCGCGACCATGAAATGTCTGGGGGCGATGGACCGGTCGGTGATGCAGATGTTTGTCGCCGAGGCGGTGATCCAGGGCGGCGTGGGCGGCGTGGCGGGCGTGGGGATCGGGTGGGCGCTCACGGCCGGCCGGGGGCTGTGGGAACTGGGCGGACTCTGGGTCCACGGGGCGGCGAGCTGGCCGGCGGTGGTGGTGGCCTCGGCGGTATCGCTGGGGGTCGGCGTGGGGTTGGCCGCAGCGGCGGCGGTAGGTCCGGCGTGGGTGGCGTCGCGGCTAGCCCCTATGGAAGCGATGCGGGTCGAATAGCAACCTCGGACCGGCGGTGGGAGATATGGGATGATGACGCGGGGTGCGGCGGAGACGCAGGGAAGGTTTGGCGATGAGCGAACGGAAATCTGAAAACGCCCCGCCGCCGCCGCCCGACAAGCCGGTGGTGATCCGGACCCTGGGCCTGCGTAAACAATACGGGGAGGGCGAGTCGGCGACGCACGCGCTGCGGGGCGTGGACGCGGTGATCGGCCGCGGCGAGTTTCTCGCGGTCATGGGCCCGTCGGGCTCGGGCAAGTCGACGTTTTTCAACATGATCGGGGCGCTCGATGCACCCACGTCCGGCCGGATCCTCATCGACGAGGTGGACGTCGCGCAGCTCTCGGCGGCGGAGCTGGCGTTTCTGCGCTGCCGCAAGATCGGTTACATCTTCCAGCAATACAACCTGATCAAGTACATGACGGCGCTCGAAAACGTGACGGTGCCGATGGCGTTTGCCGGGGTCGGCGGCGACGCGGCCCGGCGGCGAGGGATGGAACTGTTGGGCCTGGTCGGCCTGGCCGAGCGGTTCGATCACCGCCCGGTGGAGATGTCCGGCGGTCAGCAGCAGCGGGTCGCGATCGCCCGGGCGCTGTGCAACGGCCCGAGGATCCTGCTGGCCGACGAACCCACGGCGAACCTGGACTTCAAGACCGGGCAGGCGATCCTGGACCTGCTCGAGCAAATCAACCGGGAGCGGGACGTGACCGTGGTCTGTTCGACGCACGACCACCGGCTGCTGCGGCTGTGCGACCGGATCTTCTGGGTGCGCGACGGCCGGATCGATCGGGTCGACCGCAAGCAAGACGTCACGATCACGGCCGGCTCGATCGGGGGTGGCGGTTGAGCCGGTGGCGCGGGGCAGTCCGAGCGGCGGGGTTGGCGCTGGCGGGGGGGCTGAGCGCGGCGGCCGTGCTGAACAACCCGACGGCGGCAGCGCAGGGGAGCGGCGCGGCGGGGCAGACCCTGGCCGCCGACCTCGCGGCGTTGACGGCCGAGCCCCACCGACTGGCGGGGACGGCTGAGGGCGGGCGGGCGGCGGAATACGTTGCGCAGCGGCTGCGCGCGATGGGGGTGGAAACGGTGGGCGTAGTGCGGGAGTTGGGGTTCCCGGTGGTGCAGTTGGGTGAGCCGACCCAGGCGGTGACACTGGAGATCGGCGGGGTGTCGGTGGGGCTGTCGCCGGTGGGGCCGAACGTGGTGGTCCCGACGCGGGTGGACGGCGAACTCCGGGGGCCGCGGGTTTACGGAGGGCGGGGGACGCGGGAGGAGTTGGGGGACCGGGACTTGTCGGGGGCGGTGGTGTTTTTGGAGATGGACTGCGGGCCGCGGTGGGGCCGGGTGTTTGCGCGGGGTGCGGCGGCGGTGGTATTTTTGGGAGATCGGACAACGGGTTTCTCGGAGCCGGCGAGCACCGCGGTGCCTTGGAACCTGCCGCGGTACTGGGTTTCCGGCGAAGCGGTCGCGGCCGCCGCGGCGGCGGGGGTGGACCTGCGCGGTGGGCAGCCGAGGACGGAGTCCGGGGGTAATCCGGGAAATAAACCGGGGGCTGATCTAGCAGTTGATCCGGGGGAAGCGCGGCTGGTTGCGGAAGCGTTGCCGAGGGAAGCGGCCGGTCCCGGCTGGGTCCGGCAGGGCCGCAATGTCGTCGCGGTGATCCGGGGGACGGACCCGGCGGGGCGGGACGGGAACCGGGAAGCGGTGGTGGTGTCGGCCCGGTTGGACACGTGGGGCGTGGTCCCGACCCGGACGCGAGGGACCCGACGGGCAGCGAACGTGGCGGGGCTGCTGGCGCTGGCGGAGGACTGGGTACGCCGGCCGCCGCGGCGGGACGTCTGGCTCTTTTTCCTGGACGACGGGGCGCACCGGCACCGCGGAGCCCGGGTGCTCTACGACTCGCTCTATCTGTCGGACAAGGGGCACGAAGCGATCACCGAGGAACACTCCCAGGAGGCCGCGCAGGTGGCCGCGGCGCTGGCCGCGCTGGGCCGGGTCGAGCAGCGGGTAGACGGGGCAACGGTTCAGGCCGACGCCGACCGCGCCGGCGATGAAACGCTGCGGGATCGGCTCAAGCTGGAGGCGGACTGGGCCCGGGCGGACGCGGGAGACAAGGCCGCCCGCGCGGCGTGGGACCGGGTGCGGCGGGCGCTGCACGAAAGGGTGCCGCTCGAAACGCTGGGCGAGGCCGACGCCGCGGCGGTGACGGACCTCATACGGCGGACCCGTCACGGACTCGAAGCGCGGGCCGTGGAGTTGGATGTTGAGAGGCAGCGGGACGCCGAGCGGGCGGCGCTGCGGCGAGCGGTCAAAGGCGGCGACGCGGCGCTGCCGGAGGTGGTGCTCCACGTCAGCCTGGACCTGTCCGACGGGGCGGCGGCGGGAGAGCGGCGGGCCGACGACGGCCCGGCGGACGGGAACCGGAACGGAGGCGAAGTCGCGAAAAACCCCGGGGCGGTATGGGCGCCGGTGGCCGGGGAGTGGACCGGGCGGGTGTTCGGGCTCCGGGAGCCGCGGCCCGGGGCCGACGCCCCGGGGTACCACCAGCGGGTGCTCGGGGTGTTTGCCGAGGTGGCCGAGACGCTGGACCCGGCGCAGACGGCTCGGCTGGAACGGGCGGCGCTGCGGGACCTGCGGCTGGCCGAGTCGCTGGTGCCGGGGCGGTACGTGAACAGCGGCGCGGTGGCGGGGAGCTACGGGCGGTACCACGTCGCGCTGATGACCGGCTACGACGTACGGCCGGGAGACGGGCAGCCGGTGGAGGGGGAGTTCCGTCTGGCGGGGTACGCGGCGCAGTGGGCGGAGGCCGGGGCGGTGCTGCGGGGCGTGGTGGATTCTCCGGGGCTGAGCCTGCCGTCGGCGTTCGGAGGGATTGTTCTGAGCAAACGGCCCGGGTGGGACGGGCGGCGGCCGACGGGGAGCTTTGTCAGCCGGCGGGTCACGGGCGGGCTTTCCGAAAACCGGCCGGCAGGCGTCGGGGCCGAGCCCGGCGACGGGGAGGCGGTGGTAGCGATCTGGCCGGGCGACAAGGGCCAGCCGGCGACGGCGTGGTCGGTGCTCGCGCAGCCGCGGCCGCTGGATTACCTACCGATGGACCTCGCTCCGGTCAACCGTCACGGACGGTTTGCGCTCACCGCGCTGCGGCAGGATTACGACGACCAGGTCGCGCTCCTGGCCACCGAACTGGGCCCGCACGGCCGACCCACGACCGCGACCACGCAGGCCACGCTCGTCCAGGTGGCATCGGCGGCGATCCGGGTCGACACCTTCGCGGCCCGCGGCTATGGGTTGATGTGGTGGGGCGCGGCGGACCGGGCCGGGGAAGCCGGGGGACCGGGGGGCGAGATCGCCGGGCAACGGCCGGGGGGCGGGGTGCTGCGCGCGAGTTCGGACGGGGCGTATCGGCCCAACCGGTCGCTGATCGGCCGGGCGGGGCCGGCGAAGTTCTGGATGCTCGAAGCCCGGGCCGGGGAAACGCCCAGCGCGGTCAAGGTGTTCGATCCCCACGGGCCGGTACTGCTGGGGATCGACGGGCCCGGCGACGCGGGGGGCGGGGTCGAGGCGGAGCGGTTTGAGGCGGCCGAAGCATGGGGCGAGCGCAGCGCCGCAGACCTTTGGCGGCTCAACGAGACGCGGCTGTCGGCCCTGCGGACGCGGGGGGTGACCTCGCCGGACCTGGAGGTGCTCCACGCCGAGGCCGGGCGAGTGATGCGAGAAGGGGCGCGGTCGGAATCGTTGCGGAGTTTAGCGCTATCGCAAGAGGTGTATCCCCGGCTGCGGGCGGCGATGGACGACCTGGTCTACGCGATCGTAGTGCTGCTGCTCTTGACAATCCCGTTTGCGTTCGCGGTCGAGCGGCTGGTGGTGGGGGCGGCGGGGGTGTACGGCCGGATCGCGGGGTTCACCGCGGCGTTCATGGCCACGTTTGCGCTGATGTATGCCACGCACCCGGGGTTCGCGGTGGCGGCCACGCCAGTAATGATCTTCCTGGCGTTCGCGATTGTGCTGCTGTCGGCGGCGGTCACATGGCTGCTGGTTCGGCGGTTCCGCGACGAGTTGCGGGAGATCCAGACGGCGGCGGGGCCGGGGACGGACCGCACGGTCGGCGGGGCGGCGTCCGCGGCCGACGGGCAGCATGAGGCCAAGACGGATGGACCGACGGCCGCGGGGAGAGCAGCGGGCGGGAACTACGGGGATACTCCAGGAACGGCGGCGGGGGGTGTTTCTGGAGGAACTTCAAGGGGTGCTTCTGGGGGCACTTCCGGGGGGGGCGTGGCGTTGGCGGCGATCGGGATGGGGGTGTCGACGATGCGCCGGCGGCCGACGCGGACGGTGCTCACGGCCGGGACGGTGATGATGCTGACGTTTACGGTCTTGTGTTTCGCGAACGTGGACCGAGCGGTGGGGGTGCGGTCGGTGGGGCTGGGGCCGACGACCGAGGCGATGCCCAGCCGGGCGGTGCTGGTCAGGCGGCTGGACACCGGGCCGTTGGCGCTCGGGACGCTGGAGGTGCTGCGTGAGCCGGGGCGGTGGGCGCAGGGGTGGTGGCGGGTGCCCGCGGCCGGTGACTGGGCGGGGGACGATCGGCCGATCACGGCGGCGCGGGCGGACGGGTCGGCGGCGGTGCGTCTGGGCGCGGTCATGGGGGTGGACCCGGGGCTGGGCGAGGCGTGGCCGGGGTGGGCGAGGGTGCTGCGGCCCGCGGTCTTTGCCGAATCGATGGTGGGTGAGTTGCTGGAATCCGGCGGCGTGTTTCTGCCCGAGGAAACCGTGGCCCAGCTGGGACTGGATCCGGGAGACACGGTCCGGGTGGACGGGCGGGCGATGTGGCTGGCCGGCACGGTGGACGGAGCGGCGCTGACCCGGCTGCGGCAGGTGGACGGCGAGCCGTGGCGGCCAACGGACGTCGCGGCGCAGGCCGCGCTGGGCGGCGAGGGGTCGAGCCGGGGGCCGCGTAGCGGGGGCCGGGCTCCGGGGAACGGGGGCGGGACGATCCGGCTGAGCGCGGGGCGGGTGGCGGTGGCGTCGAACCGAGCGGTGGAGCGGATGGGCGGGACGCTGCGGAGCCTGACCTGGTTCGCGGGCCAGGACGAAGACCCGGCGGCGGTCGGGGCAGAGCTGGCAGCGGTGCTGCCCACGCCGGTCTGGGTCACGGGGCCGGGGGGCGCGGCGCGGCTGACGCTGGGCCCGGTGACGACGGTAAGCGGGGTGGGGCGGGTGGTGGCCCCGGTGCTGCTGGGGGGGCTGATTATTTTCGGGACGCTGCTGGGATCGATCTCGGATCGGCAGCGGGAGATCTATACGTTCAGCGCGCTGGGGCTGGGGCCGAAGCACGGGGGGCTGTTGTTTTTCGCGGAGGCGGCGGTGTACGCGG
>JBCDDZ010000078.1:0-11347 GCA_039180025.1 Planctomycetota bacterium
CCCCCACCCCCACCCCCCCCCCCCCCCCCCGAAGTGCTGCCCCCCGAAGTGCTGCCTACCGAAATTCTGTGGCCGGAAATGCTGTGTCCAGAAGTATCGCCTCCGGAACCATCGGGGCCTGGGGGAGTCTTGATGCTCCTCTGGGCGGCGGGCGGAGGTTGAGGGGGGGACTCGTCGTGGCTCGCTCCGCCTGCCCGGCGGTGTTGTCCGGGGGCGGGGGCGGGGGTGGGCGTGGGGGTGGTGCCGCCGAGGACGCGGTCGAGTTCGGCGATGCCGGTGGGGAGGCGGCCGGGGGCCAGGGCGTCGTCCTGGACGATGGCGGTGATGGGTTTGGCTTCGGGCTGCCCGGCCTGGGTGGGGGGGGCGAGGCCGCGATGGGGGTCGAGCTGGGCGGCTTTGCCGGGCTGCTTGACTTCTTCGAGGGCGTCCCATTCGCCGCAGTCGGGGCATTTGCCCATCCAGCGGGGCTGGATCGCCCCGCACTGGCGGCAGAGGAATTGGGTACGGGCCTTGGCCATGGGGGCCACGATACCCGGTATGCTGGGGGGTTACCGATGAGTGACATGCTTGCGCAGATTGTGGCCGACAAACGGCAGGAGGTGGAGGCGGCGCGGCGGGCGCGGCCGCTGGAGGCGGTGAGGGCGGCGGCGGCGGCGGCCCCGGCCCCGCGGAACTTTTTCGCGGCGGTGACCCGGCCGCGGCACACGCTCCGGGTGATCGCGGAGATCAAGAAAGCCAGCCCGTCGGCGGGGGTGATCCGCGAGGACTTCGACCCGGTCGCGCTGGCCCGGGCGTACCACGCCAACGGCGCAGCGGCGATCTCCTGCCTGACCGACGCGAAGTATTTTCAGGGCGACCTGGCGTATATCGGGCAGATCAAGCAGGCGGTGCCGCTGCCGGTGCTGCGCAAGGATTTTATTATCGATGCGTACCAGGTCTACGAGGCCCGCGCCGCGGGGGCCGACGCGGTGCTGCTGATCGCGGAGTGTCTGGGCGAGGCGCAGCTCATCGACCTGCTGATCCTTTCCACGGAACTGCGGTTGACGGCACTGGTCGAAGTGCACGACTACGAGTCGCTGATCCAGGTGAAGTCGCACGTCGGGTTCCCGCACCCGGGGTATCAGCTTTTGGGGATCAACAACCGGGACCTCAAGACGATGACCACGGACGTGGAGCACACGCTGGAGCTGTTGAAAGAGGTGCCCGACGCGGGGATCCTGGTGAGCGAATCGGGGATCCGGACGGCGGCGGACATCGCCCGGCTGGCGGACGCGGGGGTCCACCGGGTGCTGGTGGGCGAGCACCTGATGCGGCAGCCGGACGTGGGCGCGGCGCTGCGAGAGCTGATGGGCGGGGCGTGAAGGGTAAGGCCTGAGGGCCGCGAGACGTATCGGTGGGGTTCAGTCGGCCGAGACGCGTCGGCGGCGGGCGGCGATGCCGAGCAGCAGGAGGGCACCCCCCGCGGCGGTGGTGGGGGTGGGGATGGCGGCCGGGGCGTCGGCGTCGTCGACCGAGACGCCCGAGCCGACGATCCCGAGGATCAGGGACGGGTCGGTCCCGAAGCCGGTTTCGCCGATGGAGTTGAGCGTCAGGGTTTCGACGACGTCGCCTTCGGCAAAGCCCAGGTCGCTGAGGTCGATGTCGGCGGCGTAGAGGTTCAGGCTGAACACGCCCAGGGCGGTCAACTCGACGCCTTCAAATTCAGTGAGCGAGGCGACGGGCGAGGTGCCCGGGGCGGGGCCGAAGAACGAGATGTCGGCGGCCGTGCCGTTGGGTCCGATCTGGACGTAGTCGTCGGCGAAGAACTCGGCGGTGTTGTCGGCGGCGTCGCCGGTGCCCGAGAGGCGGAACGGGTCGCCGCCCAGGACGGTGGGCCCGCCGCTGGGCGGCTCGACGCCGGCCGGCGGGCTGACCTCGAACACGACCAGGTCGGCCCCGGGGCGGTTGGTGATCCCGGTGGGCGAGCCGTCGGGGTCGACGAAGCGGAAGACCAGCCCGGTGTCGACGCTGGGGTTGTTGATCGTGGTGTTAAGGAGGGCGTCTTCGAGGATGGCCGCCCGCCCGCCGACGGGCGGCAGGGCCCCGGGGTTGTCGGGCGTGCTGAGCGTGCCGCCCAGGGCGGTCTCGAAGGGGATCGTCGTGGCGACCGCGAAGTCGAGCACCTCGATGTTCACGAAGTCGCCCGGCGAAAACCGGGTGGCCCCGCTGGGCGTGTCGAGGGTCACGCTCGTGAACCGCAGCCCGTTGTCCACGGCCACGGAGGTTTCGACATCCAGTACGCTGGCTGCTTGAGCACCGGAGGCCCCGACGGCGAGCCCCAGGCCCATCGCCACGGTGAAATAAGTTGTACGCATAATCTGACTCCGGTTGAGAATAGTTGTGGGTTCGTTGTCCATAGCCACATCGTTACCGCACCGCTTTTCAGGAAATCTGGTGTGTAACTTACCGTCAGGCTGGGTCACAAAATTGTCTGATCTTGCTGTATATGAGGTCAATCTCTGGGGCGGGGCCAAACTTTCCCGGTTCGGATAAGGTGGCGAGGGGCCCGGATGGCGGACAAGGGATTGACGGATCGTGTCGGTAGAGTCGGGTCTATGCCGAGAGTGACATGTAAAACAGCCGCCCCCCGGCCGCGGGTACATCTGTCACGCGGCGGGAAGTCGGCGGTGGTCGAAACAACTGAGAGCGTCCCCCTGAAGCGGGTCAGACCGCCTTGGCGTCCGACACGACGACGAACAGGGCGTGGATCATGCCGGGGATGCCGCCGAGGAGGGTGAGCAGGATATTCAGGAGCAGGGAGCCGCCGACGCCGCGTTCCAGGAGCACCGCGATGGGCGGGAGGAAGATGGCGAGCAGGATCTTGATGAGTTTGGACATGAGGTGCCTTTCGAGGGGTCCGGAGCGGATGAAAGATGAGCCACGGTTCAACGCAAGAGGGGGCAATCTAACGCTTGGGGGGTGAAGCCCGAGTGAACGTGAAGGGGGGCGGGTTTGCGAGTTGCGGGTCCCGCGGCGGGGTCATCCGATTTGCCGCGGGCTAAACGAGGCCCGAGGCGTAGCGCGTGCGTGGTGGGCAGCGGTCGCGGCGCAGGCAGAGAGCAGAGGGATACGGCGGCGGGGCAGCGGTTTTAGCTTAACGCGGCCGAGTGGTCGGGCAGGGTAAGGACTAACCCGTCGTGGGCCGGCGCGACGTGGGCAGGGAGGCGGGCGGCGAGGTCGGCGTGGGCGAGGTCGTGGGCGATATGGGTGAGGTAGGCGCGCTTGGGCTTGAGCTCTTCGATGATGGCGAGCGCTTGATCGACCGTGAGGTGGGTGGGGTGGTGGCGTTCGCGCAGGCCGTCGAGGACCAGGACGTCGAGGTTGTAGAGGTGGCGGTAGGTTTCGGGGGGGATGGTGGAGACGTCGGTGCAGTAGGCGAGCGACGAGCCCTGGTGGTCGACGCGGAAGCCGAGGATCGGGAGCCGGCCGTGGAGGAGACGCAGCGGGGTCCAGGTGGCGCCGAAAAGCGGCCGGGGTTGGCCGGGTTCGACGGGGAAGGCGAGCAGGTTGGCGACGAACGATTTGTTGATGTTTTTGTGGGGCTCGAAGATGTAGTGGAACATCGAGCGGAGCGTGTCGATCGCGGCGGGCTCGGCGTAGAGGTCGACCGGGGCGTCCATGGCGGCGTTGAAGCGGCGGAGGTCGTCGAGGCCGAAGATGTGGTCGGCGTGGGTGTGGGTGACCAGGACGCCGTCGAGCCGGCTGAGCTGGGCCCGGATCGCCTGGTGGCGGAGGTCGGGGGAGGTGTCGATGAGCAGTTGGCGGACACCGACCTGCCGGGGGTTGAAGGCGGCGTGGGGTTCGCCGGGATGGAACGTGGGGTCGGGGGTGCGGACGAGGACCGAGGCGCGGTCGCGGCGGTCGCGGGGGTCGTCGGAGCGGCAGACGGGGCAGGAACAGCCGATCATGGGGACGCCGGCGGAGGTGCCGGTGCCGAGGAAGGTGAGCTCGAGGGGCATGGGGCGAGTGTAGGGGTGCGGGGCGGGGCCGCAACCGGGAGGAAAAGGGAGAGAGCGCGAAGGGCGACGGGCGCGACCTGTTTGAAGCCGGTCGGTTCCGGGGGGTTATTTGCCGACGCAGAAGGTGGAGAAGACGCGGCCGATGACGTCGTCGGGGGTGAGTTCGCCGCCGAGGCCGGCGAGGTGGTCGAGGGCGTCGCGGAGCCGGCCGGCGACGAGCTCGACGGCGCCCAGGGCGGGGGCGCCGGGGTCGGTCTGGCGGCGGGCATCCTGGAGGGCCTCGCGGGCGGCGGTGAGGGCGGCGTGGTGGCGGGGCTGGAGGGCGAGCAGGTCCGCCCGGAGGCTGACGGCCCGGTCGCCCAGGTGGTGGAGGATCGCGGCGCGGAGGGCGGGGAGGCCCCGCCCGGTGTGGGCGGAGACGCAGACGGCGTCGGCATCGGGTCCCGGCGGGGCCGAGAACGAGGCGACGCGGTCGGCTTTGGTGTAGACGCGCAGGACGGGCGCGGCGGCGGGCAGGGCGAGCGGAGCGCGGGCGGCGTCGGCGGGCCCGGCGGCGGGGCGGACGTGGAGGATGAGGTCGGCCCGGTCGACGGCGTCGCGGACCCGCTGCTGCACGTCGCGGTCCAGGGCGGTCGCGGCGTCGTCGAGCCCGGCGAGGTCCACCAGCATGACCTCGCGGGACGGGGCGTCGCCGCGACCGGATGTAGGAAGCGGGTTGAGTTGGAGGGGTTCTTCGAGCACGTCGCGGGTGGTGCCGGGGGCGGGATGGGTGACGGCGCGGGGCTGGCCCAGGAGGGCGTTGAAGAGGGTGGACTTGCCGGCGCTGGGCGGCCCCAGGAGGACGACGCGGGGCAGGGCTTCGACGGCGCCCCAGGCGCGGCTGCGGGCCAGGAGTTTTTCGAGTTCTCGGAGTTCTTCGGTCAGGGCGGCGGCGAGTTCGCGGGGCGGGATGGGGACGACGTCTTCCTGATCGACGAAGTCGATGCCGGCTTCGACGAGGGCGAGCAGCCGGCCGACGCGGTCGACCCGGCCGGCGGCGAAGCGGGCGAGTTGCCCGTGGCGGAGCGCGGCGGCGGCGGCGAGCTGGCTGTCGCTGACGGCGTGGATGGTGGCGGCGACGCCCTCGGCGCGGGTGAGGTCGAGCTTGCCGGCGGTGTAGGCGCGGAAGGTGAACTCGCCGGGCTCGGCGAGGCGGAGCGGCGGATGGCCCAGGGCGGCCTGGAGGACGCGGTCCAGGAGCGCGGGGTGGCCGGGGAGCTGGAGCTCGGCGACGTCGTGCCCGGTGTAGCTGCGTGGGCCCGGGAAGCGGGTGAGCAGGACGGGCAGGGGCGGGAGGTCGGGGTGGCGGAGGGCGGCGGGCCGGGCGGTGTGGGGCGGCGGGTCGGGGGGGTGGTCGACGAGGTGGGCGACGACGGCGAAGGCGTGGGGCCCGTCGAGGCGGACGAGGCCGCGGGCGGACCGGCCGGGGGGGGAGCTGACGGCGACGATGGTGTCGCGGAGGTTGGGCATGGGCGGGGGGTTATTTCCGTTTTTTGTAGTTCTTCGGGCCGCCGCTCTTGCTGCGTTTTTGCTGCTGCATTTCTTGCTGGCGCTGGGCGGCCATCTCAGCGGCCAGGGCGAAGCGTTTCTGGAGCTTGTCGCGGAAGCCGCCGGGCTTGACGGGTTTTTTATCGAAGAGGGTGCCGGCTTCTTCCTGCTCGCGGACGTGCTTGCGGACGATGTAGCTGTCGACGATGCCGGCGAGGGTCGAGGCGCAGATGTAGAGGGTCAGGCCCGACGGGGCGGAGTAGAGGAAGACGGGGAACATGAAGGGCATGAACTTCATGATCATCTGCTGCTGCCGCTGCTGGTCGTTCTGGGGCGGCGGGGTGGTGAGCTTCATCTGGAAGAAGAAGACGACGGCCATGAGCAGGGGGAGGATGTTGAGGCTGCGGAACTCGGGCTCGATGAAGGGGAGCCAGGTGAGCTTGTAGGCCGGCTGATCGGGGGGGATAAAGCGGAGGAAGTTGTCGGAGACCGAGAGGTCTTCGAGGAAGTGCCAGTGCCCGCCGGAGAGGGTCTGGAAGATGCCGTAGAACGCGGGCTCGTGGCGGAGCTCGATGGCGAAGTAGAGCATGGCGTAGAGGGCGATCCAGATGGGGGTCTGGAGGAGCATGGGAGCGCAGCCCAGGACGTTGGCGGGGTTGACCCCGGCCTCGCGGTAGAGCTTCATGGTTTCGCGGTTGAGGGCGGAGGGGTCGTCCTTGAATTTCTCTTTGAGCTTGGCCATCTCCGGCTGGAGCTTGCCCATCTGCTTGCTCATTTTCATCATGTTCGTCTGGGCCCGCTTGGTGATCGGGTGCAGGAGCAGGCGGACGGTGAGGACGAGGATGATGATGGCGATGCCCCAGTCGCCGACGGCCCAGTGGAGGGCCTTGAGGTAGCCGAGCAGGGCTTTGGCGAGCCATTGGAACGTACACCAGGTGCAGCCGAGCTCGTAGCGGATGAGCTTGTCGAAGTGCATCAGGTCGTAGGGCGACTCGGCGAGGACGGCTTTCTTGCGGGGCCCGGCGTAGACGTTGACGTCGATGCTCGCGGACTCGCCCGGGGCGACGGTGAGTGGATCGGTAGCGAGCTCGATGGCGACGCGTTTGTCGTCGGCCTGGGGCCGGTCGGTGGGCTGGGGGAGGACGCGGTAGCCCAGGCGGGGGAAGAGGCCGTCGAGCTCGGGGACCTCGGCGGTGGTGGCAGCGTCGGCGGGGACCGGGGCGTGGGTGATGAGGGCGAAGTAGCGGTTTTCGCTGGCCAGCCAGGCGAGGCGGGCGTCTTTTTTGAGCCCGGGGTTGGGCCAGAGGGTGCGGGTCTCGGAGAGCAGCTTGGAACGGGCGACGAAGCTGTCTTCGACGTAGACGGAGAACTTGGGGGGGGTTTCGGGCCGGAAGTGGCCGGTGATGAACATCCGGCGGTCGCCCAGGTAGCTGCCCAGGTCGGTCAGGACGTCGCCCTGGCCGTACTGCTCGAAGACGGCGGTGAGCGGCGCGTCGGTGCGGTTGATGACGCGCTGCTCGAGGGCGAGATCGTAGCTGTCGGCGCTGACGGTCCAGGTCCGGACGATCTCGGCGACAGGGTTGTCGCTGCCGTCGACGATCGTGAGGCGGTAGGTGACCGACTCGGCGGCGGCGGAGCGGACGACCGGGTCGGAGGCCCAGCGGACGTCCGAGAGGCTCACCGTCTGTCCGTTGAGGGTGACGGTGCGGGCGGCGTAGGGGTAGAAGGCGGGCGACGACCCGGCCGGGATGCCGTCGGCGACGTCGATCAGGCGGTAGGGCTCGCGGGGCTCGCCGGGGGCGGGGGGCTCGACGAAGGCGGCGTAGTCGGCGAGGGTGAGCAGACGGATCCCGCCGCCGCCGAGAGAGGTGAACCGGACGCGGACCTTGAAGGGGCTGGCCGGCTGGTCACCGCCGAGCGATGGCCCCTGGGGATCGGTGGCGGGGACGGCGCGGAGTTCGACGGCTGCGGGATCCGGGGGTTCCGGGGTTGTTTCCGGGGCGTCGCGGCCGGTTTCTGAGGGAGGTTCTGGGGCCTGGGGCGCGGCGGGCTCGATGGAGGCGGCGACGGCGGCGGGGGTTTGCGCGTCATCCGGCGGGATGGGGGGGGCGTCGTTGCCGGATCGGGCGACCGCGAGAGCGAAAACCACGCCGATGATGATCGCGAGCAGCGGGACCAGGATTCTCATGGGGGCTTAGACCTTTGGGTGGCGGGGCAAAGCGGGGCAGTATACCGCTGATGGCCGGGTCGACTTGGCGGGGGCGGAAACCGCGGCGGGAGGCGGCCCCGGCTCGGCCGAACCGGCGGATCATCAGACCTCGGTCGGGGCAGGGGTCGGTGCGGGCGGGCGGGGTCCGGGGGGCGAGGGGGCGGGTATCTCGCCGGGGCGCGGCGGCGTCGTGCCCGGCGCGCGGGGCTAGCCGGCGACGATCCGGGAGATATCGTTGAAGGTCACGTAAAGGAAGATGCCGGCCAGGCCCACGAGCCCGACGAGGGCGACCGCGGTCTGGACCTTGGGGCTGGCGGGCGAGCCCTTGAACTTCTCGATGAGCAGAAAGACCATCAGCCCGCCGTCGACGATGGGCAGGGGCAGGAAGTTGAGCACCGCGAGGTTGACGCTGATGAGGCCCAGGAAGAAGAGGTAGTACGGCAGGCCCTGGGCGGCGACCTTCGCGCCCTGATCGACGATTCCGACGGGGCCGCGGAGGTTTTTCACCGCCACGGTGCCCTGGAAGAGCCGGAGCAGGGTGATGTAGGTTTGCTGGATGAACTCGCCGGTTTTTTGGACACCGATGACGGTGGCTTCCCACGGGCCGTCGGCCTTGACCTCGGTGAGCATGGGCTCGAAGACCAGGCCGCGTGGGGGGAGCCAGCCGTAGGCGTCGCGGAGGGTGGCGGCCTCGTCGGGGGTCAGGGTCACGGTGTAGGTTTCGGTGCGGGGCGAAGCCCCGAGGTTGATCTCGAAGGCGAGCTCGAGCGTGGCCGCGCCGGCGTCGGGTTGGTCGGTGTCGGCGTTCGCGGCGTCGGTGTCGTCCGTCACGGGAGCGGTGTCCGCGTCGGGGGCGGGGCCGAGTTCGGCGTGGACGGCCTGGGCGAAGTCGGCCCAGTGCTCGATCGGCTGGCCGTTCACACTGAGCAGGCGGGAGCCGGGGGGCAGGGGGCGGTCGGCGGCGGCGCGGGCGAAGGGGGAGTCGGGGTCGGCCCCGGCGATGCGCCGGGTAGCGAGGTAGGGAGCGATCGACACGCCGATGAGCCCGCCGCGGGGTTTGACGCCGGCGAGTTCGACGGTTTCGCCCCGGCGATCGACGACCAGGGCCAGGGCCTGGCCGTCGGCGGTCTTGATGGTCTGGCTGACGGCGGTGATCGAAGGCCAGTGGGCGTCGCCGAGCTGCGCCAGGACGTCGTGGGACTGGATGCCGGCCTTTTCCGCGGGTTTGCCGGGGGCCGGGTCGACCACCACGGGCGGGAGCAGCCCCAGAAGCTGGGGGCCAAGTTCTTCGTGGCGGGCGAGCTGGGGGGTGGCGGTGGTGGTGACGTCCCGGGTCTGGCCATCCGCGGGGTCCGTGAAGCGGAGGGTCAGGTCGGGGGCGGTCAGGTTTTCGAAGGCGCGGACGAATTGGCCGTAGTTCTCGACGGGCTTTCCGTTGACGGCGGAGAGGGTCATCCCGGGGCGGAGTTGGGCGTCGACGAAGGGCGAGTGGGCCGGGCCGGCGATCTGGCCGGGCCGGTCGGGGCTTTCGCCAACGGTGAGGGTGTCGGCGGGGATGATGCCGTCGGAGAGCAAGCCCTCGTTGAGTTCGGAGGATTCGGGGACGATTTCGTAGATCAGGGGGGCGGGCTCGCCCTCGCGGTCGACGGTCATGACGACCGGGTCGCCGCTCTTGCCCAGGGCGGCGGCGATCTTGACGGCGGCCATATCGGTGACGGGCTTGCCGGCGAGGTGGGTGATGACGTCGCCGGGCCGGAGTCCGCGGTAGTCGGGGTCGCCCTCGTGGCCGTTGGCGTAGGTGGTGGCGGCGGGCTGTCCGGGGGCGGCGGCGCCGACGACGGGGGCGGGGAACTTGACGCCGATCTGGAAGCAGATGATGAAGAAGATGAGCCCGAAGATGAGGTTCATGATGACGCCGGCGGAGATGACCGCGGCGCGGGCGCCGATGGATTTGCGGTTGAACGCGCGGGGGTCGTCGGACTGGGCCGCGGGGTCCATGTCTTCCTGGCCGAGCATCTTGACGTAGCCGCCCAGGGGGATCCAGTTGAGTCGGTACTCGGTTTCGCCGAGGCCGAGCTGGTCGGCCTTTTCCATGATGAGCTGGTTGCGTTTGTGCTCGCCGAGGTTTTCGACGGACGTGCCTTCTTCGCGGAGGGCCTCGAGGGCGCGGGCGAGGTAGATTTTTTCCGTGCCCCCGACGCGGAGGCCGACGCCTTTGCGGTAGGCGAGCAGGGCGTTGCCGAAGCCGATGGCGAACTGGGTCGCGCGGATGCCGACCCATTTGGCGACGGCGAAGTGGCCCAGCTCGTGGACGAAGATGAGGAAGCCGAAGCCCAGGATCAGGGCGAAGACGGCGGCAATGGGGTCGGTGAGGATCGCGCTCATGGGCAGGGCTTGGCGGTCGGAGGGAGGGGGGCAGGGAACGGGGTCAGGCGGCGGGGACGGGGTCGGTGGTGATCTGATCGCGGACGAACTCCCGGGCCAGGCGGTCGGCGAGCAGGGCGTCGTCGAGGGTGCCGAGGGGCCGGGGTTCGATGTGGTCGAGGGCGGCGGCGACCAACTCCACGATACGCCCGAAGCGGATGCGGCGTTCGAGGAAAGCGGCGACGGCGGCCTCGTTGGCGGCGTTGAGCACGGCCCCGGCGTTGCCGGCCCCGTCGAGGCCGGCCCGGATCACCCGGTAGGCTAGGCGCAGGGCGGGGAACCGCTCGGCGTCGGGCGGCCGGAAGTCGAGGCGGGCCAGGCGGGTCCAGTCGAGCTGGTCGGAGCAGCCGGGGAGGCGTTGGGGGTGGGTGAGGGCGACCTGAATGGGGGTGCGCATGTCGGGGGGGCCGAGCTGGGCGGTGACGCTGTGGTCGGCGAATTCGACCAGGCCGTGGACGACGGACTGGGGGTGGATCAGGACGTCGATTTTTTCGGGCGGGAGCTGGAAGAGGTGGTGGGCCTCGATGACCTCGAGGGCTTTGTTCATCATGGTGGCCGAGTCGATGGTGATTTTCGGGCCCATGTCCCAGGTCGGGTGGTTCAGGGCCTGCTCGGGGGTGGCGTTGCGGAGGGTTTCGAGTGGGGCGTCGCGGAACGGGCCGCCCGAGGCGGTGAGGACCACGCGGCGGACGGCAGGGGGGTTGGGGCGAGCGGCGTGGGGGCCCAGACACTGGAAGAGGGCGGAGTGTTCGGAGTCGATGGGCAGGAGGGTGCCGCCGTGTTTCTCGACGAGCGGCATGACGAGCGAGCCGGCGGCGACGAGGGTTTCTTTGTTGGCCAGCGCGACGACGCAGCCCTGGGTGAGGGCCTGGATCGTGGCGGTGAGGCCGGCGACACCGACGACGGCGGCGACGACGACGTCGGGCTGGGTGTCTTCGATGAGCTGGCGGGCGGCGTCGGGGCCGGTGTAGAGCCGGTAGCCGCCGCCGGAGGGCTGGGGGAGTTCGGCGGCGGCGGGCGGGTGGGCGAGGGCGAGGTGGGTGGCCCCGAAACGCTTGGCCTCCCGGGCGAGAGCGCGGGCGTGGTGGTGGGCGGCGAGGCCGACGACCTGGTGGGGGCAGTGGCCGGTGCGGCTGAGGTGTTCGAGGACGGCGAGGGTGCTCGTGCCGATGGACCCGGTGGCCCCGAG
>JBCDDZ010000079.1:0-11341 GCA_039180025.1 Planctomycetota bacterium
GTCGGGGCGGGGGCGGGGGGAAAGAATGAGGGTCCGGTGGGCGGGGACGAGATACGGCGGTGGTGCCAGGCAGATGGCACTCGTCACGACGGGATTGTTCCGAGGATAAAGCCTTATGGGAGTCAGCCGTGTCCACCGTTTGATCCGTTTGATCACGCTGCTGCAGAGCGACCCGCCGCGCTCGGCCGCGGAACTGACAGCGGAGATCGGGACGAGTCGGCGGACGCTGTTCCGGGACCTGCAGCTCCTGGAGGCGGCGGGGGTGCCTTACTATTTCGAGCGGGGGCGGGGGTACCGGATCCGAACGGGCTACCACCTGCCGCCGATCAATCTGACGGTGCCCGAGACGATGGGGCTGATGCTGCTGGCGCGGACGGCGGAGGCGGACCGGACGCGGCCGATGACCCCGGCGGCGCTCTCGGCGATCTACAAGCTGGTGGCGACGGTGCCCGAAGATATCCGGCAGGCGTGCGGCGACCTGGTGTCGCACATCAGCGTGGACCCGGACCGGCCGGTGGACGGGCGGGAGGAGTCGCGTTTTTACCTGGAGCTTCAGCGGTGCGTGGACCAGCAGGTGGCGTGCGCCATCGAATACCGGTCGCCGGTGGAGGACGCGCCGCTGCGGTGCCGGCTCGAGCCCTACGCGATGCACCTGGCGAACAACGCGTGGTACGTGCTGGGGGTCACAGACGTCAAGGAGCATGGCGGCGGGGTGCGGGTGTTCAAGCTGGTGCGGTTTTTGGCGGTGGCCCCGAGCACCCGGCGGTTTGTCCGGCCGGCGAATTTCAAGGTCTCGGACAAGCTGGGGCGGGCGTGGCGGCTGAACCCGGAAGGCAAGGAGGTGGACGTGGTGGTGGAGTTTCTCCCGAAGGTCGCGACCAATGTGGCAGAGGTCCGGTGGCACGCGACACAGGCGGTTGCGTGGCAGGACGACGGGTGCTGTCGGCTGAGCTTCCGGGTGGACGGCATCGGGGAGATCGCGTGGTGGGTGTGCGGGTACGCGGACCAGGCGCGGGTGATTAAGCCGGCGGCGCTGCGGCGGCGGGTGGCGGAGATGCACCGCCGCGCGGCGGAGATCCACGCGGACTGAGTCCGGCGTGAAAGCTTACATGACGGCGGCGGCAGCGAGACCGCGGGAAGCGGGGCGGGCCGCGGACGGGGGTGATACGCGATACCGGGTCGGGGGAGGCACGGCGGCGAGGGCGGTCGACGGAGGATGGGCTGATCGTGCCACGGCGCCGCGGCGGGCAGCGGGTGGCGGTCGGCGCCGCGGCGGGGACGCTTGGCGGGAGTCTGCGGTGGGGCGAAGCGTTAAACTCTGGGGCTATGGCGCTGGATCAAGTGGAAGTGGCAAAACAGGGCTCGGACTTTTCGATGCCGCTCGGGGACCATCTCGAAGAGCTCCGCCGCCGGCTGGTGTACGCGGGGATCGGGGTCGTGGTGGCGGCGGCGGTGACGCTGAGCTTCGGGTTCAAGCTGATCGGGTGGCTGGCCCAGCCGCTGCTGCAGGCGCAGGACGCGATGGGGTTCCCGACGCAGACGCTGGTGCTGGACCCGACGGCGGGGTTCACGAGTGTGTACCTGCCGGTGTCGCTGATCGCGGCGGTGCTGCTGGCGTCGCCCTGGGTGATTTACCAGGCGTGGAAGTTTATTTCGGTGGGGTTGTATCACCACGAGCGGAAAGCGGTCTACTTGTTGACGCCGTTTAGCACGGTGATGACGGGGCTGGCGGTGGGGTTTACGTATTACGTGTTGCTGCCGGTGAGTCTGATGTTTTTTTTCCAGTTCGCCGCGCGTTATCCGTCGGTGGACCTGACGTCGCCGAACCCGGTGATGCGGGTGCTGCTGGATGCGTATGGCCCCGGGGCGGGGCTGAACGAGGCGGACCGGGCGGCCGATCCGGCGGCGCCCACCGCGGGGCTGCCGCGGTTCCCGGTGCTCGACGGCGACCCGGCGGGCGCGGCGGAGGGCGGGGTGTGGATCAACGCGCGGGAGGGGAAGCTCAAAGCGGTGGTCCACGGGGCGGTGCGGGTGGTCGGGCTGCAGAGCGATCGGCTGATCTCGCCGATGCCGGCGCTGGGCGAATACGTGCGGTTCGCGGCGATGATGATGCTGGGGGTGACGCTGGCGTTTCAGTTGCCGGTGGTGATGCTGGTGGCGGGGTGGACGAACCTGTTCGATCCCCGGGCGGTGGCGTCGCTGCGGAAGTATGCGCTGTTTGGGGCGTTCGCGGCGGGGGCGATCCTGACGCCGACGGACTTGTTCAGCATGCTGGTGTTGGCGCTGCCGCTGTATCTGTTGTTCGAGTTGGGGCTGGTGGTGATGAAGCTGGCGGTGCGGAAACCGGCCGCGGCGCCGGACGAATTGTGAGCGGGCCGGGGCGGGGATCGCGCGGCCTAACGGGGGTAGAATCCGGTCATGATTGCGCCGAATCCGAAGGTTGAGAATGTGCTGGGGACGGAGCTGACCGCGTGTTCGACCGAGCCGTTGACGGGGTTTTTCCGAGACGGGTGCTGCCGCACGG
Source organism: Planctomycetota bacterium (assembly GCA_039180025.1). Lineage (GTDB taxonomy): Bacteria > Planctomycetota > Phycisphaerae > Phycisphaerales > Phycisphaeraceae > Algisphaera. The sequence continues at coordinate 2,525 of JBCDDZ010000079.1, forward strand.
GCCCGGGGGATGTGGGGTCGCACACGGTGTGCGCGGTGATGACGGAGGCGTTTTTAGAATTTACGAAAGCGCGGGGCAACGATCTATCGACGCCCCGGCCGGAGTACCGGTTCCCGGGACTCAAGCCGGGGGACCGGTGGTGCTTGTGCGTGTCGCGGTGGCGGGAGGCTTACGAAGCGGGGTGCGCGCCTGGGGTGGTGCTCGGAGCGACGCACGCCAAGGCGTTGGAGGTGGTGACGCTGGAAGCACTCGAAGCGCACGCCGCGGCGCAGTGAATCGACGGCGGGCAGGCTGCACGGGTGAGTGGGTCACGGAAAGATTTTAGGGGTAGCGGGCGAGCTTGCTCGCCGTGGACGAGTGTTCGCAGGCGAGCAGTTCCGTCCGCTACGTAGCAAGACCCGAAAGATTTCAGAGCGCAGCGGTCGGCGGCAACGCGAGCAGGTCGTCGGCCTGGAGCGGGGTGTCGAAGCGTTCGATCGGCCAGGCGTCTTCGGCGTGATACCCCCCCACCGCGGTGCGGCGGAGCGCCGCGAGGTGGCCGCCGGTGCCCAGGGCGACGCCCAGGTCGCGGGCGATGCAGCGGATGTACGTGCCCTTGCCGCAGGTGACGCGGAGTTGGGCGTGGGGCCAGGCGTAATCCAGGAGCTCGATCGCGTCGATCCGGACCCAGCGGGGGCGCATCTTGACGTCCTCGCCGCGGCGGGCCAGGTCGTAGGCGCGGCGGCCATTGACGTGGATGGCGGAAAAGGCGGGCGGGATCTGTTCGACTGCGTCGCCGACCATAGCGGCGCAGGCGCCGCGTAGAGCCTCGGCATCGGGCGGGCAGGCGACGGAGACTTCGGTGCGCGGGCCCTCGCGGTCGTCGGTGGTGGTGAAGGCGGAGAGGTCGACGGTGGCGTCGTAGACCTTGGTCAGGTCCATCAGATCCGCGAGAGAGCGGGTGGCCCTGCCGATGCCGCAGACGACCACGCCGGTGGCGAGGGGGTCGAGGGTGCCGGCGTGGCCGCACTTGGTTTTTTTGAGTCGGACGCCGGCCACGATCGACCGGCCGCGGGTGGCGGCGAGCCGGACGCGGTGGACGACGTCCATCGAGCTCAAGGCCAGCGGTTTATCGACGACGATCAATCCGCACCAGTCCGGGGCCGACGATGGATGCAACGGGGTGCCTTTCGCGAGGCCGGACGCCAAGGGCACGCCCGGGTAAGGAGGGTGGAGCCGAGACGGCTTTACAGCGCCCCGTAATCCTTTAGGATACCCCACCCCGCTCTGCCGGCGCATCCCACGCCGCAGACCCTTTTGGAGAGGTGGCTGAGCGGCTGAAGGCGCACGACTGGAATTCGTGTTTACGTGCAAACGTAACGAGGGTTCGAATCCCTCCCTCTCCGCTTACAACGAACGTTCTCCAAATGACTTATAGACGTTTCGCCAGACGATCGCGAAACGCCCCGCATTTGCGGGGCGTTCTGCGTTTCGGGAGGTATCTGTGTTCGTCCAATGCCCCTTAGGTGGGGCCAAATCGAGGCCAAATCGGCCGAACGTCTCTTTTGCGATTTCGAGCGGTGCGCTTTGGGCGTCGCAGCTACGGCAATTAGCTTGACTTGGCTACGTCCAGGCGATCGATCCCGAGGAATTGGGCCTGCTTCGACCAGTCCAGGTCACGCGCGGCCGCGAGTAGATCCAGCATCGTCACGCTTGGCGGGAGATGCCCCGCCAGCGCGCGCTTAAGAATCTCGGGAGACAGATTGATCAGCGGCAAGTACTTCCGGATGAGGCTTCCCGAGACACCCGTTCGGCTTGCGAATTGTGGCAACGTCAGGTCCTCTTTCATCATCTGCTCGCGCCAGTGATAGGCATTGCCGATCGCGGCCACGATGTGATCCTTCGGTTCGGGCTCGTTCGGCATGAACAGGTCCTGTCCGTCAGGTGAGAGCAGTTGCCGCTTGCCATCCAATCGCTTGATCTGGATCGCCAGCGTCAGGGCCGTTTGACCACGACGCTGCTCGACGGTCGGTCTGTAGAGGCATGTTGATGAGCTATCCGTGTCGGCCTTTAGATTCGGCTAATCAAATTCTCTACACGCTTCGATCCGATCGTCATTCAACTCGATGATCATCTGATCCGGCCCAAGCACGACTCGATCGATGATCTCGCGCACCCAATAGTCACGGGATTCACAGTCACGGTGACGCAGATGTTCAAGTGACTCCCCATCAAGATGATCAAGCACTAACGCGCGGACGAGGTTGTCGATGTGCGTCGCGTTGATCGTCTTGATCGGGCAGTGCTTGTATCCTTTTTGCACCGCCTTCTGGCTGACGTAGTAGCAGACCAAACGCTTCTCGCCTTTGGTCTTACTCGGGCGATGAACGGCGCCGGGACTCATCGTGGCGTCTTCGAACGTCTTCAGCTTGCCCTTGAGCAGGTGCGGGTGATCCCAGCGATGCCGGGTTTGCTTCTCCCGCTTATCGATGGCTTGCTGCACTTGGTCCCACAACTTCCGGGGGATGATCGGTTTGTGCTGCCCGGGCCAGACTTTGTCCTTGTGAGTGATCTTCCCGATGTACAGCGGGTTGGTCAGAACGCGGTACAGATATTTGGGCGTCATAGGCTTGCCGCCATGCCAACGATCGCGGCTGCTCAGCCAGCGTTTCGTGGTGCCCCCGGAATGGTTGAGTCGCGCCGCCAATTCGATCAACGATGGCTGTTCGAGGTAGCCCTCGAAGACCCTTCGCACCAAGTCGGCTTCTTCGGGGATCGCGACCAGTTCTTTTTCGACGGTCCTGTACCCCAGCGGCGGCTGGCCGGTGACCCACAATCCTTTCTTCTTTGTGGCGGCGAGCTTGTCGCGGATGCGTTCGCCGGTGACTTCACGCTCGAACTGCGCAAAGCTCAGCAGCATGTTCAGGGTCAGCCGGCCCATCGAAGTCGTTGTATTGAATTGCTGGGTGACCGAGACGAAGGAGACCTCCTGCTCATCGAACCGCTGCATGATCTGCGCGAAGTCATGCAGCGAGCGTGATAGCCGGTCGACCTTGTAGACCACGACAACATCGACTGCGCCACGTTCGATGTCTTGGAGCAGTTCCTTGAGCCCCGGACGATCCATGTTGCCGCCGGTGAAGCCGCCGTCGTCGTACTGTTTGTCAATAACTTCCCAGCCCTCGTGCCTCTGGCTCTTGACGTAGTCGACGCCGGCTTCACGCTGTGCATCAAGTGAGTTGAACGCCTGATCCAGCCCCTCTTCATGAGACTTGCGGGTGTAGATCGCGCATCGCTTGATATCAGTTCGCTTTCGGAGGGGAGGACTCATCCAGTCGACCTCACACGGTTGAGGCCGAAGAAGCGTGGGCCGGACCAGTGGGCTCCAGTGATCTCCTGTGCGATGGTGGTCAGGCTGCAGTATTCCTCGCCTCCAAACTCGTATCGTTTCTTGCCTTTTCCATCCTCGATCACTTTGACCTTGTAGGTTTTGCCACGCCACTTGCGCACCAGCGTCACCCCGGCTTGAAGCTGGCGCTTCTTGGATTTCGATTTGCGTTTCCCGGAAGCACGGCCTTCTTTCGGCTCCACAGCTCGATCTCCGGCCTGCCTGACTGCGGCGTTCAACAGGCTCTGTGTTTCGCCGTCCAGCCCCTGACGCCCTCCCTGTTGGGCCCACCATGCCAGGTCCCGAACAAGCAAGGCCTGCACACGCGGGGGCTCTTTCCCCTTTGCCCGGCGTCCTGCACCACCCTGCCACAGCTGCCGTAGTTTGGTCACAGACAAGCCCTTTAGGGCGCTCAGGTCGTGGTTTTCAATAAGCTCTGTCATCCCCCGTATACACGCATCACTTCAAGCAAAGATCAAGTCGGATCAGCAGTTATGCGTGTTTTTTTGTCATATGTGGCCAGTCATCAAAGTGGCCGTTTGCTCGCAATTGATCCGTGTATTCCTGCGCCCATTCCAACCAGTCTTCAACCGTTTGAAACGGCACAAAACCAGGCATGACGCACATGCGCTCCCCGAATACTTTGTCTAGCACCAGGCGCTCTTCTTCAATGTGGGTAAAACCCCATGGGCTCCGGCCCGGACGGGACACTGCGTCCGGGTGGCTGAGGAACGTCGCCGCGCCGTGGTAGCCGTTCCCTGCACCTGGCGCATAAGGCTTCTGCTGGTATTGCGCCATGAAAGTTTTGGCCCCGACATCCAGCATCACCTGGCGTAGTTGGGCGTGGTCTTCAAGCCCCGGATGCAACGCTTCGCCCTTGGATCGGCCTACAAGCCGTCCATCGCTCAGTGCGAATACCTCGCCCTCCATCGCGATGGCCGGCAAGTTCAATACTTCCCAACCATCCCGATTGAGCAGGTGACCGGTCAGATCATCAACGTGTAACCGCTGCATGACCACCACCACGACACCCTTGTGCTTGTCATCGAGCCGTTGATAAACGTTCTGGTCGTACCACAGGTTGATGGCTTCGCGCCGCTGATCGTCGTCGGCATGGCTGGCGCCCAGCGGATCATCGACCACGACGATATCTGCACCCCGGCCGGTGATCCCTCCGCCCGGGCTGGCGACGTACGCCCCGCGAGAACCTCCGTGTGCCAATCGAATGGTGCTGCCTGATTCCGTGATCTTGATGTGCGGAAACAGCGCGCGGTAGCTCGGGTGTTTCATCAGCTTGAGCGTCAGCGTGTGAAGATCATCCGCCAAGCCGCGGCTCCCGGCGATACACATGATCTTGGCCTCGGGCTTTCGGGCCAGGACCCATGCCGGGAAGGCAACCGAAGCCATAAACGACTTCAATGACCGCGGCGGCATGTTGATAATGAGCCGCCTGGTTTCGCCGGCGCCGCACCGCTCCAGCGCATCCCCGAGGACGTCCATCGGCCAGTGATGCTTGTATTCGCGTTCCGGGTGGGCCCACCCGAACGCCACGCGGGTAAAACACCCAAGCCGGGTTTGGCATAGCGTTTTGATGAGTTCAGCCTTGGTCGGCATGCTGGCCTCCATCGCTTGGCGTGAACTGATCGAATAGATCCTTCAGCATGGCCTCACCCGCGGCATCGACCTCGAAGCCGTCCAGATCGGTCTGATTGCTCATAAAGGGCAGGATCATCCGCAAGGCTTTGGGATCGCCTTTCGCTGCCGCGACCACGATCGTCCTGATGATCGCTTCGCGGATCGTGACGGTCTTCGATTCCCCGTTCTCGTTGACGCGGATCGATCGGCTCAATTCCCGGTCCATGAGTTTTTCTAAGTCTTTGGTTTTCTTTGGCCTACCCTTCGGGTTACCCGATTGACCCGGCTTAAACCTGAAGTGCACGGGCGGTTTACCGAATCCAACTTCGTAATCTTTGTCACTCTCATCCATGGTCTGCCTCCAAGTTCATGAGGCTGGCCGTTTCACCGTACGTTCGGCCGGTGGAATCGTGGATCGCTTCCAGCCCGGTCCACTGCTGCCAACGTTGGATCGTGACGTCCGCGTAGCGAGGATCTATTTCAATGCCGAAGCAGCGCCGTTGGACTTTGTCGCACGCGATCAAGGTCGAGCCTGATCCCAAAAACGGATCAACTACAATCTCGCTACGACGCGAGCAATCGAGCAGGGCTTCTTCAATTAATTTGACTGGCTTGACCGTTGGGTGAAGTTTGAGCGCTTCATTCCCATCGGGGTCGCCGTCCTCGGCACTGAATTGACGCACACTTGGGAAATGCCACACGTTCGACCGAGTCCGACCGAACTGACCGAGTTTGAAATTGTTCTGGTGGGATGAGTTACCGTGTTTGAATACAAAGACAAGCTCATGCTGGCTACGGTAATAGGTTCCCATTCCAGGCCGGTCCTTTACCCAGACACATAAATTCTTGAACGCGCTGTAGTGCTCCGAACCGGCGGCCAACATCTCAGATGCGTGGCGCCAATCCATGAATAGGTAATGAATCGAACCGGCGAGGCTGAAACGGCAAAGCAAAGCCATCACCAACCCCAAGAAGGTCGTGAATTGCTCCGGGCTCATCTCGCCCGATCCCATTGCAAACTCGCCGTGCTGACTCGCACAGACCTGCCCGATATCACGAGCGGGCATGTTGTACGGAGGATCTGTGAATACCAACGACGCCCGTTCGTCGCCGAGCAAAGACTGGTAAGTCTCTACTTGAGTGGAATCTCCACAGATCAGCCGATGGTCGCCAAGTTGCCATACGTCGCCGACCTGGCAGATAGATTGACTCTGTTCGAATTCGGGGATGTCATCGGCGGTGTCAGCTTCACCGTCGTCAACAAGTTCGAGCTGGGAGATACGGTTTTCGATCTCACCGTATTCAAATCCGATCACGTCGAGGTCGAAATCGATTTCCAAGTCGGACAACATCTTGAGGTTCTGTGCGAGCAGCGTTTCGTCCCAATCGCTGATCTCCGTGAGCCGGTTGTCGGCGATCATTAAGGCTCGGGCCTGGGCATCGGTCAGGTCATCGGCACGTACCGCAGGAACTTCTTTCAAAGCCAAGAGTTTGGCCGCCTCGATCCGGCCGTGCCCGGCGATCAAGCGAGATTGGGCGTCGATGAGAACCGGGAAGCGGAAACCAAGCTCCTTGATCGACTTGGCGATCTGCTGGACCTGTTTCCGGGGATGTTTGCGCGGGTTGTCGGGATGGGGCTGGACTTGATCCGGATGGATCAATTCCAGCCTGAGGTGGTCGAATGGTTGACTGGCCGATGGTGTCATAGCGATAGCTCCTTACGCGCGCAACGATCGCGCCGTGGTGATCTCGCGGGTTCATTGGTTTGAATACCGCGGTACAGACAGTGTGAGCTCGGCAAGTGGCGCTCCAAGGCGTAGTCCACAAACCAAAGCTCAAACTGGGAAGCTCTCAATTCGGCTGGGCGTCATTCGATTGCCGCATAGCCGTCACGTAAACGTACGCAACGCTTCCTGAAATATTTTAGATTTCAAGGTGCGTATTCCGGGTGGACTCACCCGTCCCATCACGCCTCCTTTTCTCCCGTTAACCATACCCTGCAAGGCGTTTATAAATGTTTAAAAATATAGAAAATCCATCTTCATGCGTGCGTTATCTAACCAATGTTCACATTCTCCGTTCGCTCCTGGCCCATGCAATGACCTTTCCTTTAGGCCTCTCAAGCATGCTCAAAATGCGCTGATGAGATCAACAAGCACCACCCCGCGTTCGGTACACGGGGTGGGCTGGTCGGGGTGCTGCGAGCCGAGGGCCCGACGACCACATACACGCATATCTGGGCAACCAGATCAAGTCGCTGGGTGGAATTGTTCGACAATGACGTAGCCAGGCCTAGAGCCAGAATTGGCAAGGTTCAGGGCTCCTGCGCCTTGACCTGCCCCGCAAGACATGCGTCAATACGGTGAGGTGGTCGTGTGGCCACCCCAACAAACCCGATCAGATCGGGTTAACCCAAATACCTCTTGGAGATCAAACCCTAACAACCCCTGCCCTGCCGGATGTCCGGACCAGGGCTAACAACCAGACGATGCGCAAAACATCGGTGCTGCCTCACAGCAAACGACCAACCTGAGCCTCAGGGCTCTTGATTCAGATGAGAGCAGTGTCCGTACCGCGCCCCAGACGGGGCGCCGGTCGGGTGCTGTCTTATCTACCCCTTGGTCGGGGTGCTGTGAGCAGGCTTGGCGCGGCGCCCTCTTTATGCGCCAAAGTAAGCCTGCTCACTCCTCAAATCGTGACAAAGCATCAATGCTTCGTGGATCGCCACAACCACAGGAGCAATACGATGCAACATTCGACACAACTCGTTCTTACCCGCCCCCGACTCTGCATCCTTCATACCCAAGCCGTATTCTTCATTGTTCTACTTTCGTTGATCTGCGTGAGCTGTACGGATAGTGAGCCGCCCACGCTCGATGCGACATCAAAAGATGCGATGGATCAGTCGATCGATGCAATCAAAGCAACGCTACCAAATGATCGACGCGCCGAGTTTGAAGATGCGCTTACCACCATCAGCCAGGCAGAAGCTGCCAAGTCAGACGCTCCTTTTGGTTTACTAATTGACCTTGATGGACTCGACCGTCGTACGCGGGATCGAATCAATGGTCTGACGGCCGATGAGATATTCGCTGAAGCAAAAGAAGCAAAGAAAATACTTGATTTGCAAAGCCTAAAGGCCAAGGCTTCGTCAGTCACATCACAGCTACAAACCCTTCGTAGCCAAACTGAGCTCTACTACTACGAGTATGACGACCAGTACCCCGACCTTGTATCAAGTTGGGAACCATATATCGAAGAGACACAGCACAACGGACGCACTTACGGGCCATACTTGCACAAACCATCACAGAACCCCTTCACGCCTGACAAAGCGAACAACACCCGCGTCATCGCATGGAAGGATACACCCACGAGCGACGCCGCTTGGCAATACAACAGAGAGACTGGCGAGGTTCGCGCGATCGTTCCGCACGATATCGCAGTATTGACCGGGCTAGTGCCGGAATCGCACACAGTTGGTGGACAGCATCCCGACATCATGACTGTGAAGACGAATTAGAAAGCACTTCGTTAACCTTCAAATTCTTGAACCGTCTGGCCTGATCGACCTTCAGCCCGCCGTACTTCCTTCCACCAGCGGTAGTACGTCTTGTTCGTAATCTCCAAGCGTTTGCACACCGCGGCGACCGTCGCGCCTTGCCCCAGCAAAACGATAACGTCCTGAATCATGCGCACTTTGAAAAAGCAGTCCTCCGAGCGGATGGTGTTGTTGTGTACGCAACCCATTCACTGGAGAACTGCCATGGAAGATGTTACGAAAGACGGCGATCGGATCAAAGGGGCTTTTCGGA
>JBCDDZ010000080.1:0-11253 GCA_039180025.1 Planctomycetota bacterium
ATATCAAAAATACCGGAACATATTTTAGAGAACTCGGTCCCCACCCCGGCCCACGGCCCGGATCAGCCCCCGGGCCCCGGCCCGACGGCGAGACGACCTGCCCCGTCAACGCCGCGATCCGGCTCATGTTCTCCCGCCCCAGACGCTCGGTATCAAACAGCGGCACCGAACCCGTCGGCCGCGACGCCCGCCAGCCCCGCTCCCCCCCGCGACGCCACACCACCTCCGCGGTCGACTGCCCCGACTGCCCCAGCCGTATCTCGTCGATCAGCCCGCCCTCACCCAGATACCCCACTGCGGTCAAACCGTCCGCCCGGGTCAGCACGAACACGTCCGCGTGGAACCCGCCCCGCCCCTCCATCCCCCAGAGCCCGCGCGGCACCTGCGACACCCCGTCCGCCGAGGCGTCCGACCGCTGTGCAAAATCCAGGTACAGCACCACCGCCAACGGCCCCGCCTCCCGGCCCCGCGGCCCGGGCCGCATAAACCGGTAACGCAGCACGTCCGCCCGGCCGTCCCGGTCCGTATCCACCCGCTCGGGCACCAGCTTCACCGAACGCGGCAGCCCCGCGTCCCACGCGTCGAACGGCACCGCCTCGGGCTCGGTCGGCCAGGCCGCCAGAAACGTCTCCAGATGCCTCAACGCGATGTGCCAACCCACCGAGCCCGCGCTCTCGTTCGCCGACGTCGCGAACGTCAACCCGATCAGTTCCCCGTCCTCGTTCAGCAGCGGCCCGCCCGAATCGCCCGGCGATACCTGCGCGTCGGAGACCAGCACCGTCGCCCGGGCCCGGCTCGACATCTCTCCGCTATCCGCCAAGCCCGCCGCCACCTGACTCAGGTCTTCAGGGAAATCGAACCGCTGCGACACCGTCCCCCCCCGGATCCACCACGCCGGCCCCCCGCTCTGCGACCCCACCACGTAGCAGTCGTCGCCGTCTTGCACCCCCTCGCCGAGCTCAAAATACGCAAACCCCGCCTCGTCCTCTGCCACGTCGTCCAGCTTTAAGAGCGCCAGGTCGTGCTGCGCATCGGCCCGGTACAGCGTCGCCGAACGCGGCGGGTTGGGCTTCACGCGGTCGGACTCGACCCGGGCCGTGACGATCTGCACCCGCGCCGCGTCCCCGGTCAGCGACACCCGCTGCGCCGCGCTGGCGACCACGTGGTAGTTCGTCACGATCCACCCGTCGGGCGACACGAACGCCCCGCTCCCGAAGCCGTTCTCGGTCCGCACGATCACCGTCGCCGTCCGCCACCGCTGAAACGCCGACGGGCCGCCTGCGCCCAGGGTCCCCGTCGCCGCACCGAAATCCGGCATCTCCTCGGGCAGGGCCGGCAACACCCCGCCCCAGACCGAGCCGTCGCCCTCACCGAACGTCCCGGCCGCCGGCCAGTGGATCGCCAGCGCCCCGTCCGTCGAATCCGCCGCGCCCGGCCCCTGCGGCGTATGCGGCAACGTGCCGAAATAAGCCAGCCCCACCCCCGCCGCCAGGGCAAGCACCGCCGCCGCCGCGAGCCAGCCGGTCCGCCCGCGCCACCACGCCCCCGGGCCGCCGGTGGCTAGGCCGCCTGCCGGCGTCGGGGGGGGCGTAAACGGGATCGGGTCGTGGTCGTGGCTCATCGCTGGTTCTCCGGAGGGGGGGGCGACCGTGGCGTCCGCTTCTGCCGTCGGGCGGTCACGCATCGCCTGCGCAACTGCTTCGGCCCCGTAATCTTCAATCAGTCGCCCGAGCGCTTCCTCGCTCGGCTCCTCGCCCCCGTCCGCCAGTTCCGCGAGCAGTTGCAGATCGTCGGGCAGCGCGTCGTCGGTCTCCCGCCGACGCTCCCGCCCCGAGTTCGACGCCTCCTCCAACTCGGCGATCCGCCGACGGAGCGCCCGGATCTCATCCATGGGGGTGGGGGTGGATTCTTCAGACAAAGCGTTATCTCCAGAGATACGTCGCGGGACCGCGGGTGGGCTTAACCACCCAGTCCACATTTTTTCAATCGCACGCCGCACCGCTCGGCGGGGCTCGCTCAGCCCTCCGCCCCCAGGTGCCGACGCATCGACCTGCGCGCCTTGGCGAGCATCTGACTCACCGCCGGCTCGCTGACCCGCATCGCCGCCGCCGCCTCTTTCGCCGGCATCCGTTGATGCCACACCATCTCCGCCGCCAGCCGCTGCCGCGGCGGCAAGGCCGCCACCCCCGCCGCGATATGCCGCAGCGACTCCTCGGTGTTCATCTCCGCCGACGGGTCCGCCGCCACCCCCACCGCCGCCAGCGTCTCCGCGCCCCCTAAACCTTGCCCGCCCCCCACCCCAGGTCCGCCCCCCGGATCCCCGGGATACCCCGCCCCGCCCGCTCGCTCCGCGTCACGCACCTCGTCGAGCGCGACGTACCGCGCGATCTGGCACACCAGCGTGGTGATCCGCGACAGCCCCAGAAAACGCTTGTGGGCCGACCCGCTCCAGTGATCGCAGAACATCCGCGACCACGCCTCGATCGCCACCTGCTCCGCGTCCACCCCCGCGCCGACGAAACGCTTACTCACGTACCCCCGTACCATCGGCAGGTTCTGTGCGAACAACGCTTCAAACACCCCGTTGGCCGCCGCCCGATCCACCGGCCTGGCGCCCGTCGGCTGCCACACGTCGCGCTGCTCACACGCCACCGACACCGCCAGATCCCCCAGCCGCGTCCCCGTCGCCCCGGTGTGCGGGTCCGCCCGCTCCCGCACCAGACTCCCCCAGACCCGGTCCCACGGCGTCGATGCCCCCCACCGATCCAGATACCCCTTTACTCCCCGGCCCGCCCCCTCGTCACGCACCGGGCCGACCACATTGAACCCCACCGCCCACGCCAGCCGATCCACGTCGAGCACCTCGTCCACCCCCGGGGCGACCGCCGTAGCCTCCTCGATCGCCGACGCAAACTCCTCCGACCCCCGGCCGGTCAGCCACGCGCACCGCTCCGGGACCGAAAGCTCGCCGAGCTGTCCAAGCGTCAGAGCCGCACCCCCACCCTCAGCTCCTTCAGTCACCCATGCAGCCATAGAACGAAATCCCCACGAACACGCGACAGACCCACGGTCACGAAGATAAACCATCGCTGTGTCCACGTAAACGCCGGACCTCACCCCCGCGCCTTTCGGCAGAGAAACCGGCCCGATTTTCCGCGAAAGCCGTCACCGACCCCCCGCTGAAAAACAGGAGGCCCACGCCCCGAGCCGGCGTCGCTTTCCGCAGCGCCCCAAGCCACCGCTGGTTTTGACGGAAACTCGTTACCCGAACCTTGGGCCGTGGCCAACCGAACCCAGGGCTACGGCGTTTCGGCCGGCTGGGCCGGCATCGTGCTCTGCATCTCCTGCTTCGGGGGCATCCGGCCCCGCGACTTCGCACAGCCCATCACACAGAACATCGAGGCCAAAAACAATCCAATCACGAGGTACCGCATCACAAATCTCCTGTTCATCAAAGCACCCAAACCCTATAAACCCAATACCGATCCCGTCCCCCGAACCCGCCGGTTTCCGTTCGCTCCGCCCCGTCTACGCCCCGGGGTTTTGCCCCACCGCGTGCCGCCTCCGCGTCAGACGTGCCCATCCTAATCTTTCGGGTTGGGCTTGCACCGTTCATGCCGCTGGGTCGCCCGCGACCCGCCGAGTTAACCCCAGCCTTCTTTATATCACCGGCCACGGAATCCCGTGTGCTCCACGATCTACCGCCAAAACCGCAGGTAGTGGTTCACTTTGAATCTGACGATTTTCCGGGGCTGGCGAGGTATTCGGTAATCCGCCCGCCGCGGGCCTTTTCCTCGGCCTCTAGCATTTCGACAAAATCGACCATTGTCCAGACCTTATCCGCGACGCCCGCCATCACCGCCGGGGTGGTCTTGATCGTCTGATGCTTGCGGCAGAAGTTGTAATGAAAATACATCAGGGCGACGCTGTGTTCGTGGTTGGATAGAGACTTGGAAAAGGCGTTGGTCAAGCGGGTGAATCGGCGGTTTTGCATCCGCACAGTAAGGTTCTGGCGTTCTACGTGAGACGTGCTGATGTAGGCAGGGTCGGGGTTGCCGATCTTGGCGTCCTTACGGGCACCCGTGCAGACCGCCGGGCTGTAACGGGCGTGATCGGGACGTTCAGCCCCGTAAATCTTCACCAGCATCGCGTAGTCGATGCCTTCACCAAACGCATCCCCGATGGCGTCGAGGTAGGCCGCGAGGCCGTCGCTGGTGAGCTGGAACCGGCTCTCGATCCGGTCGGCCATGTCGTAGGCGAATTGGAGGGCATAGCCGCCGTCACGCTGCCCGACCAAATAGCTGATCAGTAGCTTGGAATCCGAGTCAATAGCGGTCCACGTCCAGACCGAACCCTCGGCGTCTGCGCCGCGGTCAACCTGCCGTTGCTTGGCCCCTACGAAGCTCCAAAGTTCATCGACCTGAACCCGCTTGCATTGCAGGTCGCGGACCATGAGGTCGTGGTACTCAGCCGCCAGCGTCCCCGCATCAGCCAGCAGGCGAAGAACAGTCACCTTGGACACCCGAAGCATTCGGCAGGTCGCCGCGACGCTGGTTCCCTCGCAGAGACATTCGAGAATCATCGCTCGTTTTTCGGTGGAAAGCTTTCGCATGACGATGTATCCTTTAAAAACCCGGTAGAGCGGTTAGGCCCCGCCGGGCGTTGAGAGTGACTTGCCGAGAACCCCTCGGCCGGGACGTCTAGGCCCCCGTTGCTGCGGGGGTTTTCTTTTGCGCTTCTTGGGATCCAACGGGCGACGTTCTACCGCTGGATCCGGCGACTCTCCTGATCATGCCGCACTCCTTCCTTGGATAGGCTTAACGCGCAATCACAAGGGCACCTTACCGCCGATCAAGAGTGGTGTCAACGATAGCAACGCGATAATTTGCTAAAAATATTTATCGCAAAGCAAATTCGAATTGCTATTCCATCTAGTCCCAGATATGCTCTGCTGAAAGGAACTCAGTTATGGCCGAAACTACAACCGAATCCAGCAGCGAGCCAATCCCATCCTCACCGCGCCGTCGGACGGGCCGGCGAAGCCCAAATTTCCCGTATGTCGATCTGCCGACGGCAATAGAACGGGCGCGGCAACTATATGCCCATGAGAATCGCAACTCTGCGCCCGCCGATGTTGTTGCGGCCCACTGGAACTATTCGCCTACCAGTAGTTCTACGGACAAGGTTTTGGGGGCGCTGAATGCTTACGGCTTGATAGCCTCCGAGGGCGCGGGGGCGGAGCGAACGGTGCGTCTCACGAGCCGGGCGCTCGACATCATCGAAGATGAGCGAGACGATTCGCCTGAACGAGAGTCTGCCATTCGCGCCGCTGCCCTTGACCCTGCAATCTTCTCGGAAATTCGGCGCGAATACGGGGGTCAGTTACCCTCAGACGCAACGCTACGGACATGGCTGGTGCGGCAACGCAACTTCAATCAACGCTCGGCTAATGCTGTGATCGCAAATTATCGCGCAACAATTGGTATCGCTAACCTTGACTTGGAGCGAGGGAATGCAGATAATGGCCAAGGGCAACAAGAAAGTGATTCGGAAGATGATTCTGAATTTGCTCCTGGCTCGAAAGTGCAGTGGATGTCTCAGGATGTTGCCCAATTTCCGGAAGGACCGCGTGAACTGATTCGCACGGAAGAGCATGCAGGCGAGTTGTACGGCGTTGTCTTGCAGCCTGACGGAACAGAAGGGTTTTTCCCCATGTCTGAAGCACAAATAGCGAGCCCTGAAACCGCGGATCGGCCCATCGCTTTACCTCCGAAACTGATGGTACCCACCGCGGCATCACCTGCTACACCCGGAGTTAAAAGCGATACATACTCAATCGGCAGTGGTCAGGCCACGATAACATGGCCTGAAAAACTCACTGCGGACGAATGTAGTGATCTCGAATACTTTCTTAACGGCGTGTTGCGAAAGGCAAAACGCGCTGTTACTGACAACCACTCTAATCCGGAGGACTAAGCAATGGATGCCCCAACAGTTGAAGATCGCTATCAACAATTTCTCGGTACGACCAACGACCCGCAGGCAGCTTCAATGCTTGTGCTTGCTGAGGCGATGCGAGGACTTGAATATCAAGTAAATTCTATTGCCCAGAATTTAAACGATGTAGCATACGGGGGAAGGATTGATGTGAGGCTAGAACAGACAGAACCCATTGAAGTAAAAACCAATCCTTAAACGGCAGTTTTTGCGGTCCACCCCGCCTCAAACGCCGCCCTTAATAGCGCCATCCCCCGCTCGTCCACCTTCCCCACCCCCGCAGACCAAGCCTCCCACGCCGCCTCTAAATCGGCCGGGAGGCTTTTTTCGTGGGTCTTGGTCGCTTCGCTGACGACGCGGTGGGCGTCCTGATTGGTGTCGGTGTTACTCATGGCCCCATTTTACCGAGATCAAAATCCGGGCCGAAGGGATTCTTGGATTCAAAGTGAACCACTACCAAACCGCAGATTAAGTTGAGTTTGGCGTTTGCGCAACTATATTAAACCCCAGGGCACTAGCCTCCCTCCGGCCCGTCATTTTCCTCCCGGCCCGCGACCCCGCTGCCCTGTCACCTGAGCCGGTACCCGCCCCATGGCCCAGCGTAAACGCATCTTTGTCAGCGCCGTGTCTTCCGAGCTCCGCCATGTCCGCGTCGAACTCGAAGCCTATCTCCGCGCGCTGAGTTACGACAGCGTCCACCAGGAAATCTTCACCCAGACCCATCTGGGCATCGTGAGCATGCTCCGCGAACAGATCAGCACCTGCGACGCCATGATCTGCCTCATCGGCCACCACTACGGCTACGAGCCCGACACCCCGCCCCCGGGCTACCCCCGGCGTTCGTACACCCAGCTCGAATTCTTCCTTGCCCGTGAGATGGACCTGCCGGTCTACCTCATGCTCACCGACCCCGAGCACCCCCTCCCCGCCCCCCCCGGAAACCCCAGAACCCCCGGAAACCCCGCAAACCCCGCCTCCCTCCAGACCGACGAAGCCCGCCTACTCCAGGAAAACTACCGCCAGGAAGTCATCCGTGACCGCGACTGGCGGGCCTTCCACAGCACCGACCACCTGCTCAAACAGGTCTCGCTGCTCCGGTTCCCCTGGCCGCTTGCCACCGCCGACCCGGAACCCGCCGCCGACGCGGCCGACGACTCTCCGCGTGACCCCGAACACGCCCAGGTCTTGGCCGAGGTCTTCGGCTTAGCGTCCGATACCCTGCCGTCCGGCCTGCCCGACTACGCCGCAGCCTACCTCGAAGGCGACCTCCTGCACGCCGAACAGCTCGCCCTCCAGGCCGCCCACCATGCCCCGGAGCCCGGCCCCGACGCGGCCCGCGCCTACTGGATCGCCGGCCGAGCCGCCGCCGGGCACGATCGCCCCGACGAAGCCCTCGAACACCTCCGCGCCGCCGACGAGCAGCCCGACCCCGACGCCGCCCTCCGCATCGAGATCGCCCAGGCCATCGGCAGCACGCAGCTCGCCGCCGGCCACCGCGTCGCCGCCATCGAAACCCTCACCGCCATCCTCCCCGTCGCCGAGCAGACCCGGGGCCCCGAGCACCCCACCACCATGCTGACCAAAGGCGCGCTCGCCGTGGCCCTGAACCTCCACGGCCGCTTCGACGACGCCGAGTCCCTGGCCCAGGGCGTCCTGCAGTTCCGCCGCCGCGCCCTGGGCCCGGAACACCCCCGCACCCTCGCCGCCCGCAACACCCTCGCCGTCGCCTGCGCCGGTCGCGGCCGCCTCGCCGACGCCGAGGACCAGTACCTCGAACTCCGGCGGCTCTGCGCGAAAACCCTCGGCCCCGACCACCCGCGCACCCTCAAACAACACTTCAACGTCGCCAACTGCCTCTGCGAACAAGAACTCTACGACGAAGCCCGAGAGGAATACGAAGAGCTGCTGGCCCTCACCGAAGACACCTACCCCCCCGACGACCCCGAGGTCGCCTCGGTCCTCAACGACTTGGCCTGGGTCCACTTCAAACTCGAAGACTTCGACCCGGCCCAAACCTACGCCCAGCGGGCGGTCCGCATCCTCACCAAGCTCGGCCGCCGGCGGGCCGACACCCTCCAGGCCCGCCACACCCAGGCCCTGATCCTCGCCGCCCAGGGCCAAACCGCCAAGGCCGTCCGCACCCTCAAACAGGTCGCGCAGTACCAGGCCCAGGCCTTCGGCCAAACCCACCCCGAAACCGTCACCACCCGCTGCGACCTCGCGGAACTCCTCGCCCAGAACCCCGCGGCCGACCGCGACCTGGGTCAGCTGACCACCGATCTCCTGGCCGCCGCCCAATCCCTCCCCCCCCAGGACGGCCTCGCCCAGCGGTGCCAGTCATTACTCGACACGCTGCCGCAAGCCCCGTCACCGACAACCTGAACCGTCGCGACCCCAGGCTCCCCCACCGTTAGCCTAAGCCGTCCGCGTCACGCCGAGCTTCATTTCGGGGGCCGCGCTTCAGTGTTGCGGCGAAATAGCATGCAGGGCCCGCGTCATCCGGCCGGTGATTGGGGCCGTGATCGCCCCGACCAATATGGCTCGACGACGTCGCCGCGTGTGCGCGCACCACGCCACCGTAGACTGCAACAAAAACACGACAAGCCAGAAGTTTTTATCGCCAGCGGCTCGCAGGAGATAGCATGCCGGCCGCAAAACGCATTACGCGATCCGTGCGCACCGACGTGACGCGGCGGCCCGTCCTAGCCGGACCCCGGGGTGCGGACGCGTGGTACCCAGGCAAGGACGACGCGTTCGAGAACCGGGCGAACGGGGCTGCGCATGCCGCGCGGACGTGGCGATGCCCGAGATACCACCTTGTCGGAAACTCTCGGGGTCGGGCCGTGCGGGCGTGGTCGGGGGTGAGCTTCCAGAAAAGTCCGCAGCCGACGCCCGCCACCGCGTCGAGGCGGGACAGAAGCACGCCCGCTCTTTGACAACCCGAGATCTTCTGCGTTTTTTTACGATCGGCTTCATCCGGCAACGCCTGCTTCGATAAGTCTATGAATCACGCAATCAGCGCGCACCCACCGCAGGTTTAGCGGGTGGCCTCCGCCACTACGCCGATCAAGCCGGTCAAATACAGACGTCGGCCTTCCCATTCCGCTACATCGACGGCGGAGATACGCTAGAAGTTTCGGAAGCCGGGGGGCCGGGGGCAGGCGTCAGTTGCTGTTAAACAGCTCTTGGGCCTGCTTGGCTTTCTGCTCGTTGAACTGGGCCAGGATACGGTCCGAGGTCGACTGGTTGATCATAAAAAACGCCCGGCTGGCGAACTCTTCGCCGCTGAGCTCCTTGATCTGCGGCATCAGCGGGTCCGGCTCGCCGGGGTTCTTCCAGGGGTCCAGCAGGTAAACCCGCCGCAGCGCGTACCGCTGTTCCTGCATGAAACTCAGCATCGAACTCACATCCGACACGTTGATGTCTGTCAGCCGATCGAGGTAGTTGCCCTTGCCCCGGAGCATCTTTTCGAGCGCCGCGTGGGCCCCGCGGACCAACGCCTCGCGCGAACCGGTCTTGCTGATCGGCACCACATCGGCCGCGTACACCAAATAAATATGCCGGAACGGCGTCCCATCTTCCGCGGTCTCCCCCAGCGACACCAGGATCGGCTCGCCCCGGGCTAACGACTGGGTCAGCTCCTGCGTTCCGATGAACTGGTCCAAAAAATCCGCCAGCTTCCGCGTGCTCGTCTCCGTAACCGTTTGGATCTCGATGATGTCGTTAAGAATCTTCCCGGTCGTGGCCCCCTGCGCCTCGGTCAGCTTCCCTCCGATCAGTTGCTCCCGTACCGCCGCGCTCCCCAACGCCTCGACGATCTGAAACGACAACGCCCCGTGGTCCTCGATCGTGTCCGGGTTCGGGTACACCCGCTTGACGATATCGAGCTGCGGCACCTCGAGGTCCGGGTCCCCCGCCATGTACCTTTCCGAAATCTGGATCGCCGCCGCCCAGCACCAGTCGCTCCGCCGCTGGTAATTCCGGAAACTTAGGAAGTCATCGAGTTCCACCCGGATGGTCTTGGCGTCGTCCGACAGCGACGCGACCCCCCGCCCCTTAAGCTCCGGAAGCTTCTTCTCGGCGATCGGCTTCACCGCCAACGCCTGCTGATCGTTCACGTAATCCAGGGGCATCTGGATCCGCCCGTCGGGCCCCCGCGCCGCGTTCTTCACCTCGTCCAGTACCCCCTGAAGCGTCAACGGCGGCGCGCCCGACTCGCACCCCCCCAGCCCCAGGCCAAAGCTCGCCAACCACAACACCCCCAGCAGCTTCGCGCTACCGCTGCTACGCCCCGACCACACACCGTTTAGCATCGACTTGTCGCTTCCGAAATAAGGGAGAAAGGATGGGGCCGGCCAACCAACCCACTTGTCCATACTAAGAACCCTCGTCCCGACGAGCAAGATTCAGCCTCCCACCCCGTCAAACGACGCGCGGGTCCGATTTGATCCGCCGGCTCGGCCCCTCCCTAAGCCACCCATTCCGAACGCCCGGACCGGCCGAACCCTCGAAACTTTGCCCGACCATCACCAAAGCCCGCCGCGGTTTTCCCGCTCGCCACCCCCCGC
This sequence comes from Planctomycetota bacterium, assembly GCA_039180025.1. Lineage (GTDB taxonomy): Bacteria > Planctomycetota > Phycisphaerae > Phycisphaerales > Phycisphaeraceae > Algisphaera. The sequence continues at coordinate 10,566 of JBCDDZ010000080.1, forward strand.
TAATGGCCCGCGTTTTTCGCCGCCACGTACCACTCCACCAACTCGCTCGTCAGCGCTTCCTCAATCTCCGCCACCGTCCGACCCAGCGCCGACTCGGTCTCCACGACTTGCAACGCCCGTCGCGAACGCTTGAGCCTCGTCGCGATCAGTTTGTAGCGCTCCGACCGCCGGCGGAAATCCCCCGCCACCATCAGCGAAGTCATCCCCCCCGCCAAGAGCGGCAGCGCGATCGGCAGGAAATACGCGAAGAACAAACTCCACCCCCCCGCCAGCCAGCCCGGCGCTTCGAAAACCCCGAATTTGATCAGCAGCGCGAGAAAAATAAACACCGGGGCCGACCACGTGAAAAACTGGCCCATCCACCCCACCGCCCGGGTCCAGCGGTCCGACGCCCGCTGCGACTTCGCGAAAAAACCCTCCATCTGTTCATCCAGCCGCTCCTCCAGATAACGCGCTCGGCACGCCGGCACCTCGCCCACGCCCCGCCCCTCGCGGTGCGCCCGCAGCGACATCGTCAGCCCGAACCGCCGCCACCCCGGCAGGTGGCCCGCGACCCCCGGCCGAAGTGGGTCCACCAGCCCCCCCGCCGCCCGCACCCCCCGGTCACCCCAGTAAAAATTTCAGCCACATTCGACGAGTAATGTCAGACATTTTCCACTAATTCACCCCTCCGACGAAAATTTGGTGC
>JBCDDZ010000081.1:0-11083 GCA_039180025.1 Planctomycetota bacterium
CGATCCATTGGCAGTGCAGGTTCTGCGCCCGGGCGCAGGCGGCGAGGTCCAGGAGCAGATCGCCGCCGCCGCAGGCCAGGTCGGCGACGCGGAAGGGGCGGGTCGCGGTGGGGGGCATGGCGTGAGTATATGCGGAGGGGCGGCGCGGGCTTCGGGGCGTCATGAAAGCGGGGGGCAATGGGTTTAGGATGCGTTGATGTTTAACCGTAGTTTCGAGAAGACGACGCCGGTGCCCGCGACGAGACAGCGGGTGTTTGATTGGCACACTCGGGCCGGGGCGTTCGAGCGGCTGACGCCGCCGTGGGACCCGACGCGGGTGCTTGAATACGGGGGGATCCGGGACGGGGAGCGGGTGGTATTGCGAGTGGTCGCGCCGTGGCCACGGAAGTGGGTGGCGGTGCACGAGGATTTTATTGACGGGGTGCAGTTCGTGGATCGGCAGGTCAAGGGGCCGTTCCCGAAATGGGTGCACACGCACCGGGTGGAGCCGGACGCGTTGGGCCGGCCTAATGCGTGCGTGATGCGGGACTCGATCGACTTCAAGCTGCCGATGGGGCCGCTGGGGGCGGTGGCGTACCGGTGGTTTATGCGGAAGCAGATCGAGCAGATGTTCGATCACCGGCACGCGACGCTGGTGGCGGACATGGTGGACCACGGCCAGGTGGCGAAGGGACGCAGCCTGACGGTGGCGATCACCGGGGCGTCGGGGCTGGTGGGGCGGGCGTTGTCGGCGTGGCTCACGACCGGGGGGCACGCGGTGCGGGGGGTGGCGCGGAAGGACGGGCTGGCGTTCGATATGGAGGCGGTGGCGGGGGCGGACGTGTTGGTGCATCTGGCGGGCGAGCCGATCGCGCAGAAGTGGGACGATGAAGTGAAGAGTCGGATCCGGCGGAGCCGGGTGGACCGGACGACGGTGCTTTGCGAGGCGGTGGCGCGGCTGCCGGAGGGCGAGCGGCCGGGGGTGATGCTCAGCGGCTCGGCGACGGGCTACTACGGGGACCGGGGGGACGCGGTACTGACGGAAGACAGCACGCCCGGCAGCGGTTTTCTGGCGGAAGTCGCGTCGGGGTGGGAGGGGGCGACGCGGCGGGCGGAGGAGGCGGGGGTGCGGGTGGTGCACCTGCGGACGGGGATCGTGCTGACGCCGCGGGGCGGGGCGCTCGGGAAGATGCTGACGCCGTTTAAGTGGGGGCTGGGGGGTCGGTTGGGGCGGGGGGATCAGTTTATGAGCTGGATCACGCTGGACGACCACGTGCGGGCGATGTACCACGCGATGTTCGACGGGTCGGTGCGGGGGGCGGTGAATCTGGTGTCGCCCGAGCCGGTGACGAACCGGGAGTTCACGCGGACGCTGGGGCGGGTGCTGGGCCGGCCGACGCTGCTGCCGGCCCCGCGGCGGGGGCTGCGGGCGGTGTTCGGGGAGATGGCGGACGAAGCACTCTTGTCGAGTCAGCGGGTCGAGCCGCGGCGTCTGGGCGGATCGGGGTTCCGTTTCCGGCAGCCGCATCTGGAAAAGGCGCTGCGGGAGTTGCTCGGGCGGCATTGAGGGCCTATGAACAGGCATGAGCGAACCGGTTACGATTGTTTGGTTTCGGCGAGATCTTCGGCTGACGGATAACCCGGCGCTCGGGGCGGCGGCAGAGCGGGGCGGGGCGGTGATCCCGTTGTTTATGTGGTGCCCGGAAGACGGGGGGGACTGGGCCCCGGGCGGGGCGCAGCGGTGGTGGCTGCACCATTCGCTCGCGGCGTTGTCGGCGTCGCTGGAGGACAAGGGCTCGCGGCTGGTGCTGCGTCAAGGTCCGGCGAAGGAGACGCTGGAGGAGCTGCTCGAGGCGACGGGGGCGGACGCGGTGTATTGGAACCGGCGGTACGAGCCGGCGCTGATCGATCGGGACCGGGAGCTGAAGTCGTGGTTGCAGGAAGAGGCGGAGGTGGAAGCTAAAAGTTTCAACAGCCACTTGCTTTTTGAGCCCTGGGAGGTCGAAACCAAGGGCGGCGGGCCGTACAAGGTGTACTCGCCTTTCTGGCGGATGACGCAGTCGATGCCCGAGCCGGACGGGCCGGGCGACGAGCCCGAAGAATTGGCGTCGCCGAAGTCGTGGCCGGACTCGGTGGGGCTGGACTCGCTGGGATTGGAGCCGACACGAGACTGGAAGGACGGGCTCGCGGCGCAGTGGACGCCCGGCGAGGCGGGGGCCCGGGAACGGCTGGACCGTTTTCTTTCGGAAGGGCTGGAGGAGTACAAGGACGAACGCGACTTCCCGGGCCGGGAGGGCGTGTCGCGGCTGTCGCCGCATCTGCACCACGGCGAGATCGGGCCGCGGTTGATCTACCGGGAGGTCCGGCGGTATATGAAAGACGGGCGGCGGGACCTGGGCAAGGCGGAGCTGAAACAGTGCGAACACTTTGTCAAGGAGATTTTCTGGCGCGAGTTCGCGTACCACGTGCTGTACCACTTCCCGGAGACCCCGACCGAGCCGTTGCAAGCCAAGTACGCGGATTTTCCGTGGGACAACAATAAGGAGGCGTTGAAACAGTGGCAGAAAGGGCAGACGGGCTACCCGATCGTGGACGCGGGGATGCGGCAGCTCTACGCGACGGGGTGGATGCACAACCGGGTGCGGATGATCGTGGCGTCGTTTCTCGTGAAGGACCTGCTGATTTCGTGGGAAGAGGGCGCGGCGTGGTTCTGGGACACGCTGGTGGACGCGGACCTGGCGAGCAACACGCTGGGTTGGCAGTGGGCGGGGGGCTGCGGGGCGGACGCGGCGCCGTATTTCCGGATCTTCAACCCGGTGCTTCAGGGAGAGAAATTCGACGGGGACGGGGACTACGTCAGGCGTTGGGTGCCGGAGCTGGCGGAGCTGCCGAACAAGGTGCTGCACAAGCCGTGGGAGGCCGAGGCGAGCACGCTTGAAGAGGCGGGGGTGGTGCTGGGCGAAGACTACCCCGAGCGGATCGTGGATCATCAGAAGGCGCGGGAATCGGCGCTGGCGGCGCTGGACGCGGTGAAGGGTTAGCGGGCCCCGCGCGGCTGCGGCTTGGATACAGCGGTGAAGATGGTGAGAGGCTCGGCGGGGTTGCTATCGGTCTGTCCGTCGCTCTTCGGTGGGCGGGACAGGGGTGGAGAAGTTTGAGGGGCTTGCGGCGGGGCAGCGGGCGAGCGGGGGCCTAGGATCGGGGCATGGATGAGGTTGATCAGTCGACGCGACGGTTCCCGCGCTGGATGGGGGTCACGCTTTGGGCGGCGGCGGGCTACAACGTGCTGTGGGGGGCGTGGGTGGTGGGGTGGCCGAATAGTTATTTCGAGTGGGTGGGGATGGCGGCGCCGGTGCATCCGTCGATCTGGCAGTGCGTGGGGATGATCGTGGGGGTGTACGGGGTGGGGTACGCGATCGCGGCGACGGACCCGCTGCGGCATTGGCCGATCGTGCTGGTAGGGTTTTTGGGGAAGGTGCTGGGGCCGATAGGTTACGTGGACGGGGCGTGGGTCCGGGGGACGCTGGACCCGGCGTTCGGGTGGACGATCCCGACGAACGACCTGGTGTGGTGGGTGCCGTTCAGTTTGATTTTGTGGGCGGCGTGGCGGCGGGCGCGGGCCGAGGGCCGGGCGTGGATCGGGGCGGCGGTATGAGCGGCGGCGTAGCGGTCAGCGGGTCCACCGCCGCGGTAGGGGACGGGGTCACAGCGGTCGAGCGACGGGGGCGCGTGGCGTTTACGCGGGAGGGGGGCGACTTCGTGCTGCGGGCGGCGCAGTGGCTGCCGGCGGCGCGGGAGCGGGTGTGGCGGTTCGTGGCGGACTGTCGACACATGAACGAGGTGATCCCGGGGTTTATGCGTTTCGAGGTGCTTTCGCCGATGCCCGGCGGCCGTCCTCCGGCGATCGGGCCGGGGGTGATCTACGAGTACCGGCTACACCTGCACGGGATCGGGGTGTTCTGGCGGACGCGGATCACGGAGGTGGCGTACCCCGAGCGGTTCGTGGACGTGCAGGCGAAGGGGCCGTACAAACGGTTCGCCCACGAGCACGGCTTCGAGGAGCGGGCGGGGGGAACGATGACGACGGACACGTTGCGGTATCGGCCGCCGGGCGGGCCGTTGGCGGGGCTGGTCCACGCGGCGATGGTGAAGCGGGACCTGCGTCGGCTGTTCGAGCACCGCCATGCGCGGCTGGCGGAGCTGTTTGCCGACGGGGGGGACCCAGCGGCGGGGCTGCGGGGCGACCCGATCGGCGGGGGGGCGTAGACTTTGGGGATGCTCAAGTTTGTGTTGCTGGTTCACGCGGCGGCGACGCTGTACATGGTGGGGCTGATCTGGTTCGTACAGGTGGTGCATTACCCGTTGTTTGACGGGGTGGGGGCGGGCGGGTTCGCGGAGTACGAGACACGGCACGCCCGGCGGACGACGTGGGTGGTGCTGCCGCCGATGGTGGTGGAACTGGCGACCGCGGTCTGGCTGGTGGCGCAGCGGGATGCGCTCGGGTCGTGGTGGGGGCGGGAGGGGGCGGGCGGGTTGCCGTGGGTTGGGTTGGGGGCGCTGCTGATGGTCTGGGCGGTCACATTCGGGCTGTCGGTGCCGCAGCACGTGAAGCTGGCGGGCGGGTTTGACGCCGGGGCGCACCGAGTATTGACGGAGACGAACTGGCTGCGGACGGCGGGTTGGACGGTGCGCGGCGGGGTGGTGTTGTGGATGCTAGGGCGGGGGATGCGGCCGTGAGCGGCGCGGGATCGAGCCGGCTGATCGAGCCGACGGAGCGGGGGCTTTACTGCGCGGCGGGAGGTTTTTACGTAGACCCTTGGCGGCCGGTGGATCGGGCGGTGGTGACCCATGCACACGCGGACCACGCGAGCCCGGGGAGCCGGCGGTACCTGTGTTCGGCGATAGGGGTTGAGGTGCTGCGGCCGCGGGTGCAGGCGGGGGCGCGGATCGAGGGCCTGGCGTACGGGGAGGCGACGGAGATCGACGGGGTGAAGGTGTCGCTACATCCGGCGGGGCATTTGCTGGGGTCGGCCCAGGTGCGGGTCGAAGTGGGTGGCCGGGTGGAGGTGGTGACGGGGGACTACAAGACGCGGGGGGACGCGACGTGCGCGGCGTTCGAGCCGGTGCGCTGCCACCGGCTGATCACGGAGTGTACGTTCGGGCTGCCGATCTACCGGTGGGCGGCGGAACCGGTGCTGGCCGGGCAGATCAACGATTGGTGGTCGGAGAACCGGGACGCGGGGCGAACGAGTGTGGTGTTTGCGTACGCGCTGGGTAAGGCCCAGCGGGTGCTGTCGCTGGTGGATCGGGGGCTGGGGCCGATCGTGGTCCACGGGTCGGTGAAGCGGTTCGTGGAGGTCTACCGGTCGCTGGGGGTCGACCTGCCGGAGGTCTCGACGTCGACCGAGGCGAGCCGGAAAGCGGTGAAGGGCCGGGGGCTGGTGGTCGCGCCGCCGTCGGTGCTGGGGACGTCGTGGCTGAAGAAGTTTTCGCCCGCGTCGTTGTCGTTCGCGTCGGGCTGGATGATGGTGCGCGGCAACCGGCGGCGGCGGGGGGTCGACCGCGGCTTCGTGGTATCAGACCACGCGGACTGGAGCGGGCTCCTGGAGACGATCGAGGTGACCGGGTGCGAGAGCGTGGGGGCGACCCACGGGTACACCGGGGTCTTGGCCCGGTACCTGCGGGAGCGGGGGATGGACGCGGACGAGGTGGCGACGCGGTACTTGGGGGAGGACGACGAAGCGGATCGGGCGGGAGACGGTGAGGGTCAGGCAGATGTCGAGAACGAAGGAGACGCCGAGGGTCAGGCGGCCGCCCCCGACGGGTGAATCGGAGACGGATCGGTACGCTGCGTAGCGTGGGATGACAGGCGAGGGTTGAAGAAACGGGTGGGGCGTGGAGAAGACTTGGCGGGGGACTGGGATGGACCATGCGGCGATTTACACGGCTTTTTACCGAGGTTGATCGGACGACGCGGACGTCGGAGAAGACGGCGGCGCTGCGGCGGTATTTCGAGGAAGCGCCGCCGGAAGACGCGGTGTGGGCGCTGCGGGTGTTGACGGGGCAGAAGCTGATCCGGGCGGTGCCTTACCCGCGGCTCAAGGCGTGGGCGGCGGAGGCGGCGGGGCTGGAGCCCTGGCTGTTTGGCGAGTGTTACGGCGCGGTGGGGGACCTGTCGGAGACGCTGGCGTTGGTGCTGCCCCCGGCGGAGGCGGGCGGGGACGAGCGGCTGCACGAGGTGGTCGAGCGGCGGATCCTGCCGCTGGCGCAGATGACCGAGGCGGAGCAGAAGGTGGCGGTGGGAGAGGCGTGGCGGCGGTTTGAGACGGCGGAGCGTTTCGTGTTTCACAAGCTGATTTCGGGGAACTTCCGGTTCGGGGCGGCGAAGAAAGTGGTGGTCAACGCGCTGGCCCTGGCGGCCCCGGGCGGGGTCGAGCCGGCGGTGATGCAGCACCGGCTGGGGGGGCGGTCGATCGAGCCGACGGCCGAGGCGTTCGCGGCGCTCCTGGCGGGGACGGAGGACGACGTGGCCCGGCCGTACCCGTTTTATCTGGCGTCGTCCCTGGAAAGTGACCCGGCCGCGCTGGGCAACCCCGGGGTCTGGCGGGCGGAGTGGAAGTGGGACGGGATCCGGGCGCAGCTGATCCGCCGGGGCGGGGAGACGCTGCTCTGGTCGCGGGGGGACGAGCTGATCACCCCGGCGTTCCCGGAACTGCGGGCCGCGGGCGACGGGCTGCCGCCGGGGACCGTGGTGGACGGCGAGGTGCTGGCGTACGAAAACGATGCGCCGCTGCCGTTCGCGCTGCTCCAGCGTCGGCTGAACCGCAAGCGGATGGAGGCGATGCTGTTTGTGGATGTGCCGGTGGTGTTCATGGCGTACGACTTGCTCGAGTTCGGCGGCGAGGACGTGCGCGGCCGAACGACCGACGAGCGGCGGGGTTTGTTGGAATCGGTCTTGGCCCAGGTGGACGACGCGGCGCTGCGGCGGTCGCCGCGGCTCGGGTTCGGGAGCTGGGAAGAGCTCGCGCAGCGGCGGGGGGAATCCCGGGAACGTGGGGTGGAGGGGGTGATGCTCAAGCGGAGGGATTCGCCGTATCGGGCGGGGCGGACGCGGGGGGCGTGGTGGAAGTGGAAGGTCGAGCCGTACACGGTGGACTGCGTGATGGTGTACGCCCAGCGGGGGAGCGGTCGGCGGAGCTCGCTGTTTACGGATTACACGTTCGCGGTCTGGGATGGGGTGCCGGGCGAGAGCGAGCTGGTGCCGGTGGCCAAGGCGTACTCGGGGCTGACCGACGCGGAGTTCGGGAAGGTGGACCATTTTATTAAGCGGCACACGGTGGGGAAGAAGGGGAGCTTCCGGCAGGTCGAGCCGAAGCTGGTGTTCGAGTTGGCGTTTGAAGGGATCAACGTTTCGAAGCGGCACAAATCGGGGGTGGCGCTGCGCTTCCCGCGGATGCACCGGTGGCGGACGGACAAGACGCCGGCGGAGGCGGACACGCTCGAATCCCTCCAGGCGCTACTTCGGCTGAGCCTTCGCGGTGGGGCGGCGGAAGGGGGCGGGGCGTGAACGCGGTGGAGGCGTGGTTTTTGGAAACGGTGGGCGAGCCGTTCGCGTTTCAGCGGGAGTCGTGGGCCGCGCAGCGGGCCGGGGAATCGGGGCTGCTGCACGCGCCGACGGGGATGGGCAAGACGTACGCGGCGTGGCTGCCGGCGCTGATGGGCTGGTGTGAGGATCACGCGGACCCGGCCACATGGGCGGAGGCGGCGACCGAGCCGCTGCGGGTATTGTGGGTGACGCCGCTGCGGGCGCTGGCGTCGGATACCGAGGCGCAGCTCAAGAAGCCGGTGGCGGCGTTGGGGCTGCCGTGGACGGTGGAGCGGCGGACCGGGGACGTCTCGGCGGCGGTGAAGGCGCGGCAGCGCAAGCGGCTGCCCAGCGCGCTGGTGACGACGCCCGAGAGCTTGTCGGTGCTGCTAAGCTACGCCGACGCCCGGGAGAAGTTCCGGCGGGTCGAGTCGGTGATCGTGGACGAGTGGCACGAGCTGATGTCGACCAAGCGGGGCACGCAGACGGAACTGGGCCTGGCGCGGCTGAGACGGTGGAGCGGCGAGGCGGGGCGGACGCTGTCGGTATGGGGGCTGTCGGCCACGCTGGGCAACCTCGAAGAGGCGATGGTAACGCTGGTGGGGCCGGGGGGGGCGGGCGGATTTGAGGGAGCGGGGCAGGCGGCGGAGGGGCCGCGATCGGGCGGAGCAAAGAAAGCTGATACGGCAGACGGGGTGGGAGAAGCGCAAGAGTCCGCGTCGCGTGCCGGCGGCGGGCGGATGATCCACGGACCGGGGCGGAAAGCGGTCGAGATCCGGACGCTGCTGCCGGCGGACGTGGAGCGGTTCCCGTGGGCGGGGCATCTGGGGTTGACGCTGCTGCCCGAGGTGCTGGAGGTTTTGGAGGAAGCGCGCAGCACGCTGCTGTTTACGAACACGCGGTCGCAGGCGGAGATCTGGTTCAACGAGATCTCCGCCGCCCGGCCGGGGTGGCTGGGGGAGGTGGCGCTGCACCACGGCTCGATCGACCGGAAGAAGCGGGCGGCGGTGGAGGACCTGCTGCGGTCGGGGGGGCTGCGCTGCTGCGTATGCACGTCGAGCCTGGACCTGGGGGTGGATTTTTCGCCGGTGGAGCAGGTGATTCAGGTGGCGTCGCCCAAGGGGGTGGGTCGGCTGCTGCAGCGGGCGGGGCGGAGCGGGCACCAGCCGGGGAAGGTGAGCCGGGTGGTGGGGGTGCCGACGCATGCGCTGGAGATCCTGGATTTCGCGGCGGCGCGGGACGCGGCGGAGCGGGGCGAGATCGAGTCGCGGCGGCCGCTGGACCGCCCGCTGGACGTGCTGGTACAGCACCTGGTCACGTGTGCGATGGGCGGCGGATTCGAAGCGCGGGCGATGCTGGCCGAGGTCCGGACCACGCACGCGTACCGGGGGCTGTCGGACGCGGAGTGGTCGTGGTGTTTGGACTTCGTGCGGCGGGGGGGCGAGACGCTGAAGGTGTACCCGCAGTACGCGCGGGTGGTGCAGGGGGAGGACGGGCGGTACGGGGTGGCGTCGCCCAAGATCGCGCGGAACCACCGGATGGGGATCGGGACGATCACGTCGGACACGTCGATCGCGGTGCGTTTCGCGAACGGGAAGAAGCTGGGGACGGTAGAGGAGAGCTTTGTCGGCTTCCTGCGGCCGGGCGATAAATTCGTGTTTGCCGGACACCTTCTGGAGCTGGTGCGGGTACGGGCGATGGTGGCGACGGTGCGCAAGGCGCGGGGGAAAAAAGCCCAGGTGCCGCGGTGGCAGGGGGGGCGGACGCCGCTGTCGACGCAGTTGGCGGACGCGGTGCGGGCGCGGCTGGACCGGGCGCGGGCGGGGGTGGGGCCGGGGGACCCTGTGGAGGTACGGGCGATCGGGCCGCTGCTCGATTTGCAGGCGGCGTGGTCGGTGGTGCCGGGGGCGGGGCGGCTGCTGATGGAGACGACCGGGACGCGGGACGGGGCGCACGTGTTTATGTATCCGTTGCAGGGTCGGCTGGTCCACGAGGGGCTCGGGACGCTGCTGGCGTACCGGTTGACGGCCGAGGCGCCGCGGGCGGTGACGGTGACGGTGAACGACTACGGCATCGAGCTGCTGTTGGCCGAGCCGCTGGGGCTCGACGCGGCGGCGTGGCGGGAGCTGCTCAGTGCGGAGCGGCTGCTGGAAGACCTGCTTGAAGCGCTGAACACTTCGCAGCTCGCGCGGCGGGCGTTCCGGGATATCGCGCGGGTGGCGGGGCTGATTACGACGGGGTTCCCGGGGCAGCCGGTGGCGAACCGACATCTCCAGGCGTCGTCGGAGCTTTTTTACGATGTCTTTACGGATTTCGATCCGGAGAACCTGCTCTTGGATCAGGCGCGGCGGGAGGTGCTGGAGCAGCAGCTCGAGGTCCGTCGGCTGCGGGCGTCGCTGGCGGTGCTGGCGGAGGCGGAGCTGGAAATCGTCGCGACCGAGCGGCTGACACCGTTGGCGTTTCCGTTGTGGGCCGAGCGGCTGCGGGAACAGCATATGAGCAGTCAGTCGTGGCAGGAGCAGGTGGGTAAGATGGTGGTGCGGCTGGAAGCCGCGGCGGAGGGTTTGTAAGGCGGCTCAGCGATGCGTGACCGAATAATGAAACCCCGTACGGAAAGGACTCCGGCGATGAGCGAATTGGAATGGGGCGGCCAGACGTGGACGCTGCGGTCGGACCGGACGGCGTACTGGCAGGAAGGGCGGACGCTGGTGGTGGCGGACCCGCACTTCGGGAAGGCGGAGCATTTCCGCGGCGCGGGGGTGCCGGTGCCGCGGGGGACGACAAGGCATAACCTGGAGCGGCTGGATATCGCGCTGCGTGCCACGGGGGCGGAGCGGCTGATGGTGGTCGGGGATTTTTTCCATTCGCGGGGCGGGGTGACGGAGGCTTTGATCGAGCGATTGGTGGCCTGGCGGCGGGGGTGGGACGGGCTGGAGGTGGTGAACGTGCGGGGGAACCACGACCGTCAGGCGGGGGACCCGCCGGCGGAGGTCGGGGTGCGTTGCGTGGCGGGGCCCTGGCGTGACGAGCGGGACGGCGCGGTGGCGTTCGCGCACGAGCCTTGTGTCGTGAACCAGGCGGTGGCGGTGTGCGGGCACGTCCATCCGGCGGTGGTGCTGGAGGGGCGGGGCAAGTCGCGGCTGCGGGTGGCGTGTTTTTATTTCACCCGCCGGGCGGTGACGCTGCCGGCGTTCGGGGCGTTTACGGGAATGAAGGTAGTGCGTCCGCGGCGGGGGGACCGGGTGTTCGCGGTGGGGCCGGCGGAAGTGGTGGAGATCCGGGGGGTGGTCGGGCGGGGCCGCCGCGGGGCGCAGCCCGAGCAGGCGGTGGCGGCGGAAACGGTCGGGGCCGCGGTGAGGGGGGCTTCCGGGAGCGCTGCTGGAGATAAGGCGGCGGGTGCCGCCGGGAAAAGGCCCGGGGACGCTGCCGGGGATCCTTCCGGGGGCGATTTCGAGGGGGCTTCTGAGGACACTTCCGGGGGCGGTTCCGGGAGTCACCCCGAAGCGTCGGGGTTTGAAA
>JBCDDZ010000082.1:0-10764 GCA_039180025.1 Planctomycetota bacterium
CCCCCACCCGAGTCCTCGAGCTAATCCACGATCCCCGGCCCGCCCTCGGGCTCACGCGAACGCGCCGCCTGCTCCCGGATCTCCGGCACCTCGCTGGTCAGCCCGCCTTCCGCCTCGGTCGTCTCCTCGGCCAGGTCCGCGGCCGCCGCGTCGTCCCGCCGCTGCCGCTGCTCGGCCGACGCCCGCTCCACCGCCTCCCGGTCCGCTTCCCCCCCGCCGCCCGCCACCGGCACGCCCTGCGGGAAGATCACCTCCCGCGCCTCGTCCGGCAGGCTGATCCCCGCCCGCTCCACCGCCCGCAGCGCCCGCCGCACCACCGCCGACTTGATCTTCAGCAGGCTGTGCTCGTGCCCGTCGATCCAAAAGTAGATCCGCAGGTTGATCGTCGCCGCCCCGAGCGTGTCGACCAGCACCATCGGCTCGGGGTCGTCCAGCACCGCCGAATGCCCACGCAGCAGGTCCATCACGACCTCCTGCGCCCGCTTCACGCTGGCGTCGTAGCCGATGCCCAAATCGATCTGGACCCGCATCTGCGGGTTCGCCGTCAGGTTCTTGAGCGTCGATTTGTATACCGTGCTGTTGGCGATCTGGATGTGGTTGCCGTCGAAGTCGACCAGCACCGTGCCCCGCGGCGTGACCTTCTGCACCACGCCGGTGTACCCCGCCACCTCGATCACGTCGCCCAGCCGGAACGGCGTCTGGACCGACAACAAAATCGACGCCAGGAAATTCTCCGCGATGTCCCGGAACGCAAACCCCACGATCAGCCCGAACAGCCCCGTGCCGCTGAGCACCGTGAGCGCCACGGCCGTCAGCCCCGACACCCGCAGGAACAACACCACCCCGGCCACCACCACAACCAGCCCCGCCGCCTTGCGCGCCACGTTCCGCAGCAGCCGGCTGTCCGTCGCCCGCCGCAGCGGCCAATCGATCAGCCGCACCACCAACCACGCCACCACCAACGACACCGCCAGGATCACCAGCCCCAGCCCCACCCACGGCAGCGACCGCAGCGCCTCCCGCCCGATGTCGATCAGCTCCGCCGTGAACGTCACCTGCTCCAACACCGGCGGCGGCACGACCTCCAGGTTATTCACCACCGCCACGACGTCCTCGGTCCGCCGCGCCAGGTCGGTCGCCCACTGCTTGTGGTCGTCCTGCGTCGCGACCCCGTCGATGAACACGATCCCGTCGCGGACCTCGACCACCAGCCCGTCGTACCTCCCCGACGCGGTGAAGATTTCCCGCAGCCGCTCGGCGATATCGACGTCGGCCGCCGAGTCGTCGACCCGCACCGTCTGTTCGGTGGTTTCCAACTGCGCCTCGGTGTCCGGCTGGCCGGCCGCCGCCCCGGCAAAAACCAAACCCACCCCCCACGCGATCCACCAGACGCCTCGTCGCATACCTCACCTTAGCTAAAGTGTCGCGGAAGCCTCGCGCGTCCAAACACCACGCCGAACCCAAACCGGCACACCCCGTTTAAGCCGTCGCCGCTACGCGCTCGGCCGAGTCATCGCGTCGTAGTCCATCAGCTCGGCCAACCGCTCGGCGGGCATCAGCTCCAACTCGCCGACGAGCTGCTTGATGGTCTTGCCTTCCTGGTGAGCCTGCTTGGCGAGGGCGCTGCATTTGTCGTAGCCGACTTCGGGGGCCAGCGCGGTGATGGTCATGAGCGAGGCTTCGAGCAACTCGGTACAGCGTTCTTCGTTGACGGTAAGGTCTTTGAGCAGCTTATCGACGAAGACGTTGGACACGTTGGCGAGCAATTCGACGGATTCGAGGAAGGCGTCGATCATGACGGGCATGGCGACGTTGAGCTCGAAGATGGAGCCGACGCCGCCCAGGCCGGCCATGGTGACGGTGGCGTCGTTGCCGATCACGCGGCAGGCGACCTGCATGACGGATTCGCAGATGACGGGGTTGACCTTGCCGGGCATGATCGACGAGCCGGGCTGGATCGCGGGGAGGTTGAGCTCGCCGAGGCCGCAGCGCGGGCCCGAGCCGAGGTGGCGGATGTCGTTGGCGATTTTGGAGAGGGAGACGGCGATGGTTTTGAGGTGGCCGTGGGCGGACACAAAGTCATCTTTGGCTGCTTGCGCTTCGGGATGTGAACCGGCTTCCGAAAAATCAAGGCCAAGCGCTCCCGAAAGTGTCTGACAAACACGCCCGGCAAATTCCGGGTGCGCATTGATGCCGGTACCAACAGCGGTTCCGCCGATCGGCATATTGGCCAAGATCTGTTCACGACCATGCCGGGACCGATCCCGGCCAGAGCGGACCTGAGTGGAATATCCATCGAATACCTGCCCGAGCCGAATGGGAGTTGCATCCATCAGGTGGGTTCGCCCGGTCTTGATGATGGCGTCGTAGGCTTCGGAAAGATGAAGCAGCTTTGAATGTAAGTCATTCAACGCCACTTCAAGCTTCTGCAATGACACTGCCGCGGCGATGTGCATCGCGGTGGGGAACGTGTCGTTGCTGCTCTGCCCCATGTTGACGTGGTCGTTAGGGTGGACGCCGCCTTCGGCTTTGGTGGTCGCGCCGAGGCCCAGCTTGTCGTTGGCGACGGCGGCGATGACCTCGTTGGCGTTCATGTTGGTGCTGGTGCCGCTGCCGGTCTGGTAGACGTCGACGGGGAAATGGGCGTCGTGTTGGCCGGCGGCAACTTCATCGGCGGCGGCGATAATGGCGGCGGCAAGCTTGGGGTCGAGCTTGCCGAGGTCTTGGTTGGCTTGGGCGCAGGCGGCCTTGAGGTGGCCGAAGGCGTGGATCACCGCCGGGGGCAACGGGCGGTTGGCGATCGGGAAGTTTTGCACGGCCCGGGCGGTGGACGCGCCGTAGAGGGCGTCGGCGGGGACAGGCATTTCGCCCATGGAGTCTTTTTCGAGGCGGGTCTTCACGGCGGCAGTGGGGTCGGGGGGGGTGTTCATCCCGTGAAGGTAACCCGCCGCTCCGAGACGTGCTACCGGTACCGCGCCGGTGCGGATTCCTTCTCATCAAGCGTGCCCTGGAAGCCGCCCTATCCACGATCCATAAGACCGTCCTCCAAGCGGTAGGCGGGGTACCCGAGCACACCCGCGCCCTCGTCAAACCAGCCGGTCTGCGAGCGGTGGGCGAAACGCGGATAAAGCTTGGGTCACACCGCATGCGTCCGCAAAGTTCGGCCGCCGCGCAAAGACAGCCCCCAAACAACCGCGGGGTATGCCAAGCGGGGACGGGTTAGGCCGCGTGACGCTGGTCGTCGCCGCGGGACGGGTCGTGCGGCTCGTCCCGGTCGGACAGACGCTGGACCTGGGCCGCCATCTGGTCGAGCAGCGCGGTCGCACGGTCCTGGAGGTCGGCGAGGATGGCGTCGGCCTGGCCGTCGAACAGCTCGGCGAGGCCGGTCATCGTCTCGTCGAGCCGCTGGGCGTGGAGCTGGAGCTCGGCGTCGGCGGTGTCGGCGATCTCCGTAAGGTGTTCGCGGTGCGCCTCGCGGTGCCGACCGAGCTGGTCGCGGAACGCTTCGCTCGTCTCGTGGGACCGGGCCATGGCTTCGACCACCTGTTTCCGGACCCGTGTCAACGCGGCGTCGGCGGTCGCCTCGGTCCGCGCTAAAAGATCCTGCGCTTTGCGCTCCAGCGTCTCGGCCAGGCCGTTGAACCTCGCGGTCAGCTCGTGCTCCGCCGCCGCATAAGACTCGGCCAAGGCGTCGTCCAGGCCGGATCGGCGGGAAACGAGCGCGGCGTCGAGGTCGGCCAGAAGCTGCCCCTGGCGGTCGGCGGCCTGCCGCGCGAACGCCTCGGCGGCGTCCCGGCCGTAGGCTTCGAGGTGGGCGTCGAAACGCTCGAGTTGCTCGCCGACCTGCGTCGAGAGCGGGGCCGCGCGGCCGAGCGCGGCGGCGAGGTCGCGCCGGACCGCGTGGCCGTCGGCGGCCTGACCGGCGAGGCGTTCGGTCAGCATGGTAATGCGGCGGTCGAGCTGTTCCATGCGGTCCAGCTTCGCGTCGGTGTGCTGGGTCAGCCGGTGCAGCTTCGCGTCGAGTTTGGCGTCGAGCGCGGCGAGCTTGTCGAGCAGCGCCTGGAACTGAGCGGGCGGCGCGGGCAAAGCCGACGCCGGAGTTTCTTGCTTATCTGCGGTGACGGAGGCGGAGGGATCGAGCGTGACCGCGACTTCGGCGCGGGCGTCTTTGAGCATCTTTAAGAGTCGGAAGCGTTCGTCGCGGGCGCGGTCCAGCAGGCCGGTGAGGTCGGCCTTGACCGCGGCGGCGGGGTGGGCCTGGGCCGAGGGCCGGGCGGAGAAAGGTTTGGCGGGGTCGAGCATGGCGGGGCTCCGGGGGCGGCGGGTCTACGGCCGCGCCAGGGCCGCTATCGGCCGGCGTGCCGACTCGGGTGGATTCTCAGATCGCCGACGATTTATCGGTCGCCGAGGCCGGGGTATTGGCCGCGGACGCGGGTAGGGCTTCCGATAAATCTGCCCGGCCCGAACGAGGCGGCCCGTTGCTCAAGCGGGTTCGACCCGCTAAAACACGTGGCCCCTCTCCCATTCCGATCGATAGGAACCCCGCATGGCCCCGCCCAAAAAAACCGCCCCCGCCTCCCGCACGCCCCGCCAGACCACGCCCGACGAGCACTACTTGTTCACCTCCGAGTCCGTCTCGATGGGCCACCCCGACAAGGTCTCGGACGCCGTCAGTGACGCGATCCTGGACAGCCTGCTCGCGGTGGACCCCCGGGCGCGGGTGGCCTGCGAGACGTTCTGCACCACCGGGCTGGTCGTCGTCGGCGGCGAGATCACGGTCCACAACCCCAAGGCCGTCGAGGCGCTCAACAACGCCGAGCGGACCGTCCGCGACACGATCCGCAAGATCGGCTACGCCGGCGACCTGGGGATGAAGTTTGACGCCGACACCTGCGCCGTGATGCGGGTGATGCACAGCCAGTCGGCCGACATCTCCCAGGGCGTCAGCGAGGGCGAGGGCCTGCACAAAGAACAAGGTGCCGGCGACCAAGGCCTCATGTTCGGCTTCGCTTGCCGCGAGACGACCGACCTCATGCCGCTGCCCATCGACCTGAGCCACAAGCTGGTCGACAAGCACGCCAAGGTCCGCGCCGCCCGCAAGCCCCTGATCAAGGGCCTCCGCCCCGACGCCAAAAGCCAGGTCACCGTCGAATACGACCTGAATAACAAGCCCGTGCGGATCGACACCGTCGTGCTCTCGACCCAGCACACCGCCGACTGGAACGGCAAGGCCCAGCAGGAAAAACTCAAGCGGGCGGTCATCAAACACATCATCGAGCCGTGCATGCCCAAGAAGCTGTACGACCCCAAGACCGTCACCATCCACGTCAACCCCACCGGGCAGTTCGAGATCGGCGGGCCGCACGGCGACGTCGGGCTCACCGGCCGCAAGATCATCGTTGACACCTACGGCGGCCGCGGACGCCACGGCGGCGGCGCGTTCTCCGGTAAAGACCCCTCGAAGGTCGACCGCTCCGCCGCGTACATGGCCCGCTACATCGCCAAAAACCTCGTCGCCGCCCGGCTCTGTGAAGTCTGCGAGGTCCAGCTCTCCTACGCCATCGGCGTGCCCGAGCCTACGTCGATCCACGTCGACACCTACAAGTCCGGCAAGCTCCCCGAACCCGAGATCACCCGCATCGTCCGCGACCTGTTCCCCCTGACGCCCAACGGCATCCTCACCCACCTCAAGCTCCGACACCCCATCTTCTCCCCCACCGCCAGCCACGGCCACTTCGGCCGGACCCCCGGGAAGATCAAGGTAAACGGGAAGTCGTACGACACGTTCACCTGGGAGAAAACCGACATGGTCGCGAAGCTGAAGAAGGCCGCGGGTATTTAAATCAGCGAGACGGCGTTCGGCATTTGATTGCCCACTCGGAGACTTCGCGATGAGCGAAAAAATCGAGGTCGAAAACGTCAACGTCCCCGGCCACACCCGCCGGGTCGACAAGGTGAAGTACCAAGCGATGCGCAAGGCTTTGCTGTCGGTGCTGCCGAAGAAGTCGCCCGGGCTGACCCATAAGCAGATGATCGCGGAGCTCACGCCGAAGCTGCCCGACGACCTCTGGCCCGGCGGATCGAAGGCGGGCTGGTGGTCCAAGACCGTGCAGCTCGACCTCGAAGCGAAGGGCCTGATCGTCCGGGAAGCCCACGCCAAGCCGATGCGGTGGACGCGGGCGTGAGCGGCGTAGCCGACACCCGCGCGTCCAGCCGATAAGCTAAGGCGATGTTCGTAAAAAAAGGCATCCCGGTGTCGCCCGGCGTGGCGATCTACAAGGCCGTGGTCCTCGACGCCGAGGACCGGGCGGTGCCGCGCCGCCTGATCCCGATAGCGTTGGTCGACCACCACGTCCGCCGGGTCGACCGGGCGATCGAAGAGTCGATCCGCCAGCTCACCGAGGTCCGCGAGCAGACCGCCGCGTCGCTGGGCGAGGAGCTGGCCAAGATCTTCGTGTTCCACTTGGGCATGCTCGCCGACCCGTCGCTGACCGAGCAGTTCCGCGCGATGGTCCGGACCCAGCGGGTCACCGCCGAGTTCGCCGTGTACTCGGTGATGGACAAGCTGTCCAAGACCTTCCTCGCGCACCAGGACCGCTACTTCCGCGACCGGGTCACGGACATCGACGACCTGCGCCGCCGGATCCTGCGGCACCTGATCTCGACGGGCCGCAACGACCTGTCGAAGATCGACGCCCCGTCGATCGTGATCGCCCGCGACCTCACGCCCAGCCAAACCGCCACCCTCGACAAAAACAAGATCAAAGCCCTCGCCACCGACGCCGGGGGACGCACCAGCCACACCGCCATCCTCGCCCACGCCCTGGGGATCCCCGCGATCGTCGGGCTCGAAGACCTGACCCAGCGCGTCGACTCGGGCGACACCGTCATCATCGACGGCTACCGCGGCGTCATCATCGTCGACCCCGACGCCGCGCAGCTCCTCGAATACAAGCAGGAGGCCCGGCGCATCAAAAAGCTCGGCGTCGAGCTGGCCAAGCTCCGCGACGAGCCCGCCGTCACCCGCGACGGCACGGAGATCAATCTCCTGGGCAACATCGAGTTCCCCACCGAGGTCCCCGAAGCCCTCCAGAGCGGTGCCGTAGGGATCGGCCTCTACCGCACCGAGTTCCTCTTCCTCTCGGCCGACCACGAGCCCACCGAAGACGAACAATACAAAACCTACGTCCAGACCCTACAAAACCTCGGCGGCCTCCCGCTGACCATCCGCACGCTCGACCTGGGCGCCGACAAGGTGCCCGAGTCCGCCGAGCTCGCCGCGCCCCTGATGATGGAGCGCAACCCCTTCCTCGGGCTCCGCTCCATCCGCCTCTGCCTCCAGAACCTGCCGCTGTTCCGCACCCAGCTCCGCGCCGTCCTCCGCGCCAGCGTGCACGGCCCGATCCAGATCATGTTCCCCCTGATCTCCAACATCATGGAGCTCCGCCAAGCCAAGATGATCCTCCAGGACGTGAAAGAAGACCTCGAAGAGCAGGACATCCCCTTCGCCCAGGACATCCCGATCGGGATGATGATCGAGGTCCCCTCCGCCGCGATCCAGGCGGTCACCTTCGCCAAAGAAGTCGATTTCTTCAGCATCGGGACCAACGACCTGATCCAGTACACCGTCGCGGTGGACCGCGGCAACGAGCGGATCGCCAGCCTCTACTCCGCGGCCCACCCCGCGGTGGTGACCCTCATCAAGGAAGTCGTCCGTGTGGCCGATAGGACCGGAACCCGGGTCAGCCTCTGCGGCGAGATGGCGGGCCAGCCGGAATACACTATGCTGTTGATTGGGCTCGGGCTCCGCTCGTTCTCCATGACCCCGCCGGCGATCCCCGAGGTTAAGCGCCTCATCCGGGCCGTCAGCAAAGAACAGTGCCGACGCATCGCCCGGAAGGCCGCCGGCTTCGATTCGGACCGCGAAGTCCTCAACTACCTCAAGGACGAGGTCAATAAGATCATGCCCACGGCGTTCGATGGACGTTCCATCGACTACTAAAACGCCTCCGCCAAAACTGCCGACCGTGTCGATCGCCGGGCGAACCTGCCCGAGGCTGAGCGACCCCGGGACGCCCAAAACAAGGATGTTTGATGCCGGTGAGACCGAGCACGAGACCAAGACCGAGCCCGCGCCGAACCCGGCCGCGGCGGCTCCCCTGACCTCCCGCCTCGCCTACCGGCCTCGGACATAACTGCCCCCCCGTGCCCAAAACCGAAATGCTCATCAACCACGTCCCCGGCGAAGAATGCCGGATCGCGGTCATCGAAGACGGCAAGCTCGAAGAGTTCTATCAGGAACGCGCTTCCACCGAGTCCCACGTCTCCAACATCTATAAAGGCCGCGTCACCAACGTCGAACCCGCCATCCAGGCCGCGTTCGTCGACTTCGGCCTCGAACGCAACGGCTTCCTCCACATCTCCGACCTCCACCCCAAGTACTTCCCCGGCAAGGACCGCGAGGAATTCGAAAAGGTCGGCCACAAGACCGCTCGCCACGAACGCCCGCCCATCCAGAAATGCCTCAAACGCGGCCAGGAAGTCCTCGTCCAGGTCCTCAAAGAAGGCATCGGCACCAAGGGCCCGACCCTCACCAGCTACCTCTCGATCCCCGGCCGCTTCCTCGTCATGATGCCCGACATGCAGAAGCACGGCGTGTCCCGCAAGGTCGACGACGACGAGGCCCGCCGCGAGATGCGCGACATCCTCAAGACCCTCGACCCGCCCAAAGAGTTCGGCTTCATCGTCCGCACCGCCGGCATCGGTCAAACCAAAACCGACCTCAAACGCGACCTCTCCTATCTCCAGCGCCTCTGGAAAAACATCGAACGCAAACGCAAGGGCCGCGCCAAAACCGCCGAGCTCTACGCCGAGTCCGACCTGGTCATCCGCACCATCCGCGACGTGTTCAACAGCGACATCGACCGCATCGTCGTCGACGACCCGGTCGCCGCCGCCCGCGCCCGCGACTTCCTCGCCGTCGCCAACCCCCGCACCAAATCCAAGGTCGTCTACTACGACGACCCGGTCCCGCTCTTCCACCGCCTGGGCATCGAGCAGCAGCTCGACCACATGAACGCCCGCGAGGTCCCGCTCCCCTCGGGCGGCGCCCTGGTGATCGACCAGACCGAGGCACTCGTCGCCATCGACGTGAACTCCGGCAAGTCCCGCGCCGCCCGCGACGCCGAGACCAACGCCTACAAAACCAACCTCGAAGCCGTCGACGAGATCGCCCGCCAACTCCGCCTCCGCGACCTCGGCGGGCTCGTGGTCCTCGACCTCATCGACATGCGGCCGCTCAAAAACCGCAAGACCGTCGAGACCCGCTTCCGCAACAACCTCAAAAAAGACCGCGCCCGCACCCGTGTCGGCCCCATCTCGCAGTTCGGCCTCCTCGAGATGACTCGCCAACGCATGCGCCCGTCGCTCAAAACCTCCATCTACCAGGAATGCCACCACTGCAACGGCCGCGGCTACAGCATGAGCCCCGAGTCCGTCATCCTCAGCGTGATGCGCCGCCTCGCCCTGGTCATGCACCGCGACGACGTCGCCCGGATCGAGCTGACCATCAGCCCCGACGTCGCCTTCCACATCCTCAACCGCAAACGCGGCGAACTCGTCCACCTCGAAAAACAGTACGGCAAGACCGTCATGGTCCGCGTCGGCGGCAGCACCATCGACCACGTCCACATCGAAGCCCTCAGCGACAAGGGCGTCGCCCTCCACGCCGACCCCGAGACCTACCTCAAACGCCTCAAGCCCGCCGACGAGTCCAGCTTCCGCGAGCTCGACGACCTCGAGCTCCCGCTGGGCGACGATGACCAGGGTGAACCCGTCGAAGCCGGACAGGAAACGCCCGACCCCGCGAACGACGACACCGAACCGTCCACGCCCGAAGCCCTCGACGCCCCCGGCCAGCACTCCCGCGGCATCGACGGGCCCGACGACGACGCGGACGAGAACGAGAACGACGACGCCACCCCCCCCGACCCGGACGGCTCCGCCGAAGCGCCCCCCCCCTCCCCCCGACGCCGACGCCGCCGCGGCGGCCGAGGCCGCAGCCGACGATCCGGCGACGACGCCCCCCCCGCCGAGGCCGAGGCCGCGCTCCCGGAAAAAACGGCCGACCCGGAATCATCCGCCGCGCCCCGCGACGACGCGGACGAGAACGAGTCGCCCGAGACGTCTCACGACGCACCAGAAAACCAGCCGGCCATAGCCGAGGCCTCGTCCGATCCCTCCACCGAGGCCAGCGACCGCCCCGACGCCGTGCCCAAAAAAGGCCGCAGACGCCGCTCCCGCAGCAAGAAAAAAACCACCCCGACCGAAAACAACCCTTCCGACCTCCCGGACGCCGCGGCCGACGCCGACGGCAACCCCGACGCGCCCGCCGCCGAGGCCCCGTCCAGGTCCCGCTCCAAGCGCCCCGCCGCATCCAAAAACACCGACAACGAAGGTCAAAAAACCCGTCGGCGACGCTCCCGTGCCGCCGGCGACGACGCCAAATCCAAAACCAAATCCAAGCCCCGCCGGCAAAAAACCCTCCCCCTCGATGAGCACGGCGACGTCGACGGCAACGTCAAGCCCGCCGAAAACCCCGCCCCCGCGGAAAACAACCACGTCGAAGGCAACCCCCCCACCACCCCCGCCAAGAAACCCTTCGTCAAGCCCGGCCGCGGCTACGCCAACCGCATCGTGAACGGCTAAACCCCGCCCATGACCTCGCCCCCCTCCCGCTCCCCTTCCCCCCCCGGCCCCGCCGGC
>JBCDDZ010000083.1:0-10703 GCA_039180025.1 Planctomycetota bacterium
ACCTCCCCCACCCCCCCCGGAATCCCCCCGGAGCCCCCTGGACCCCGCGGAGTGCACCCGGAGTGCCCTCAACCCAACCCTGAATCGCCCCGGCAAGCTCCGTCGCCCCGCCCTCCGGCGTGCGCCCTCCCCGTTCCGACAACCTCGCCCCGCGTTACAATCTCCGCCATGCCCGCGGACCCCTCTCCCCTCGACACCCCGCCGCCCCCCGGCCCCGACGCCTCCGACGAGGCCCAACGTCAACTCGCCCCGCTCCGCCAGCGCATCGACGACCTCGACGAAAAAATCATCCACCTGCTCAACCAGCGTGCCGACATCGTCATCGAGGTCGGGCAGATCAAACGTGCCGCCGGCGAGGCCGTCCCCATCTACGCCCCGGACCGCGAACACGCGGTCATGCAAAAGATCCGCGCCGCCAACCAGGGCCCGCTCCCCGACGCCTGCGTCCAAGCGATCTGGCGCGAGCTGATGTCCGGCAGCTTCGCCCTCGAACGGGCTCTGCGGATCGGCTACCTTGGCCCGCCGGGCAGCTTCTCGCACCTCGCCGCCCGCCGCAAATTCGGCGCCTCGGTCGACTACGACGAGCTCACCGACTTCCCCGCCATCTTCGACGGCGTCGCCCGCGGGCACGTCGACTACGGCCTGATCCCCATCGAAAACTCGACCCACGGCGGCGTCACCGCGTCCCTCGACTGCTTCCTCGACACCCCCGTCAAGATCGCCGCCGAGGTCCGCCTCGCCATCCACCACAACCTCCTGTCCCGCCAGCCGCTGCCCGAGATCACCCGCGTCTACTCGCACCAGCAGGCCCTGGGCCAGTGCCGCCGCTGGCTCGCCGCCCAGCTACCCGCCGCCGAGCAGGTCGCCACCGTCTCGACCTCCCAGGCCGCCGCCCTCGCCGCCGCCGAGCCCGGCAGCGCCGCCATCGGCTCCACCCTCGCCGCCCAGCTCAACGACATCCCCGTCCTGTTCGAAAACATCGAGGACAACCCCAACAACGAAACCCGCTTCTCCGTCATCGCCCGCCAAAACGCCAAGCCCTCGGGCGACGACAAGACCTCGGTCCTCTTCACCACCGAGCACAAGGCCGGCGCCCTCACCGACGTCCTCAACGTCTTCCGCGACCACGGCCTGAACCTCACCCGCCTCGCCGAACGACCCAGCCAACGCATGAACTGGGAGTACTACTTCTTCGTCGACCTCCAGGGCCATATCGACCAGCCCCACGTCGCCGCCGCCCTCGCCGAGGCCAAGCAGCACTGCCTCCAGCTCACCGTCCTCGGGTCCTTCCCCAGCGCCCGCGAAGTCCTCTAACCCGCTCCGGGCCGCCGCCGCCCACTCCGCACGCCCCGCCCTAGCCTCACCCCCGCTCGCGAACGGCATATCCCTCGTAAATCGAGCGTGTATCGGCACGTGCCGGGTTGACGCGCAGAAGCGGTCGTGCTCACTCTCGCAGCCCGTACCCCCGATTCCTCAAAGTCTCGGCGTCCCTCGGGCCGATAAGTATCTTCTGGGACCGCTGCGCCCGTGGTGCGCCGCCCGCGTGTCCGACCCGCGTTCACCGTCTTGCTGATCCGCCCGCCATGGCCGACCTCCCCCAGCCCGCCGCCGCCCCCAAGACCGCGTCCTGGACCCAGGTCTGGCAGCTCCCCGTGCTCCTGGTGGGCATCCTGCTCCTAAGCGTCGGGCTGTTCCTCGCCAAGCCCCGCTTCACCCCGCCGGACTACCCCGGCATGCTCGACACCGTCCAGCAGTACCTCGCCGCGGAGAACCCCGAAGAGGCCCGCCAGCGGATGAACCTCATGACCCAGGAGGGTCTGCGTCAGCAGGAAAACCCCATCCGCGCCCGCTACTACCAGTACCTCGGCGACCACGACTGGCTCGTCTACCAGGACCTCTACCCGGTCCCCGTCGACGTACCCGAGTCCACCGCCCAGCTCAAAAAAATCGTCGAAGCCTACGAAACCGCCGAACGCCTTGGCCGGTCGCTCGACGGCCTGGCCATGCAGCGCTGGGCCGAAACCCTGGTCCTCCTGAACCGCGAGGACGACGCCTTGGCCCTGGTCGACCGCATGGACCCCGGCCAGGCCGACGCCCGCTACAAGATCATCCGCGACCTGATCGAGAAACACCGCCGCGGCGGCGACCCCAACGCCTTCGCCCGCATGCTCGACCACTTCGAGCGCACCCTCCAGGCCGAGCGCAACAAAACCAAACGCCTCGAGCAGCGCCAATGGCTCGCCGCCCTCCGCGCCCGCCACTACCTCGATGTCCGCGACCCCCAGCGCGCCATCGACTACATCAACCGCGAGATGCAGCGGCTCCGCGCCGCCGGCGCTAAGGACGCGCCCGAACTCCTGGCCCTGCTGGGCCGGGCGTACCAGGACGTCGCCGACTTCGACAACGCCAAACGCCTCTACGCTGTCACCCAGCAGATGATCCATGACGCGGACCGCCTCAACGGCGACATCCTCGTCGGCCTCGCCCAGATCGAGCTCGCCGTCGGCGGCGAGGGTTTCGAAGAACGCGCCCACACCCTCTTCACCCGCGCCGCCAAAGAACACCCCACCGGCCCGGCGTACCTCGACGCCCTGATCGGCCGCGCCCACGTCGAAGCCATGCTCCGCCGCGTCACCGACTCGGTCGACCATTTCCGCCTCGCCATCGCCCACCTCCTCGACACCGCCCCCGCCTGGGACCCCCGCCGCGAGGACCTGACCACCAAAATCGCCGCCCACGTCGACCGCTCGCTCGACCTCGAGGATCATGAAGACGCGCTGGACTACCTCACCCTCGTGCTCCCGCTCTACGACGGCGGTCAAGCCCTCCCCGGGCCCATGCTCGAGCAGTTCGCCCAGATCCACCAAGCCATCGGCCAGGTCCGCCTCGACCGCGCCGAGTCCATGGACCCGCTCACCTGGCCCGGCCCCGGCGACCCGCCCGTCGCCGCCCGCCGCAACGCCTACCAGGAAGCCGCCCACCACTACGGTCGCTCCGCCGAGTACTTCAAACGCCACGCCGACACCGTCACCGTCATCGACAACGAGGCCCACGGCCGGTCCCTCTGGGCCGCCGGCGAAAACTTCGACAAGGCCCAGCGCTGGGCCAACGCCATCGACATCTACGCCGAGTACGTCACCACCCGCCCCAACGACGGCGACCAGCTCAAAGCCCGACACCACCTCGCCCAGGCCTACATGGCCGACCGCCAGTACGAGTCCGCCGTGGGCATCTTCAAGGACCTCATCGAAGAAAACCCCCAGAGCAACTGGGCTTACGCCTCGCTCGTCCCCATGGCCCGCTCCCACACCGCCCTGGGCCAGCCCGACGCCGCCGTCCGCATCCTCCTCTCCATCGTCGACGGCCACCCCGGCATCCGCCCCGAATCCGACACCTACCGCGAAGCCCTCGTCGACCTGGCCCGCACCTACTACCTCCAGGGGCAGGACGACCCGGTCTACTTCGTCTCCGCCATCGAACGTCTCGACACCGCCGTCGAACGCTACGGCCACACCCCCGACGGCCCCGTGCTCCGCTACATGCTCGCCGACAGCCTCCGCCGCTCCTCCCGCACCCTCACCGACCAGGTCCGCAACGCCCGCTCCGAACGCCAACGCCTCGCCTTCCAGTCCGAACGCACCGACCGGCTCCGAGACGCCGAGATGTTCTATGACCAGGTCATCACCGAGCTCGAAGCCCGCTTCGACGCCGCCCGCTCAGACCTCGAAAACCTCTACCTCCGCAACGCCTACTTCTACAAAGCCGACTGCGCCTACGACCGCCGCGACTTCACCGTCGCCGTCGACCGCTACCGCGAGGCCGCCCAGCGCTGGTCCGACCACCCCGCCTCGCTCGTCGCCCAGGTCCAGATCGTCAACGCCTACTGCGAGCTCCAAGAGTTTCAACAAGCCTACGTCGCCAACCAGAATGCCCTCTGGCAGCTCAGCCAGATGGACGACGAAGTCTTCGACCGCCCCGACATGCCCATGACCCGTCAGCACTGGGAAGACTGGCTCCGCTGGTCCAGCGAGCTTAAGCTCCTCGACAAAAAATCCGCCTCCGCCGAGTAGCCCCACCCCCTCCCCTTGTGGCCGCCCCCCTCCCCCCAGGCCCGCTCCGCCCACATCTTGTGTCCTCCGCCACGGCGCAACCCTTGCGCTGTCCACGCTTTCAACCGCGCAAAAAACTAACGCCCCGTTCTCCCGCCGGTCGATAGCCTCGATAACGCAAGTTATCCCGGGTCGGCAGGACGCCTCCCCCCAGCGAAAGAAGGTCAGGATGACCCCCCCCGGAACCCCCAGCTCCCCTCTCGGTGCCCCGCCCGCCGTCGCCCCCGACATCGACCGGCTCCTCGACCTGCTCACCCGGCAACGCGACCTCTATCAATCTCTCGACGCCCTCAGCGGCCGGCAGCAGGCCACCATCGCCGACGGCCACCCCGAAGCGCTCCTGGGCATCCTCGCCGAGCGCCAGGCGGTCGTCGACCGGCTGACCGCCACCAACCAGGATCTCGCCCCGCTCCGCCCCCGCATGACCCAGATCGCCGACGCCGCCCCCGCCGCCCAGCGCACCGCCCTGCGTGGGCTCGTCGATCAGGTCCAGTCGCTCTTGCAAACCATCATCGACCGCGACGACGCCGACCGTAAAACCCTCGAAACCTCCAAGGCCCGCGTCGGTCAGCAGCTCGACCAAATCAAAACCGCCCCCCGCGCGATCAACGCCTACCGCGCCCACGCCGGCCGGCACGCCTCCGCTCCGCCCGCCGCCGCCGCCCGCTTCACCGACGCCCGTGGCTGATCCCTTCTTTGCACTCGGTTCGCCGTTCCCTGTTTGCCGCTGCCCATGACCGCCGCCGCCCTCCAGCCCGCCGACCTCGCCGAGGTTCTCCAGGCCTACTCGGCCGTCGCCGAGCGCCTCCAGGCTTCCCACGAAACCCTCCAGAACCAGGTCGCCCAGCTCCACCGCGAGCTCGCCGCCAAAAACGCCCAACTCGAACGCAGCAAACGCCTCTCGGCCCTGGGCGAAATGGCCGCCGGCATCGCCCACGAGATCCGCAACCCCCTCGCCGCCATCCAGCTCTACGCCGAGATGGTCGCCGACGACCTCACCCCCGCCCGCCGCGACCCGCGCAGCCTCGGCTTCGCCGCGGACAACACCGCCAAAATCGCCTCGGCCGTCCGCGGACTCTCGGCCATCGTCAACGATGTCCTCTCCTTCGCCCGCCAGCTCGAGCCCCGCACCCGCCCCCTCGACCCCCGCCCGCTGATCCAGCGCGTCCTCGACGCCCACCGCCCCGCCCTCGAAGCCCACGGCATCGCCGTCGACCTCCGCGTCGACACCCCCACCCTCCACGCCGACCCCGACCTGCTCCACCAGGCCCTGCTCAACCTCGTCCGCAACGCCACCGACGCCATGGCCCCTCCCCCGGAAGACGCTCCGGAAGAAGCCTCGGATCAAAACCCGGACTTCACGGACCAAGCCCCGGACCAAACCCCCGCCCCGCGCCGCCTGAGCCTCGCCGTCTCCGCCGACCAGATCGTCGTCGCCGACACCGGCCCGGGCCTCCCCGACCACGCCGCCGAACGCATCTTCAACCCGTTCTTCACCACCCGTTCCACCGGCACCGGCCTCGGGCTCGCCATCGTCCACCGCATCGTGGACGCCCACGGCGGGGCGATCTCCGTCCAAAACCACCCCGACCACGGCGGGGCCGTCTTCACCCTCAAGCTCCCCGCCCCCCCGACCCCCGACGGGCCCCCGCCCCCTTCAGGATCCGACACATGACCCAGCCCGCCTCCCCTCATCCCACCCCCACCAAGATCCTGGTGGTCGACGACAAGCAGATGATGCGCGACTCCGTCGGCGCGACCCTCCAGCGGGCAGGCTATACCGTGGTCGCCGCGGCCAACGGCCAGGCCGCCCTCCGCATGGTCGACAAGCACCAGCCCGCCGTCGTGGTCACCGACCTCAAGATGCCCACCATGGACGGCCTCGAACTGCTCCAGGCCCTCGCCGCCCAGGACGCGCCCCCGCCGGTCGTCCTCATGACCGCCTACGGCAGCATCAACGACGCCGTCTCCGCCATGAAGGCCGGCGCGTTCGACTTCGTTCAGAAACCTTTTGAAGGCGATCAGCTCGTCATGGTCGTCCGCCGCGCCGCCGAGCACCGCCGCCTCGCCCACGCCGCCGCCGCCCAACCGGCCGCCCCCCGCGCCAAGGCCGACACCCCCGAGATGCCCAATCTCGTGGGCAAGTCTCCCGCCATGAAGGCCGTCGCCCAGCAGATCCATCAGATCGCCGGTTCCCACGGCACCGTGCTGATCCAGGGCGAATCCGGGGCCGGCAAAGAAGTCGTCGCCCGCACCATCCACGCCCATTCCCCCCGCCACGACCGCATCATGCTCTGCCTCAACTGCGCCGCGCTGTCGAGCAGCCTCCTGGAATCGGAGCTGTTCGGCCACGAACGCGGGGCGTTCACCGGCGCCGACCAGCTCCGCAAGGGCCGCTTCGAGCTCGCCGACGGCGGCACCCTCCTGCTCGACGAGATCTCCGAGATCAGCCCCCAGCTCCAGGCCAAGCTCCTCCGCGTCCTCCAGGAAGGCCAGTTCGAACGCGTCGGCTCGTCGATCACCCAGTCCGTCGACGTCCGGGTCATCGCCACGACCAACCGCGACCTGACCCGCTCGGTCGCCGAGGGCACCTTCCGTCAGGACCTCTACTACCGCCTCAACGTCCTGCCCATCCCCCTGCCTCCCCTCCGCGACCGCCCCGGCGACATCACCCTCCTCGCCCAGCACTTCCTCCAGCAGGTCGCCCTCCGCGAAGGCAAGGAAGCCAAACGCTGCGACGACGAAGCCCTCGCCCTGCTCGAGGCTTACCACTGGCCCGGCAACGTCCGCGAACTCCAAAACATCTGCGAACGCGCCAGCGTCCTCTCCCGCTCCACCGCCATCACCGCCGGCCTGATCCAGCCCTGGCTCCTCACCCTTCCGGCCCCGCCCCTCGCCCCCGCCGTCGCCGCCCCCACCCCGGCCCCGGTCACCCCGGTGGGCAGCCCCCCGCTCCAACTGGCCACACCCGTGGCGGCCGCCGCCCTCGCCCCGGCTCCGCACGAAGTCCGCCCCCTCGAAGAGGTCGAACGCGACCGCATCATCCACGCCCTGGGACGCTTCAACGGTAACCGCACCCACGCCGCCGAGGCGCTCGGGATCGGCGTCCGGACCCTGGGCCTCAAACTCAAAAAATGGAAGGAGCAGAACCTTGTCGCCCAAACCATCTGACCCCTCCGTCTGCCGCCCCGCCCCGCGCAATTCCTGCGCGGCCGCCGCGCAGCCCCTGCTGCCTCTGCGCACCCCCGCCGCCCGCCACCCCGCGCCCCACGCCCCCGCCGCGGGCCCCGGTCGGCCGCCCCGTCGGCACCCCGCTTGCTCTCTCTCCCCCGTGACCGAGGTGTGCCCATGATCAGCGACATGTTCAACAGCGGCGCGATGCCCGTCCTCGAACGCATGGTCCAGTTCACCGGCGCCCGCCACGGCGTGATCGCCGACAACATCGCCAACCTCTCCACCCCCCACTTCCGGCCCCGGGACCTCAACCCTCACGAATTCCAGCAGCAGCTCCGACAAGCCGTCGACCGCCGCCGCGCCACCGCCTCGCCCATCGACGGGCCCCTCGATTTTGCCCGCTCCGAGCAGCTCACCTTCCACGCCGACCGCCTCGAAGCCCGGCCCCAGCCCCTCGACGAGAACATCCTCTTCCACGACCGAAACAACCGTGACCTCGAACGCATTATGCAGGACCTCGCCGAGAACACCGCCGTCCACAACGTCAGCATCCAACTCATGCGCAGCGAAATGAGCATCATGCAAACCGCCATCCGAGAAACCATCCGCTAACCCCCCCGGAAGCTTTCGTTCCGCGCTCGTGAGCGTTTTTTCTTTGACCTGCGATTTTTAGCTTCGGCCTTCCGACCTCCGACCCCAGGACCCCCCATGTTTGGTGCCCTCGACACCTCGACCTCCGGCCTCGTCGCCCACCGCACCCGCCTCGAAACCGTTGCGGCCAACCTCGCCAACGCGAACTCGATCGACGACGGCCAGGGCAACAACGTCCCGTTCCGCCGCCGGCTCGCCATCCTCGCCCCCGGCGACCCCGCCACCGGCAAAGACCGCGGCGTCCACGTCCAGCAGATCGCCGAGGACCAGGCCCCGTTCCAGAAACGCTTCATGCCCAGTCACCCCCTGGCCGACGACGACGGCTACGTCAATTTCCCCAACATCGATTCGATCTACGAACAGGTCAACGCCCTAGAGATCGCCCGCGCCTACGAGGCCAACATCCAGGCCGCCGAGGCCACCAAGGCCATGCTCCAGTCCGCCCTCCGGCTGCTCGCATAAACCCGCGGGCCCCCGACCCCGACCCCGACCGCTGCCGCTAACCCGTAACCCCACCGACGAACCCCGCCATGCCCGACCCCCTCGGCCTCATCAACCCCCAAGCCGGCGTCTCCCCGCTCCAGCCCGGCAAACCCCTGGCCCCGCCCAAAGTCGATGGCCCCGGGTTCAAAGACGTCCTGATGAAAAACATCGAACAGGTCAACCGCCTCCAGCAAGACGCCGAGGTCGCCATCGAAGACCTGACCACCGGCCGGCGCGACGACGTCGACGGCGTCCTGATCGCCAAGCAAAAAGCCGACGTCGCCTTCCAGATGCTCCTCCAGGTCCGCAACAAAATGATGGACGCCTACGAAGAAGTGAAACAGATCCGCGTGTAGCCCCAGCCCATAAAAAGCCCCCCCGAACCCCCGACCCAGGCAGGACGCCGGCCGGCGGCTCGGCGAAGACCCCCCGCAGCATGTTCCCCGGCAGGAGGCCGACCCCATGGACTTTGCCCGAAAATACTGGACCACCATCCGCGCCCAAATGGAAGGCCTCCCCGCCTCCACCAAGCTGCTCATCGGGTCGCTGGTGGTCATCCTCCTGCTCGTCGGGTTCATCGCCACCCTCTACGCCGGCCGCCCCGAAACCGTCCCCGTCAGCCGCTTCGCCGACGGCCGCGGCGACGAGGTCGCCGCCCGCCTCACCCAGGCCGGCATCGCCTCGGAAGTCCGCGACGGACAGGTCTACGTCCCCGCCGCCAAGCACATGGACGCCATCGCCTTCCTCGCCCGCGAGGACATGCTCTCCGAAAACGCCTCCTCCGCGTTCGCCGACGTCACCGGCGGCAGCCCCTGGGAAACCGACGCCCAGGGCCGACGCAAATTCCTCGTCGCCACCCAGACCTACCTCAACGCCGTGGCCCGCAAGTTCGAGGGCGTCCGCTCCGCCGAGGTCGTCATCGCCATGCCCGAACGCGTCGGCTTCGGACGCACCTCCGTCAAGCCCTCCGCGTCCGTCACCGTCACCATGAACGGCAGCCGCGCCATCGACAAAAACCTCGTCGCCGCGTTCGCCGGCCTCGTCAGCGGCGCCGTCGCCGAGCTCGACCCCGAAGACGTCGTGGTGATCGATGCCAAGCAGGGCCGCCAGCACACCGTCGCCGACCCCGCCGACATCATCCCCACCGAAGTCATCGAGCTCGTCCAGCAGCAGGAAAACTACCACCGTAAAAAAATCGAAGACACCCTCCGCACCATCCCCGGCGTCATCGTCGCCGTCAAAGTCGCCACCAACGCCGTCCGCCGCGAGGTCCGCGAAGAACGCCAGTATTCCGAGACCGAGCCCCTCCGTTCCGAAGAAACCACCGAGCGCAGCCAGACCAGCTACCAGGACGGCGGCGAAGCCGGGGCCCGGTCCAACACCACCCTCACCATCGATTCGGGCAACGAAATCGCCAGCGAAACCAACGAAACCACCGCCCGCAGCGAGTTCGGCGACAAGCTCCTGACCTCCACCGCCCAGATCGAGATGGCCGGCCACCAGGTCGAACAGATCAACGTCACCATCAACGTCCCCCGCAGCTACTTCGTCAACATCTTCCAGGCCAACAACCCCGACGCCACCGACCCGCCGACCGACCAGGCCCTCGAACCCATCCAGGCCGCCCAGCTCGAAGCCATCCGCAAGCAGGTCGCCCCCCTCGTCGCCGTCAGCGAAAACGCCCCGGGCATCATCGAAGCCAACATGGTCTACGACCTCGCCTTCCTCCAGCCCGAGTTCGCCGGCCCCGGCGCCGGCGGCGGCGGGGGGGTGCTCGGCACCGTCACCAACTCCAACCTCGTCGCCGGCGTCTCCGCCGGTGCCCTCGCGGTCGTCTCCCTCGCCCTGGCGCTGATGATGGTCAAACGCGCCACCAAGCCCGAGGCCCTGCCCACCGTCGAAGAGCTCGCCGGCGTCCCGCCCATGCTCCCCACCGACGACGAACACATCGGCGAAGCCGACGAACTCGAGTCCACCATGGCCGGCCTCGAAGTCAACGAAGACGAGCTGCGCACCCGCAACCTCGCCGACCAGATCAGCGAGATGATCAAGTCCGCCCCCAACGACGCCGGCAACCTCCTGGGCAAATGGGTCCAGGCCGAAGACTAACCCGCCCCCCGCACCCCGCCCCCGATACCGCCCATGTTCGCCGCCATCAAATCCACCGATACCGTCGACGACCTCACCGGCGTCCGCAAGGCCGCGGTGCTCCTCCTGGCCCTGGACAACGAGGCCTCCGGGCTGGTCCTCAAAACCATGCCCACCAAGGCCGTCGAGGAAGTCACC
>JBCDDZ010000084.1:0-10693 GCA_039180025.1 Planctomycetota bacterium
CGCGGCCACATCACCGCCCACCCGTCCAGGGTCAGCCCGAGCCCGCCCCCGATTGTTGCCAGCAAATACCCAGCCATGGTTAAACATCACCCCTGCGCCCGCCGCCGATTTATCGCCTGGCCCGACGCCTGACGGCGCGGCCGAGTTGCTATGCTAACGACAGATGACCGCACGATCTGTGGGGTACGAAAGGTTGCCATGGTAGAGCCCGATCCCTCTTTGCCCAGCAGCGCCAACCTCGCCTACGTCGAGCAGCTGTACAACGACTTCCTCGACGACCCGGCCAGCGTCGACCCCGGCTGGCGCACCACTTTCGAGTCCTGGGGCATGGGCCACGGCCAGCCCACCGGCACCCGCCTCCGGCCCCGGAGCCTCTTCGACCCCGCCGGCCACGCCCACACCAACGGCCACGCCGCGTCCAACGGCCACGCCGCCCCCGCTCCCGCCGCGGGCGACGCCTCGGCGATGCAGCACCGCGTCGACATGCTCGTCCGCAACTACCGCGTCCGCGGCCACATCACCGCCCACCTCAACCCCCTGGCCGACCGCTGCGAAACCCCCGAAGAGCTCCGCCCCGACTACTACGGCTTCACCGAGGCCGACTACGACCGCCCGTTCTCGTTTACCACCACCGTCCCGGGCGACAAGGTCCGCACTCTCCGCGACATCATCGACCAGATGCGTCACACCTACTGCGGCAGCGTCGCCGCCCAGTTCATGCATATCGACGACCTGCACGTCCGCCAATGGCTACAGCGGCACATGGAGTCCACCGAAAACACCGTCAAGCTCACCCGCAAAGAGCAGATCCGCATCCTGACCCGCCTCACCGACGCGGTCATCTTCGAAGAGTTCATCCAGCGCAAGTTCATCGGGGCCAAGTCGTTCAGCCTCGAGGGCGGCGAGTCGCTGATCCCGCTCTTGGACCTGGCCTTCGAAAAAGCCGGCGAACAGGGCACCAAGGAGATCGTCATCGGCATGGCCCACCGCGGGCGCCTCAACGTCCTGGCCAACATCCTGGGCAAGAGCCCGCAGAAAATCTTCCGCGAGTTCGCCGACCTCGACCCCGAACTGTTCCTCGGCGGCGGCGATGTCAAGTACCACCTGGGCTACTCCGGCGACTGGCGCACCCGCGGCGGGAAAAACATCCACCTCTCGCTCTGTTTCAACCCGTCGCACCTCGAGTACGTCGGCCCCGTTGCCTTGGGCCGGCTCCGGGCCAAGCAGGACCGCACCGGCGCCACCACCCGCGGCACCGCCGGCATGACCCTGCTCATCCACGGCGACGCCGCCTTCGCCGGCGAAGGCATCGTGCAGGAAACCCTCAACCTCTCCCAGCTCGAAGGCTATGCCACCGGCGGCACGGTCCACGTCATCGTCAACAACCAGATCGGCTTCACCACCGGCCCCGACGACGCCCGCTCGACCCGCTACGCCACCGACATCGCGAAGATGCTCCAGATCCCCATCTTCCATGTCAACGGCGAAGACCCCGAGGCTGTCGCCCAGGTCGTCCAGCTCGCCATGGAATTCCGCATGGAGTTCAAACGCGACGTGGTCATCGACATGTACTGCTACCGCCGACGCGGCCACAACGAGGGCGACGAACCGTCCTATACCCAGCCGCTGATGTACCAGCAGATCGACCACCGCCAGACCGTCCGCACCGCGTATCTCGAACGCCTCCAGAAGCTCGGTGGTGTCTCCGAGGAAGACGCCCAGCGCATCGCCCAGCGCCGCACCGAGCTCCTCGAAAAGGAACTCACCCAGGCCCAGAACGACGCCCAACCTCTGGCTCCCAATCGGCCCACCGGGCTCTGGAAAGGCTACGTCGGCGGGCTCGAAAAAGACGCCCAAGACCCCGACACCGGCGTCGACGCCGACACCCTCCAATCGCTCCTCCGCCAGCAGACCCGCTTCCCCCAAGACTTCCACCCCCACCCCAAACTCAAACGCCTGATGCGCCTCAAAGGCGAAATGGTCGAAGGCAAACGCCCCCTCGACTGGGCCGCCGGCGAAGCCCTCGCCCTGGCCAGCCTCGCCGTCCAGGGCCACCGCGTCCGCATCACCGGCCAGGACGCCCAGCGCGGCACCTTTTCCCACCGCCACGCCGTCCTCCACGACGCCGTCGATGGCCACGAATACATGCCCCTCAAGCACCTCGCCGAGGACCAGGCCGCCGTCGATATCTACAACTCCCCGCTCTCCGAGGCCGGTGTGCTGGGCTTCGAATACGGCTACTCCCTCGACTACCCCTGCGGGCTCACCGTCTGGGAGGCCCAGTTCGGCGATTTCGTCAACTGCGCCCAGGTCATCATCGACCAGTTCATCTCCTCGGCCGAGGACAAATGGAAACGCCTCTCGGGCCTCGTCATGCTCCTGCCCCACGGCATGGAAGGCCAGGGCCCCGAACACTCCTCGGCCCGCCTCGAACGTTTCCTCAACCAGTGCGCCGAGGACAACATCCAGGTCGTCAACCCCTCGACCCCCGCCCAGCTCTTCCACCTCCTCCGCCGGCAGGTCATCCGTAAATGGCGCAAGCCCCTGATCGTGATGACCCCCAAAAGCCTGCTCCGAAACCCCCGCTGCGTCTCGAGCTTCGACGACCTGGCCCCCGGCGGACACCCCGCCCCGGCCGACTGGATCCCCGCCGCCCCGGCCACCCGCTTCCAGCGTGTCATCCCCGACCCCGTCGTCGGCCCCGATCAGACCGCCAAGCTTCTGCTCTGCTCCGGGAAAATCTACTACGACCTGCTCGAACGCCGCGACAAACTCGAACGCGACGACGTCGCCATCCTCCGCCTCGAACAGCTCTATCCCTTCCCCGTCGACGAACTCACCGCCGCCCTCGAGCCCTACGGCGATGACACCGTCGTCCACTGGGTCCAGGAAGAACCCCGCAACATGGGCGCCTGGCAGTTCCTCAAGGGCGGCTACGGCTACCAGATCCTCCACCGCTGGGAGATGAACCGTATCACCCGTGCCCCCAGCGCCAGCCCCGCCACCGGCTCCAAAGCCGCCCACGCCATCGAACAGGAAAATATCCTCACCCAGGCTTTCGAACTCTGATCCCCTCCGACTCGGCCCGCCGCCGCGTCACGTCCCCCAGCCCCACCCCCGAGCGACCCCTTCCATGCCCACCGAACTGATTGTCCCCGAAGTCGGCGAATCCATTACCGAAGTTGAAATCGGCGCCTGGCAGGTCCAGGAAGGCCAGGCCGTCAAAAAAGACGCCGTCCTCGTCGAGATCGAAACCGACAAGGTCACCCAGGAACTCTACGCCCCCGCCGACGGCGTCGTCGCCAAGATCGCCCACGCCCAGGGAGACAACGTCGCGGTCGGCACCGTCATCGGCACCTTCGAAGCGGGCGACGCCCCTCAAGCCTCCGAAACCAAAGACCCGCCTGCCGAGAAAGACGCCGCGTCGCCAAACGACACCGAGCCGGCCGCCGACGACGAATCCGCCCCCGCCCGCCCGGACCCCTCGGCCTCGCTCACGATCATGCCCGCCGCCCAGCGCCTCATCAACGAACACAACCTCGACCCCGCCCAGCTCACCCCCACCGGCCCCGGCCACCGCCTCCTCAAAGAAGACGTCCAGAACTTCCTCAAAAACGGCACCCCCGCCCCCGAAAAATCCGCACCGCAAGGCACAGCTCCTTCAAAACCCGCGAGCAGCCTCGGGAAACCTTCGAGCAATCCATCCAAATCTTCCGCAGGTGGCGGTGGTTCCGGGGCTGATTCCGGGGCTGATTCCGGGGGCGGGGGCGATCGTGCGGAGGAAGTTGTCCCGATGACGTCGTTGCGCAAACGCATCGCCGCCAACCTGGTCGACGCCCAGCAGACCGCTGCGCTGCTCACCACCTTCAACGAAATCGACATGACCGCCGTCATGGCCCTGCGCAGCCAATACAAAGACCAGTTCCTCAAGGTCCACGACGTCAAGCTCGGCTTCATGTCCTTCTTCGTCAAAGCCAGCATCGACGCCCTCAAGCAATCCCCCGCCATCAACGCCGAGGTCCGCGGCACCGACATCATCTACAAAAACTACTACGACATCGGCATCGCCATCGGCGGCGGCAAGGGCCTGGTCGTCCCCATCCTCCGCAACGCCGAACGCATGTCCTTCGCCGACGTCGAAAAAAACATCGGCGACTACGCCGCCAAAGCCAAAGCCAACAAGCTCCAACTCTCCGACCTCACCGGAGGCACCTTCACCATCACCAACGGCGGGATCTACGGCAGCCTGCTCTCCACCCCCATCGTCAACCCGCCCCAGTCCGGCGTCCTGGGCATGCACGGCATCGTCCGCCGACCCATCGCCGTCCACCCCGGCACCCCGCAGGAAACCATCGAAGTCCGCCCCATGATGTACGTCGCATTGACTTACGACCACCGCATCGTCGACGGCCGCGAAGCCGTCACCTGCCTCAAACGCATCAAAGACACCCTCGAAGCCCCGGCCCGGATGTTAATGGAGGTTTAAGTTACCTCAATATTTTACGACTTTAAGAAGTCAAAACGCATGAGTTCGACGAGCAACTTTAGCCGTGAACGAGCGAAACATTACGACCAGCAAGGTCAGGTTGTTTTAGCCGGCCATGAAGCCTTGTACAGCCTGACGGCCGACTTGATGTCGGTGGTTTTGCCAGAAAGCGCGAATATTCTGGTGGTCGGGGTCGGCACGGGTTACGAATTGGGCGTGATTGCCGATCGTCTTCCTTCGTCAAACCTTGTGGGTATCGATCCCGCCGAATCGATGGTTGACGTGGCGCGTGGCCGCGTCCGTGAGGCCGGGCTGGATTCACAAGTTGAGCTCAAAGTGGGACATCTCGGCGACCACGATTTAGGCCGCAGGTTTGATGCCGCCGTGATGTTGGGTGTGCTTCACCACGTTCAAGGCGAAGGGCCACGGAAAGCGCTTGTCCAAGCCGTTGCCGATCACGTTAAGCCGTCCGGACATCTTCTACTGGCCTGTCAATGCGGAAGTTGGGCCGAGCACCCCGAGTTCGTCGAAGTAATGAACCGGTCGGTAAGCTCAAGCGAGCTTGATGTAGAGGCCAAATCCAGTTTGCTTGACCTTATGAAATCTGCCCAGACCGACATGATCTTGCCGAGCGAGAAGCAAGTGTTCGGGTTCTTGTCAGAGGCAGGTTTTTGCCCGCCACAACGCTACTTCCAATCTCTCTTGTTTACCGCGTGGTGGTCGAGACGGGAGACTGGGGTGTGATCAACCGCGGGGGCTTCGTCCGGTGAGTTGTTTGCCCACACGATACGCCTGGGCGTAGCTGCCGAAGCCGGCGGCGTAGGCGGCTTGGGTGGCGGTTGATTTGGCCGCCGCGGCCGAGCAGGGAGGTGAAGCGGTCGGCGCGTTGGCGGTTGCGGAACTTGTTGAGGGTTTGGCCGGTCTGCCCCCGGAAGAGGTGAGACAGGGGGGGCGGCTGACGTGGTAACGCTGCGCGAGTGCTTCGAGGTCTTCCGCTTCTGCGGTGTGGGCGTGCTCAGCGAGCCAGTCGACGGCGGTGCGTAGGGCCGGGTGCAGTAGGTAGGGCCAGATTCATCCGGCCTCGCTACCCCCCCCATTATGGTGACCGGATCAATCCGGCCCAGCGGAACCCCGCTGACACGTGGTGAACTCTCGCATACGCTATGCGCAAATCCCGCAGCATTTTGGAGTACGCCATGCCCGACGTGTCGGAGACGGTCGATCAGTTGGTAGACAGCCTGCCCGAAGCGATTCGGCCGAGCGAAGGGGAGTTGCCCTGGGAAATCGTGGCCACCGGGGTCGTGCTGCTGTGCGCCATGGTGCTCTACGGCCTGGCATCCCGTCTGATGAAACGGCTGGAGCAGCGGTCGCATTTAGACAAGTCATTGGTTGCGACGCTGCGGATCGTCACCCGCTGGCTGTTTATCATCATCACCGCTGCGGCGCTGCTCCAGGTCTGGGGCGTGTTGAACCAGGTCTGGGCGGCGGCCACCGCGTTGGTCACGCTGGTGGCCATCGGGTTCTTCGCCGTCTGGTCCGTGCTGTCTAACGTGCTCTGTTCGATCATCCTCCTCGCGGCCCGGCCGTTCCGGATCGGCGAGCGGATCCAGCTCCCCCCGGACGATTTCGAGGGCGTTGTGCAGGAAGTCACGCTGCTGCATACGGTCCTGGAAACCGACTCGGGCGACGTCCTGAAGGTGCCCAACAACTTATTCTTCCAGCGAGTCATGCGCGTCCACCGCGGCGACGTTATGCCCCCCGCGTCCGATGACAAGCCAACGACCGAACCCGCCGCGACCGACTAACGACTCCCCCGTCTGATCAGCCCCCCGTAGCCCGCACCCGTCAGCACCGCCGCCCCGCGCAACCGGCCCGGCCGTCAAACATCACCGTCTCGACACGCCGCCGAAACAACGCCGCACGCCGCAGGGACCCGGTCGGCCGCCGCTCCGGAAGCCGGCGAACCGGTCGGCTAGACTGTTGCCCATGGCTAACCACACCCACGACCTCCTCGTCATCGGTGCCGGCCCCGCGGGCTACGTCGCCGCGATCCGCGCCGCCCAACTCGGCCTCGACGTCGCCTGTGCCGACAAAGGCGAAATCAACGGCAAGCCCGCCCTCGGCGGAACCTGCCTCCGTGTCGGCTGCATCCCCTCCAAGGCCCTGCTCCAGTCTTCCGAAAAATACGAAGACGCCCTCAAGCACCTCGCCGACCACGGCATCGCCGTCGGCGACGTCCAACTCGACCTCAAAAAAATGCTCGACCGCAAGGACGGCGTCGTCAAAACCCTCACCGGCGGGATCGGCTCGCTCTTCAAGAAAAACAAGGTCAAGAGCTATCACGGCCAGGCCGCTTTCAACGACGACCAAACCGTCCAGGTCGGCGACGACCGCATCACCGCCGAGCACGTCCTCGTCGCCACCGGCTCGGTCCCCGCCACGCTCCCCGGCGTCGACCTGA
This sequence comes from Planctomycetota bacterium, assembly GCA_039180025.1. GTDB lineage: Bacteria > Planctomycetota > Phycisphaerae > Phycisphaerales > Phycisphaeraceae > Algisphaera. The sequence continues at coordinate 6,948 of JBCDDZ010000084.1, forward strand.
CGCAGGAACGTGTGGACACCTCCACCGAAGCCCTGACCTACACCGAGGTCCCCAAGAAACTTATCGTCATCGGCGCCGGGGTCATCGGCCTCGAACTCGGCAGCGTCTGGCGTCGCCTGGGCAGCGAGGTCACCGTCCTCGAATACCTCGACCGCATCCTCCCGGGCATGGACGACGAGCTGGCTAAAGAAGCGTTCAAAATCTTCAAAAAGCAGGGCCTCAAGTTCGAGCTGGGCAGCAAAGTCACCGGCGTCAAAACCACTAAGGCCGGCGTCACCGTCGAACGCGACGGGGCCGACCCCGTCAAAGCCGACCGCGTCCTCATGGCCGTCGGCCGCAAGCCCCACACCCAGGGCCTGGGCCTGGAAAACATCGGCCTCGAAACCAACGCCCGGGGCCAGATCGAAGTGGACGCCCAGTTCCAAACCAAAGTCCCCGGCGTTTACGCCGTGGGCGACTGTGTCCCCGGCCCGATGCTCGCCCACAAGGCCGAGGAGGAAGGCATCGCCTGCGTCGAAACCATCGCCACCGGGCACGGCCACATCGACTACCTCACCGTCCCCTCGGTCGTCTACACCCACCCCGAAATCGCCAGCGTCGGCTACTCTGAAGAACAGCTCAAAGAGCGCGGTACCGAGTACGCCAAGGGCATCTTCCCCTTCATGGCCAACGGCCGGGCCCGCGCCATCGACCAGCCCCAGGGGATGGTCAAGATGCTCTGCGACGCCGACACCGACCGCGTCCTGGGCGTCCACATCATCGGCCAGTCCGCCGGCGACCTGATCGCCGAGTGCGCTACCGCGATCGCCTTCGGCGCCAGCAGCGAAGACATCGCCCGCGCCTGCCACGCCCACCCCACCCTCAACGAAGCGGTCAAAGAAGCCGCCCTCGGCGTCTCGGGCCGCGCCATCCACATCTGATCCACCCGGCAGAAAACGCGAATCCCTCCTCCGCATCTGCCGTGCGACACCGTGGCAAAACCACCATCCCCGGCCGCTGATGCCTGGGCTCTTTCACGTCCCCGTTGACCTGCGCTGAATTCGAAGCAAAGAAATGAATCGGGGCGATTGGACATCAGTTGAAATGCTTCTGCAAGCCGTCGATGGCTTTGATGCAGATGAGTGCGTTCGGTTTCGCCAAGTAAACGCCAAGACAAACGCTCGATGAAGTCGATGATTGAGCGGGATGCCAAAAATGATTTCTGACGGCCCTGTAAAATAATAGCATCATGATGTTTTTAGATTGACACCTTGATGCATTTGGTCGATGGTTTAACAATGCGTATCACCATCGACATCCACGACGAAGTGCTGGCTCGCGCTAAAGAAACTGCGGCGGCTCAGCGTCGCAAGTTGTCCGATCTCGTCAACGACGCGTTGCTGGAAGTCTTGGATCGTGTGGGTCAGCCCTCCGCCCAAGCCGAACCTTTCCGAATCCAGCCTCTCCCCCTCGGCTCAGTCCGGCCGGGCATCGACCTCGGCGATAATAGCAGCCTCCAGGACGCTTTAGACGAAGACACCCGCGACCCCCATACCGGCGAACATGATCTTTCCAAGCTGCGTTAAGGCTCCCGCATGAAGCTGTTCGACGCCAATGTCCTGATCGACGCATATCACCCCGCCCCCAGAAATTCCGAAACCCCTGAAAACCCGCGACACGAACAGGCCCGCCGATGGCTCGAAGCCGAGATCAATCGGTCTGAGCCTTTTGGCATGGCCGAGCTGGTTCTCTCCGGCTTTCTCGGTATCGTCACCAGCTCCAAAATCTTCACCCCGCCCGTCTCCACCGATGCCGCCATCGTCGAGATAGACCGCCTGAGAAAACGCCCCAACTGCGTCATGATCCGCCCTGGCCCCCGGCACTACGACATCTTCACCAACCTCTGCCGGCAGGGTAACGCCAAGGGCAAACTCATCGCCGACGCCTACCTCGCCCCCCTCGCCGTCGAACACGGCTGCCAGTGGGTCAGCTACGACCGCGACTTCGCCCGCTTCCCCGGCCTCACCTGGATCGACCCCGGTCAAGTCAAAGAATAGTTCGCTACGGCCCGATCAAAAGAAACCACTCGTTTCCTCTGAACGTCGGGCAGCTTCAATGAGGCCGTGCTTTAGTTGGCACCGAGACCGGAGTATCGCCTTCCGCACCTTGCCACTGCAACGGCTTCAATGAGGCCGTGCTTTAGTTGGCACGGAGACGTCGATTATCGCGCGGCTCGAAGTCGTCAAGGGCGTGCTTCAATGAGGCCGTGCTTTAGTTGGCACGGAGACGTGGAGGTGCGTGAAATTAGGGATTACGGCAACGGAGCTTCAATGAGGCCGTGCTTTAGTTGGCACGGAGACCGGCCACCCCCGCTCGGGGTCCGGGCGTCGCCCAGGGGCTTCAATGAGGCCGTGCTTTAGTTGGCACGGAGACGACGACCCGTCTCCGTCCTGCACGAAGTCCAGTAGCTTCAATGAGGCCGTGCTTTAGTTGGCACGGAGACGGGGGCAGCGATTTTGGAATCGTTATCGGCCGCGCGGCTTCAATGAGGCCGTGCTTTAGTTGGCACGGAGACCACCGCCGCCGATCGACGGACTGACGCGGGCGGTGGCGCTTCAATGAGGCCGTGCTTTAGTTGGCACGGAGACGGCACATTCGGGAGCTTGCCGGGTTTGATCACTGGCCGCTTCAATGAGGCCGTGCTTTAGTTGGCACGGAGACCGCCGGGGAGCGACCCGGAACTGCGCCATGGCGCAGTTGCTTCAATGAGGCCGTGCGTTAGTTGGCACGGAGACGACGCGTCGGTCAAGCCGGGCGCCGCCAACGACGGGCTTCAATGAGGCCGTGCTTTAGTTGGCACGGAGACCTTGCGCATGTCCGCCGCTGCCAACTGCCGCCCAGTGGCTTCAATGAGGCCGTGCTTTAGTTGGCACGGAGACCGTTGCCGAGCAGTGGATCGAAGCGGGTCAGCGGGCTTCAATGAGGCCGTGCTTTAGTTGGCACGGAGACCAAATTTAACGACGAAGACCCCAGATTATCTGGTGAAGCTTCAATGAGGCCGTGCTTTAGTTGGCACGGAGACGCTTAACCCGGGGGTTTCGCGGGGCGATCTTCCAAGGCTTCAATGAGGCCGTGCTTTAGTTGGCACGGAGACCATGCACTCCGTCGCACGCCCCCCGGAACTCTCCCCTGCTTCAATGAGGCCGTGCTTTAGTTGGCACGGAGACCCGCGCTGTGCAGCTGGGGCCAGCCGGCGCCCGCCAAGCTTCAATGAGGCCGTGCTTTAGTTGGCACGGAGACCAGCACCTCGGCCCGGCCTACGCCGTCGGCGCCGTGCTTCAATGAGGCCGTGCTTTAGTTGGCACGGAGACCGGAAGGCCCGTTCGATCGCGGCGTGCAGGCGGTCGTGCTTCAATGAGGCCGTGCTTTAGTTGGCACGGAGACGGGATGAGCTTCGGGATCATCGGGCTCGTACAGCGTGGCTTCAATGAGGCCGTGCTTTAGTTGGCACGGAGACGCCACATCCGGTAAGCCAACTGCGCCTGCTGGTGGCGCTTCAATGAGGCCGTGCTTTAGTTGGCACGGAGACCACCGACCGCGACGGCCGGGCACGGATCATCGAGGTGGCTTCAATGAGGCCGTGCTTTAGTTGGCACGGAGACGAAGAGTACGAGCGAGCGCAGGCATCTCGTCCCGACGCTTCAATGAGGCCGTGCTTTAGTTGGCACGGAGACAAGCTCGTCGCCTTCGGGGTCGCCCTGTTCATA
>JBCDDZ010000085.1:0-10100 GCA_039180025.1 Planctomycetota bacterium
CCCCCCGCCCCCCCCCCGGTAACCCTGTCCCCGCCCGAAGCATCTGCGACAGCTCCGGCCTCCGCCGGCACGTCTGATAAACCCGTAACCGGTGAAACCGTTATCGGTTTCCGTGCTTTTTCCCCTACGCCCCCGTCCCGCACTATTCCCGCCCCGCCATCTGCCCGAAGCCTCTCCCGGGTTGCTCCCTTCGTTGAGCGGCCCCCGTCCCCTCTGCCCCGGAGCTATGCCCCTATGTTGATCTCGATCCTGATCCCGTTACTCATTGTCGCTGCCGCCGCCCCCGCGTTTTGGCTCCTGCGTCAGCGTCTGACGATCAAGCTCAAGCTCATCGTGCTGTCGATGTCCATCGGCCTGGCCTCGATCTACGTCATCGGTGCCGTCGCCACCCAGCAGGCCAGCAGCGCCCTCTTGGCCGAACGCAGCCACGGCCTCGAAGCCATCGTCGCCGCCCGCAAGGCCCAGGTCGAAGACTACTTCAACTTCGTCCAGGAGCAATTGGTCAACTTCGCCGGAAACCGCAGCATCGCCGAGGCCACCGACGCCTTCGGCCAAGCCTACGCCGCCCTGCCCGGGGAGATCGCCCTCGATACCGAACCCGGCAGCGACACCCACCGCGCGGTCGCCGGCTACTACGACCGCCAGTTCAAGCCCCGCGTCGAAGAAAACGGCCAGACCTACCGCGGCGCGGCGGCCTACCTGCCCCGGTCCGCCACCGGCCGCCTCCTCCAGGCCTGGTACATCGCCGAGAACCCCCACGACGTCGGCCACAAGCTTGACCTCGACCGCCACGACGCCGACGTCTCTTACAACGTCCAGCACGCCAAGTACCACCCGCAGGTCCGCCAGTTCCTGAGCAGCTTCGGCTACTACGACATCTTCCTCTTCGACAACGACGGGAACCTGACCTACTCCGTCTACAAAGAGACCGACTACGCCACCAATTTCCTGACCGGCCCCTACAAAGACAGCAACTTCGGCGTTGCCGTCCGCAAAGCGCTCGCCTCCGACACCCCCGGCGAGGTCTTCGTCGAAGACTTCGCCTTCTACGAGCCCAGCTACGGCAACGCCGCGGCCTTCTTCAGCGCCCCGGTCTTCAAGGACGGCGTCAAGGTCGGTTGCGCCGTCTTCCAAGCCCCGGTCGACAACGTCAACCACATCATGAACGCCACCGCCGGGCTCGGCGAAACCGGGCAGACTTTCCTCGTTGGCCACGACCTGAAGATGCGTTCCCAAGACCGGTTCACCGACGACGCGACCATCCTCAGCGCGTCCCGCGACAACCCCGCCACCGCGGCGCTGGCCGCCGGCGAAACCGGCCTCCGGCAGGTGAGGGACGGCGGCAAGACCTCTATCAAAGCTTTTGCCCCGCTGGCGATCCACGGCCTGGACTGGGGCGTCATCGCCGAGATCGACCTGGCCGAGGTCACCGCCCCCGCCCACGCCCTCCGCGCCCACCTGCTCCTGATCGGGCTCGGCATCGCCGCGGTCGTCTGCTGCGTCGGCTTCTTCTTCTCGATCCAGTTGGTCCGGCCGATCCCCCCGATCCTCGCCCGGGCCCGGGAGATCGCCGAGGGCGACCTCGCCGGCGAAGCCCTGCCGATCAAAACCCACGACGAGATGGGCAAGCTGACCGCCTCCATGAACGAGATGAGCGTCTCGCTGCGGAGCCTGATCCAGGAAGTCTCTAACACCAGCCAGGAGGTCGCGGCCGCGTCCACCCAGATCGCCTGCTCCAGCGACGAGATCGCCCGCGGCATGAACGAGCAGACCTCGCAGGTCCACCAGGTCTCCTCGGCCGTCGAAGAGATGTCCGCCTCGATCGTCGAGGTCGCCCGCAAGTCCACCGACGCCGCCAACTCCGCCGAACGCTCGGGCAACACCGCCACCGAAGGCGGCAAGGTCGTCCACCAGACCATCGAAGGCATGAACGCGATCAGCGACGCCGTCTCGGCCTCGGCCCGATCCGTCGAAGAGCTCGGCAAACGCGGCGACCAGATCGGCGAGATCATCGCAGTGATCAACGACATCGCCGACCAGACCAACCTCCTGGCCCTCAACGCCGCGATCGAGGCCGCCCGCGCCGGCGAGCACGGCCGCGGCTTCGCCGTCGTCGCCGACGAGGTCCGCAAACTCGCCGACCGCACCACCCAGGCCACCGAAGAAATCGGCGCCTCGATCCAGGCCATCCAGACCGAGACCGGCGAAGCCGTCGGCCGCATGGACGCCGGGACCCAGCAGGTCACCACCGGCGTCGAAAAAGCCCGCGCCGCCGGCGAATCGCTCAAACAGATCGTCGCCTCGGCCCAGGACGTTTCGGGCATGATCCAGTCGATCGCCGCCGCCGCCGAAGAGCAATCCGCCGCGTCCGAAGAGGTCGCCCGCAGCATCGAAACCATCTCCGCCGTCAGCCAGCAGACCGCCGAGGGGGGCCAGCAGGCCGCCTCCGCCGCGGGCATGCTCAGCCAGAAAGCCGAGACGCTGCAGATGCTGTGCAGCCGGTTCAAGCTGTAGATACGAAGTCTGCAAAAGCAGCCGATCTTTCCTGCGCCGCCGAACACCCACACCCGGCCTCATGCCCGGTGTGGGTTCTTCGTGCGCAGATCAGTTTTAATATGCCCGCCTCGCACACCGCGGCACGCGGCGGGCCCCGTCGAGCACCGCGGCCGATCCCGCCCCGCAAGGATCAAGCCCGTGAACCCCAAGACACGTCTCGATTCAGCCGGGGGGCTGCTGATTGAGCTGTGCCTGCTGGCCGGGGTCTATTTCGGCGGCTGGCGCATCGACGAGGTGTTGCTCCTCTACTGGTTCGAACTCGCGTTCACGCTAATCCTGCTCCCGGTTTCGCTGGGGGTACGCCGAGGGACAGAGGGCGTCGTCGAGCGCGCCGCCGCCGTCATCGGGCTGGGGTTGTTTACCGCGTTCCACTCGTTTTTCCTGGTGTGCCTCCTGTACGGCGTGAACTGGTCGCAGGCCCAGGGCGGCCCCGGCGGCTGGTCCGCCCCGACCACCGGAAAACCCGGGGACTGGTACGCCGCGGCCCTCGCCGGCCTGCCGATGCTGGGCGTCGCCTGGGTGGTGTCCGTGCGCTTGACCGACGTGGTGGCGGCTTGGCGTTTCCGCAGGATGACGAAAGCCGTCGCAGCGCCCGATACCCCCCAACCCGCCCCGACGCGGAACCTGATGTCCGAGGTCGTGGTCATGCACCTGACGATCATCTTCGGCGGCTCGGTCGTCCTCGCGGCGGGCGGGGCCATCGGCCTGGTGCTTACCCTCGTGGGCCTGCGCACGGGGCACCGCACGCTCCAGTTCGTGCAATCGCTGCGTGCCCACGGCAGGCCTAGCGCACGTCAATCGGCTGCTCGCCGATCGAGGGATTAGTCGCTACCCTGCCTCGCATGGCCAAGAAAACCAAAGCCAGCGCCCGCCCCGGCCTGCCCACCGACCCGACGAACGTCCTGATCCTCGGGGCCGGCGGACGCGAACACGCCCTGGGCTGGAAGCTCAAACAGTCGAAGCTCTGCCGCAAACTATTCTTCGCCCCCGGCAACGGCGGGACCGCGGCGCTGGGCCAAAACGTGGACCTCGCGCTCGAGCCGGTCAACACCAAAAACGTCGACGCCATCGACTATTTCTGCCGGCAGCACGACATCGGCCTGATCGTCATCGGCCCCGAAGACCCGCTCTGCCACGGGCTCGCCGACCGCCTCACCCCCCCCGCCCCGGCCTCCGGTGCCAAGGGCCAACCCCCCGCCGCGCCCGCCCGCTACGTCTTCGGCCCGTCCCAGGCCGCCGCCCGACTCGAGGGAGACAAGGCCTTTGCCAAAGACCTCATGAGGGCCGCCTCCATCCCGACCGCCGACGCCAAAACCTTCACCAACTTCGAGATGGCCAAGGCCTACGTCGAGGCCCGCGAAACCCCCGTCGTGGTGAAAGCCGCCGGGCTGGCCAAGGGCAAGGGTGCCATCGTCTGCTCGACCAACGAGCAAGCCGTCGACGCCCTCGAACGCTGCCTGGTCAAACGCGAGTTCGGCGACGAGGGGAACACAGTCCTGGTCGAAGAACGCCTGGTCGGGCAGGAAGTCTCCATCCTCGCCCTGGTCGACGGCCGCAACCTCTTTCTCCTCGACCCTTCTCAGGACCACAAGCAAGCCCACGAAGGCGACACCGGCCCCAACACCGGCGGGATGGGCGTCTACTGCCCCACCCCCCTGGTCACCGAAGAACAGCTCACCGTCATCCAGCGCGAGGTCCTCGTCCCCGCCGTCGATGCGCTCAAACGGGACGGGATCGACTTCCGGGGGGTGCTCTACGCCGGGCTCATGCTCACGGCCGGCGGCCCCAAAACCCTCGAGTTCAACACCCGCTTCGGCGACCCGGAAACCCAGCCGCTGATGATGCGCCTCAAGGGCGACCTCATGGAAGCCATGCTCGCCGTGTGCACCGGCCAGCTCGACCAGGCCGACCTCCGCTGGGACCCGCGCGTCTGCTGCTGCGTCGTCATGGCCAGCGGCGGCTACCCCGGCAAGTACGAAAAAGGCAAGCCCATCACCGGCATCGACGACGCCGAGTCCGACCCCGACGTCAAAGTCTTCCACGCCGGCACCAAACTCACCCGCGACGGCACCCTCGTGACCGACGGCGGCCGCGTCTTGGCCGTCTGCGCCCTCGCCGACACGTTGAAGGAAGCCCAGACCAAAGCCAACGCCGCCTGCGACAAGATCAAGTTCGAAGGCGCCCAGTTCCGCCGCGACATCGGGTTCCGGGTGATGTGAACTGAAGTCTGAGTAATCAGAGACTTTCATGCGACAGCACAAACAAATCATCGGCAAGGCTGACGCATTTATAACTTCTGAATTATGGATTCTGAGTTGGAACGCCTCGGTTCAACGCGCCAGGCTTTTCGATGATCAAGCAACCGAACAGTCACGACGCGCCTTCAGAAAGCGAGTCATTCGTTATCTAGAAACAACCGTGCTTCCGCGATATGGCAACACAGTTTCGGACGCCGAACACTGTGGCGTTATCAGTCGAGTCGTAGAAGAATGCAGTAAGTCAGATGAAAGCCACGTCCTCGGCCCCGACGGATATCGAATCGGAATCGCCCAAAAACTCGTTAATCTGCAGCTTAAGTATCTGTGGTGTTTAGGCAGCATTCCGGAGCCGCCTCACTGTCCCGTTGATCGTTTGATCTTAGAAAAAACAAGATTAAGAGGCACGATCGCGTGGACACAAATCTGTTCCATCGAGGTATACAAACAGGCGATCTCCGCGCTACGGGAATGCGCCGACGCGGCCAAGATGTCTTTGGCCAACTGGGAGTTGAATACTTACGACCGCAACGACGCGTAACCCGACGAACCACGGGCAGGATGCCTGTGCCACTTTCAAAAAGCCGCCGCTGACCTGACGTCTCACCACTCTGTCGTCCGGCCTTCTCGGTGGTCACGCAGCGCCTGATCCACCAAATGATCCAGCTTCCCCGCCTGTGAATCTTCACGCATCCGCCGATCCCAATCGTCGTCGAAGTGTTGCTGCTGCCAAGTAAATAATTCCCACCGTTGATTCTCGGTGAGTTGCTCGATGGCTGCCTTGATTTCCTGAACCGACTGCGTCATCCGCTCAGCTTACCTATACGCGATCGGTGTTCCAATCCAAAGCCGATACAGAGGGCCATCAAAAATGAGCCCCATCTACTGCATCACCACTTCGATCGGCCCGTGGTCGTCGCAGTGGCCGTTGTGGGGGTGGTGGAGGTGGCCGTCGACGAGGTAGCAGGTGTGGTCGCCGTGGGGGACAGGTTCGTGGCCGCAGCCGGGGCCGTGGACGTGGTCGGCGTCGTGGCCGGAGCAGGTGTGGCCGCCGGTGCAGGTGTCGGGGTTGGTGTCGGAGACTTCGATGACGTGTTCGTCGACGTGGTCGCCGTGGGGGTGGTGGAGGTGGCCGTCGTGGAGGTAGTCGGTGTGGTCGCCGTGCTGGATGGCGGTGTGGCCGCAGTCGGGGCCGTGGGTGTGGTCATGGTTTTCGTGCATGGTGCATCTCATGGGCGTCTCCGGTCGGATCGGGGGGGCGTTCAGAAATCAGAAAAGCGTGATCGCTTCTTTGATTCAAGTTACCAACGGTCGGCTTCGCCGCCAAGACCCGCGCGGCGCGAAAAATCGATCCGGTTCGGCCGGGCTCAGCGGTGGCGTCGCAGCGGCGGCTGTTCGAGCAGCCGTCTGTTTTCCGCGTCGATCTTCCGCTGCTTGTCGCGGCCGCGCACGACGTCTTCGAGCGGGAAGAACGAGGTGTGCTTCGACCACTCCTGGTCTTCCTGCCGGAAGCGCTTGCCCGGGTCGACGATGAGGGTGGTGTCGCGGTCGTAGATCTTGCCCGAGTGGCGGATGCGGCAGCGTTCCATGGCCCGCGACGCCTGGGAGGTTCCCCGGTTCAGCCCGTCGCGGGTGAACTTCGCGCCGCAGGTGGGGCAGCGGAACACGCCGACCTGTGGCTGCCAGCGGACCAGCGACGGCCGGTGCTCGTCGTTCGTACACTCCGCGGCGAGCGCCACCAGCATCCGGTGGCCCGAGACGAGGTACACCCCGTGCGACTTGGCGTACTGGGTGTAGACGCGGTTGGTCTGGTACTGCTCGGGCCCGCCGATGTCGAACGACCCCCGCGCGGTCTGAGGCTGATGGGTCGCGGCCACCGCGGTCCGCGGATCGCCGCAGCCCCCCAGCGTGGCCCCCAGCAGCCCCACAAACCCGGCCAGCACCACCGCCCGGCCCGCGGGCAACACAAACCATTTGTAGGGATTGGGCAACGTCATACCGGGTTATCGGCCATCGGCCGCCCGGGGCTTAGCGATCCAGCGCCGCTTCGACTTCCGACACACGCGACCGCCAGTTCATCTGCATCCCCAGGAACGTAAACGACGCCGACCACGTGATGAGCACCAGCCCCGCGATCGCCTCGAGCCCGACGAACACCCGGATCGCGCCCGTCGCCACGATGTCGCCGAACCCCACCGTCGTGAACACCGACGCCGAGAAGTACCACACCGAGACCGGGTCCGGCGTGAACCCGCCCGACAGCTCGCCAACCTCCGGCCCGTACCAGGCGTGCAGCGCCCACAGCCCCGCCCCGAACACCCCGACCTGCACCACGTGGCTGAGCATCAGCAGCGGCACCCCGATCATCAGGCCCGTCAGGTGCCGGGTCGGGATACACACCCACCGCAGGATCAGCTCCAACGCCGCGAGGTGGATCACCACACTCACCAGCATCGCGAGCACCGCCGTGGCGCCCGCCACGAACTCCGTCACCATGACGCCCTCGCTTCCGTGGCTACCGCCACGCCACTGCTTCGTACACGGCCTGGCATTTCTCCGCGGCGCCGTCCCACGTGAGGCGGCGCACCTCCAGGTCCGCGTGCTCCCGCAGCGTCGCGCCCAGCGGCGGGTGACGCAGCACCGCGATGATCTTGTTCGCCATCTCGTCGGTGTCCCAGAAGTCCACCTTCAGCGCGTGCTCGATGACTTCGCTTACCCCCGACTGCTTGGACATGATCACCGGCACGTCGTGGCTGATCGCTTCGAGCGGCGCGATCCCGAACGGCTCGCTCACGCTGGGCATCACGTACACGTCCGCCATCTTGAACACCCGCTCCACGTCGTCGCCCCGCAGAAAACCCGTGAACACCACCTTCGGGCCGATCCCCGCGCGGGCGACCAACTCGATCATCTCTTGGATCTTGTCCCCGGTCCCCGCCACCACGAACTTCACGTCGTCCATCTTCTCGAGCACCCGCTTGGCCGCGCGGATGAAATACTCCGGCCCTTTTTGCATCGTCACCCGGCCCAGGAACAGGACGATCTTGTCGTCTTTGCCGATCTTCGGCGGGATCTTGATGTCCGGGTTCGACGCACCGTTGGCGATCCCGTTGTAGATCACCTCGACCTTGTCCGCGGCCACCCCGTACCGCTCGACCAGGACCGCCTTGGTCCGCCGCGACACCGCGATCACCCGGTCCGCCGCGTGGCAGCCCTGACGCTCCAGGTCGTTCACCACCGAGTGGGTGTTCTCGCCCGCCCGGTCGAACTCGGTCGAATGCACGTGCACCACCAGCGGCTTGCCGGTCGCCTTCGCCACCGCGATCCCCGCCGGGAACGTCAGCCAGTCGTGGGCGTGGATCACGTCGAAGTCTTCGCCCGCGGCCAGCGCAACGCACAGGCCCGCGTACCGCTGCGCCTCGACCGTCAGGTCGCCGTGGTAATCCGGCTCACGCCACGCGGGCGCGGCGTCGGACGCATCGGCGGCCTCGGCCGGGTCCGCGTCTTGCGCTTCGGCGTGCTCGGATGGGGCGGCCGATGCGCCCCGGGCAGGCACCGGCGGCGCGGCCGAGGCCGCGGGGTTGATGAAACCGATCGGGCCCGGCCCCGTCTCGCCCCGGGCCGCCACCGACCCGCCCCCGTCGGGGTACGGGCTGCTGATCCGCGACGGCACCGCCCGGAAACTCACGTGCTCGAACGCGTCCGCGTCCTCGTCCGGCGGCACCGGGGCGTCGATCTCAAACGAACTCGCCACCGCTTGGGGCGACTTGTCCTCTACCGCCCCCTGCGCCGATGGCGATGACGCCGACGCCGACGCCGGAGACTGCGGCGACATCAATTTGACGTGCGAGCTGTAGTCGCTGCCGACGGTCTTGGGGAGCACAAACGTCACTTCCGCTTGCCGTTTTGAGAGCGCCTTGGTCAAGCCGTAACAGGCAGTCCCGAGCCCACCGCTGATAAAGGGCGGGAACTCCCAACCGAGCATAAACACGCGCATTTTGATCCTTCCGTCGCACTCATAGCGAGGTGACAGACGCGGGGCCGATCGGCACTCATTGAAAACAGCACGCGTTGTCTAACCGGTTCTAACAGCAAGCCACCGTGGGGTCAGTGGTTCTCCCGCTCTCGAGCCATAACATAGCAACCGGTCCGACATTTTCAATACGGATTGACCGCCCCCGCCTCACAGCCTGGGCGCGGGTGCTCTCGCCGCCGACGACGCGGCGTCTACTCCTCGCCCGGCGTCATGTCGCCCAGCTCGCGGAAGCAGGCCTCGTACGCCAAAAGCGTCTTATAGACCCGCTCGACCCAGGCCGCGTCGCTCAGCACCGCCGCCGACTCCGCCGGCCGGGCTGAACGAAAAACAAATACTTTTTCGTCATCCCGGAAATGCTCCACCGCGTGCCGCTCGTCGAGGCCCTGGTCGATCAGCTCTTCTTCAAGGAGGTCCTCGTACTTGTCGCCGGTGTGCACCAGGTCCGCTTCGATCGACCCGCTCAGCCACCGGTCCGGCGTGTACAGCCCGGCCCACACCCGGTAGCCCCCGTCGTGCTCTTCCCACGGCCCGACCTGATACCAGCAAGGCTCCTCCACCCGCTGGGCGTGCGCCTTGAGCTTCCCGTCAACCACCTCCACCGACGCGAAAACCCCCGCCGCCCGGGCCCGCTCGGCCAGTTTTTCCAGTATGACACCGTAGTCGTCGTGCTCGTTCATGCCGAGACTCTAACGACCCCCGAGCCCACGGCAACCCCCCTCCACCCCGCACCAAACCCCTGGAACCCTCGGTCTGCGTCGCCGCCCGCTCGCCGCTCGTAACCCAAAGGCTTACACCGGTTGCAATAAACCCCGCCGCCCGGCGTTGCACCCTGCACCCGCTTCTTCCGCTTACCTCGCCGAGAACTTTGTATGACCCCGAGTTGCCGTGCCGCCGCTGTCTTCGCCCCCACCGCCGCGGCCCTCGTGGGCCTGACGTGGTCCGCGTTCGCCCACCCCGCGTCTGAGCACAGCGACGGCCCGCAGACCCTTGCCGCCCCCCACCGCGCCGCCGACGCCGAGCCCGACCCGGCACCCCGCGTGTCGATCACCGTCCGCGACGGCTTCCGCTACATCACCTCCAACGGCCTCGCCGACCACCCCACCGGCCGCTTCCCCAACCCCGGCAACCCCCCCGCCCTCGCCCCCCTGACTTATACCTTCCGCGTCCCCCTCGAGCCCCCCCCCGACCCCGGAAATAACCTTGGCGAGGCCGGCCGCCCAGTCCGGCCGTTGAGGGCGACGCCAAACAACGCC
>JBCDDZ010000086.1:0-9257 GCA_039180025.1 Planctomycetota bacterium
GGAGCAGGGAGCCATCCGATTTGTGCTGACCAGTGCGATCGCGCCCGAGCCCGTGATCGGTGACTATGTCGCTACCCACGGAGATGGCGTTGCCGTCGTCGCGTCGCCCAGGATGGGGGGCGGGGGGGCCGGGGTGCTGCCGTTCTGAGGAGCGTGGGTGGAGTTTTCCGCCAAGGGAAGGGTTCCTGAGAGAATCGGGGGGAGCGGTCAGCGGAGCGGGCCCGGTAAAGGGACGGCCTAGACGCCGTTTCAGAGCAGAGCGATTATACCGGAGGCCCCATGCGGGAGGAAACCGGAGGGCGCGGGGCGGGGATCCGGCGGTCGGGCGGTTAAAAAAAACGGGCAGTTACCGGCGGGTCGGCGAGTCTCGGCGGGCGAGAAGGCGGAGGGGTGAGTCGCAGGGTTTTTTAAAAAAGAAGGCTCGCTTTCGGGGAGCCGGAGGGCTTTTGAGGCTGATCCACGACGGCACCGCGGCTTATTGAAGCTCGCCGATGGTGGCTTCGCCGGTGGCGGGGTCGAGGGTGAGGTCGAGGGTGTGCTCTCCGGCGGCGAGGGTGATAACGGCCGGGTCGGTCTGGTCGAGCTGGCCGTAGATCCCGAAGCCCAAACGGTCGTCGCCGTCGAGGTCGGTGGCGTGGAGGGTGACGTCGTTGAGGGCGGCGGCGCGGCCCTGGCCGAAGACAACGCGGTAGGGCTGCTGATCGAAGGGGTTGGTCACGGGGGTATCGGGGTCCGAGACGCGGGCGAGGTGGTAGGTGTGGTCGGCCAGGTCGAAGACGACGACGCTGGGGTCGTCGGGGTGGGTCAGGGCGTCGGCTTTGGCGGCGTCGAGGTCGGCGGCGAGCAGGCGGGCGGCGCTGCGGAGCTGGGTGGTGTGCTGGCCGCGGAACTGGGGGACCGCGATCGAGGCGGCGATCCCGAGCACGGCGACTACGACCAAGAGTTCGACCAGAGAGAATCCGCCGCGAGAGCGGGGCGTGGCCGGCGGTCGGTGCTGGGGGGCGCGGCGGGGCATGGCTTATTGAGATATCGGCGGTTGGGGGGCGGGGGTGAAACCGGGGCGGGAAATCGTCGATAGAAAAACCATGGTTTGTACGGATCGGATGAAACGGGCGGGTCGGCGCGATCGGCGGGAGCCGGGCGGGCGGCGGCCACGCAGGTCGGGCGGGGGGTTTACGCTCGTGGAGGCGTTGTTCGCGTCGGCGGTGCTGGCGCTGGTGGTGGCGGCGATGTCGCAGGCGGTGGTGTCGGGTCAGGCGGTGACGGCCCAGGCGATGTTCGAGGCGCGGGCGTTGTCGCTGGCCGAGGCGCTGATGGAAGAGGTGCTGGCGCTGCCTTATACGGACCCCGGGGGGGACACGGCGGCGGGGCCGGACGCGGGCGAAACGGGGCGTGCCGACTTCGACGGGATGGACGACTACGACGGTTACGCGGAAGCGGCGGGGGCGTTGGTGGACCCGGCGGGGGTGCTGTACCCCGAGCGTCACCAGGTTTTCTCGCGGGCGGTGGCGGCGTCGTACGCGACGGAAGACCTGGCGGTGCTGGGCGGGGCACGGGACGGGCTGCGGGTGACGGTGACGGTGGCGGACGCGGGCGGGCGGGCCTGGACCATCACACGGTTTGTGCCGGAGCCCGCGTTATGAATCGGACGAGAGGCTTAAAGACGGAGCGGCAGGCACGGGGCCGGGCGGCGGCGCGGCGGTGCGCAGGGCTGACGCTGGTGGAGCTGTTGTTGTCGCTGGCGATCACGGCGACGATCGCGGCGTCGGTGGCGGGGATGCTGTCGGCGTTGGCGTACGGGACGGACGCGGGGCGGGACGTGCGGGCGCTGGTGGCGCGGCAGAAGATGGTCACGGCGCGGTTCGAGGCGGCGGTGCGGGGCAGCCGGATGGTGCTGGCGACGGGGGACACGGCGTCGGGGGCGTGGCTGGTGTTGTGGACGCGTGATCTGGACGAAGACGGGCTCCCGAGTTTGCAGGAGATCCGGCTGCTGGAGCACGACGCGGCGTCGGAGACGTTGTCGTCGTTCGTGGCGGCGGAGGGGGCAACGGACGCGGAGTACGGGCTCGGTGACGATTTCGATGCGATCACCCACGGGCTGAAGGCGACGGAGGATTTCCCGGCCACGCGGTGGGGCAACGGGGTCACGGAGCTCGGGCTGACGCTGGACCGCAACACGGCACAGGACGCGCGGCGGGTGAGTTATCGCTTGTCGTTTTCGGCGGGCCGAGTGACGGAGGTCGCGGTGGGGACGGCCCGGTTGAGCAACGGATACGGGGCGGGGGGATGAGCGGCGGGATCGCCGCGGTGAGGATCAAACGATGTGGACAGATATGAGTGATAGATCGGCGGTGAGAGCGGGGCGTGGCCCGAGCGCGGCGCGGGGTGCGCGGGGGATGGCGATGCTGCTGGTGCTGATCGCGCTGGTGGTGGGGACGGTGGTGGCGTTGTCGTACCTGTCGGGGCAGACGACCTCGGTGGCGATCGCGCACAACGCGACGCGGCAGATCCAGGCGCGGGCGCTGGCGGAGGACGCGGTGGCGTTGACGCTGGCCTATGCGCGGGCCGAGCCGACCTGGCGGGAAGGGTATGCCCACGGGGTGTGGACACAGGAGCAGGCGCTGCACGGGGGGAGCTTCCGGCTGGTGTTCGAAGACGAGGCGGACGGGGACCTGGGGGACGACGTGTCCGAGCCGTTTCTGCTGACGGTGGTGGGGCGTTTTGACGGGGTGACGCATCAGACCCAGGCACGGGTGTCGCCCACCGGGGCGTCGTCGCCGCAGCCGCGGGCGGTGTTGGTGCTGGTGGACAACGCGACGCCTAACGCGGCGGATCAGGCGAAGCTAGATCAGTTAACGGCGTGGGGCTACACGGTGTCGCATCTGCAGGACAGCGCGAATCTGGCGGCGTATGACGCCGCGTGCGCGGGGGTGGATGTGGTGTACATCAGCCAGGAATGCAGTTCGAACTCCATCGGGAACAAGCTCGACGATCAGCCGGTGGGGGTGGTCAGCGAAGAGCACGGGATGAGCGACGACCTGGGGATGAGTACATCGGCGGGTGTTTATTCGGGCGACCGGATCGACCTGATCGATGCGTCGCACCCGGTGACCGCGGGGCTGTCGGTGGGCGAGGTGGTGGTGACCAGCGGATCGACGGACCTGATCCGCATGTCCGGGACCCCGGCGTCGGGGCTGCGGGTCTTGGCCGAGCGGGTGTCGAACACGGATCCGGTGCTGGCGGTGGTGGACCTGGGCGACACGCTGACGGACGGGAACCCGAGCCCGCAGCGGCGGGTGTTCCTCCCGGTCGGTGGGAACGGGTTTCGGATCGACGAACTGACGGGGGCGGGGGAGACGCTGGTGCGGCAGGCGATCGACTGGGCGGGCAGCGGGGCGGCCCGGGTGGTGGGGTGGCATACAGATTTTGATACGGACCCGACGGCCCAGGACGAGAACCTCGACGGGTCGCCGGATTTCGTGGTCCGCGGCGGGGCGGCGTTCGATACCGCGTCGCTGGTCGGGGGGACCTGGCAGGGCGGGCAGACGCTGGATACGAATCTGCAGAGCGACTTCGTGACGCCTACGACGATGAAGACGCGGATGCGTAACACGTCGGTGGGTGGCAAGGGCGCGGTGGTCTGGATCAACTTCGACTACGCTCCGGACGACAGCTCGTTCGCCCCGGTGTTCGCGTCGCTGGCGCTTCAGGGCGACGGCAGCCAGACGCTGGTGGTCAGCGGCAAAGACAACAGCGGCGAGCAGGCGCTGTTCGAATTGACCGGCTTGGCGGCGGGTTACGTGGAGGTGCAGCTGGATCTGGACCCGGACGCGGATACGGTTGGGGTATGGGTCGACGGGGATTATCAGGGCGCGTTCGATTATCCGTTAAAGACGCCGGACTCGGAGGTACTGGATCGTAAGTTCGCGACCGCGCTGGCGTGGGGCAGCGACGCGGATTTTGATTACTTCACGGTGACGCCCGACGTGACGCTTTACAGCGAGACTTCGGGGAGCCTGAACCGGGTGGTGTTGTACGAATTTATCGAGCCGTCGCCGGTGTTCCCGGGGCTGGTGGGGCATTGGAAGCTCGACGAGACGGCGGCGCGGGGGGCGTTCCGGGAGGCGGACGGTCAGGTCGTCATGGAAGCAGAACACTACACCCGGATCGAGGCCGGGGTCGGTGGGGGGGCGGGGAGTACGTGGGCGGTAGGCAGCGAGGCGGACGCGAGCGGCGGGGTGCGGATGCTCGCCGAGCCGAACGTTGGTTATAACGCCGGGCTGACGACCGAAGGGGCGCGGCTGGATTACGACATCGACTTCGTAACGCCGGGCACGTACCGGGTCTGGGTCCGGTATTTCGGTTCGAACGCGCAGGATAACTCGATCCATGTGGGATTGAATGGGGCCGCGGTAACCAATACTTCGGGTTACGGGATGGGCGGCCCGACCGGTTCGTGGCAATGGGTCGACAGTGTGGCCGGGGGCATCGTTGACATTACCGTAGAAGTTCCCGCGGCGGGCGTACATACCTTGAACGTCTGGGTGCGCGAAGACGGCACGGCTGTCGACAAGATCGTGCTGAATCTCAGCGGCGACAAGCCGTCGGGCACGGGGCCGGTGGAGAGCGAGCACGCGGTTCCGGCCGCGGACGAAACCGGGTTGGCCGACGGTGCCTACCTCGGCGGGGTCGCCCCCGGGGCGTCGGGGTTTGGTGATGGCGGGTGGGCCCCGGTACTCGACGGCAGCTCGGGTTACGTCGAGGTGCCGCACCAGAACGATTACCTGCTGGACGAAGGGGCCGTGTCGCTGTGGTTCCGGGTCGATGACACGAGCGGGACCCAGGTATTTTTTGCCAAAGGCGGATGGGACGATGCGACGCCGGGGTACCTGGGTTTCGGGTTGATCGGCTCGCGTCTGGTGGGTGTGCTACGCAGCAGCGACGCGACGCACAGCGTGCAGTCGGCGTCGGGACTGGTGACGTCCGGGCGGTGGTATCACGCAGTGATGAGCTTCGGCCCCGGCGGGATCGGGCTGTATCTCGATGGCGTCGAGGTGGCGTCCGAACCCGGTTACGACGGGGGAATCGGCCCGAGTTCCGGCGGAAGCGGGCACACGGGCCCGTTGGTGTTCGGGGCCGAGCGGATGGCGAACGACGTGACGACGAATTTCTTGCAGGGGCGGATCGACGACGTCCGGCTTTACGACCAGAACCTCGACGAAACCCAGGCCGCCGCGCTGGCGGCGGGCGGCGATCCGGGGCCGCAGATCCCTGCGGTGGTGGAGGACACGGCGAACAACGGCACGCCGCTGGACCTGACGATCGCGGACCCGGGTCACGTGAACTGGATCAGCGGGGGCGGGCTGGAGATCCATACCGGGACGATCATCGCGTCGCCCGGCCCGGCGACGAAGCTGCACACGGCATTTTTCGGTGACGACGCGCTGACGATCGAGGCCGAGTTCACCCCGGCCAATATCACGCAGGAAGGCCCGGCACGGATCGTGAGCTATTCCGAAGATATCTTCGCCCGAAACGTCCACCTTGCGCAGAACCAAGCCCGGTACACGGTCCGGCTGCGCACGGAGTTCCAAACCTCCGGGAAGCCGGACACCACGTCGTCGCAGATCCTGGCGGCCGGCCGCACGGAGCACGTGGTGTTTACCTACGACGGCAGCGAGATACGGCTGTACCGCAACGGCAGCCTCGAGGTCACGGAGCCTTGGACCGGCGATTTTAATAACTGGGACGCGACGTACCCCTTGATGCTGGGTAACGATGCCGACGGTCGCCGCGAGTGGCTGGGCACGCTGCACCGCGTAGCGATCTGGGACGGTCCGATGAACGCGGTGCAGGCCGAGAACCTGTTCAATGGCGATCCGCCGGGGGAAGTCGACGGGGGCGAAGCGGGCCTGGATTACGAGGTGGTGTGGTTGGAGACGCCGTAAGGCGGGGTGAGGCCGGACCGGCCGGACCGGCCGGGACGCGGCGGGTCACCCCTCGGTCTGTTGAAAGGTCGGTCGGCTTGCGGGGGTGCGCGGATCGGGGGGGGATCCGGGTGAAATTTTTTAGCGTGCTCGAAAGGTGGGGATTATCGGGGGCAGCGGGCCGTGGCGGCGTGGGGAGCACCGGCCGATCAAGTCACGGGGCAAGGGGGTCGATGGGTGAGAGGTGGGGATCGGCCGCGCGTAGGTCGTGGGGGGGCTTGGTGTAAGGGGGGAGATGATCGCTATGGCCAACCTCAAGATTTCAGAAAAACGGCTGCACGGCCGTCACCGGGCGGAGGGGTTGTGGTGCAATCTGGGCCGGGTGATGGACCTTTCCTCGGGGGGGATGCGGGTGCTGAGCCGGTCGAACCGCCACGGGGTGCAGACGGTGGTGGTCGATACATCGGGGGGGGGCAAGTTGACGCTGAATGCGCGGGTGGCCTGGCGGCGGGAGATGGGGCCGGAAGAATACGTGCTGGGACTGACGTTTCAGGTGGACTCGGCGGCGGCCCGCTCGCGGTTGGAGAAACTGGTGGGTGAGGTCGAGGCGGGGGGGTACGCCACGCCTCGGCGGCGGCTGGGGGGGCGGTCCTGGTGGCTTGGGGTGATGCTGTCGTTTGTGGGGGTGGGGCTGGTGGGGGTGTCGGCGGGATGGGATCAGGTTTCGGAATGGACTCAGGAGATTTGGCCGGGGCCTTGGTCGTGGTTGAACGAGACCGCGCCTTACTGGTCGTGGGTGGGGCTGATCGGGGGGGGGCTGTTGGTGCTGGTAGGGCTGGGCGAGATGTCGCGGCGTCCGGCGAAGAAGACGGTGCGGACGCGGGCCGATCGGCGATCAGGCGTGGGAGCGAAAACGAAGGCCGGGGCGGTGGGAGCGGTGGCGACGCCGGGGGTGGTTTCGGGGGGAGACACGGCCCGGATGGTGCGATCGCAGCACCTGCTGAACTGTATTCTGGAGAGCTCGCTGGGCGGGGTGGGGGTGCTCAAGGCGGTGCGGGAGCAGGGACCGACGAGCCCGATCGTGGACTTCGAGATCCAGCTGGTCAACCGGGCGGCGGAGGATTTGCTGGGCAAGAACGAGGTGATGCTGGTGGGCAAGCGGCTGTCCAAGGCGCTGCCGTGCCTGAAGAACCACGCGGTGTTCGAAGACATGGTGTCGGCGGTGCGGACGTCGCTGCCGGTGCAGAAAGAGTACTTACTGGACAACGGACGGTGGACGCAGTTGGCGGTGGTGCAGTTGGGTGACGGGCTGGCGGTCACGTTCGCCGATACGACGGAGCAGCACCGGGCGCAGGCGCGGCTGCGGCACGTGGCGTATCACGATGAGCTGACGGGGCTGCCCAACCGCAAGCTGCTGATGGAGCATCTGGAGAACGCGATGGCGCGGATGCAGGGGTCGCGCAGCCACCGGTTCGCGGTGCTGTTTCTCGACTTCGACCGCTTCAAGATCGTGAACGACACCCTGGGGCATGAAGTGGGGGACATGCTGCTCAACAGTATTTCCGAGCGGCTGCGGGAAAATATCCGGAGCGTGGACCTGGCGGCGAACACGGGGCAGTTCCAGTTGCCGGCCCGTCTGGGGGGCGACGAGTTTGTGGTGCTGCTGGACGGGATCAAGGACGAGGCCGACGCCACGGCGGTCGCGCGTCGACTGCTTATGGCGTTCAACGAGCCGCACCAGTTCGGGAGCCACCGGGTGGTGTCGACCGCGAGCATCGGGATCGTGGTAAGCAACCCGGAATACGACTGCGTGGACGAGCTGATCCGGGACGCGGACACGGCGATGTACGAGGCGAAGCACTCGGGCAAGGCGCGGTACGTGGTGTTCGATCAGGCGATGCACGAGACGCTGGTGGCGCAGTCGCGGCTGGAGCGGGACCTGCGGGAGGCCGCGGCGCGGGAGGCGTTCACGCTGGTCTACGAGCCGATCGTGAAGCTACAGGACGGGCGGGTGGCGGGGTTCGAAGCGCTGATCCGTTGGGACCACGCGGAGCGGGGGGTGGTGCCGCCGTCGGAGTTTATCCCGCTGGCCGAGGAACTGAACATCATCGCGCCGATCGGGGAGTGGGTGCTGAAAGAGGCGTGCGCGCAGCTGGCCCGGTGGCGGGCGATGGACATCCCGCCGGTGTTTTTGAACGTGAACCTGTCGCGGGCTCAACTCTACGACGGGGACCTGATCGGGGTGCTCGAGGAGCTGATCGCGACCCACGGGCTGGACCCGGGGCAACTGAGTTTGGAGATCACCGAGACGATGGTGGTGAACGACGTGGCCGAGATGGCGGAGAAATTGCACCGGCTGCGGGGCCTGGGGGTGCGGCTGGCGTTGGACGATTTCGGGACCGGGCATTCGTCGCTGAACGTGCTCCAGGAGCTGCCGCTGGACATCCTGAAGATCGACCGGACGTTTATCGCGAACGCGGGGGACGCGGTCCGGCGGTACGGGGCGATCATCGCGACGATCACCGACCTGGCGAAGAATCTGAACATGCAGGTGATCGCCGAGGGGATCGAGCGAGAGGAACAAGTCGCGCTCTTGCGGGGGCTGACCTGTGACTACGCGCAGGGCTGGCTGTTCAGCCAGGCGGTCGACGCGGAGGGGGCGGTGGCGATGCTCCGGGCGGGTGAGGTGTTCGCGGTGGCGGCGTAGGTCGGCGGGCCGTGGCGTGTGGTGGGTTTGAATCTAGCGGTGGCGTGACGGGTAAGCGGAGGCGGGGCGCTGCGGCGTGCGTGCCGGGCTTTGGTTGGTCGTCGGGCGGGGCAGCCGAGGGGGGCGGGTGACAAAGGGGGGAGGGGGACGTACAAGAGGGGGGTGAGATATTGCGGTCTGATGTTGTGGGGATGGGGATGGGGGTGGTGGTGGCTGAGTCTGTCGGGGTGCGCCCCGGGGGTGCCGGGGGGCGACGCGGGTTTGGTAGAGGAGGTGGGGCCAGCGGCGGAGCGGGTGTTTGCGCGGGACCGGGAAGCGGTGCTGGGCCTGGCGGGGGTGTTCGAGGTGGCGTATCGGTACGAGGAGGTGGCGGCGCTGCGGCCGGGGGTGGAGCTGAGCGAGCCGTACGGGGCGGCGGCGCGGGAGGTGGTGGTGGTGACCGAGGACACGGGGCGGCGGGTGGTGCTGGTGCATCTGCTGGTGGCGGGTGACGGGGCGGGGGTGGTGGTGGTGAAGCTGGGGCGGCAGGACTGGGCGTACGAGTCGGGCGAGGCGCTGCGGCTGGTGGGGCCGGGGTTGTGGCGGTGGGAAGCGGCCGTGAGTGGTCGGGCCGGGGGCGAGCC
>JBCDDZ010000087.1:0-9043 GCA_039180025.1 Planctomycetota bacterium
CCAGCTGCTGGCGCAGGTCGTGGCGTGGGGCGCGGGGTGGGCGGTGGGGTGGGGGTGGATCGATCCGGTGCCGATCAACTTCGCGTCGACCCAGGCGCTCTTCGCGCTCGGGGTGGTGATGCTGACGGTGATGGGGTCGGCGGTGTACCCGGCGGTCCGGGCGTCGCGGTCGGCAAACCCGGGGCTGGCGCGGGCGTGGGTGATGCCCGGGCCCGAGCCGGCGCCGCACGACGACGAACTGAAGATGATGTTCCCGTTCACGGTGTCGGCGTACGACTTGACGGGGGTGGTGGCGTACCTGGCCGAGCACTTCGAGGAGCACGCGGACGCGGGGCTGGGGCCGTTCGCGGCGTCGGACGTGGCGATCGACCGCGACGGGCGGGGCCGACTGCGTTTGTCGGCCGAGGTCGCGCTCGCGCCGTTCGACTTGGGCGTGACCCAGCGGCTCACGCTCACGGGGGTCGCGTCGGACATCCCGGGGGTCGACGAGGTGGCGATCCACCTGACCCGCCGGTCGGGCACGCGGGGCGACTGGGTGCGGGCGAACCGGGTGTTCATCAAGCGGCTGCGGCGGGCGTTTCTGGTTTGGCGTACGCTGCCCGCCGGGGCGGTCGAGCGGTACCGCATGCGGACACTCGAGGGGCTGGGTGAAACCGCGGATCCGGCAGAAGCGATGGAGACTCCGGCCGGGGCGAGGGCAGCGAGCGTATGAGCGACCAGCCCCGGACATCACGTAAGCCCAAGCGGGTAGACCGCGAGCTCGAGGAGTTCCGGTCGCTGATGACCCCGCCGTCGCGGTTCGAGGACGGGTTCACGTGGGCGGCGTTTTTCGGGACGCTGTTCGTGGCGGTGCTGATGGTGCCCGGGTCGATCTACATGACTTTGTTGGCGGGCTCGGCGATCGGGCCGGCGGCGCAGTGGGTGACGCTGATCCTGTTTATCGAGGTCGCGCGGCGGGCGAACAAGGCGCTGGGCAACGCGCAGGTGTTCACGCTGTTCTACCTGTCGGGCGCGATCATGGTGACCGCGTCACAGCTCCAGGGCGGGTTCCACGGGGGGATGGGGGCGCTGTGGGGCCAGTTTTTTGTGCAGAGCGACGCGGCGCAGGCGGCGGGGGTGGCGGACCAGATCCCGTCGTGGGTCGCCCCCCAAGACCCGGACGTGCTGGGCCGACGCAGCCTGCTGATGTGGGAGTGGGCCGGGCCGATCGCGCTGATCGCGTTCACGATGGTCATCGGGCGGATCGACAACATGGTGCTGGGCTACGGCCTGTTCCGGCTGACCTCGGACATCGAGAGGCTGCCGTTCCCGATGGCCCCGGTCGCGGCGCAGGGGATCCTGGCGCTGTCCGAAGAGCAGACCGAGGACGAAGCGGGCTGGGACTCGGTGATGCCCGACGACGACCCGGCCCCGGAGAAGCGCCAGCCCGCCGCGGGGTCCGAGGACCGGGGCTGGCGCTGGCGGGTGTTTTCGATCGGGGCGGTGCTCGGGCTGGTGTTCGGGGTGCTCTACCTGGGGTTGCCGACGGTGACGGGCGCGCTGGTGGGGACGCCGATCACGGTGATCCCGATCCCGTTTATCGACTTCACGCAGGACACCTCCGCGTGGCTGCCGGCGGTGGCGACGGGGGTTTCGCTGGACCTGGGACAGTTTATCCTCGGGATGGTGCTCCCCTTCTGGGCGATGGTCGGGACGTTTGTCGGGCTGGTGGTGACGTTCGTGGCGAACCCGTTTCTGTATGAAGCGGGGGTGCTGAGTTCGTGGAACCAGGGCGACGCGATGCAGGCGACGTTCTACAAAAACACGGTGGACTTCTACCTCTCGTTCTCCCTCGGGGTGGCCGGGGCGATCGCGGTGGCGGGGTTTATCTCGGTCGGCCGGGCGCTGTGGCGGGCGCGGCGGGACGCGCGGGCCCAGGCCGCGGCGGGGGACACGGTGTGGAAAGAATTGGACATCCCCGAGGGCCGGGGGGACATCCGGCCGTGGCTGATCGGGGCGACGTATCTCCTGGTCACCGCGCTCTACCTGGGCGTGTCGTGCTGGCTGCTCTATATCACCGACGGCGGGATCCCACTGTCGCTGGTGGTGGTGATGCTCTTCTACGCCCTGTTCTACACCCCGATCATCAGCTACGTCACCGCGCGTTTGGAGGGGATTGCCGGCGAAGTCATCAACGTGCCGTTTGTGCGTGAGGCGAGTTTTATTTTGTCGGGCTATCAAGGCGTGGCGGTCTGGTTCCTGCCGGTGCCGCTACACAATTACGGCTCAATGACGGTGTTTTACCGGCAATGTGAGCTGACGGGCACAAAGTTCCGGTCGATCTGGAAGAGCGAGTTACTGCTTACCCCGATTATCTTGATCGGCTCGTTGGCGTTTGCGCACTTTATATGGCGGCTGGGTCCGATCCCCGGGCCGAACTACCCGTACGCTGCCGAGTGGTGGGAGGTGACCGCCGAGCAGCAGGCGCTGATCTTCAGTTCGACGCTGGGCGGGTTCAGCGAGTTCGAACGGGCGCTGAGCTGGGAAACGATGGCCCTGGGTGCCGGGATCGGCGGGGTGTGTTTTGCGGGGCTGTCGTGGCTGGGCGCGCCGGTGTTTCTGACCTACGGGATCGTCCGCGGACTCAACCAAACACTTCCCTACGCGGTGATTCCGCAGTTTATCGGGGCCCTGATCGGGCGGTACTATTTCCAACGGAAGCTCGGGCTGAAGTGGCGGCAGTACATCCCGGTGGTCATGGCGGGGTTTAGCTGCGGGATGGGACTGATCGGTACGCTGAGCGTCGGCCTGGTGTTTTTGGCCAAGAGTGTGTTCAAGCTCCCCTATTGACCCCGCCGGCAACCGCCGCACACGGGGCGGCAAGACCCGCCGTGCAATGGATCGGAATGACAAGAACCCGATGAGCCTATCTCTAGAAACCAAGAACCGCGGCGAGCCGATCGTTCAGGTACGTGGGGTCACCAAGACCTACGGCCGTGGGCGGCGGCGTTGGGGGCGTCGTCGGCCCGAGGGCCGTGAAGGTGACGGCGTGGTGTATGCGCTGCGAGGCGTAGACCTGGAAGTATTTGCGGGCGAGTACTTATCGATCATGGGGCCGTCGGGGTCGGGGAAGTCGACGCTGTTCAACCTGATCGGGGCGCTGGACAAGCCGACGGCAGGCGATGTGCAGATCGGCTCGCTGAGCCTGCCGACGCTTCGGCCGCGGCAGTTGGCTTACGTGCGTGGGCAGCACCTGGGGTACGTGTTCCAGGCGTACAACCTGATCCCGTCGCTGACCGCGGTGAAGAACGTCGCGCTGCCCCGGGTGTTTGCGGGGTCGGACCCGGCGGAGGCCGACGCCGCGGCCCGGGCGCGGCTGGAGCAGGTGGGGCTGGGCCATCGGCTGACCCACCGCCCCGGCGAGCTGTCCGGCGGGCAGCAGCAGCGCGTCGCGATCGCGCGGGCCTTGGTCAACGACCCGTCGATCATCCTGGCCGACGAGCCCACCGCCAACCTCGATCTCACGACCGGGGCGCAGATTATCGAGCTGCTCAAAGCCCTGACCGACACCGGGGGGGTGACCGTGATCTCGGCGACCCACGACCACAAGATGCTGGCCAACTCCGACCGCGTGGTGTGGGTCCGCGACGGCGCGATCGAGAAAGTCCAGACCGCCCGCGAACTGGACGTGCGCGAAGGACGGATCGAAGCCGCGCCTTGACCCCACGGAACCACGGCCGCAGGTCGCGAGAGCTCACACAACTCCGTCTATGCAGACGGCGGCGGGACTTCATCAAAAACATAACCGGATCGCGGCGAGCCGCGCGGCGTCAGCCGTCGGCGAGTTCGAGGCGGGTCAGGTCCATGAGGTGCTGGTGGGTGCCGACCACGGCGGGGGTCGCGGCGAGACGGGCGTTCTTCTTGGTCAGCTTCGGCGGGGTCCGCTGGACGTACGAGCCGTCGCAGTGCATGTCCCAGGACTGCCGCTGATCGACGAGCATCGTATCGAGGATGGTTTTGAGCTTCGACTGCAACGTCGGATCGAAGATGGGGGTGATGCATTCGACGCGGTTGTTGAGGTTCCGGTACATCCAGTCGGCCGAGCCGATGTAGTACTCGCTCCCGCCCGTGCCGGGGGAAGCGATGGACGGGGCTTGGGCATTCGCCCCGGCTTCCTGCTCCGGGCGGGGCGGGGTGTCCGCGTGAGCGGAGGCGAGCGCCAGGTCGAAAGCGGTGCGGACCGCCTCGGCGTCGTAGGCCGCGCCCCGGCCGTTGTTGAAGTGGTAGATGCGGGAGTGTTCGAGGAACCGGCCGATGACCGACTGCACCGTGATGTTTTCCGAGAGGCCCGCGACGCCCGGTCGCAGCGTGCAGAAGCCGCGGACGATGAGCTTGACCCGGACCCCGGCGTTGGACGCTTCGTAGAGCTTGCGGCAGAGCCGACGGTCTTCGAGGCTGTTCATCTTCGCGACAATCAGCGGCCCCCCGGTCGCCTCGCGCTGGGCGTCGGTAGCCTTGGGGTCGCCGCCGGCGGCCTTCCACGCCTCGGCGTGGGCGATCTCGCGGTCGATCATCTCCACGAACCGGCGGCGCATGTTGGTCGGTGCGATCAGCAGGTGTTTGAAGTCCCGCTTGACCGATCGGCCGGTCAGGAAATGGAACAGCTCGACCAGGTCGTTGGTGATCCGCGGGTCGGCGGTGAAGAGGCTCAGGTCGGTGTAGAGGTTGGCGGTCTTGGCGTTGTAGTTGCCCGTGCCGACGTGGGCGTAGGTCCGCAGGCCGTCCTTCTCGCGTCGGACGATGAGCGAGGTCTTGGTGTGGGTCTTGTAGCCCACCACGCCGTAGACCACGTGGATGCCGGCCTTTTCGAGCTGCTGGGCGAGCTGGACGTTGCGCTGCTCGTCGAAGCGGGCCTTGAGTTCGACCAGCACCACGACCTGCTTCCCGGCCTCGGCGGCGCGGATCAGGTCGGGGATAAACGGCGAGTCCTTGGCCGTGCGGTACAGGGTCAGCTTGATCGAGATCACGTCGGGGTCGGTCGCGGCGCGGCGGATAAAGCGTTCGACGCTGGCGCTGAACGACTCGTAAGGGTGGTGGACCAGGATGTCGCCGTTGCGGATGATGCTGAAGATGTTCGAGTCGGCATCCGCCAGCCGGGCCGGGACCACCGGGGTCCACGCCTCGTACTTGAGTTCCGGGCGGTTGACCCCGCCGTGGATCGTCCAGAGGTCGGTGTAGTCCAGCTCGGCGGACATGGGGTACACGTCGTCTTCCTGGAGGCCGAGTTCCTGCATCAGGAAATGGTTCATCGGATGGAACGGCCGGTCGTCCGTCTCGAGCCGGACCGCCTTGGCGAACCGGCGGTCGCGCAGCTCCTGCTCGATCAGCTCCAGCAGGTCTTCGACGTCTTCCTCGTCGCGCTCGATGTCCGCGTTGCGGGTGATCCGGAACGGCTCGACGTGCTTGATGAGCATCCCCTCGAACAGCGACTCGAGGTTGTGCCTCAGAATCTGCTCCACGCTGACAAACCGATCCTCGGGCCCCTCGACTGGCAGCCGGATCCAGCGGGGCAGGACCTGGGGCACCTTGACCCGGGCGAACTGCAGCCGGCCCGCCGCGTCGTCGAGCTCGCCGTTGGGGTCACGCGCCGCCGGGTCGCGGATCGGCGAGGACGACAGCGGGTTGTTCTTCTCCCCGCCCGGGTGCTGAAGCATTACCCCCAGCGAAGTCGACAGGTTCGAGATAAACGGAAACGGGTGGCCCGGGTCGACCGACAACGGCGTCACCACCGGGAACAGGTTCGTCCGGAAATACGCGTCCGCCTGCTCCCGCTCAGCCCCGCTCAGCTCCGCCCAGCTCAAGAGGTGGATCCCCCGCTCGGCCAGCGCCGGCTTGACCACCCGCGTAAAACAATCCGCCTGCTCGTCGAGCATCGGCAGCACCGCCTCGCGGATCATCGCCAACTGCTGCTCAGGCGTCAGCCCGTCGCTCGTCCGCGTCAGCACCCCCGCCTCGATCTGCCGCTTGAGCCCGCCCACCCGCTTCTGAAAGTACTCGTCCAGGTTCGAATTGAAAATCGCCAGAAAACCCACCCGCTCCAGCAGCGGCGTCCGCGGGTCCAGCGCCTCGTGCAGCACCCGGCGGTTGAACTCCAGCCAGCTCTGTTCACGGTTCAAAAACTCGCCCTCCGCCGGCGGAGCGTCGAGGTCATCGGGCGGGCTCAGGGGCGCTTTCGACATAACAAACCATTCCCAACAAAAAAGAAACCGGCCGCTTCACCGCGGCCCAGGCAACCAGACACCACGCGGACAAGTCTAACCCAACCCCGTGAGCCGTCCGTGAGCCGCCGCACCCACGCCCCCCCGGCTCGGCCGGGCCCCGTAGGAACCGCAAGCCCGGCCCGGCCAGCCCCCCGCTCACCGTAGCGGTTCACCGTCGCTGGGCAAACCCACCGGCGTCTCGAGCAGCAGCAACGCGTCCCGCAGCCGCAGCCGGTCCAGCACCGGACCCAGCTCCCCCGACCCTACCCGCAACCGCAGCACCCGATGACCCGCGTTCAGTTCCACGTTCAGCCGCGCCGACGGCCGATCCCGATCCAGCCGCCAAGGCTCGCCGCCGCCACCCCCGCCGCCCGCCGCCCCGGCCCGGCCGTGGACCCACACGTCCAGCTCCGCCAGCCCCGACACCTCGGCCGACAGGTCCGCCGGCAGATCCAGCTCCGCCAGCGCGCTCAGCCGACGCGCCCCCTCGGGGAGATCAAACTCGACCGTCACCGGCGCGTGCAGCCGCAGCACCCCCGCCGCCGAGGTCGGCTCCAGCCTCAGCCCAAACGCCTCGCCCCCCGACACCACCCGCATCGTCCGCTCCGCCAAGCTCCGCAGCCGCCAACCCCCGGAAGTGAGGTCCACGTAACGCACCCGGTCCAGCGCCAGCTCCACCGGCTCGGCCGTATCCGCCAGCGCCGGCACCAGCGTCAGCGTCTCCCCCCCGATCGTCCGCTCGCTCACCCGGACCCGCGTCCCGTCGGTCAGCACCACCAGATCCCCCGGCGTCCCCCCCCCCGCCCCCGGCGGGGTCGCCCGCGGCAAGCGCGCCCTCTGCCCCCGCGTCCGCACCCCCACCGGGTTCGTCCCGTCGACCTGGAACCGCAGCCCCTGTTCCTCCACGCTCACCAGAAAACCCACCAGCCGGTCCCCGTTGATCAGCCGCACCACGTCGCCGGCCGCCGGCTCGCCGGGCCCTTCACCCCGCCGATCCGCGCTCCCTGCATCCGGGGCCTGCGGCCAGCGGATCGCCGTGATATCGTCCAGCCGCAGCGTGAACCGCCCCAGCGCCGCGTGCTCCCACACCACGGCCTCGCCCCCGCGCGCCGCGCCCACCCAGCGCCCCGCGATCCTCTGTCCGTCGGTCAGGCGCACCACCGCCGGCTCGCCTCCCCCGCTCGCCTCGCCCGCCGCCGCGTGCCCCAGGTCCACCCGCACAAACCCCTCGTCCCCCGCCCGCACCAGCCGACGCTCGGCATCAAAAAACCGGATCACGCCCCCGCTCAGCCCCGCCAGATTCACCGCCTGCCGTTCGAGCTCCGGCGTCACCAGCTCCGCCGGCGTCAACGCCCCGGCCGACCCCACACCGATCAGCAGCAGCGCCCCGCACACCCCCGCCGCCCGCCGCCTCCATCGGCCCCGGCGCTCGCCGAGCCCGCCCCAGCCCGAAACACCCGTGTCCGTACGCAAAGCCATCACCTTTGGAAGATCGGCAACAGCCGGTTGGGGATCTGCAAAATAACCAGGCTCATCGCGCTGCCGTACGCGCTGCCGTGGCTCGACGACCAGCTCCCGTCGGGCTGCTGCCGCTCCACCAGCTCGTCCCGCATCCGCGGGAACCACTCGGCCCAATACGCCCCGCCCGCCAGGAACATCGCCTGGGCCGCGTAGTAATTCCCGTAATAATAATGCCCTCCCTGCGCCCCCAGCCCCCGCGACGACCGGATCAGATAGTTCAGCCCGTCGGTCACCGCGTCGTCTTCGTAGATCCCCGCGTACTGCAGGCTCGCCACCCCCGCCGCCGACCGCGGATACGCCGAGCTCCCCGCCGTGAGCATATAACGGAACCCGCCGTCCGACGGGTTCTGGCACTGACGCACGTACGTGATCGCCCGGTCGATCGTCTCCTTGGGCACCGCCAGCCCCGCGTTACGCGCCGACCGCAGCGCCATCACCTGCGTGATGGTCACCGAGATGTCCGCGTCCAGCGGCTGCGGGTGATACCGCCAGCCCCCTTCGTGGTTCTGCGTGTCCACGATCAGCCGCACCGCTTTGAGCAGCACCTCCCGCACCCGGGGGTCGCCGGTCATCCCGTAGATCTCGCCCAGAAACAGCGTCGCGTACCCGTGCCCGTACATCGGGCCGTGCGACGTGTCCGCCGCGATCAGGCCCGACTCCGTCGCGTGGTTCATCACGAACTCCAGGCAGCCCCGCACCACCCCGCCATACTCGCTCCGCCCCGGGATGTGCCCATCAGCCAAAAACGCCAGCCCCACGATCCCCGTGATCCCCACGTGCCGGCCGTAACGCTCCGCCCCGTAGCTCCCGTCCTCCGCCTGCACCCGCGCCAACGCCGCCAGCCCCGTCTCCACCGCCCGCCTTGCCTCGGGCGTGACCTCCACGAATTCCACCGCCTCCGTGCCCCGGCCCACCTGCGCCCACCCGCCCTGCGCCCACAACAAACCCACCAGCAGCCCGGCCCCCCACGCCGTCCACCCGCCCCGGGCCGTCGATCCCGCACGTCCGCTCCTCATTCGCCCGCCTCCTCGGCCAGCCGCCGGTAGTACGCCTCGGTCAGGTCCCGGTACACCGGACTGTACGGCTCGTCCAGCCCGTTCGAAAGCTCGTCCCGCAGACGGGCCGGCAAGTCCCCCCATTCCCGACGCACCTCCTCCATCGGGCCCGAGCCCGGAGCCACCGGCCCCACCTGCCCCGGCGAAAACCCCCCCCGGGTGTGACAAGCAACCCCCCCCCCCCCCCCCCCCCCCCCCCCCCTTACCCCCCCCCCCCCCCCCCCCCCC
>JBCDDZ010000088.1:0-8987 GCA_039180025.1 Planctomycetota bacterium
GGGGGGGGTGGGGGGAGCCGGGGGGCCTTGGGGCGTAAGGCCCGACGCGGGATCGGCGTCGAGAACGGCATCATGGTCGGAGCCGGAGCCGGAGCCGGAGCCGGCGGCTGGCTCGGGCGTGGGCCCCCGGTCATCGCCGCGTCCACCGAAAAGAACGAGCCCCAGGATCACGGCCCCCGCGGTTAGCGCCAACGCCAGGACCGCGAGCATCCGCCAGCCCGGGTTCCGCGGCGGGGGGACGTGGGTGGCGGGGGTGGTGGGGCCGCCGGGGGGCACGAGCTTGCCTTCGGGAACCGACACGCCCGGGTCCGAGGGCATGAGCGGCATGGGCTCGGCCTGCATGATCTCGCTGAGGCCCGACAGCCCGGTGACGCTGCTGCCACCCTTGGCGTCTTCGGGCGCGGGGTCGGCGGTTTCGGGCGGCCGGCCAGACCCGCCGGGCGGATCGGCTTTCATCGCGTCGCGGGGCTCGGGCACGTCTCCGGAGAGCACGCCTTTGACCCGGGTCAGGTGCGCCTCGCTGATCCGCCAGACGTGCCCACACGACGGGCATCGGGTCGCCGCGCCTTGCCGGACAAACGGCGAGCGCCGCACCCCTCGACACGATGGACAGGTCAGTTCATACATCCGCGTCCCAATGTAGCAGCCGTGTACCCGATGGGCGATTGGCCCGGGGCGGCGGGCCCGTTTTTGACTTTCGTTCGCCCGGGTTGGACGATGCGGTCATGTCCACTGATCCCTCCTCGGCGACGTCATCGCACGACTTCAACCTCCCGGGCTCGCTGGCGGTGGGCCTCGGCCCCGGCGGGCTGCCCTCCGTCACGATCGATACCCCCCAGTGCGCCGCGACCCAGAGCCTCCACGGCGCGACGGTGACCGGCTGGACGCCCGCCGGCCAGACGCCGGTGCTGTTCACCTCCCGAGAGGCGGTATACCAGGACGGCAAAGCCATCCGCGGCGGCGTCCCGATCTGCTTCCCCTGGTTCGGCGACCACCCCCTGGACCCCGACGCCCCGGCCCACGGCCTGGTCCGGGCCCTGCCGTGGCAGCTCGTCCAGACCGCACAGGGCCCCGACGGCATCGGCGTCCATATGCTCACCCACCTCGATCAGCTCCGGGCCGACTACCGTACGACCTACGGCGAGAAGTTGACGCTCAACCTCAGCGTCACCAACACGTCGGACTCGGACCAGACCTTCGAGGCCGCGCTGCACACCTATTTCGTGGTCGGCGATATCCACCGGGTCCGCATCCTCGGCCTCGAGCACGCCGACTACCTCTCCAAGGTCGAAGGCGGCCAGGGTAAAAACCAGGGCGATCAGCCGGTGACGTTCTCCGGCGAAACGGACCGGATCTACCAGAATACACAGGCGACCTGTGTGCTCGAAGACCCCGCACTGGGCCGAGCTATCACCGTCGAAAAGCTCGGCTCGGACTCGACGGTCGTGTGGAACCCGTGGGTGGACAAATCGGCCCGGCTGGCGGATTTTGGCGACGACGAGTGGACGGGGATGTGCTGTATCGAGTCGGCCAACATCGGCGACCACGCGGTCACGCTCGCCCCGGGCGACCGCCACACGCTGCGGGTCGTCATCAAAGTGACGGGGCTCGAGTAAAAGCGGCCGGGGCAGGTGGCTAGCGTGTACCCACCACAGGTTTAGCGGATCGGCGTCCGCCACCCACCGCTCCCGTATGCACCATCCGATCTTTGTTGCGTATTAAATTTCTGATATCTGTAAACCCCGATCCCGCGAACACCTACACCCATTTGACGCGCCTTTTGTGCGCACTTACCGGTCCGCTCCCCCTTATAAGTAGGCCGCTTTTTTCTGACCCCGGACCTCTGGACCCAGGGTATTACCATGCCTCGCACCCCCCACCCCGACTCCGCCAACGCCCTGCTCACCTAACTCGCCCCCGCTGCGCTTCTAACGCCGCCGGAGCCGACAC
The DNA here is from genome assembly GCA_039180025.1 of Planctomycetota bacterium. Taxonomy (GTDB): domain Bacteria; phylum Planctomycetota; class Phycisphaerae; order Phycisphaerales; family Phycisphaeraceae; genus Algisphaera. Next base: position 1,951 of record JBCDDZ010000088.1, read on the forward strand.
GCCTCGCCCCACCCCCGCCCGCGACGAAGCCGTCGCTTTCCTGCATAAAGCCTTGTCCGCTGGTGGCGTCCCGTTCACCGAATTGATCGCCCGGGCCCAGGCTACGGGCATCGCCAAAACCACGCTCAAGCGGGCCCGCCACAAAGCCCGCGTCGCGGTCTTCCGAGAGGCGACCGCCACCGCCGCCGAGGGTCTTCTTTACGGGGCCTCGTCTCCGGCGAACAACGAAACCTCAGGCAACGCAACCCCGCCGGGGTTCGGCTGATACTCGTCGCTGTTGGATGGGGGCCGGGGGGTGGTTGACTTGTTTGCGTTGACGCATCCACAATGCGATTAACTTAGTCTTTATGTGCGTGTCACGCTGATAACGATCGAGCCATTGGCGTAAACGTCAACAAATGTGAACACCAAGCACGATGTATCAAAGTAGCTCATCCCGACGGATGGTCTTCTTTGAAAGCGTGGGTCGGCCAACTCACAATACCCCGGCGTTGCCGGTGAGGATGGGTTCGCTGACAAACTCGCGGGGGTCGGTGACTTTGCCGGTCAGGGCGCTGGCGGCGACGGTGAGCGGGGAGGCGAGGTAGACGCCGGCTTCTTTGTGGCCCATGCGGCCGGGGAAGTTGCGGTTGGTGGAGCTGATGCAGGCTTTGGGTTCGTTGAGTCGGCCGAAGGTGTCCTGCGGGCCACCGAGGCAGGCGGAGCAGCCGGAGGGGCCGATGGTGCAGCCGGCGTCTTCGAGGGCGGCGTAGACGGAGGGTTCGCCGTTGCGGACGGCTTCACCGTCGAGGCCGAGGGTGAGCATATCCTGGTGGACTTCGGTGCTGCCGGGGACGACGAAGGTGGGGATCTGGACGGATTGGCCGCGGAGGATGTTGGCGGCCATGATCATGTCGGTGATCTTGCCGCCGGTGCACGAGCCGAGGTAGGCCTGGTCGAGTTCGACGTGGCTGCAGTTGGCGGCGGTGTCTTTGTTGTCGGGGCTGTGGGGCTTGGCGACCATCGGCTCCATGAGCTGGAGGTCCCATTCGTGTTCGTAGCAGTATTCGGCACCGGGGTCGTCGGTGTAGACCTCCCACCCCCCCCCGGCCCCCGGAAGGCTGGAGTAGTCAAACGGGATCTCGGGGTGTCTCGGTTTTCCGGGGGCGGGGCGGTTGGAGCGGGCGTTGACGTAGTCGAGGGTTTTCTGGTCGACGTCGCAGACGCCGTTTTTGCCCCCGGCCTCGATGGCCATGTTGGTGAGGGTCATGCGGTCTTCGAGGGTGAGCGACGCGATGCCTTCGCCGGCGAAGTACATGGTTTTGTAGGTGGCCCCGGCGACGCCGATCTCGCCGATGACGGCGAGGATGAGGTCTTTCGCCGTCAGGTACGGCGGGATCTCGCCGTGGAAGGTGAACTTCATGGTCGGCGGGGTTTTGAGCCAGGTCTTGCCGGTGCCCATGGTGAAGGCGGCGTCGGTGTTGCCGACGCCGGAGGCGAACTGGCCGAACGCGCCGGCGGTGCAAGTGTGGCTGTCGGTGCCGAGCAGGATCTCGCCGGGGCGGCAGTGGCCCTCTTCGGGCAGGGCTTTATGACAAACCCCTTTGTAGGAGGTCTTCGTGGGGTCGCGGTAGGGGTTGGGCATGCCCGAGGCTTCGTCGGTGTCGAGGAAGTCGGGGTCGTAGTAGTACTGGATGCCCTGCTCGGCGACGAAGTCGCGGAGGATCTGGATGTTGCGGTGGCACTTGCCGTCGGCGGTGAAGATGTAGTGGTCGGGGACGATGGGGATACGGGAGGTGTCCCAGACCTTGGCGTCGGGGCCGAATTCTTTTTTGAAGATGCCGATGGTGCCGGGGCCGCAGACGTCGTGGGTCATGAGGACGTCGACGTCGACCCAGACGTTGTCGCCGGGGGCGACGGAGGCTTTGCCGGCGTGGGCGGCGAAGATCTTTTCGGTGATGGTCATCTTGCGTGTCATAGTTGGCTCTCCGCGAGGCCACCCTGTCGGGACAAGGGGTTGGGGCGTGGAAGACAGGAGTATAGCCGCTGAATCGGGCCTGCCGGCCGATCCCACGGCTCGGCGGCCCGCGCCAGCCGGGTCGCGGGCTGCTATCGTGGAAGCATGTGTACCCGACTCGGAACCACGCGAAAGGCGTTCCTGTGTACCGCGGTCTTGCTCGGTGGCTGTATCGGACCGCTGGACCGGTACGGCGGGGCGGATGTGGCGCTGCGTAACGCGGTGATTACCGAAAACCGCAAGGAACTCCTGGCGTTGTCCGACGAGCGGGGCCGGCCGACGGTGATCGAGGTACAGCGCGAAACCAGCGACGTCGAAGCCCGCCTCGACACGTACCGTCTGCAAGAGCTCAACCAGATCAGCGGGGCCGAGGCGTACGCGGGGGTGGTGGTCGAGCCGGGCGCGGACTTGGCGGGCCAGACCGAGCTCGAGATCGTGCGTCTCTCGCTCGACGAAGCGGTCCGCATGGCGGTGACGGGAAACCTGGACCTCGCGGTCGCGCGGCTGCTTCCCCAGATCGGCGAAGAGCAGCTGACCCAGGCCGCGGCGGCCTTCGACGCGGTCTTTTTTCTGGACTTCAACTTCCAGACCCTCGACGTCCCCCAGCCCGCGGGGACGATCCCGGGGTTGGCCAACGACATCAAGCAGGAAAACACGGTACTGCAGACCGGGATACGTCAGAACCTAGTCACCGGCGGCCAAGTCCAACTCGACACGACGATCGCCCGCAACGAGCGGATCCCGTCGTTTTTCGCGGTCGACGATTTTTACGATGCCGACGTCTTGGTGACGCTCAACCAGCCGCTGCTGCGGGGCTTCGGGCGGGACGTGGCGACGGCGGACATCGTGCTCGCCCGCAACAGCGCGCTTGACGCCCGTGCGCAGCTGCGCCAGGCCCTCAGCGAGCTGATCAACGATGTGGAACAGACGTATTGGAACCTCAACTTTACCCAGCGGCAGGTACTGATCCAGCAGCGGCTGCTCGACCGGACGATCGCGGAGCGCGACCGGCTCCAGCAACGGGCGGACTTCGACGTCAGCCCCGTGCGGATCACCGAGGCGAACAGCCGGGTCGAGCTGCGTAAGGCGGACCTGATCCGGGTCCGGGCCGACGTCCGCAACGCGTCGGACGCGCTCAAGCGGCTGCTCAACGCGCCGTCTCTGCCGCTGGCCGACGAGACGCTGGTGCTGCCTTCGGACGCCCCGGTGGACGCCCCGGTCTCGTTCAGCCTGCTCGATTCGGTGACGACGGCCCTCGAGAAACGGGCAGTGCTCGAGCAGTCGCTGCTGGCCATCGACGACGCGCAGGTCCAGCAGCGTCTCGCCGACAACGCGACACTCCCGCTCTTCGACCTGACCGCGGCGCTGGGGATCAACGGGATCGACGAGGACGACGCCGGGTCGGCCTACGGCGAGATCTTCGACGGCGACTTCGTGGACTACATCATCGGGGTCGCCTTCGAGCAGCCGCTGGGCAACCGGTCGGCCGAGGCCTTGCTGCGGCAACGGAACTTCGAGGAATCGCAAGCCATCCTGGCCTACCGCCGCGACGCGCAGGACGTGGTGCTGGAGGTCAAGAACGCGCTGCGGGGCGTGCTGACGAACTACGAGTTGGTGGGGGCGACGCGGGCCGCCCGCTGGGCCGCGGCCGACAGCCTGCGGTCGATCAACGTCCAGGAAGAAGTCGGCGTCGCGCTGACCGATGAGTTCCTGCTGGACCTGAAGCTCAACGCCCAGGAACGCCTCGCCGACGCCGAGTCGCAGGAAGCCCAGGCGCTGGCGAACTACATGATCGCGATCGCCGAGATGCAGCGGTCGATGGGCACGCTGGCCGAGCGCTACAGCGTCGACGTCCGGCAAGACCCCTGATCCGCCGGGAACCGCCACGGGGTAAGACGATTGCCGGACGTTTTTCGTTTAAGTCCACCAAGTCCACCAAGTCCGCGGGAGGTCGGCCTACGCTTGCTTATGTTTGGTCGTGTGCAAAAAAACCTGCAAAAGGTTGTCCGTGCCGTGGCGTGTCTGCTGTGCCCGCTGGTGCTGGTGGGGTGTATCAATCCTTTACCCGGGGATGTCGCGGCGGCGGTATCTGAGCCCGAGGCGTTGGCGCTGTTGTCGGCTTCGGCCGTGGCGCACGGCGGCGACGAACAGTTTGCTCGGGTCGACGCGGTGCGGGTGCGCTACGACGGCGAGTGGCTGAACGGGATCTGGAAGCTCCAGCCGATGCTCGTCGACCGGGGGTACCGGAAAGCGAGCGACGAAACGATGACCTATCGCCGGCCGACACCGGGGCGGGAGCGGTTGGCCTGGCCGGTGGTGACGCAGACCCACACCGGGCCGGAGGGAGAGAAGACGGTGCGCTGGCCGGTGGCGGATCCGGCGGGGCAAACCCTCGCCGGCGGGGCGGCGGTGATGTACGACGGTCGGCCGGTGCAAGACCCCGCACGGCGGGTCCGGGTGGAGGAGGCGGCGGCGATGGTGGCCGAGGCGTACCGGATGTTCCTGACCGCGCCGTTCTATTTCACCCAGCACCCCGGGCAGGTCACGGCGGTGATGAGCGAGCCCGTCACCGTCCGCGGCCGGGAATGTGACCAGGTCCTGATCGAGCTGCGGCCGGGCCTGGGCGTTTCCTCCGAGGACCGGGTGCAGGCCGCGATCGACCGGGAGACCCGGCTGGTCCGCCGGCTGCGCTTCTCTCTGGACGGTTTCCGCAAGACCGCGGGGGCGACCGCCGACGTGATCCTCGACGGCCACGTCACGGTGCCCGACGGCCTGACCTTCCCGACCCGGTTTCTGGAAGTCGTCGTCCACCCCATTCATCGCAAAGTACACCGGTGGGAAGCGGTGGATATCTCTGTGCAGACCCGCGCGAACTGACTTACGATACGACTGTCTTGCGGAGCCAAGAGCCTACGCTCAAACTTTACGGAAGCCCTATTATGAATAAGAAAATCGGCGTGATGGGTTGCGGCAGCGTGGCGACCTACGGGCACCTGCCCGCGATCCGCTACATCGATGGCATGGAGATCCACGCGCTCTACGATCCCGACGGCGAGCGGGTCCGGGACCTGGCCCGGCCCGAGCGTTTCGACGTGCCGCACGCCTGCGACAACGAGGCGGATTTTTTCGCGACCGGGCTCGACGCGGTGATGATCACCTCGCCCGCGCCGGTGCACGAGGCCAACGTGATGTCCGCCCTCGCCGCGGGGCTGCCGATCCTGTGCGAGAAGCCGTTGGCGATGGACCACGCGCAGGGCCGACGCATGATCGACGCGGCCGACGCCGCGGGGCTGCCGCTCTACGTCGCGTTTTGCTACCGCTTTAGCCCCTCGGCCCTGCGGATCAAAGAGCTGATCGAAGAGGGGGCGATCGGGCGGCCCGCGTCGCTGCGGCTGATCTACAACTGGGACTGCCACGGCAAATACAACCACCGCGACCCAACACAAGGCCTGGAGTCCCGCCGCCACGCCCGGATGCTCGAGGGCGGCCCGATGGTCGATTGCGGCACCCACCAGATCGACCTGGCGCAGTGGTTGCTGGACAGCCCCGTGACGCGGGCCGTAGGCCACGGCGCTTGGGCGGACGACTACGACGCGCCCGACCATGTCTGGGGTCACCTTACCCACGACAACGCGGCGCACACCATGGTCGAGATGTCGTACACCTACGGCCACACCGCCCAGCAGCCCGACAGCTCCTTCGTCTACGAGATCATCGGCACCGAGGGTGTGATCGTCTACGACCGTAACATCAGCCGTTTCGAGCTCCGCAACGGCGACGGGGTGTTCGCTCAGGAATACCACCACGAAAAAAACTTCAACGGTTTACACGAGGCCTTCGCGCTGGCGCTCGAAACCGGGGAGGCGGGGAACCTGCCGACGGCAGAAGAGGGCCTGCGGGTGACGGAGCTGGCCGTCGAGGTGACCCAGCAGGCGGTCGCCGGCCGGGTCGCGGCGGCGGCGAGGTAGAGGCGCTCGGATCGGGTGGGTTGCCGCGCCGGCATGGGGCGTGCGCAGGCCTTTTGCGTATCCCAACTCCGGGTGCAGGGTTTATTGCGGCCAAGCCCACCGATGATTAAAGATGATCGAGGGGTTTGCCCTCGGCGGGACGTACAGGGGAGTGGACTTGCGCTAGCCTGGTTCGTGTCGGCGTTGCGGGCGCGCCCGGGCGGCGGTCCTGGTTGCGGGCACGCCGCGGAGCGAAGGGGACGGCGAACCCGCGGCTAGGTTTTCGGGGCCATCGCGTAGGGGCCGCCGTCGGCCAGATACTTGCCGCTCTTTACCAGGTCCACCCACCGGGTGGCCATGTCTTGCACCGCTTGGCCGCCGCTCGCCGCGGGCGGGGCGAAGCTGGGCTGCCAGTCGGTGAGCCCCATCCAGTCGTGGAGCACGACCACATGCCCGTGGCAATCGGGCCCCGCGCCGCAGCCGATGACCGGGAGCGTCACCGCGTCGATCACCGCCCGGGCCGCCTCGGCGGTGGCCTGCTCGATCAGGAGCATCGCGGCGCCGGCGTCTTCGAGTTGTTTGGCCAGCTCGACCATGGCTTTGATCTTGGCCGGGGTTCGCCCCGCGACGACGGGCACGCCGGTGCGGGGTGTACGCTGGGGCCGCCAGCCGATGTGCGCGACCGTCGGGATCGACGCGCGGTCCAGCTTGGCGATCAGGCCGACGTAGCGTTCGTCGACCTCGAGCTTGACCGCGTCGGCGGTGCCCTGGGTCATGAATCGGCCGGCGTTGCGGATGGCTTCGTGGTCGTCGGCCTGGTAGCTCATGAACGGCATATCGCCCATGACGAAGGCCCCGGGCGCACCGCGTTTGACCGCGGCGGTGATGGTGAGCATGTAGTCCAGCGGGGCGTGGATCGTGTCGTCGAAGCCGAGCATCATGCTCCCGGCGGTGTCGCCCACGAGCATCACGTCGAGCCCGCCGCGGTAGAGCCAGCGGGCGGTGGTCGCGTCGTAGCAGGTGAGCATGGCGAACTTTTCGCCGGTCCGGGCCCGGTGGCGGAGGTCCCGCAGGCTCACCGGCTGGGGGCGGAC
>JBCDDZ010000089.1:0-8986 GCA_039180025.1 Planctomycetota bacterium
CGGGGGTGTTTCCGGGGGGGGCGGGCTGGGGGGGACGGGGCTCCTGGAGCTTGGCCATGGCCTGGGCGTCCCAGCGTTTGCCGGCGATGCGGGTGCGGCTGATCTCGTCGCTGGCTTCGGGCTTGCGCTGCGACGCGATGATGCGGACCGCCTCGACCAGGCCCTTGGCGATGAAGTCGGGCTCGGCTTTTTTCTTCCGGGACGCGGGGGACTTGGCGCGGTCGGCTTTACGCAGGTCGGCCAGCGAGGTGTCGGTCCAGTCTGGCTGAAGCAGCACGGTGCGGCAGCCGGCGGCGGCCCCGGCGTCGGTGTCCCGCAGGGCGTCGCCGACCATCCAGCTCTGCGCGAGGTCCAGCCCCAGGTCCTCGGCAGCCTGGAGGAGCATCCCGGGCTTGGGTTTGCGGGTGGGGTGCTCTTTTTTGTAGCGATCGACCGTGCCCTGGGGGTGGAACGGGCAGAAGTAGAAGGCGTCGATGCGGGCGCCGTTGGCCCGCTCGTGGATCATCGCCTCGATGCGGTCGTGGACGGCATCAACGTCTTCCTCGGTGTACTTGCCGCGGGCGACGCCGCCCTGGTTGGTGACGACGACAACCTTATAGCCCAGCCCGCAGAGCGACGAGATCGCCGAGGCCGCCCCCTGGATGAGTCGGACCGCGTCGGGATCGCCCAGGTCGCCGTCGTTGACGATGATCGTGTTGTCCCGGTCGAGGAAGACGGCGGGGCGTTTCATCGGGGTAATCTAGCAAACGCCGGCCGGGGCGGGCGGGCCGGCGGGGCCGGGAGGCGGGTCAGCCCGAAACGCGGCGCGGGCTCTGCACCGGGGGAACCCTCACTTACGGGGCGGGAACCAGCGCCACGCCGTGGCCGAGTCAGGCGGGTATGCCAACCGGCCCACGATCTAGAAGAGCGTGGGGTCCTGGGCCTGGCCGAGGCGGCGGCGGACCAGGGATTCGATCTCGGCCACGGCGCGGTCGAAATCGTCGTTGGTGACAAACGCGTCGTAGACATCCGAGCCCTCGGCGAAGGCGATCTCTTTCTGGGCGAGGCTGAAGCGTTTCTGGATGGTTTCCTCGTCTTCCCGCTGCCGGCCGCGGAGGCGGGCGAGCAGGGCGTCGCGGGTCGGGGCTTTGATGAAGATGGCGAAACAGCCGGGCAGGGCGGCCTTGATCTGGCGGGCGCCGTCGACGTCGATCTCGAGGATGACGATGCGGCCGCGGTCGAGCTTTTCCTGGACGAACCGGCGGGGCGTGCCGTAGTAGTTGTCGTTGTACACGGCGTGTTCAAGCAGCTCGTCGTCGCGGATAGCTTGCTCGAACGCCGCGGGCGCGACGAAGTGGTAGTCGATGCCGTCGACGTCGGAGGGCGACGGGGCGCGGGTGGTCATGGAGACGGACAGGTCGGCGTCGAGGCGGTCGAGCAGCGCGTTGGTCAGCGTGCTCTTACCGACCCCCGACGGGCCGGAGATGACCATGAGGAAGCCGGGGGGCGGGTCCGGGTTGCGGCGGATGGGCGGGGTGGGGGTGGACATGGCAGGGGGCGAAGCTCAGCTTTCCGCGGAGACGCGGCCGGAGGGTGCTCCGGACACGCTTTCGGGGGCGGTTCCGGAGGGGGTTCCGGGGGGGGTGGTGGTGACGAGGAAGAGGACGGCCATGCGGACGGCCAGGCCGTGGGAGACCTGCTGGAGGATGGCGGAGTGGGGCCCGTCGGCGACGGCGGCGTCGATCTCGAGGCCGCGGTTCATGGGCCCGGGATGCATGACCACGACGTCGGGTTTGCAGCGGGCCAGGCGGGCGGGGGTGAGGCCGTAGAACGCGGTGTACTCGCGGGTCGAGGGGAAGGCGAGCGAGGCGATGCGTTCGAACTGGACGCGGAGCATGTTGATGACATCGACGCGGGGCAGGACGGCGTCGAGGTCGTGGGCGATCTCGCAGCCCAGGTCGCGGAAGGCGGCGGGGAGGAGGGTGGTGGGCCCGACGAGGATGACGTGTGCGCCGAGTTTTTGCAGGCCGATGAGGTCGGAGCGGGCGACGCGGGAGTGGGCGATATCGCCGACGATGGCGACGGTGAGCCCGGTGAGGTCGAAGGTCTCGAGCCGGCCGAGCCGCTTGGCGATCGTGTACAGGTCCAGGAGCCCCTGCGTGGGGTGTTCGTGCTGGCCGTCGCCGGCGTTGATGACGCAGCAGTCGACCGCGGCGGCGAGCTTGTGCGCCGCGCCGGCGTGGTGGTGGCGGCAGACCATCACGTCGACGCCCATGGCTTCGATCGTCCGGGCGGTGTCGACGAGGGTTTCGCCCTTCGAGACGCTGCTGCCCTTGCCCGAGAAGCTGAGCACGTCGGCCGAGAGCCGCTGGGCGGCGAGCTGGAAACTCATGCTGGTGCGGGTGGAGTCCTCGAAAAAGAGGTTGGCCACGACCCGGCCGCGGAGGGCGGGGGCTTTTTTGATACTGCGGGTCGAGACGGCTTCGAGGCCGCGGGCGGTCTGGAGGGCGAAGCGCAGATCCTCGGCCGAGAGCGCTTCCAGGGTGAGCAGGTGGCGGTGCGGCCAGGCGTAGTCGGTCATGCCGGCGCTCCCGGGGCGTCCGCGTCGTCGGGCTCGACCAGCACGGCATCGTGGGGGTCGGTGGGGGTGAGCCGGACGGCGACCCGGCCCGGGCCGGGGTGGACCAGCCCGGCGAAGTCGGCGGCGATGGGCAGCTCGCGGGCGTCGGGGCCGCGGTCGACCAGCACGGCGAGCCAGACCCGGCGGGGCCGGCCCAGGTCCATCAGCGAATCGAGCGCCGCGCGGACCGAGCGGCCGGTCATCAGGACATCGTCGATCAGCACCACGTCCAGGCCGTCGAGCGGGAAGTCGATCTCGGTGGTGCGCACGGTCGGCTGGCTGGCGGCGTCGGCCAGGTCGTCGCGGTAGAGGGTGATGTCCAGCACGCCGATCTGCGCGAGGCCGGCCGCGCGGGCGACGCGCTGGGCGATCACCTCGCCGCGGCTGCGGATGCCCACGACCGCCCAGTCCGAGGCGGAGCGGTCTTGGATCAACGACGTGACCCACCCGGCGAGCCGGTCGATCGTGGGCTGGACCTCGGAGGCGTCGGCCAGGGTGCGCATGGGCAGAGCATAACGCAAGACCCGCGGGGGCAGGGGGCCGCGGAACGGGAATCGGGCGGGGTCACCGGGCGGCGGCTACGGCGCGGGCGGGCAGGATTACCAGGCAGTGGCCGCTGGGGGCGGGCGGGCTACCGATCGCTCAGCAGCGAAGGGTCGGCGACGACGTTGACCCGGAGCGTGGTCTCGTCGACCGAGTCGCCGTGCTGATCGGTGATGCGGATCTTCAGGCGGTACCGGCCGGCGCTCAGGCGGGCGGGCAGGGTGATCATCTGAACAACGTAGAAGTCGCGGCGGCGGTTGCGGGAGACGTCGACGATGTCGGTCGGTTCGTGCCTCCAGACGGCCAGGCCGTCGTCTTCCTTGTACACGATCAGCTCCTGGGTAAGGCGGACTTCGCGCTGGTCCTGGTCGGCGGCCTGGGTGTCGAAGTCTTCGACTTCGACGTAGACGATGGCCCGGTTGGCCTGGCCGGCGAGGAAGTTGTGGCCGGCCAGCGGCTCGTAGATGCCGTAGCCCGAGACGCTGCGGCAGAGGTCGGCGTGGACGATGGTGACGGGCATGCTGCCGAAGGCGTCGGCGAGGGCGCGGTCGAGGGTTTTGCGGTCGAACCCGCCGCCGCCCGAGGCGACCGCGCCCCCGGGGAGCGACTGCCCATCGGTCTGGCTGGCAGCGGTGGCCTGGTCGTGGATGTTCAGGAAGAGCTGGTGCAGGCGTTCGACGGCCTCACGCTGCATCGGCTTGAGCGGGTCCAGCAGGCGGGGGTCGATCTTGCGGCCCGGGTGGGCGAGGCTCAGCGCGGCGGCGGTGACGGCCTGGGCGAGCGCGGGGTCGTCGCTGGCGCGGAGTTGGTCCATAATCGCCGCGAGGAGCTGATCCCGGGAAAGCGAAGACGGCTCGGGGGCGGGCAGGACCACCGGGAGGACAGTGACTTCCGCCGCCGGTGCCGCCGCGGGTGAAGCGGCGCGGGCGGCGGGCGGGGCGTTGTCGCCGCTGCCGAGCCAATCGACTTCGGGGGCCCCGGGCGGAGACATCTCCGCGGGGACACGGGGGGCCGGGGGGGCGGGGTTGGCAGACCGGACGGCCGGTGGAGCGCCGGCGAAGGGGTCCAGCGAGCCGTCGATCGGGTCCGGCGGAGTGCTGCGGGCCTGCGCCTCGGCGATGTCGCTGATCTGCGAGTTCAGGCGGTCCGCCAAGGCGCGGGTCCGGTCGGCCAGCGCCTGCTCTCCGCGGGGCGGGAGGTCGGCGGCGGGGGCAGAGGCGGGCTCGGTGGCGAGCGAAGGCGCGGCCCGGGGGCCGGCGGCGGTCTCACAACCCACCAGCGCAAGCGTGGCGACCAAGCCGATCACCAGCATCAGCGACCAGGATACGACCCACGATACGGCACCGGTAAACATCAACACACCTCCATGCGTGATCAGGAATCACGGCGGCTCGCTGCCGCCGATGGCTCGCAAGCCGGGGACCACCGCGGCGAGCACGCCCGGGGGGCTCCCCCGCTCCCGCGGCCCAAACCCCGTGCCTCCGCAAAACCGAGAAGCCCAACGGGGACACGGCGGGGGCGGCCCACGGTTATCGGAAGCCCGAGCTACCTGCGAACATCGGCCATCTGGATGCACAAACCTTCAAGATTTCTTCCGGCCGGGCCGAAGCCGGACTTGCTCCGGGCGTCGGCGGTCAGCGCCAGGTCCAGCATCGCCGCCCCGCCGTCGGGCCCGACGTCGCGCAGCACCTGCATAAAAAGCCGCTGGCGGGGGCCCCAGAGCTTCAAAGCCTTGGCGATGCCGCCCTCGGGCTCGCCGGCGGCGAGCATCTGCCCCCCCACCGCCAGCTTCCGCGCCAGGTCCGCGACGAAGTAGGTCACCAGCACCTCGGGCTGGCCCCCGAGATCGATCAGCTCGCGGACCTTGGTCACCATCGCCCCCCCCCCGCCCCCGGAAATACCCGCGGAACCGCCGCCCCCGCCACGCCCCGGCCCCCGGGAGCCCGCCGCCGCCATCGCCGACAGGATGCTCTCCTGCACCTCCCACGCCTTCTCGTCGCTGGACTTGCCCACCGCCTGCTCCACCATCGCCCGGTCGATCCCCCCTGCCGCCTTCATCGATCGGCCCTTGGGCGACAACGCCCCCGCCATCGCCGCGAGCTTGTCCAGTTCGGTCTCCAGCCGCACCAAATGGACCCCCAGGCGGTCGACCATGAGCTGCGCCGCGGGCCGGTCGATCGACAACCCGTGGACGTTCTTGGCCCGGGCGACCAGCCGCGACACCGCCTCGGCCGGCTTGGGCGGCTCGCACTTGATCACCGCCCCGACCTTCGCGATGTGCTTGTCGAGGTTGCCCCGGTTCCACCCGACCGCCCGCAGCACCAGCGTCGCGTGGTCCACGGGGTGCTGGGCGTAGCGTTCCAGCGGCTCGCGGTTCGCCTTCACGAAGTCGTCCGCCGGATCGACCGTCACCAGCTTGTACCCGCCCATCAGTGAGTACCCGCGCACCTCGTCAAAGACCTCGGCCAGGGCCGCAGTCTTGCCGTCGAACGTGATCCGCTGGACCTCGCCGTGCTCTTTTTCGAGCGCAACGCGGAGCTGGTCGATCTTTTCTTTCTTGATCGCGTCCTCGGGGCCGTGCACCGCCAGCACCCGGACATTCGCGTCGAGCGCCACCGATTTCGCGGGCATCTTCCGGGCCATCAGGCGAGTCTCCCGGGAAGACCTCGGCGCGGTTTTACGCCAAGGCGCGGAGACGCCAAGACGTCAAGCAAGACAGAAGAGAACAAACCATTTAGTTGAAAAACCAAATCATCCGTAGTCAGCAACCAAGCCAAGCCGTTCCGCTGCCGCGAAACCTCCGCCTGCATCTGCTTGGCGTCTCCGCGTCTCGGCGTCTGGGCGTTCATGTCTTGGTCCACCGCCATAAACTACCCGATCATCGACCCCGCCACGCCCAGCATCGCCTCGCCCGCCTCCCGCACCGCGGCGTCGGGGCCGACCAGCACGTGGGTCAGACACGACGCCTCGCGGCGATCGACTTCGCCCACCACGACCGCCGGGGCGACGAACTCCATCTCGCCGAAGTTCCCGTAGGTCTGGTCGTCGTTGTACGCCTGCAGCGCATCGCCGCCGCGGCGTTGATCCGCCGGGTGGTCGCGCGGCAGGTCCACGTACCGGCCGTCGGGATCGACCGTGAATTCGCGGTAGATGAGACAACTCAGGCCCGCGTCCTCGAAACTCCCGGCCGGCCGGTAATACCCCATCTTCCCGAGCGTGTCCGACGGCTTGATCCCCATCTTCACCCGCCGCTTCGCGTCGATCAGGAACCGCACCGCGGTGTCGTCGCTCACGACGTGCTTCTCGCCGAACGGGTCGTAGTACGACCGGGGCTCGACCCTCCGCCGGGTCGGGCAGATCAGCGTGCCCGTCGGCGGGACCTGCAGGATATCCCACGCCGCCGCCACCGCACCCGCGTCACCGCCGAGTACCGACAACTCGTTGGTCAGCGCAAAACTCACGCACTTCAGCTCCGCCGGCAGGCCCTCGGGCCGATCCGCCGCGGCGAACGACCGGGTCATCTCCAGCCCGATCGCCTTGTCGTCCCGGCTGTCGATCAGCGAACAATCGCTGCGGAGCACCAGGCCTTTCCCGTCCTCGTATTCGCCCACGAGTTCGTAGTCCCCGGGGTCCACGTCGGCGGGCGTCTGGGCCGTGCCGACCGGGTCCGTCCGGGCGTCTTCGATGCTCGGCCAGTAGTACGCCACCTCGGGCGCGATCCAGAGGCGGTCTCCGCCGCCCCCGCCGCCGTCGTCGTAAAACAGGTTTTCGTTCAGCCCCTCGACCCGGCACGACAGCACCCGCGCGCCCCGCGTCGCCACGACCCATTCCCCGTCCCCGGCCGACCACGTAAAACGCTCACTCATGCCGTGGATTGTAACGCCGACGCATCTCTCCGCCCCGGTCACGCCCGCCGGGCCCCGCCACCCGCGGGGTTTCGATCTCCCCACCCTTTGCTAACCAAAACACCCCGCGGGCTCCCACCCGCGGGGCGTATCGAGGCGGACTTCACTTGTCCTTCACGGGCGTCACCGCCGCGTCACTTGCAGGGGCACGCCTTGCCGCCGCAGGCGCTGCAACCGCAAGCGGTCACGCAGGCCGTGTCGGCCGCGGGGGCCGGAGCCGAGAAGGTCAGCGAAAACACCGCGGCGCTGCCCGCCGCGATCAGGGTCATGAGGTAGCGTTTCATCGAAACATCCTTTCGCCGCCCGGGACCAAGCCCGGGCGCTGAGATAGATAAATATAAAAATCGATCACATCGATAGCCGCCGACGGACACACGCCGTCCGCGGCCCCGGAAGCCGATTCACAGGTTCAAATGCGTCGGGTAAACCGCTCAGCGCGGCGGCGGCGGCACCGGACACAGACTCCAACTCGCCACCGACTCGGCCGACGGCCGAACGATATCCCGCGACCGCAGCGCCGCCTCCCCCAGCCCCAATGACGTGTCCACGAAGCTCACCGCCACGCAGCAGCACCCCGCCGTCACCCCGTCGCAAGGTTCGGGTCCGCCGCTCGTATCGCCCTGCGTCCCGCCCTCCCCCGGCTGAGGGACGCCCGCCCGCCCCCCGCTTTTTTGCGCTAAGCTGCAGCAAGCCGCTCCCGCCCTCGGAAGCAGGGCCGCGCTCGGAAGTAGAATGGTCTCCGCAAACGGAGCCGTGGCTCCCGGAAGCTGAGCGGCGGTCGCCGCGTCCGCCCGGTCTCCGCCCCGGCCCGACATACCGCACGCCGAGTCGCCCGCCGCCATCGGCCCCGCCCACGCCACCGTCGGCAGGCCGGCGGGCGTCATCAGAACCGCGAAAACCAGGCTCAGCCAGCGTTGCACCATAGACAGAGCATACCCGAAAACCCCGCGGATCAGGCGTGCAATCCGTGCGCCGCCTCCGGGCCGCCGAGCACGTACGTGTCCCCCGCGTTAAAGAGGTCGTCGAGCGACCCCGCCCCGCGTTTCGCCGTCGCCTCGTCGACCTGGGCCGACACCAGCGACTCGTACGTCTGCCGCTCCTCCCGGTAGAACACGCCGAGCGGCTCGGGGAACTCGGGGAAGTGCAGCCGGGCCAGCAGCATCGCCAGCAGCGGGTTCGTCTCGTCGTGGAAGATCAGGTCGTCCTCCGTCACCCCGCCCCCGGAAGCGCCCAACTGCACAACCTCCGGGCGGTGGCCGACGAGTTGCAGGCCCTTGTCCCGGTCCTTGCCGAACACCATCGGCTTGCCGTGCTCGAGGTACAGCACGCTGTCCTCGCGGGTGTCTTTACCGGTCAAGTCCTCGAACGCCCCGTCGTTGAAGATGTTGCAGTTCTGGTAGATCTCGCAGAACGACGTGCCCCGATGCTTCGACGCGGTGGCGAGCACGTCCGTCAACCCCCGGTCCTTGTCCGTCGACCGGGCGATAAACGTCCCCCCCGCCGCCAGGGCGACCTGGATCGGATCGATCGGGAAATCCAGCGAGCCCATCGGCGTCGACTTGGTCTTCTTCCCCCGCTCCGACGTCGGCGAGTACTGCCCCTTGGTCAGCCCGTAGATCCGGTTGTTGAACAGCAGCACGTTGACGTCCACGTTCCGCCGGAGGATGTGCATCATGTGATTGCCGCCGATGGAGAACCCGTCGCCGTCGCCGGTGACCATCCACACGTCGAGGTCGGGGTTGGCGACCTTCAGCCCGGTGACAAACCCGGGGGCCCGGCCGTGGATCGAGTGGAACCCGTAGGTGCTCATGTAATACGGGAACCGCGACGAGCAGCCGATGCCGGAGATAAACACGGTGTTCTCACGCGAGTGCCCGGTCTGGGCCACGACGCGCTGCACCGCGTTGAGGATCGCGTAGTCGCCACAGCCCGGGCACCA
>JBCDDZ010000090.1:0-8937 GCA_039180025.1 Planctomycetota bacterium
GCTCAACGACCTGGCGGACCCCGCCGGCTTGCCCGGCTGCGCGGCGGCGGCGGACCGGCTGGCGCGGGCGGTCCGCGAGCGGCAGCCGATCGTGGTCTACGGCGACTACGACGTCGACGGGGTGACCGCGTCGGCGATCCTCTGGCACACGCTCACCCGGCTGGGTCACGACGCGGTGACCGCCTACGTCCCGCACCGTCTCGAAGAAGGCTACGGGCTCAACCCCGAGGCGCTGACGAAGTTTGCCGACGCGGCGGCCAAGCCGCTGGTAGTCACGGTGGACTGCGGCATCACCGCGGTGGACGCCGCGGCCCATGCCGAGGCGTTGGGGCTGGAGCTGATCATCACGGACCACCACGCGCTGCCCGCCGGCGCGTTGCCCACGGCGGCGTCGGTGGTGCACCCGGAGCTGGACGGCGTGGCGGACCCGTCGCCGCTGTGCGGGGCGGGGGTGGCGTTCAAGCTGGCCTGGCAGACGGCGCGGGTCTGCTGCGGTTCGGACCGGCTGCCGGCGGAGATGCAGCGGCTGATGCTCGACCTGTTGGCGCTGGCGGCGCTGGGCACGGTGGCGGACGTGGTGCCGCTGGTCGGGGAGAACCGGGTGATCACCACGCACGGCCTGGCGCGGATCAAGGACACGCCGTTCGACGGGCTCAACGCGCTGATCGACGCGGCGGACCTGCGGGCGGAGAAGGTGGATGCGGTCCACGTGGGGTTCGTGTTGGGGCCGCGGCTCAACGCCTGCGGCCGGATGGGCCACGCGAAGCAGGCGGTGAGCCTGTTGACCGACGCGTCGCCCGTCCGGGCGGCGGAGCTGGCGGATTTTTTGACGAAAGAAAACGATCGGCGGCGGTCGGCCGAGCGGGCGATCCTGAAGCAGGCCAAGGCGAGGGTCGAGGCGGAGGGGCTGGCGTCGGACGGCTGCCGGGTGATCGTGCTGGCCGACGAGGCGTGGCACCCGGGGGTGATCGGGATCGTGGCGTCGCGGCTGGCCGAGACGTACCACCGCCCGGCGGTGCTGCTGGGGATCGACCCGGCGACGAACGAAGCGAAGGGCTCGGCCCGCAGCGTGGAGGGGCTGGACCTGCACGCGGCGATGCGGGAGTGCGCGGGGCATTGCACGAAGTTCGGCGGCCACGCGATGGCGGCGGGGCTGTCGCTGCCGCCGGAAAACATCGAGGCGTTTCGGACGCAGCTCGTCGAGACGGTCAACGCCCGCTGGTCGGTGGCGGACCTGACGCCGACGGTGACCTACGACGCCCGGGTTGGGCTCAGCGAGTGCACGCTCGAGCTGTTCCGGGTGCTTGAGGGGTTGGCCCCGTTCGGGCGGTCGAACCCGCGGCCGCGGCTGATGATCCGGGGCGCGGTGACCGCCCGGCCGGGACAGCGGATGGGCGGGGAAGGCAAGCACCTGACGCTGTCGCTGCGGGATCGCCACGGCCACGGTGTGCGGGCGGTGGGGTTTGGGATGGGCGACTTGGCCGAGGAATTGCCCGGCGGAGTGGAGGTGGACGCGGTGTTCGAGCCGAAGATTAACGTGTGGCGGGGCGTGAGTTCGCCGGAGCTGCACCTGCGGGCGGTGCGTCGGAGTGCGGACGCCGACGACGCGGCCGGGGGGGATTGATCCGAGGCCCCGGGCGGGCGGGGCGGAGCCGTGTGCCACGGACGGGGCGGTGGATGGGGATGGCGGGCTTACGGGGCCGACGCGCGGTCGGCGGGCCGTCCGGTGGAGGGGGCGAGGCGGTCGGGTGCGGCCCGGAGCGCGTCCTGGACGGCGGCCCAGACCGTGTCGAAGGATAACTCGGCGATGAGGGTGGGGTCGTCGCGGTGTTGGCGGTAGTTGAAGGTTTGGCCCACGGCCGAGGGGGCCCGCAGGACGCGGTGGCCGCGGGCGGCGAGCAGGGTGTTCGCGGCCGGGACCGGATCCGGGCGGGGGTCGGCCCAAGCGTTGTTGGGGGAGCGGCGGGTTCCCAAGACTTCCGGGGGGGGGCCGGTGAGGGCGGGGTCGGTGGGGCCGAAGAGGGAGACGGTGGGGGTGTCGAGTCCGACGGCCAGGTGGAGGGGGGCCGAGTCGTTGCAGACCAGGAGCCGGGCGGATTGGATCAGGGCCATGAGCCGGCCGACGGTGGTGGGCGGGGTGCGGGTGTGTTCGCGCTGCGTGGGGGTGAGGGCGGCGGTCAGGCCGGCTTCCACGCGGGGCCGTTCGTGGGGGGCGGCGAGCACGAAGACGTGGTCGAGGCCCGGCTGTTCGAGGAGCCGCTGGGTGAGCTGCGCGTAGCGTTCGAGGGGCCAGCACTTGCAGCCCCACTGGGCGGTGGGGGCGACGCAGGCGTATCGGCCCGGGGCGAGGCCCCGCGTGGCGAGGTCGGCGTCGATGGATTGGCGGTCTTCGTCGCCGACGTACAGGGTCAGGTCGTCGACGCGGGGGACGCCCTGCGCGTCGAGCAGGGCGAGCATGCGGTCGACCGCGTGGCGGGCGGGGTCGACGCGGTGCCGGCGGTTGTAGCCCAGCCAGCCGGCCTCGGCGGCTTGGGCCGACCCGACGCGGACCGGGGCGCGGGTGGCCCAGGTGAAAAGCCCCGAGCGGGCGAGGCCCTGGAAGTCGTAGGCCGTATCGTAACGCGCGCGGCGGAGGCGGCGGAGCAGGGGGAGGACCGCGGCCTTGCGTCGGCGGTCGAAGGGGACGACGCCGTCGAGCAGCGGGTGGTGGCGGACGGCGTCGGTGAAGGCGGCGTTCACCAGCCAATCGATGCGGGCTTCGGGGTATGCCCGGCGGAGGGACACGAGGCAGGGCACCGTCCGGGCGACGTCGCCGAGCGCCGAGGGCCGGACGATCAGGATGGAGCGCGGGTCTTCGATGTTGGGTGGGAGGGCGGGGAGGTTGGTCGTCGGGGGTGGCCCACGGGGCGAGACGGTTTTCGTTATGGTATCGGCTCGTCGCGCGGGCGCGGGCGGGTCCCGGGCCGGCCATCTGGTTATCTAAGTCACCTCGAAACCCACGGATCTCATGGCCACCGCGATTATCTCGGACATCCACGGCAACGTCGACGCTCTGGGCGTGGTGATGGCAGACATCGAGGAGCGGGGGATCGACCAGGTGGTGTGTCTGGGCGACATCATCGGCTACGGGCCGGACCCGACGGCGTGTCTGGACCTGGTGATGGAGCGGTGCGTGTTCGCGATGATGGGCAACCACGACTTCGCGGTGCTCTACGAGCCGACGAGCTTCAACACGAGCGCGGAGCAGGCGTCGTTCTGGACGCGGAAGCAGTTCGAGGACGAGCCGGACCCCGAGAAGCGGCGCAAGCGGTTCGAGTATCTGGGGAACCTGCTGATCCGGCGGTGGTACGACGGGGCGTTGTGGGTCCACGCCTCGCCGCGTCGGCCGATCAACGAGTACATCTTCCCGGACGACGTGGTGGCGGCGCCCAACAAGATGCAGGCGATCTTCGACCGGATCGAGACGCGGGCGTTTTGTGGGCACACCCACGTGACGGGGGTGTTCACGGACGAGCCGGATTTCTACCCGCCCGAGGACCTGGGGGAGCATTACACGTTTCGGGACGACGAGAAATGCATCGTGAACCCGGGGAGCGTTGGGCAGCCGCGGGACCGGGACCCGCGGGCGAGCTACGCGATCCTGCACGACGACCGGGTCGAGTTCGTGCGGGTGGCGTACGACATCCAGGCGGTGATCGACAAGATCAGCGGGATCGGAGATCTTTCGGATTTTCTGGGGCAGCGCCTGCTCGAGGGGCGGTAGCGCGGGCGGGGCGTGGGGTCCGCCGGGGAGCGGGTCAGAACCGGGCGTCTTGTTTTTTGAAGGATTCGAGGGCGTCGTCGATGTCGTCGAAGATCCCGAAAATATCGTCAAGCTTGGTGACTTTGAAGAGGAAGGCGACGTTTTCGTCGCAGTGGGCCAGGGCGATCCGGCCGCGCATCGGCTCGACTTCGCGCAGCAGTTCGACCAGCGCCCCGATGCACGCCGAGGCGAGAAACTCGACGTTTTCCAGGTCGAATACGAAGTTGCTGGCGTTTTCGTAGCGCATCCGTTCGCAGCATTCGGCAACGACTTCGCTGATCTCGAGGTGCGACGCCTCGGGCCCGGCGACGTGGACGGTGACGTTCGAGCCGGTCTGCTCGATCTCGGAATCGTAAGTGGACATGGGGGGTTACCTCCTGGGCCACGGAAGGTGGCGATCACGAGAAGCTAATGATTTATCGGTGCCCCGGGCCAGTGGCTTTGCGTGTTCTGCGTAAGTCGGGGGGGCGGCGCGGTTGCCCAGTCGTTACAGCCGGCAGTTTCGGCGGCGGCGGGGGCGGGCGGGTGCGCAAAACCCCCGCGCTGGCATGCGGGTGGTGGGGCTTTGGAGTGGGGGCTGGTCAGGTGAGAGGCAGGCGGGGGATCAGGCGATGCTGTCGGGGTCGCCGTCGACGAGTTCGAAGAGCTTGTCGAGGCGGGCGAGGCGGAGGAGGAAGGCGACGTTTTCCTGGGCGTTGAGCAGGACGATGCGGCCGCCGTGCTGCTTGACCTCCTGGTAGAACATCAGGAGCAGGGCGAGGCAGGCCGAGGGGAGGAACTCGACTTGCTGGAGGCCAAAGACAAAGGTGCGGGCGTCGTGGTCGTGGATCAGAGATTTGAGGTCGGCGATCAGGTTGCGCAGGTCGTCGGTCTGGACCTCTCGGGTCTGGAAGTCGACGGTGACGCGGGGTCCGTCTTGTTGCACCTGGGCGAGCGGAGGGGGTTGCATCGGGGGCGTCCTGTGCCGTGAGCCGGGCGGGTCGAGGGCGGCGGCGGGATCCGGGGGGGCGGATCGGCCGGGGTCGGGTTTGGATTGTAGCGGCGGGAGCGGACGCGTTGGCCGCGGGCGGGGCGGGCGGGGTATTCGGCGGCGAGGCGGGGGAGGCCGCGGGTGCGTTCGGTATCGAAAGGCAAATCGCCGTAGCTCTCGATCAGCGCGACCTGCGCGGTGGGGTCGTGGGGCAGCGTGGTCGTCTCGGGCGGGTCGGCGGGCGGGTAGGTCTTGCTGGTGGAGACGATGATGCAGCCCGCCAGGACGAGCGTGGCGGCGATCAGTAGCGAAGCAGCGAGGCGTGGGCGGTCGGCATGGCCGGGTCTCCGATGGGGCGATGGGGCGAGAAGCGGACGGCCTCCACAGGTACTCGGCGGGTAATAGACGCAGCGGCGGGGGTGAAATTTCAGCCGGGGTCGGAGGGTTTCGGGTTTTTTTTGCGGCTCAGGCGGGTGGCGCGGCGGAGGGCGCCGACTTCCTGGGTCGAGAGCATGCGCCACTCGTGGGGGGCGAGGCCCTTGAGGCGGACCGGGCCGATGGCGGTGCGTTTGAGCTTGCGGACTTTGATGCCGACGCGGGCGAGGAGGCGGCGGATCTCGCGGTTCTGTCCCTCGGTGAGGGTGACGCTGAGGGTGGTGCGGTCGCCGCGGGTGCGGTCGGTCTCGTGGCGGAGGATGGCGACGGACTGCATGGCGGCGCGTTTGGCGGCGTCGGGCTGGTCGGCGCCGCGGTCGGTGAGGATGAGCCCCTTGCGGAGTTTTTTGAGGTCGTCATCGACGAGTCGGCCCTTGACGGCGACGAGGTAGCGTTTGGTGATGCCGAAGGACGGGTGGGTGAGGCGGTGGGTGAGCTCGCCGTCGTTGGTCATGAGGATCAGGCCGGTGGAGTCGGCGTCGAGCCGGCCGACGGGGTAGAGGCGGCTGCCGCGGGGGACGACGCCGGGGTCGATGAGGTCGAGGAGCCGGCGTCGGCCCTCGGGGTCGTCGTTGGTCGAGAGGACGCCGCGGGGCTTGTGGACCATGAGGTAGAGCTTGCCGGCGGTGGCGAAGCGTTTGGTGGCGTCTTTGGGTTTGATCAGGGGCTCGCCGTCGACTTCGACGTGGTCGAGGAAGGGGTCGACCCAGGCGGGAAGGCGGGTGAGGCGGTCGCCGTTGACGGTGACGCGGCCGGCTTCGATGAGGGCTTCGCAGTCGCGGCGGGAGGCGATGCCGGCGTTGGCCATGGCTTTCTGGAGGCGGATGCCACGGGTGTTGTCGGCGTAGTCGTGGGGGGGGCGGGGCATGGCGGGTTCCTGACGTCTTCACGACGTGGGGGGTGGGGGAAGCCGTGAGGCGCTATCGCCTCACGGTTATTTTATGTGTCAGCCGAATTCGTCGCCGCGGAAGGTGGAGCCGAGGTAAGTTTTCTTCACGTTCTCGTCGTTGATGATTTGCTTGGGCGTGCCCTCGGCGAAGACCTGACCTTCGCTGATGACGTAGACGCGGTCGCAGACGGCCAGGACGTTGTGGACATTGTGGTCGGTGACGAGCATGGAGATCTCGAACTCGTCGCGGAGGCGGCGGAGTTCTTCCTGGAGCTCTTCGACGGCCACGGGGTCGACGCCGGCGAAGGGCTCGTCGAGGAGGATCAGGGAGGGCTCGGAGATCAGGGCACGGGCGATCTCGAGCTTGCGTCGTTCGCCGCCGGAGAGGGTGCGGGCCTGCTGGCGGCGGTTCTTGAGCAGGTCGAACTGCTTCATCAGCTCTTCGGCGCGGGCGAGGCGTTCGGCTTTTTTCAGCGGGCGGGTTTCGAGGATGGCCTTGAGGTTGTCCTCGACGCTGAGGCGTTGGAAGACCGAGGGCTCTTGGGCGAGGTAGCCCATGCCGCGCTGGGCGCGTTGATACATCGGGAGCCGGGTGACGTCCTGGCCGTTGAAGACGACCTGGCCGGCATCGGGGGTGATCATCCCGACGGTCATGCGGAAGCTGGTGGTTTTGCCGGCCCCGTTGCGTCCCAGGAGCCCGACGATCTCGCCCTCGGCAACATCGTAGGAGACCTGGTTGACGACCGTGCGGCCGTGGTAGGTCTTGACGAGGTTGGTGGACTTGAGGATGTACATCGCAGCGGCACAGAATACTCGATTCCCCGGGCGGAAAGTCGGAGCCGACGCTTGCCTTGGCCGCGGGTCGGTCTGGGCATTTTTCCTGGGGCGTGGCACGGGCTCCCGGCCTGCCAGAGGCGTGGGTCGGGGTGGGAGCCCGCGCCGCTTGATCCACTTAATTGAGGTCGCTCATTTCGGCCGCCACGATGAGACCGATCTGACGCGAGGTTTTAGCCACGGTCGATGCTTTGTGGTTGACGCTCGATTTCGATCGAGGCGGTACAGCCCATTGAAAAAGCCGGAGGCCGCGGGGGCGGGCTCCGGCTTGGGTCGGTGTTGCCGAGTCGGCCGGATTACTCGGGGGTATACGGCAGGGACGAATGGTGCAGGTTGATTTTCAAGTTGCCCTCGTCGTCTTTGACGTAGCCGAAGGAGTACTCGACTTTCACCACGTCGCCGTTGGTTTTGGTGAAGTAGTAGTTGCCCATCGCCAGGGCCGAATCCCCGTCGGTGATGATGCCTTCGTTTTCCCACTTCACGTCGGTGTAGGGGGCCAACGCAAAGCCGCTGTCTTCGTCGAGGTCTCCGCCGATGAAATACGACAGGGCCTCTTTTTTGGTGCCCCGGAATTGGTCTTCGGACGCCAGGGTGGGCTTGAAGAGGACTTGGCCGTGGTCGTAGGCGTAAAACTCATCGAGGTGGGCGTTGGCGGCCTCACGGGGGTCGTCGGCTTGGCCGATCTTGACGATGCCCTCGCCCCAGCCTCTCTGCGCGGCCTCGACCTCGGCCGTGGTAATGGCTTCGGCGTAGGCGAGCGAACCGGAAAAACAAACGACGGCGGCGAAAGCAGTGATCAGTGATTTCATAAGAATTGACGAAGCTCCGTTAAGAAAAAGGGTTGATTTGAACCACGGCGGCCAAACGATTCAGATGCGGGATCGATCCGGTAACCCGTAGGTGAACATCCATTAAGTGGTGTGATCCTAGGCACGACAGACCGAGGAAACAATGATCCGTCGTGGTGCGGTAAGCGAAACGCCCCCCCGCGGCAGCCTGGCTCCAGGGTTCCCGGCGGAAACCGTGAAAATCCTTTTTGTTGGGTGGTTGCTTTTGGGGTCCATGTTGCGCGACGGCTTGTCGGCCGGCTGGAACCGGATAGCGTTTCGTGAGGCGGTGTGTTGAGAAAAAACGGGGAGGCGTGCGGCGGGTCGGCGAGGCGGTCCACGTTCATTTGGCGCACGTCAGGTCCACCCGTCGCGTCTTGCCTCATGGAAGCCCACAGATGGCCGAAGATCATCTATGGGTTTGGCCGCGGCCATCGCTACATCCGGAGTTGGGATGCGCTAACGCAGGTTTTCTAATTCCGCCCAGCGGGTGTAGAGCGTGTCGACGCGGGTCTGGGCCTGGCTTAGGTCTTCGCAGACTTTGGCGAAGCGTGGGTGGTCGGCCATGATTTTCGGGTCGGCGGCGTCGGCTTGGAGCTGGGTGAGTTTCTCCTCGGCCTGGAGGATCGCGTCTTCCATGCCGTCGAGTTCGTGCTGGAGCTTGTAGGTGAGCTTCTTTTTGGCTGGCTTGGCGGGCGCGGCCGGTTTGTTGGTGCCCGGGCGGGCCGCGGGGGTGGTCGCGGTGGATGCGGCGCGGGCGTCGGGCTGGGCGGCGTGTTTGAGGTACTGGGCGTAGCTGGCGAAGCGGCGGGCGCCGCCCCGGCCGTCGAGGGCCAGGAGGTCGGTGGAAAGCCGGTCGAGCATGAACCGGTCGTGGGTCACGAGAACGATGGCGCCGGGGAACTCGGCCAGGGTTTGCTCCAGGACTTCGAGCGACGGGATGTCCAGGTCGTTGGTAGGCTCGTCGAGGATCAAGAGGTCGGCGGGCTGGAGCATGAGGTTGGCGATCAGGACGCGGGCCTGCTCGCCGCCGGAGAGGTCGCCGACGGAGGTATTGAACTTCGACGGGTCGAACAGGAACTTCTTGGCCCAGGACGCGACGTGGATCGGCTTGCCCCGGTACTCCACCATATCCCCCCCGCCCCCGGAACTTCCCCCGGAACTTCCCCCGGAACTTCCC
>JBCDDZ010000091.1:0-8648 GCA_039180025.1 Planctomycetota bacterium
CCCCGCCCGCCCCCCCCCCCCCCCCCCCCCTTCTTCGTGAAGTGGCTGGTGGCGAATCTGGTGGTACTCGGGGCGTGGGCGTGGTGGCTGCCCAAGATCAGCCAGCAGGCGCACGGCCGGCTGCGGAACTGGTGGATCGAGGAGCCGACGGCGGAGGTTTTGTGGGAGGCGGTGAACGATCTTTACGGGGTGGCGCAGCTGGGCCGGGTGGAGGGGGTGGGGATCGGTTTGTTGGTGTGCTGCGGGGCGCTGGGGGTGTGGGCGTGGCGGGGCCGGCCATGGTCGGTGGGGTTGAGTCTGGGGCTGGGGCTGGGGGGGGTGCTGCTGCTGTTCGGGCTGAGTTTCTGGCGGCCGATGTTTTTGAGCCGGGCGGTGCTGTGGACGACCGTGCCGATCGCGGCGTTGGTGGCGGGGGGGGTGATGGGGCTGCGGCCCTGGCCGGTGCGGGGGGCGGTGCTGGTGGTGCTGCTGGGGTTGTACGGCAAGAACGTGCAGTCGTACCACCGGTTCGTGGAGAAGCCGGCGTGGGACGCGGTGGCCGAGTACGTGGAGACGCGCGACGAGCCGGGGGACCTGGTGGTATTTTTGTGGGCCCACGACGACGCGGCGTTCGACTACTACTACCCGGAGCGGAGCGCGGGCGCGCCGCGGCGGATCGGCCTGGTGCGGGATCCGAGCGCGGAATTCGTGCCGGGCGTGGACCCGGCGCTGTCGTACGTCACGCTCGAACGGGTGCCCTACGACGTGCTCCCGTCGGAGGCGGTGGGCTACGGCCGGGTGTGGGTGGTCACGGAGCGGGGGGACGAGCACCTGCCCGCCGAGCTGCAGGCGCTCGGGGCGTTGGAACACACCGAGGTGTTCCGTGAGATCCGGGTGATGCGGTTTGCGGGGGTCGGCCCGGCCGCGGAGGCGGGGCTTTAAAAAGCGAGGCCCGGCCGGTGTTGCGACCGGGGGGAGGGCGGATTAGGATCCGCGGCAACTTTCGCAAGGAGTTCCCATGCCTTCCCCGGATGATCGGCGATATTTGGCCTCGCACGAATGGCATAAGCTCGAAGGCGACCTCGTGCTGATCGGGGTGAGCCGGTTCGCCGTGGACGAGCTGACGGACGTGACCTACGTCGAAGTTTCGGCGGACTCGGGGGCGATCGCCGCGGGCGAGACGTTCGGTGAGATCGAGTCGGTCAAGGCGACCAGCGAGCTGTACTGCGGCATCGACGGCGAGGTGGTCGAGGTCAATACCGACGTGGTGGACGACCCGGCGAAAGTCAACGAGGACCCGTTCGGGGCCTGGCTGATCAAGGTTCGGCCCGAAGATGCGGGGCAGTTGGACTCGCTCCGGTCCGCGGCCGACTATGACGCGAACCACGGGTGAGGCCGGTCGGCGCCCGGGTGGATCGAGACCCCGGGCCGCTTCCTGAAGCAGTCCCCCGGACCACGAGACGTTTGGCGGGGGCGGGGGGACGTTATAAGATATGCTGCTGCGGGGTGTTTGCCTGCCGCCCCGATCCCCTTTTGGTTTTTTGCTCCATGATTGTCGATCTCCATACCCGGGTCTGGGACTCGATCGAAACGCTCGGGGACTCGGTGGCGCAGACGTACCGCCGTCGGCGGACCGAGCCCTGGCACCACACCAATGCACCCGCCGAGGCGCACACCCAGGCGATGGAGCCGGTGGGCTACGCCGCGGTGCTGGGGTTCGAGAGCGACCTCTTGGGTGGGTCGATCGATGCGGAGCGGGTGGCCAAGGCGGTGGCGGCGAATCCCACGAAAAACCTGGGCTTCGTGGGGATCGACCCGACACGTGGCAAGGCGGCGGCGCGGCTGGAGGCCGCGCTGGAGATGGGCCTGGTCGGGGCAACGGTGAGCCCGGCCGCGGCGGGGTTCCACCCGTCGGACACCCGGGCGATGGAGCTTTACGAAGCCTGTCAGGCCCACGGCGTGCCGGTGCTGATCGAGGGCAACGCGATGCTGACCGAGGCGGTCGATCTGGCGTTCGCGCAGCCGTACCTA
The DNA here is from genome assembly GCA_039180025.1 of Planctomycetota bacterium. Classification (GTDB taxonomy): domain Bacteria; phylum Planctomycetota; class Phycisphaerae; order Phycisphaerales; family Phycisphaeraceae; genus Algisphaera. The sequence continues at coordinate 2,011 of JBCDDZ010000091.1, forward strand.
TTGGACGAGGTCGCGCGGTCGTTCCCCAAGCTGAAAATCGTGATGAGCTCGTTCGGGCTGCCCTGGATCGACCAGGGGGTGGCGCTGATGGCCAAGCACCCGGGGGTGTACGCCGACGTCTCGGGGCTGGTGCTGCGATCCTGGCAGCTCTACAACGCGCTGGTGCAGGCGTACCAGTCCGGGGTCATGAACCAGGTTTTGTTCGGGAGCAACTTCCCGTTCTGCGATCCGGAAAAGGCGATCGTGACCCTGTATTCGGTCAACACGACGTCGCAGGGCACGCCGCTGCCGAGTGTCCCGCGGGAGCAGTTGCGCAGCGTGGTGGAGCGGGACACGCTGGCCGAGCTGGGGATAGCCCGGCCCGAGGGCGGCACGCCGAGCGACGGCGACGAGCCGGCGGGGGACCAAGAAACCCCACCTTCCACCAGCGAGTTTGAGCAGGTGGCGGTCACCCAGGACAAGCCGGTTTGACGGCGGGTGGGCCCCGGCGAGCGGAAGCCCGGGGCGGTGGCGTGGCGGTCCGGCTGGCGCGGGGGGGGATGCTGGTGCTGGTGCTGGTGGCGGGGTGCGGTCGACCGTTTTTTTCCGGCGGCCTGGATCTGCAACTGACCAGCCGGGACCGGGCGGACGGGCCGGCATTAGAGTTGGGGGGTTCGTTCACACGGGCGGTCTACCGGGTGGAAGACAAGAACACGGTGACGGTGGTCTTGGTGCAGGGCCGGGCGGAGGATCCGCAGCGGATCGCGACGATGCGGATGTTCTGGCGGCCCGTGGCGGGGCGGACGCCGATCGACCGGACCGCGACCAATGCGCTGGTGCGGTACTACGAGTTCCGGGACAGCCCCGAGGAGCGGGACACGCTGGGGCTGTACGCGGGGGGCGGTTTTATGCGGCTCGACAGCGACCCGAACCTGAACCGGGTGACGGGGACGCTGTGGGACGCGGACCTGCGGCTGACGGACCGGTCCGAGGCGTTCGTCGATCGGCTGGGGCGGGCGGTGCTGGCCGGGCGGTTCACCGCCGGGCGGGACGACGCGGGGGTGACGGAACTGCTGCACCGGCTGAACCAACAGGTTGAAGAACGGCTGGGGTACCCGCGGCTGGTGCGGGCGGTTCGCCGCGGCGGATCAGAAGGCTGACGAAACCCGCCGCCCCAGACGACCGGCCCGAGGCACGGTACGTGGCGTGGCAACGAGAGGACGGTTCGGGATGCGGCATCGTGACGGACGGGTTGTGGTTTGGCGAAGCGGGGTCGCGCGGTGGCTGGTCGCGGTGGGGATCACGCTGGGGTTGGCGGCCGGCGTGTCTGCGCAGCGAAGCGAGCCGGATGCACCGACCGACGCGCCGGCCGAGGCGACGGCTCCGGAGCAACCGCCGGCGGCCGTGAGTGACACACCCGACCCGGCCCGCGCCGCCGACCCCGCCGAGGCCACGGGCGACGCAGCGGAAGCCCGGAAAACCCTGGGCCATCTGTTCAACACGGTGCTGGACAAGATCAACGGCGTGGTGTTCGCCACGCTGTTTTTTGACGTGAGCTTTGGTTTGCTTGGCGAGGCGGAGCTGCCGTTCCTGGTGGTTTGGCTCGGCTTCGGCGCGATCTTCTATACCTGTTACCACGGCTTTATCAACGTCCGGGGGATGCGTCACGCGCTGCAGATCGTGCGCGGCAAGTGGGCGGGGGCGGGGGACACGGGCGACATCCCGCCGTTCCGGGCGCTGACCTCGGCGCTCTCGGCGACGGTGGGGCTGGGCAACATCGCCGGGGTGGCGATCGCGATGGTGGTCGGCGGGCCGGGCGCGCTGTTCTGGATGATGGTGCTCGGGCTGTTTGGGATGACGAGCAAGTTCCACGAGACGACGCTGGCGCAGATGTTCCGGGTGAAGAACGCGGACGGCACGATGTCGGGCGGGCCGATGTTTTTCCTCGACGCGGGGTTGGCGCAGGTCCACCCGTCGCTCGCGCCGCTGGGCAAGGTGCTCGCGGTGGTGTTTGCGCTGTTCCTGATGGGCGCGGCGCTGGGTGGCGGGAACATGTTCCAGGCGAACCAGAGCTACGAGGCCTTTTTCGACCAGTTTGTCCAGCCGTTCGTGGCGGAGGACACGGTCGAGGCCGCGAAGACCGGCGGCAGCGTCGGCTACGGGCTGGTGATGGCGGCCATGGTCGGGGTCGTGGTCATCGGCGGGATCGGGCGGATCGGCGCGGCGACGTCGATCATCGTCCCGGTGATGGCGAGCGTCTACGTCGCGGCGTGCAGCTTCATTATCCTGAACAACGCCGAGCAATTGCCCGGGCTGATCGGCTTGATCTTCCGGGAGGCGTGGACGTCGGAAGCGGGGCTGGGCGGGGTGCTGGGCGTCATCATGATCGGGTTCCAGCGGGCGGCGTTTTCCAGCGAAGCGGGGATCGGCAGTTCGGCGGTGGCGCACTCGGCGGCGAAGGTCGACGAGCCGGTGCGGGAGGGGTTCGTCGCGTCGCTCGAGCCGTTCATCGACACGATCGTGATCTGTTTTATGACCGGGATGGTGGTGTTGATCACCGGGGCGTACCGCGGGGTCGAAGAGGGCGCAGCGGGGGCGGCGGTGACGCTGGCGGCGTTCGAGTCGCGGCCGGTGATGGAGACGCTGCAGTTCCCGAAGATCCTGACGGTGAGCATCATGCTCTTTGCGTTCTCGACGATGATCTCGTGGTGTTATTACGGCGAGCGGGCGTGGGGCTATCTGTTCGGGATCCGCAGCGTGCTGGGGTTCCGGCTGATCTTCGTGTTCTGCGTGTTCGCGGGTTCGGTCGCGTCGCTGGGGTCGGTGATCGACTCGGCGGACGCGATGCTTTTGAGCTGCGGGCTGCCGAACATTCTGGGGGGGATTATCCTGGCGCCGATGGTGCGGCGGCGGCTCAAGGCGTATTGGGCGCGATACAAGAGCGGGGAGATGAAGCCGGGCGACGTGGTGGCTCCGCTGCCGGGGGGCGACCGTTCCGCGGATCTGGGCGCGGACATCTGAGCCGCGACGGCCCGCGGCAAGTAAGCCCGGTGGTGTGATCTGGCCGATGAGAACGCTCATGAACGAGCCGACTCCCGACGCCGCTGCCCCGCCGACCGACCCGACGCGACTTCCGCTGCTGGCCTTGCGCGGCGGGGTGGGGGGGGTATTGATGGGGCTGGCGAATCTCGTGCCGGGGATCAGCGGGGGGACGATGCTGCTGGCGGCGGGGGTGTACCCGCGGTTTATCGCGGCGATCGGGGAGGTGACGACGTTGAGGTTTCGGCGGGCGTCGGTGGTGGTGCTCGGGAGCGTGGTGGTGGCGGCGCTCGGGGCGATCGTGTTGTTGGCGGGCCCGGTGAAGGAGCTGGTGGTGAACCACCGGTGGGTGATGTACAGCTTGTTTATCGGGCTGACGCTGGGCGGGGTGCCGGTGGTGTGGCGGCTGATGAAGGCCAACGGCAAGGCCGCGGGCGGGGCGGTGTGGGTTTCGGCGGCGGCCGGGTTCGTGGCGATGGCGGGGCTGGCGGTGTTCCAGTCGACGGGCGCGGCGGGGGACACGTACAACGACGGGTTTTTGTTTCTGTTGTTGGCGGGGGTGGCGGGGGCGTCGGCGATGATCCTGCCGGGGGTGAGCGGGGGGTATCTGCTGCTGGTGCTGGGGGTTTACGTCCCGATCCTGGCGGGGGTCGATGCGTTTAAGGAAGGGCTCAAGACGTGGGATATGGAGGTGCTGATGCGGGTCGGGCTCGCCGTGGTGCTGCCGGTGGGGCTGGGAGTGCTGGCGGGGGTGGTGGGGGTGAGTAACCTGCTGCGGTGGCTATTAGCACGGTTCGAGCAGGCGACGCTGGGGGTGTTGTTGGGGTTGCTATTGGGCGCGGTGGTGGGGCTTTGGCCGTTCCAGGCGGCGGTCGAGCCGACGCAGGGCCAGACCGTCAAGGGGCAGGCGGTGACTTTCGCGCTGCCGGCGGCAGAGGAGGGGCAGCCGCCGGCGACGGAGCCGGTGTGGGTCTTCGCCGACAGCGGCGAAACGGTGGAGGCCGAGGACCTGCCGACCGCGTATTTCCAGCCCGAGACGGCCCAGGTGGTAGGGGCCTTGGGGCTGATCGCGCTGGGGCTGGGGGTGACGCTGCTGGTGGACCGGCTGGGCCGGGAAAAGCCGGCCGCGGCGGGATGATCGGACGTTGGTTTAATGCTTGACTCGGGGCACTCCGCGGGCTTAAATAGAAGTGATGTCAGATCGTTTGTGTTGGGCACAGGGCAACATTTGTTATCCCCGATCGGCTCTGTCCGCCCCCCTTGGTCCCCACAATATGTTGTAATGAGGTGGCTTTCGGGTCCGGGCCGTCTCCGCAGGGTCGGTGGCGGCGATCCCGTCGGCGGTCGACGGGCGTGCGTGTTTTACCGCACCACGCGGTGAGACCGGTCGTAGAAGTTTGACGTGACAGCATGCGTTTCTCGCGTTTCGCGTTTGGAGATCGACGATGGCAAAAAAGAACGAGGCCTGGGGCATTGATGTCGGGGCCAACGCGGTCAAGGCGGTGAAGCTGGTGCGGTCGGGGGACGCGGTGCAGGTCGAGGACTTCGCGGTCCTGCCGTTCAAGCAGGTGCTCACCACGCCGGACCTCGACGTGGACCAGGCGATCCAGGTCCAGCTCGACTCGCTGCTCCAGAAGCACGACATGGACAAGGCCCGGGTCGTGGTCTCCGTGCCGGGGAACATGGCGTTCGCGCGGTTCGCCAAGCTCCCCCCGGTCGAGCCCAAAAAGATCCCCGACATCGTCAAGTTCGAAGCCCAGCAGCAGATCCCGTTCCCCATCGAGCAGGTCGAGTGGGACTACCAGGTGTTCCAGCAGGACGACTCGCCGGACGTCGAGGTGGGCATCTTCGCGATCACTAAAGAAAAGGTGATGTCGTACCTCAACAACTACCGCGCGGTCGACGTCAAGGTCGATTCGCTTACGCTCTCGCCGCTGGCGGTCTACAACACCTTCCACTTCGAAGCCTCCGGCGACGCGGCGATCTACATGGACATCGGCACCGTCTCGACCGACGTCATCATCGTCGAAGACGGCGGCATCTGGCTCCGCACGCTGCCGATCGGCGGCAACAACTTCACCGAGGCGCTGGTCAAGCAGTTCAAGATCAGCTTCCCCAAAGCCGAGAAACTGAAACGCGAAGCCGCGACCAGCAAGTACGCCAAACAGATCTTCCAGGCCATGCGGGCCGTCTTCGCCGACCTGGTCCAGGAAGTCCAGCGGTCGCTGGGCTTCTACCAATCGCTCAACCGCGACTCGAATCTCACCAAACTCGTCGGCGTCGGCTCGACGTTCCGCCTCCCCGGGCTCCAGAAGTTCCTCAAACAGCAGCTCCAGCTCGAAGTGGTCCGCCCCGACGGCTACGAAAGCCTCTCGCTGGTCAACGCCAAGCGGGAGTCTGAATTCTCCAACCACGCCCTGAACATGGCCACCGCCTGCGGCCTCGCGCTCCAGGGACTCGGGCTCGAAAAAGTCTCGGCCAACATCCTGCCCAGCCACGTCCTCGCCGCCCGGATGTGGAAGGCCAAGCAGCCCTGGGTCGCCGCGAGCGCCGCCTGTTTTGTCGCCGCCGCCGGCCTCATGGGTGTCAAGCACTACACCGACGCCGCCACCATCGACCGCAACATCGCGCAGCTCCAGCCCGAGGTCCGCCCGACCCTCAACAAGGCCCAGACCCAGGCCGCCGCCTGGTCCGAGATCCAGCAGAACTCCGACCCCCGCCAGTTCATCAGCAACCTCCGCCGCAGCCTCGACCACCGCAACATCTGGTCCAGCCTGCTCGAAGATATCAGCGAAGCGGCCCTCGCCCTCGAGCCCCAGCCCGCGCTCTTGTCCAACGACTACGAGGCCCAGCAGGCGATCCCCCGCAGCCAGCGTCGGCGGATGTACATCAACGAAATCACCAGCCAGTACCAGGCGTCGCTCGGCGAAGGTCAGCCCCCACCGGCGCTCAGCGAAATGGCCTCGGCCGTCTATTCGATCGGTCAGTTTTTTGACGCCGCCTCGCCTCCCCGTTTCAACCTGACCCTCCGGGGCACCACGCCGCTCCAGACCGCCGACACCGAGCTCAACGCCCGGTTCGTCCAATGGCTCCGCGACAACGCCGACCGCCCCGACCCCCCCTACCGCTTCGTCTTTACCGAAAACCGCAGCCCCGTCACCTCGCTCCGCCGGATCACCAGCGACATCGATGCGAGCCCCACCTCTCGCCGCCGGGCCGGGGCAACCCGCCGTGGTGCCGGTCTCCGCTCCGGGCAGGGCCTCTTCGACAACAGCGACAGCCTCGACCTGGGCCCGATGACCGTCGAAGGGCTCACCCCCAAAGCCCCCTTCGCCGACGAATCCCGCCGCGGCGACTGGGAGTACACCATCGAATGGACCGTCGAACTCCGCGAGCCGCTCGAGGCCCGGCCGCGCCTCGATCCGACCCCCGCCAGCCCCTCGGCCGATAAAACAGAGACTGGAAGGGACTGTGTAAGAGATCTAAAGCATGACTGAACAATGTTTCATCGTCATCTTCTACCCCACCTGATTTATCTTTCCCTGAAGTTCCAGAGCAATGTGTAATCAATTGGTGAACAGAGGAATGATATGGTATTTCTCATTGTAAAGGAATACTTA
>JBCDDZ010000092.1:0-8587 GCA_039180025.1 Planctomycetota bacterium
GGGTGGGGGTGGGGGGATCGTGCCGGGTTCGGCCACCATGCTCGGCGGGGACCCGGGCATCGGCAAGTCCACCCTCATGCTCCAGGCCGCCATCGCCCTGGCCCGCCAGGGCAAAACCGTCCTCTACGTCACCAGCGAGGAATCCGCCGGCCAGCTCCGCCTCCGCGCCCAGCGCCTCGCGCCCGCCACCCGCCTACCCGCCGCCCACGGGGCCGACCCGCCCCCGCCGCCGAGCCTCCCCGCCGAGCTCTTCGTCTTGGCCGACACCAACCTCGCCCGCATCGCCGAGCAGGCCCGTAAGCTCCAGCCCGCCCTCCTGGTCATCGACTCGATCCAGATGGTCTACAAGGGCGACCTCCCCGCCGCCCCCGGCAGCGTCACCCAGCTCCGCGCCTGCTGCCTCGAACTCGTCTACCACGCCAAGTCCACCAACAGCGCCCTGATGCTCGTCGGCCACGTCACCAAGCAAGGCGCCCTCGCCGGCCCCCGCCTGCTCGAACACATGGTCGACACCGTCCTCTACTTCGAGGGCGACCGCTACCACAGCCACCGCGTCGTCCGCGCCGTCAAAAACCGCTTCGGCAGCACCCTCGAAGTCGGCCTCTTCGAGATGACCGACCGCGGCCTCCTCGAGGTCCACGACGGGGCCGGCCTCCTCGCCGCCGAGTATCAGCCCCGCTCGGGCAGCGTCGTCTGCCCCGTCCTCTCGGGCACCCGCTGCCTGCTCATCGAGATGCAGGCCCTCACCGCCACCGGGTTCCTCGGCTCGGCCAAACGCAAAGTCTCGGGCCTCGACAAATCCCGCCTCGACATGCTCATCGCCGTCCTCGAAAAACGCGGCGGCCTCCGCCTCGCCGACCAGGATATCTTCGCGTCCAGCGTCGGCGGCATCGCGTCGGCGAGCCCGCCGCCGACCTGCCCGTCGCCCTCGCCATCGCCGGCGCCCACCTCGACCGCGGGCTCGAATCCGCCACCTGCGCCGTCGGCGAGATCGGCCTGGGCGGCGAGATCCGCGGCGTCCAACAAGCCGAGCGACGCATCGTCGAAGCCACCCGCCTCGGCTTCAAACGCATCATCTGCCCCGACGCCCGCTGGCCCCGGATCAAGGGCGCCTCGCTCGTCCCGGTCAAAACCCTCGACCACGCGTTGCAGCAGCTGACCTGACCCGGCCGATGGGTACACCATGCCCCCTTCGCCCCGCCCCCGCCTCATCCGCCTCGTTCCCCTCTTGCTGGGCCTGCTCCTCGCCGCCGCGCCCGCCCCCCCCGCCGCCGCCCAGTTCGTCGCCGGCCCCTGGCTCGAACACACCGACGCCGCCATCCAAGAGCACCGCACCACCCCCTTACGCGTCCTGGTCCTCGACGCCGACGGCAAGCTCGCCCCCCACGCCAAACTCCACCTCGAACAGACCCGCCACGCCTTCACCCTCGGCTTCGTCACCCCCAACGCCTTCCCCGACATCTACGACCCCGACGCCCCGGGCTGGCGCATCTTCAACGCCGTCGCCCTCGACCGCCTCACCGCTTGGCGCGACCTCCAACCCGAGCCCGTCGGCCAAACCCCGCTCCGCGCCACGCCGCTCGACGCCGCCATCGCTCAGGCCCGGGCCCACCGCCTCGACCTGCACTGGGGGCCGCTCCTCTCGGCCGACCCGTTCCATCTGCCCGAATGGGCCGTCCCCCTCCGCGGCCCCGCCCTCCACGACGCCGCCCTGGGCCACCTCCGCCGGGTCCTCACTCAATACGGCCCCGCCCTTACCGAACTCGACCTCGCCGACCAGACCCTCGACCACGACCGCTTCTCCCCCGCCTCGCTCCGCCGCCTGTCCCAGGAACTCGCCTTCGCCGCCCCCCACCTCACCCCCCGCCTCCGCTTCGACCAGGCCCTCGCCGGCGGGGCCAACTTCGACGCCGCCCGCGCCATCGACCTGGCCACCGCAAACCAGCTCGCCCTGAGCGCCTGGTCCGTCACCCACCGCTTCTCCCCCCGCCCCCTCGAACACGAACTCCTCCACGCTGCGCTGGACCGCCTCACCCGCCTCCGCCAGCCCGTCCTCGTCTCCGCCCTCGAAGCCCCCGGCCAGCACGCCGTCGAATCCTCCGCCAACCTCGAAACCCTCCTCCGCACCCTCTTCGCCCACCCCCGCGTCCAGGGCGTCGTCTTCGCCAACCCCACCTCCGAACTCGCCCGATCCCCCGACCACGCCCTCTTCCTCCCCGACGGCTCGCCCGCCGGCCCCATGCGCACCGCCGACCACCTCTTCCGCAACCTCTGGTGGACCGACGCCACCGCCGAGACCAACGAACTCGGCCAAGCCGCCTTCCGCGCCTTCTTCGGCGAACACCAGATCACCGCCACCCTCCAGGACGGCTCGACCCTCACCCTCCCGCTCCGCCTCACCCCCCAGCATGACCCCGACACCCCCCTGGTCCTCGCCCCCCTCAAACCCGAACCATAAACCTCGGCTCGCCGTTCAACCCCGCCGCTAAAAACCCGCCTCCTCCCACCCCACCGCGGGGCCCTGCGTCCACGGCACCTCCCCGCGCAGACGACGCAGGATATCCGCCCGGATCCGCGGGTCCCGGTACGCCTCCTGATGCGACCGGAAATCCCAACGCACCGCCACCCACCACGGCGTCACCCCCGCCGGCGACGTGTTCTCCGTCCCCACGATCCCGTCTCCCAGCCGGGCATAGACGGTCAGTTCATACTCCGCCTCCGCCAAAGCCCCGTCCAGATACCCCAGCAGCGCCGAGCCCGGCCGCATGTCCCGCACCCGCCCGTCCAGCGTCGGCACCCACGCCAGCTTCGCCCCCCGGTGCGGCGTGCTGATCGTAAACAGCCGCCGGATCCGCAGCCGCTTACCCTCCCCCGCCCCCCCCTTCGTCGACGCCGTCTCGCCCAACTTTTCCGGTCCCGCTCCCCCCTTACCGCGGTCCCACGGCGCCGCCGCCGCGTACCGCGCCACCAGCCCCCCCATCGAAAACGCCACCACGTCCACCTCGGTCGTCCATTCCCCGTCTCCGCTGGGCCACCGCGCCTCCACCGACTCGACCACCTTCTCCCGGCACGACTCAAACCCCCAGCAGTCCCAGAACGACAGCCCCAGCATCTGCTCCGCCGGCACCCCCTGACGCCGCAGCAGCCCCGTCCAATACGTGTTCGCAAAAAACGGGTCCGCCCACCCCGCCAACACCACCACCGGACGGCTCAGCTCCAACGGCGACGCCCGCATCCGCGCCTCATCCGCCCGCGCGTCTGCCGCCGTCAACGGAAACGACGGGTTCACCCTCGGCCCCGCGCACCCGCACAGGAACCCCGCCAGCCCGATCGCCCACCCTCCAAAAAACGCCGGCCGCCCCCTCATCGCTCACCCCCCCGGGCAAACGCCGGCAGCGCCGCCGGTTCCCCCTCCGTCAACCGTTCCTCGCCCCGCAGGTCCGCCAAAATATCCGCCACGATCCGCGGGTCAGAAACCGCCTGCACGTGCGCGAACTCCAACGCCCGCCCCGGCACCCACCACGGCGTCATCCCCGCCGGCGACGTGTTGCTCGGCCCCACCACCACGTCGCCCAGTCGGGTGTACGGGATCAGCTCATAGTCCGCCTCCGCCAGCCCCGCGTCCAGCCGTTCCAAAAACCCCGAGCCCGCCTCCATACCCTGCGCCAGCGAATTAAACACCCCCAGCGGCGCCCACGCCGCGCCCCGGTGCGGCGTCGCGATCGTGTACAGCCGCCGGATCTTCAGCCGCCCCGTCTGACCCCGCGCCGCGTCCGGGGCCATCGCCGCGTACCGCGCCACCAGCCCCCCCATCGAAAAACCGATGACGTCCACCTCCACCGTCTCCCCGCCCTCCCCCGCGCCGAACGCCGCCTCCACCGCCCGCAACGTTTTGGCCCGGCAGATCTCGAACGTATCCCACCCCACGAACGACACCCCCGTCACCCGCGACGGGTCCGCCACCACCCGCCGCACCCGCGACACCATCAAACACTCCGCCACCAAAGGGTCCAGAAACGGGCCCACAAACACCACCGGCCGCGACAACGCCTTCTTCTCCCGGCCCATCGCGTCGATCCGCCGGTCCGCCTCCGCGTGCGTTACCGCAAACGACGGGTTCACCGTCCCCAGGTCCGCACACCCCCCCACCCCCAACACCAAGCCGATCGCGACCGCGACCCCCGCCCACCCCGCTCCCCTCGGCTGCCCCGGAACCCTTCGTCGAATCAGCACGTTGCTCATCGAAGAATCATAACCCCCCCCCGCGGCCAACGGTACGCCCGAGGCTCGGCCCCAAACCCGCATAAGCCCACGATCCCTCACCCCCACGCCCGAGCGAAACGCACGCCGCCACCGACCACGTGACCTCCCCTTCCCGCCGACTCACCGCACCACTTCGATCACCCGTTCCCGCCGCGTGTGCTGGTCGAAGTCGTCATTCACCCGGCCCCGCCGACTCTCGAACCGGTTCCGCGTCCGCGTCACACTGCGGTCATACACCGGGCCCCGCACCCCCGCCGACACCGACGGGCCCCGCTCCAGCCGGTCCACGTAGCCCGGCGTCCCCCCACCCCGCCACGGCCGATCCTCCACCAACCCCACCATCGCCGGGCTGTCCAGCGACAACGACCGGTTCGCCCCCGCCCCGTCCACCAACGGCCCGACCTCCCACGCCACGCCCCCGGCGCCCGGTGCCGCCCGCTGCGTCGCGCAGCCCGCCAAAATCACCACGCCCAACAGAAACAGCCAAGCCAACGGATACCGGCAACCAGTCTTCATGCCTCTCCCTTCCGCGACCCCCGTGCCACCCCCCGCCGCCCTCTCCCGCTCGCCGCCCGAACGATGCCGAAAACCGCTAAAGGCAAGCGATTTAAGGCCGTCACCCCGACACCGCCCCGCCGCCCACCCCCCGGCGCGTCTGGGCCGGATGTTGCCTCCCCGCCACACCGGAACGTGGCCCAGATCACACGGCTCCTCACACGATGGCGATATCCTGCCAGGACCGAACCGGCCCTCGACTCGCCCCCCGCGCCCCGAGCCGGGGCCGACGCGCTCGGCCCGCCGACCCCGTGATTTTTCGCGAGATCCCCCGGCCCATCGGGCCTCGCCTGAGGCTATGATCCGCGATACCGGATTGCTTCGTAAACCGTTCCGACCGACCTGCAGAAAGACCCCACCATGCCGCAAGCCAAAGTCGCCGACATGTCCGACGCCGCCCGCAGTGACGCCAGCAGCCAGTGCCCGTTCCTCAACGGCGAGCGCCACCCCGCCGTCTCGGGCAGCAGTGCCAACCAGCAGTGGTGGCCCAACCAGCTCAACCTCAAGGTCCTCCACCAAAACTCGCCCCAGGTCGATCCGATGGGCCGCGACTTCGACTACGCCGCCGCCTTCGCCCAGATCGACCTCGGCGAGCTTTACCAAGACGTTGAGCGCTGCCTCACCACCAGCCAGGACTGGTGGCCGGCGGACTACGGGCACTACGGCCCGTTCATGATCCGCATGGCGTGGCACTCGGCGGGGACCTACCGCATCGCCGACGGCCGCGGCGGCTCGATGTCAGGTACGCAGCGCTTCGCCCCGCTCAACTCCTGGCCCGACAACGGCAACCTCGACAAGGCCCGTCGATTGCTCTGGCCGGTCAAGCAGAAGTACGGCCGGGCGTTGTCCTGGGCCGACCTGATGATCTACGCCGGCAACGTCGCGCTCGAATCCATGGGCTTCAAAACCTTCGGCTTCGCCGGCGGCCGGGCCGATACCTGGGAGCCCGAAGAAGACATCTGGTGGGGCCCCGAAACCGAATGGCTGGGGGACAAGCGCTACTCGGGTGACCGCGAACTCGCCGACCCGCTGGGCGCGGTGCAGATGGGCCTGATTTACGTCAACCCCGAAGGGCCCAACGGCAACCCCGACCCGCTGGCCTCGGCCCGCGACATCCGCGAAACCTTCGCCCGCATGGCCATGAACGACGAGGAAACCGTCGCCCTTACCGCCGGCGGCCACACCTTCGGCAAGGCCCACGGCGCCGGCGACGTCGACGACAACGTCGGCCGCGAACCCGAGGGGGCCGACATCGTCGAGATGGGCCTGGGCTGGCGCAACAAGCTCGGCCACGGCCACAGCGAACACACCATCACCTCGGGCATCGAGGGCGCTTGGACCCCAACCCCAACCCAGTGGGACATGAGCTATTTCGACACGCTGTTCGGCTACGAGTGGGAACTGACCAAGAGCCCCGCCGGGGCCCACCAATGGCAGCCCAAAGATAAAGCGTCGCAGACGGTGCCCGATGCACACCTTCCGGGGGTCACCCACCGGCCGATGATGACCACCGCCGACATGGCGCTGCGGACCGACCCGGCCTACGAAAAAATCTCCCGCCGCTTCCACGCCAACCCCGACGAGTTCGCCGACGTGTTCGCCCGGGCGTGGTTCAAGCTGACCCACCGCGACATGGGGCCTTACGAGTGCGGCGTCGGGGCCCAGAAGCCCGCCGAGCCCCAGCTCTGGCAGGACCCCATCCCTGCGGTGACCCACGAACTGATCGACGACGCCGACATCGCGGCGCTCAAAGCCACGCTGCTCGGCTCGGGGCTGTCGATCGCCACGCTGGTCAAAACCGCTTGGGCCTCGGCCTCGACCTTCCGCGGATCGGATCGGCGCGGCGGGGCCAACGGCGGCCGCCTCCGGCTGGCCCCCCAGAAGTTCTGGGCGGTCAACGAGCCCGCCGAGTTGGGCAAGACCCTCGACCGGCTCGGAGCGATCCGCGACGATTTCAACCAGCAGGCCGGCGGGGACAAGCAGGTCTCGCTCGCCGACCTGATCGTTCTGGGCGGATGCGCCGCCGTGGAAAAGGCCGCGAAGGACGCCGGCCACGACGTCACCGTCCCGTTCACCCCGGGCCGGGCCGACGCGACCGACGAGCAGACCGACGTGGATTCGTTCGCCGTGCTCGAGCCCACGGTCGACGGGTTCCGCAACTACCACACCGGCCACCCTACGCGGACCGCGGAAGAGCTGCTGGTCGACCGCGCCCAACTGCTCACGCTCACCGCCCCGGAGATGACCGTCCTGGTCGGCGGGCTCCGCGTGCTGAACGCCAACGCCGAGGGGTCGGCCCACGGCGTGTTCACCGACCGGCCCGAAACGTTAACCCACGACTTCTTCCGCAACCTGACCGACCTGGGCACCGAGTGGCAGGCCACGGACCACACCGGACAAACCTTCGAGGGCCGGGACCGCGCTTCGGGCGACCTCAAGTGGACCGCCACCCGGGCCGACCTGATCTTCGGGTCCAACTCCCAGCTCCGGGCCTTGGCCGAGGTCTACGCCTGCGACGACGCGGAGGCGCATTTCGTCGGCGACTTCGTCTCGGCGTGGGCCAAAGTCATGGACCTCGACCGGTTCGATCTGAAGAAGTAAACCTCCGGCTCAACCCCTTACACGATGCCCCCGAAAGGCCCGCGTTCGCATGAGCGGCGCGGGCCTTGTTTTGGGATGCGAACTTACTCCGCTCGGGCCTTGGGGCTCGGGTCAAAATGAACCGCTGCCCGGGCCCGGGCGGATTTGAAATTTCGGCCGGGGCCGGGCATAATGCTGGGCTCGAAACCGCAGGCCCGCCGTGGGCCTGAACTTTGCCGACACCGCGACGCCGTAGCCACGGCCGAGCCTCCACAAGGGCCTGCTCGGGCAACCGACGGGTAACAAACATCATGGCCAACTACACCGGCCCCAAGGTCAAGCTCTCCCGCCGCGTCGGCGTCCCGATCGCGGACATCCCGAAGCACACGACCAAGCGTCAGCTCAACCCCCCGGGCATGCACGGCTTCCGCGGCCGGCGGCTGCGGGACTACGGCATCCGGCTCAACGAGAAGCAGAAGCTGCGTTTCCACTACAACGTGCTGGAGAAGCAGTTCCGTCTGTACATGAAAGAGGCCGGCCGGACCCAGGGCAACACCGGGACGGTGCTGTTGCGGCTGCTGGAACAGCGTCTGGACAACGTGATCCGCCGGCTGGGCTGGGCCCGGACCATCTGGGCGTCGCGGCAGATCGTGTCCCACGGCCACGTCCTGGTCAACGGCAAGAAGGTGGACATCCCGTCGTACCAGGTCAAGGTCGGCGACGAGGTCACGCTCAAAGAAGGCATCCAGAAGCTGGTCCGCGAAAACATGGAGTCGCTGCCCGGCCACGAGACGCCCGAATGGCTGACGTTCGACCCCTCGACGCTCACGGCCAAAGTGGCCGCGGTGCCGACGACCGATCAGGTGCCGTTCGACGTGAACCTGAACCTGATTATCGAATTCTACCGCTAACCGCAGCGGGATCATTGTTACGTCTTTCCCGGAGCCCTCGGCGTTGGCCGCGGGCTCTTGTTTTTGCGTGGATCGGGTTGCCAAAGAGCGGGCTTGGGTTCGGGGGCCGACGCGGTGGCAGGCGTCGGCGGTCGCACGGGGGGGAGCCCCGAAGGGTGGGGCCCGAGAGTTCCCTCTCGGGCTCGGGGGTGCCCGGAGTGGTTATTCCGGGGGGGGGAACCGGTTGCCCTCGGCGGGGGGAACGGGGCTCGACCTCGAGCGTTTCCGGCAAGGTGGTA
>JBCDDZ010000093.1:0-8454 GCA_039180025.1 Planctomycetota bacterium
CCCGCCCGCCGCCCGCGCTTGCTTCCTCGGAATCAGCGGCGGATACGTTTGCTCCCGAAGCGACCTCGGGTCCGGCGTGACCCTGCTCGGAGGCAGAGCCCTCGGCGGGGCGGCTTCCGGGAGCGCGGGGGGAGCTTCCGGGAACCGGGGTGGGGGGGGGGAAGCGGGCGAGGAAGCGGCCGACGGTTTGGGGGGTGAGCGCGATCTCGGGGACCAGCACGATGACCCCGGGGCGGGGGTGGTCGGCCGGGAGGGCCGCGTCGCGGGCGAGCAGGGCTTCGATCAACCGGAGGTACACCTCGGTCTTGCCCGACCCGGTCACGCCGTGGAGCAGGTGGACGCCGAACCCTTCGCCGAGCGCGGCGGAGAGGCGGTCCACCGCGTGGGCCTGGGCGGGGGTGAGGTCGGGGGGCGGGCCGGCGTCGGCGGTGGTCTCCTGGGCGCGCAGGTCCAGGTCGGACACGACGGTTTCCTGCCGGCGGGATTCGAGCAGGCCCCGCGTGACGAGCTGGTTGACCGGGGAAATAGACCGGGCCCCGGCGGCGTCGGCCAGGGCCCTGGGGTCCCACCATTTCGGATCGCCCGCCGCGGCGTCGAGCACCGCCTGCTGGAGCGCGGTGGGCTTCTTGCCGCCCGGCGGGTTGGGGGGCGAGGGGGCCCGGCGGACCTGGGGGCGCTGGCGGGTGCCGGTGGCGCGTTTGACCGCGGCGGGCAGGAGGCTGGCGAAGACCATACCCAGCGGGCAGCAGTAATAGCCGGCGATCCAGCGGGCCAACTCGACAAGGTCGGGGGGCAGGGAGGCGGCGGCCCGCTCCCGGCCGCGGATGGATTTGACGCGTTTGATCGCCGGGTCGACCCGGTCGCTAAGCCCCACCACGTAGCCCACCGCCGACCGGTTGCCCCGGCCCAGCGGGACGGTCACGCGGTCGCCCACGGCCAGGTCCGGAAGCTCGGGCGGGACCGCGTAGGTCAGCCCGCCGTCGGCCGAGTCGATGCTGCGTTCGAGGGCGACCTGGGCGTAGCCCAAAGGAAAGCCGCCGGGGTCGGGGTCGGCCGGGGGGGAGACGCCGGCGGGAAACAGGGACTCGGCGTCGGCGTCGGGCACGGGGCGAGTGTAGCGGAGTCGATGGGCGACGCGGGCCAGCGCGGCGGCGGGATACGCTACATTGGCGGGCGGTGTCTGCCCCGAACCCCCCCGCCGCTGCCCATGACCCGGACCCACGTCAAACGGCCGCGGGGTCCGCGACGGGACCCGGGCCCGGAACGGGTGATCCGCCGGCTTCGGCCGCAACGCCTAAAACCCAGCGCGGCGGGGACGTTACTACGCAACCCCCCCCAAACGCCGGGGGTGGGTCGAAGCCTGCCCGGGGTTCCGCGGCCAAAGGGTCCGGGGGAAGAGGTTCGCGGGGGAGAGGTTCCGGGGGAAGTTCCGGGGGGGAAACGCCGGCGATGCGGCAGTTCTGGCGGTTTAAAGAGGAGCACCCGGGGTGTGTGCTGTTTTTCCGGATGGGGGATTTTTATGAGATGTTCTTCGACGACGCGGAGTTGGCACACCGGGTGCTGGGGGTGACGCTGACGCAGCGGACCGCGGGCGTGCCGATGGCGGGCGTGCCGTACCACAGCGTCGAGGGGTATCTGCAGCGGATGGTGCAGGCGGGGTACCGGGTGGCGATGTGCGATCAGGTCGGCGACGCGAAAACGGCGAAGGCAGCCGGGACGGTGGTCGAGCGGGACGTGACGCGGGTGATCACGCCCGGGACGCTGACCGACGAGTCGCTGCTGGCCGACGAGCAGACCAACCCGTGCGCCGCGGTGGTGTTCCACGGCGACGGGCGGGCGTCGCTGGCGTGGGCGGAGCTGAGCACGGGGCGGTTCCAGCTCGCCACGGTGGACGAGGGCCAGGCCGAGGACGAGCTGGCCCGGGTGGGCCCCCGCGAGCTGTTGTACTGCCAGACCGCGGACGGGGAAGCGCCGGCGCGGGTCGAGAAGCTGACGATCCGGGGGCCGCGGACGGGCCGACCCGGCTGGCAGTTCCGGCAGGCCGAAGCGGTCGCGGCGCTGCGCAAACAGTACGGCGTGGCGAGCCTGGCGGGGTTCGGGCTCGACGAGAAAGACCCCGCCCTGGGCGCGGCGGGCGGGCTGTTG
This sequence comes from Planctomycetota bacterium, assembly GCA_039180025.1. GTDB lineage: Bacteria > Planctomycetota > Phycisphaerae > Phycisphaerales > Phycisphaeraceae > Algisphaera. The sequence goes on from JBCDDZ010000093.1 coordinate 2,146, forward strand.
GCCTACCTCCTGGAGACGCAGCGCAGCGAGAGCGGGGTGCTTAAGCACCTGCGACCGCCCCGGCCGTTCGCGCGGGCGCAGCACCTGGTGATCGATCAGGCGTCGCTGGCGAGCCTCGAGATCGAAGCGACGCTGCGGCCCGGAGAAACCGACGGGTCGCTGCTGGGGCTGTTCCGCCGGGGCGGGGGGCGCTCGGGGAGGCGGTCCGGGGGCGCTTCGGGGGGGACTTCCGGGGGCGCTTCCGGGGGCGCTTCCGGGGGGGGGTGTGTGACGGCGATGGGCAAGCGGCGGCTGCGGGATTGGCTGTGCTACCCGCTGGCGGACCGCGGGGCGATCGAGGCGCGGCAGCAGGTGGTGCAGGCGTTGGTGGACGATGCGCGGTTCGGGGACGAGCTGGCCGGGGCGCTCGACGGGGTCCACGACGTGCCACGGGTGCTGGCCCGGCTGGCGGTGGGGCGAGCGCTGCCGCGGGACGTGGTGGCGCTGGGGCGCAGCGCGGGGTGCGCGGCGGCGCTGGAAGAGGCCCTGTGCGAACGCCCCACGGTCGCGGGGTTCCACGAAACGGTGGCGGGCCTGCGCGAGACGCTCACGTCGATCGCCGAGGCGATCGCCCAGGCCTGCCGGGACGAGGACGTGCCCGCCCACCTGCGCGAAGGCGGGCTGATCCGGGATGGATTCGACGCGGAGCTGGACGAGTGCCGAGGCCTGCAGCGGGACTCGAACACCTGGCTGGCGGAGTATCAGCGAGGGCTGATCGAACAGACCGGGGTGGCGAGCCTGAAGGTGGGCTACAACAAGGTGTTCGGCTACTACATCGAGGTCAGCGCCGCGAACCGCGACAAGATCCGCGACGAAGACCCGGCGTTTGCGGCGTGGACGCGGAAGCAGACCCTGAAGAACGCCGAGCGGTTCATCACGCCGGACCTGAAGACGTTCGAGGGGAAAGTGCTCTCGGCGCAGGGGCGGGCGGTCGCGCGGGAGCAGCAGCTTTTCGGGGAGCTGTGCGGGGCGTGCGAGGCGGAGATCGAGACGCTGCACGGGTTCGCGGAGGTGGTGGCGGACCTGGACGTGCTGCTGTGCTTCGGGCGGCGGGCGACGCGGCAGCGGTACGTCCGGCCCGAGATGGTCGACGAGCCGATCCTCACGGCCCGCGGAGCACGGCACCCGGTGCTGGGCGAGCTGCTGGGCGACCGGTACGTGCCGAACGACATCGGGCTGGGCCGGGGGTTCGACGCCTCGGCAGACCACGGGCCGGCGACGGTGGGCGAGGACGGGCATGTTGAACAGGGCGAGGCGGCGGCCGGGGGGGACGCGACGCTGGGCCTGATCACGGGGCCGAACATGGCGGGGAAATCGACGTATATCCGGACCGCGGCGCTGCTGACGCTGTTGGCGCATACGGGGAGCTTTGTGCCGGCGGACGCGGCGACCGTGGGGATGTGCGACCGGATCTTTACGCGGGTAGGCGCGCACGACGAATTGCATGCGGGCCGGTCGACGTTCATGGTGGAGATGACCGAGACGGCGAACCTCTGCCACCACGCGACGGAGCGGTCGCTGGTGATTCTGGATGAGATCGGGCGGGGGACGTCGACGCTCGACGGGCTGAGCCTGGCGTGGGCGATCGCCGAGCACCTGGCGGGGGTGGGCTGCCGGTGCCTGTTCGCGACGCATTACCACGAGCTGACGACACTGGCGGAGCGGGGGATCGAGGGGGCGGGGGTGCGGAGCGGGGTGAAGAACCTGAACGTGAGCGTGCGGGAGTGGAACGATGAGATCGTGTTTCTGCATCGGATCGTGCCCGGCGCCACGGACCGCAGCTACGGGATCCAGGTGGCGAAGCTGGCGGGGCTGCCGGCGGAGGTGGTGGCGCGGGCGCACGGGCTTCTGGCGGAGCTGACGGTGAGCCACGCCGGGCCCGGCGGGGGAAACGGGGGGCCGACCGGGGGGCGGGGCGGATCGGGACGGGGGGCGGCGGGCGCCGCGGGGGCGGAGCCGCAGCTGCCGCTGTTCGCGGCGGCGGAGGAGCACCCGGTGGTGGCGGCGCTGCGGGGGGCGGAGCTGGAGCGGATGTCGCCGATGGACGCATTCGATCTGCTGCGGGAGCTGCGCGAGCGGGCGGGCGGGGCGTCGTAAAGACGCCTCGGGGGTACACTGGGTTTAGTGACTTCCGCGTCTTCTCCGCCCACGCCCGAACCGCCGCAACTCGAGACGGGGCTGCACCGCGGGCCCGTTGAAGTCGTGGCGCTTGCGGGGGACAGGAGCGCGGGGGGCGAGTGCGTGTTTCTGGGGCGGACCCGGGGGGAGCGACACAAGGCGTACGGGGAATTGCTTCGGCTGGAGTACGAGGCGTACCCGGCGATGGCGGAGCGGGGGCTCGCGGCGTTGGCGGCGGAGGTCGCGGCGGAGTTCGGGTGCACGGCGGTGCGGCTGGTGCACGCGGTCGGGCCGGTGGCGGTGGGCGAGGCGAGCGTGGTGGTCCAGACGGCCGCGGCGCACCGGGCCGAGGCGTTCGCGGCCTGCCGGGCGGGGATCGATCGGCTCAAGGCCGAGCTGCCGATCTGGAAGCGGGAGGTCTGGGCGGGGGGCGAAACCTTCGTGGCGGGGACGGCGGTCGGCGGACCGCGGGGTTAAGGTGTAGCCGACCAGGGTGTGTTATGGACGAAGCCAAACTCCGACAACAGGTCTGCAACGCGTCGCATCAGCTCTGGATGCGTGGGCTGATCGCGGGGGCCGACGGGCTGGTCGCGTTGGAACTGCACCGCCGACGGTACATCGTCACCCCGCCGGGGCGGCGGCGGATCAACCTGCACCCCGAGGATCTGGTCTGCGTCGATCTGGAGGGCCGGGACCTGATGGCGGAGTCGGACCTTCAGCCCGAGCACTGGTCCCCGCACCGGGTGGTGTTCCAGCACACCATGCGGGCACAGCCCGAAGAGATCCGGCGGGGCGACGCCCGGGAAGTCAAGGCGACCGTGCTCGGCACGCCGCCGAAGCTCACCGCGCTGCTCGCCCTCGAGCCCGAGGCGACGGCGCTGCGTCTGCACGGGCACCCGCCGGTCCCCATCGTCTGGCCCCAGGACGAAACCGCGCTGCGCACTGCGATCCTTAAGCACCCGGTCGTCGCGCTGCAGGGCACGGGGCTCTTCGCGTCGGGGGCCACGCTCGGGCAGACGCTGTCGAGCCTGGAACACGCCGAGCAGGCCGCGGACATCGAGATCAACCTCCGGCTGCTCCGCTGATCGGCCGCGCAATGCCCCCCCGCTTCCGCGGCCGCGTCTCGATTTTTCCGTTTGAGCCTGCCACCCCGTCGCACCTACCCGGCCCCGCGACCGACCCGCTATGAAACCCACCGCCGCCGAAAAATCCCGGGCCCGCCGGCTGTACGCCAAGCTCGACGGGCTCTACCCCGATGCCGAGTGTGCGCTGCATTACGAAACGCCGTTCCAGCTACTCGTCGCGACGATCCTGTCGGCCCAGTGCACCGACGAGGCGGTGAACAAAGCCACGCCCGCGCTGTTCAAACGCTACCCCACCCCCGAAAAGATGGCCGAAGCGGAACCGAAGGTTCTAGAAGAGCTCGTCAAGACCTGCGGCTTCTACCGCAACAAGGCCAAGAACCTCAAGGCCGCCGCGACCCTGATCGTCGACGACTTCGGCGGCGAAGTCCCCCGCACGATCGAAGCCCTCATCAAACTCCCGGGGGCCGCCCGCAAGACCGCCAACGTCGTCCTCGGCAACGCCTTCGGCATCAACGAAGGCATGGTCGTCGACACCCACATCGGCCGACTGTCCGTCCGCCTCGGTTTGACCGAACACGATTCTAAAAACGCCGTGAAGATCGAACAAGACCTCATGGCCCTCTTTCCCCGCAAGACCTGGACCCCACTCGCCCACCTCTTCATCGCCCACGGCCGCGCCGTCTGCAAATCCCAAAACCCCAAGTGCGACACCTGCCCGATCAAGCGCAGTTGCCCGCAGATCGGTTTCGATTAGATGTCGTCGTCGAGGCGTTCCCGCCAGTACCCGGGCCGGCGCGAGGTGTGGGCGAACGCGATGATCTGGACCACGCCCTCCTTGACCCGATAGATCAGCCGCAAGGGGTACGGGCCCAGCCCCGCCTTGCGGGTGCCGTGCAGATAGGGCGAGTAGGCGTAGGGCATCCAGCGGACGTCGTCGATCCGCGCGTGCGATACATCAAGAAAGTCCTGCGCCACGTCGAGATTTTCGTCGGCAAACCACTCGATCTGCCGGTCGAACTCCCTCCGTGCTTCGGGGTGGAAGCGATAGGGCAGCCTACCGCTTGCGACCATCGATGATGTCCTGCATCTCGCGCATCACCGTGTCGCCGTCGAGCAACTCGACCTTGCCCTCGTCGATCTCCCGGAGCCGATCGGCGATCTCCGCCGACCACGCCTGCTCCATCTCCGGGTCGATCCGCTCCGCGCTCTCGTAGAGCTGGTTCGCGATGAGGACACGATCCTCCACGGGGAGCTTCAACGCCTCGGCCAGGATTTTCTGCGAGTGACTTTCCATACCAGAATTATACCGAGACACCGCGGAATCACGAAGCCCGAGAGTCGGCGTGTTCGGACAGCTATAAGGTGGACGAACGGATCAATCGGAATATCTCAACATTCTCTGCGTCCCGCCGCTTATCCGAGTTTAAGGATTGTGCCGACGGATGATGGCACGCTACCACCCTCGCTTGGGTTGTACGCGACAACATCGTGTGTGCCTCCCGTGCCTTCTTACCAACCAGAACAATCGTTTCCAGCAACGGCATGTGTTCCAACAATGCTCGCAGGTACGGCTCGGCTTCAATCAGATCGCTTCGCTTTGCGGGCCGAATACGTCGCTTGCTCTGTGTCCATGTCCCGACGTACCAGGGAACGATATTCCAAAGTGCGATATCCCGGCGACAAATCCCCGCTTCGGAAAGCTGCCGTTTTAAGTTGCGAGCCGTGGGATCTGAATTGTCGAAAGAGATTTGGCGGCTCTCCAAGGCTTTAGGACCGGGAGCTTCGAGCAAGAACAAGAATTTCGCGTATTCGTTTCCATTCTCGGAATCGAAGCCGGGAACCTCGATCGTCAACTTCCGCTCTCGACGAATTCTTTCGACAAATGCTTCAAAACCCATATGAGTTTCTCACTCAAAGGTTCACATAAGTCCTGCTGTTTCATCCAACTCAAACACCGCGTTCATGTTCTGGATCGCCTGGCCGGAGGCGCCCTTGACCATGTTGTCCTCGGCGACGAAGACGACGACTTGGCCGCCTCCGGAACCGTCGTCGGTTAGCCGGACGGTGAGGTCGACGTAGTTAGTGTCCACGACGTGTTTGACGTTGGGCAACACATCTTCCGGGGGGCGGACGCGGACGAAGGGTTCGTTGGCGTAGGCGTCTTCGTATGCTTCGAACAAGTCGGCCTCGGTGACGTCGTTGTCGACGGGGTGCAGGACGATGGTCTCGACGATGCCGGCGTCGATCGGTAAGAGGTGCGGGATGAACAGCGGGGAGACGGGTTTGCCGGCGACGCGGGTGAGGGTCTGGGCGATCTCGGGCTGGTGGCGGTGGCCGCCGATCGTGCCGTAGGGGCCGAAGGCTTCGTTGACGCTGAGGAAGCTGGTGGCGGGTTTGGCGGCGCGGCCGGCGCCGGTGGTGCCGCTGGCGGCGTAGATGGTGATGCCGTCGGGCTTGACGAGGCTGTGCGAGAGCAGCGGCGCGACGCCGAGCGCCGCGGCCGTGGGGTAGCAGCCGGGGTTGGCGACGAGTTGGGCGTCGGGCAGGTCTTTGCGGAACAGTTCGGGCAGGCCGTAGACCGCCCGGGGCAGGTTGGCCGGGTCGGTGTGGGGGGTGGCGTAGACCGATTCGTAGAGCTCGGCGTCGTTGAGCCGATAGTCGGCCGAGAGGTCGATCACCCGCAGCCCGGCGTCGAGCAGGCCGGGCGTCACCGCCATCGCGGCCTTGTGGGGCAGCCCGAGGAAGACGACGTCGGCGGCCTCGGCGATCCGCGCGGGGTCGATCGGCCGGCACTGCGCCACGTCGTCGTCGATCACGCCGAGCAACTGCGGGAACTCGTCGCGCAGATCCGGCAGCTCGTCGGCCGGGCGTCGGCTGGCGAGGTAGGTCAGCTCGGCCTGCGGGTGGGCGGCGAGGCGTTTGACCAGGTACAGGCCGGTGAGCCCGGTCGGTCCGACGATGGCGGCGCGGATCTTCATGGACGCTGCATTGTGGATGCTGCGCCGCGGCCGTGCAAAGCCGGCTTGACCGCTCCCGAACGCAATACTGCCATAACGGCAGTTTTGCG
>JBCDDZ010000094.1:0-8392 GCA_039180025.1 Planctomycetota bacterium
ATGTTGGTAGTGTTCGGCGTGGTCTTCGTAGCCGGGGGAGGTCAGGCGGTACAGGTGTCGCTCGGTCTCGTATTTCACCCGCTCGGCCCAAGTGTCGAGCCGGGCCAAGAGCTTTTCGATCGTGGCCGGGGTGAGGTCATCTGACCCCGGCAGGCCGGAGGCGCACAGCAGATTGACGCGGGTGAAATACGAGACCGAGCGACACCTGTACCGCCTGACCTCCCCCGGCTACGAAGACCACGCCGAACACTACCAACATTCCGAAGCCCGCTTCCGGGCCGAGTGGCTCGTCAACGTGTTGCAGCAGGACATCGGCGTGCATTACCACGCGGGGATGGTCCCGGCGGGCGAGAAAGTGCCGCCGTTTAAGACCTCAAAAGAAACCTTCATCCACGGCCTGCTCGACCACGGGGACGCGAAACAAGCCTTCGGCGGCAACTGCGTCGCGCTGCCGGTGATCTACGCGGCCGTGGGGCGTCGGCTCGGCTATCCGATTAAGCTGGTTAATAGTCGGGAGCATGTCTTTTGCCGTTGGATGGGCGATGGCCAGCAGAACCCCGCGTGGCGGGGCGAGTTCAATTTCGACGGCGCGGGCAACGGGTTCAGCATCGACCCGGACGATTTCTACATGAGCTGGCCAAGCGAGAGCACCCCCACCCAGGCCAAGGTCTACGACTGGTTCAAGCCGCTGACAGCCCGTCAGGAGCTGGCGTTGTTCTTGATGTCCCGCGGGCATGTCCAACGCGAAGCGGGCCGAGATTTCAACGCCGCGCAGGTGTCATACACCTTGGCCGCAAGCCTTTGGCCGACCAATCGTAATCCACTGGTGTTCATGCGAAGCAACGGAGAACGGCTCTGGCAACAGGAGTTCGCCGACCACCCCGATGTGTATCGCCAGCCCTCACAGCAAGCCCAAGCCGCCGCACCGGGGCAGCAGGCGGAGGCACGCGTTCCGTGGTGGCAAAGCCCACAGGGTCGGGCGGACCACGAAGATCGGGTTCGGCGGATGAACGAATACAACCGACGCTTGATGGAGCAACAGCAGCAAGCCCACGGCCAGCCACTTTCGGCTCGACACCCCCAGCCGTGGTCACAGCAACCTTTTCGTGGGGGAGCGACCCCGCTGCACCAGCTGCTGCCTCGCACTTATCCCGTTGAACAGATCCAGCCGTTTGAAACAGGGCTTATCCGATGAAGAATGTCCCGCACACCTGTGCCTTGCTCTTGATGATTCTGATGACCGCGGCTTTCGCCAGCGATGCTTTCGCCCGCGGTCGGATGTACCACCCCGAGTTGGGGCGGTTCATGCAGCGCGATCCGTTGGGAACCGCTCTTGCTCCACCGACAGCAGTTCACCGCAACACCTCGGCATCACGATTTACGCAGCGTGACCCAGTGCCCGGACAACAGTATTCAGCGGGCATGAATATTTATCAATATGTCAATTCCAACCCAATTGTACGATTCGATCCGAGTGGTTTGAAGGATTACGCATTAGGCAATGGCCCACGCCCGAAGATCAACTGGGACAATGGATTCGCATATGACCCAAGCGCAAGCCCGACGCTGGGTGATTACGCAAATTGGTACAAATTTGCGGCATTACAAGGGGGAGCAACAACTCTAAGTCACATACCAGATGCCACAAGAGCGTACGCTCATTACCGAGGTGCATCAGGGAGTGATCTAGATGTTAATTACGACAAAGCTATCGGGGACGACAGTAAAATCAGTACCGGGTTTGATAACGAAATAGCTGGCGCACAAGCAGATATTGAGAGATTGCACGATGGCGTATCGGAGCAATTTAGCGTTTATTCAAGATCAGCCCGGCTTGTTAACTCCGACACTGAAAACTGGCAAAAGGCTCTCGGCGGACACAGAATATGGGGATACGGTGATGTCACATACGATCCATCTTGTGAGGAATATACGCTGACAATTACCGTTGATATGGAAGATTTTTACAATTTCAATAAAGGTCAATTCGACATTGCTACGGGACTCCCAGATAACCAAAACGGAAGATTTGAGGTATTTGGATGGGCAAAGTCTTTCTATTCACGCGGACAGGTTTCTCGCACCATTACATGGGAACGCGGGGATATTCCTGGGACTACAGAAGTAGACGGCGAACCTCGAAGGCGAGATCGCGGCAGGCGTAATAATGGAAGGCGATGACGTTTTTTGAAATCCAGGATGCGAGCATAAAAAGATGAGTTGGACCAGTATTTTTGCCTTCCTTGCTATATTTTCAGCCATGCTGTGCTGGTTCGGTTGCGATTCCAAAGCTGAACGTAATTCTGTGTCATCAAAGAGTTCTTCAATACAAGAATTCAACAACTATTTGCCCAATCTAAATTTTTTGGCCCCAGCCTCTGTCGATTTCGAGACTATTAGAGGCCGCGATAGCAGGAGCGTTCCGTCTCCATCAGATGAGTATTTAATAACACGAGGCTATGCAGAGCTACCAGAAGAGCGGCGCAATGCAATAAAAAAAGAATATTCTTGGGAAGAAGTCGGTGAACAAGAACTACCAATTATGATCGTTGAAATACTTCCTGAGGGTACATATCTCACTTGCCCAAGCATCAATGAGTCTTTCAACGACAACGCAACTTTTGCTCATGGCTTCGTTGTAATGATTGAAAGGTCTAAATCAAAGCTTTATTTTGTTTCAAGCGATATTGACAATCCACTAGATTACAGAAACGAGTAGGAGATTCTTTTGCTCTGTCGCCTTGATTGGCACTTCTGCCCCTACGGCCTTGCAATCTTGTCTAACCGTTCAGCCAAGACTCACGAGTGAAAACAAAGCTCTCGGGGTGGCGTGCTTCGCCTTCGTCTCGGGAAGCCCAGCGGCTCGGGCTCGCCACTGCCCAGGGTGGAGAGAGCGGTAGTCGCGTTTCCACTCGAGGCGACCGGCGGGGCCTTGGATCGCGTATCCCGCCACACCGCCACACACCCATACCGGGGGGTGTTGACGAGAGCGGGGCGGGGGGCGGTCACGCGAAGCCGGGCAGGAAGGCTTGCTCGGCGTCGAACATCTCGTAGGTCATCGCCTTGATTTCGTGCGGCGTCAGCACCGCGGCGCACAGGGGGTCGAGCATTAGCGCGTGGGCGGCGGCGGCTTTGCTGCGGTGGATGATCGCCTCGGCGGCGAGGTCGAACATCGCCATGTTGCTCGCGCAGACGTGCGCCATCTGCGGCGGCAACGCCCCGTACCGTGTCGGCTGGATCCCGTTGCGGTCCACGTAGCAGGCCACTTCGACGCAGCCGTCGCCCGGGAGGTTGGTGATGAGTTTCCCGGCCTCGCCGCGGTGGGTTCGGCCGACGGTGGTGGCATGGTTCATGACGTTGCCGTGGATCCGCAGCGGGGCGTTTTTCTCGATCGCTTCGATGATCCACGAGCCGTACTCCCATGAGCGGGTGACGTCGATGGCCGTTTCGCCGCTGACCCATCGGCGGCGTTCTTCGTCCATGTTCTTCCGCCACTGCGGCCAGTTGCTGGCGTAGAACCGGCTGCCGCCGTGGTACCCCTGCCGCAAGAGCTTTCGGCCCTCGTCGGATTTGCGGTAGTACGGCAGGTATTCCGAGAGGTGGCCCGAGCTTTCGGTAATGAACGCCCCGAAGTGCAGGCACATATCTTTGCGGACCAGTTCTTCCTGTTCGTAGGGTTTCTCGTGGTCCGCTTCTCGGCTGTCGAAGACCGCCTTGCCGGCCTCGGCCTCGGCGAGGCCGGCAGCCACGTCGCGGGCGAATCTTTCCCGGAGCACGGTTTCGTAAAGGTCCTCGCCGCCGTGGCGGAGCTTCGTGAACCACGCCAGGTGGTTGATCCCCGCGCATTCCCAGTCCAGCTCGTCGTAGGGCACGCCCGCCAGGTCCGCCAGGAGGTGGCTGGTCCCCTGCACCGAGTGGCACAGGCCCACCACCGGGACTTCGGGCACCGCCCGGCCCGCGGCGAGCACCATCATGTTCATCGGGTTGGTGTAGTTGAGCATCACCGCCCCCGGGCACAACTCACGCATGTCCCGCAGGATGTCCAGAAACACCGGCACGGTCCGCAGCCCCTTGAACAGCCCGCCCGGCCCGATCGTGTCGCCGATGCACTGATCGACCCCGTACTTCAGCGGGATGTCGTTGTCCCACGCCACACAGTCGGTCCCCGACACCTCGACGCTGCACACCGCGTAGTGCGCCCCCGGGAGGACTTCCCGCCGATCGGTCGTCGCCTTCACCGACCAGCCGCCCTCCTTGCCGAGGTCCCGGATGATTTGCTCGACCACCTGAGTGGTCAGCGTCAACCGGTCCGAGTCGATGTCGACCAGCCGCAGCTCGCCGCGGTCGGCCGTCTCGATCGACAACACGTCGCGGCAGATCTTCGGGCAGAACGTCGAACCCGCTCCCAAAAACACCACGTTGATCGGCCGCGTGAACCGCCCCGGCAGCGGCGCACTGGAGTCGGCGGTCTGGGTGTGGGCATCGTGGCCTTTGGCGGCTTCGTCGGATTCAGGGCGGGTGGTGGTAGCAGTCATCATATGATCCTATCAGCGAGTTTTAGGGAACAACAAGATACGCAAACGTGTCGGTGCGGAAATGCATAGGGCGGTCTGCTTGAAGGCCCGACTTACACGTTTTCAATTTGTCAAAATCCACCGCCCCATCCGGCCGGCCGCCAAGCAAAAGACGTCCCGGCCCAAGGCAAGCCGTTCAAAAACCCGGAGACCCCTGTTTATATATATTCTGCCGGCCGTGATTCGGGCCGCTTTGCCGCGGGCCCCGGCTCTCCGAATACGGTACGGCGTTTCCTCTACGCACGGGTGAGGCCCCGCTCACAAGAACCCCGCCGGTGTCGATCCCGATAGGGGGGAGGCGGCAGAAGCCTTACGCGTTTAGGGCTTAGCGCCGCCGGTCGCCCCGTCCGCCGCCGCCGACCCGGCCTTCAAAGACCTGCTCAAGCCGCAGCCCGCCGCTGGGCACCAGCTCGCCCCGGGAGATATCAAAGCGGTAGACCAGCAGCGTCCCCGACGTGCTGTCGAGCACGAAGAGCGATTCCTCGTCGCTCCGCGTCTCCGCGGTGAGCAGCGTGAAGTTATCCCGGGCGATGACCAGCGTCGCGTCCGCTTCGTTCGGCTCGACCCGCTCAGAAAGCTGCACCACCAGCAGCCCCGAGAGCACCAACGCCGACGCTATCAAACAATAACAAGCGGTCTGGATACGGTTCATCAGTTCAACTCCGGTTTACAAAAACTCATCTCCCCCGGACCCCCCCGGAATCCCCCCCGGTCCCCCGGGCGCTCTCTTTTATCCCTGGGCCGAGTCAAAACGCCTGGCCCGACTTCGACGCGGACTTCACCGCGAATTACCGACCTCTTCCATGTCGTCGGCCAGCGTGCGGCCGGTAAAAAACTCAAACTTCTTGCTGCTGCCGTTGTAGAAAATCGGTGCGACCCTCGACGAGTTCAGGTCCACCACGAAGATCGCTGACTGGCTGCTGCGCCCGGTGACCGCGCCCGCGATCATCGTGTACGCCTGCCCCCCGCGGAACTGCGCCACGGCCTTCGGCGGCGTCATGACCGTGACCGACAGGCCTGCCAGCAACACCATATTCAACACGATCAGTACCGACAAGGAACGCTGTGTCATGATCCATACACTCCAAAAACCTGGTCTATCCACGGCCGTCAAGCCGCTCCGGTCAGTCCTGATGCCCCCGGCGAGAACTCATAAAGCTGCCGATGATGATCAGCACCACCAACCCGATCGCCACCAGTGGGCCCAGCCACGCTGCGCCCGACTCCGCGTCGTCGATCGGTTGGCCAACCGCTGGCCCCATCAGCACCACCCCCCCCCACGCGATCAGCAAACCAAACACATACTTATTCATACCCGCATGGTACGCCCCGGCCCCGCCCATGTAAACGGTTAAACCCGGCCCCGACCCGGCTCGGAACCGAAACGCCCCTGCCGCACATCCGGGATCTTAACCCGTACATAACGGGTCAACCCTCCGCCCGGCGCGGCCGATCCCTTCGCTCCCGGCATCAGCAAACCCATAAACGACGCCCGTTGTCGCTCCCGCTCGCCGCCCCCGTATCGCCACGATCCCCGCAATGCCCGGTTTGCGCCGGGCCCATCCGTTACCATGCCCGCCGGTGAACCCATGCAGATACCGATCTGGTTGTTGTGGTTATCAGGCTCGTTTCTTGCCGGGGCGATCCCCTTTGCGGTCATCATCGGCCGGGCCCGCGGCATCGACCTGCGTCAGCACGGCAGCGGCAACCCCGGGGCCACCAACCTCGGCCGGGCCGCCGGCAAAAAATGGGGCATACTCTGTTTCGTCTTGGATGTAGGCAAGGGGCTGCTGCCGGTGTTGGCGTTTGCCCTGGCGTGGAAACACCTGCTGCCGCCGGGCATGGTCGTCGGCGAACGCGGCGAGGTGTATTCCCCGACCACCCCGTTGGTCCTCAGCTCCGCGTGGATCGTGTTCCAGTGGGTCCTAGTCGCCGTTGCCGCGGTGCTGGGCCATGTGTTTAGCCCCTTCCTGCGGTTTAGAGGAGGCAAGGGCGTGGCCACCGGCCTCGGGGCGACCCTCGGCCTGTTCCCCGTGGTCACCGTCCCCGCTTTCCTCGCCTTTGTCCTCTGGTACGCCGTCTGCAAGCTCACCGGCTACGTCGGGCTCGCCAGCGCCGCCGCCGCCGCCAGCCTCCCGGTCTTCACCGTCCTCAGCGGCCTTGTCCTCGGCCGCACGCCCGGCGAAATCGCGGTCTTCGTCGGCCTGACCGGCATTCTCGGGGCTTTCGTCGTCGCCCGCCACTGGGGCAACCTCACCCGCATCCGCCGGGGCACCGAGCCCAAAGCCGCCTGGACCGGCAAAGCCTGAAACCCGTTGGCCTTCCCTTTCCGTCCCGCCCCTTGTCCGCGCCGCCCCTGAATTCAGCGCGCTGTCGGCTCGGCCCCCGTCAGCCCGACCGCTCCGAATAAAACGTCACGAACGCCGCGAACCCGAACACCCCCGCAAACAGCGCCCCCACGGTCCTCGGCCCCGCCGGATTCACCGCGCCCTGAGCCGCCCACATCCCCAGCAGCACGCTCACCCCCGCCGCCGCCACCAGGGACCAGAACTTCATCAGGTAGAGCAGCCGGTCGCCCCGCCGGTGCGCTTCGATCCGCGCCGAATCCACCCGGATCCCCACTTTCGTCAGCGTGTCGAACGCGTTGCCGCACTCCGGACACACCCCCTCGCGCCCCAGACCCATCAGGTCATAACCGCACGCGCTGCACCGGGTCGAGCCTTTGTTTTCCATCGCGTCCCCATGCTACGCAGAAAATCACTTAAAATCTCGCCCCGTCGCCGCCGCCCTTCCCCCGGGCCCGCCGCGTCGGCCCCACCCCCGACCTGCCCCCCCGGAGCCCCGTCCGATGTCCGCCAAACCCGTCGTCCTTATTGTCCGTGACGGCTGGGGCCACAACCCCCACGCCGAGCACGACGACTTCAACGCCATCAAACTCGCCGACACCCCGGTCGCCGACGCCCTGGCCGAGCGCTACCCCTCGACCCTGATCCACACGTGCTGCCGCCACGTCGGCCTGCCCGACGGCACGATGGGCAATTCCGAGGTCGGCCACCAGAACCTCGGCGCCGGCCGGGTCGTCTACCAGGAGTCCGTCCGCATCACCGTCGCCATCGAAGACGAATCCTTCTTCGACAACGACGCCATCACCGCCGCGATCGACCACGCGAAATCGAACGGGAAAAAAGTCCACCTCCTGGGCATCGCCTCCGACGCCGGGGTCCACGGCCGGCTCGACCACCTCTACGCCTGCGTCGAAGCCTGCAAGCGGGCCGGCCTCGGGCCGCGTGAGGTCTGCCTCCACCTCTTCACCGACGGCCGCGACACCGGGCCGTTCACCGGCAAAGACTTCATCGAAGACATCGAAGCCAAGCTCGAAGAGCTCGGCTGCGGCCGGATCGTCTCGCTCTGCGGCCGGTACTACGCCATGGACCGCGACAACCGCTGGGAACGCGTTCAACGGGCCTACGACTTGCTCACCGGCCGGGCCAAACCCGGGGCCGTGCCCAACTTCCCCACCGCCGCCGAGGCCCTCGCCGAGTACTACGACGAGCCCACCAATGACTCGCAGAACGGCGACGAGTTCGTCACCCCCCGCACCGTCGCCGGCGAATGCGAACAGGGCAAAAACCGCCTCGCCCAAGGCGACACGGTGATCTTCTACAACTACCGCGGCGACCGCCCCCGCGAACTCACCCGCGCGTTCATGCAGCCCGACTTCCGGGGCAACGTCCCCGAATCTCCCGACTCCGGCGAAAAGGGCTTCGACCGCGGCGACCCGCTCGGCCTCCGCTACGTCTGCATGACCGCCTACGACC
>JBCDDZ010000095.1:0-8238 GCA_039180025.1 Planctomycetota bacterium
CGCGCTTCACCCCAATCCCGTCGTGCGAGATGCAGCTGCGCCAGCGCGACCCACGCTTCGGCGACGCGTCCACTTCCCGCCTGGCGCAGGTGATCCGCGGATGCCGGGCGGGGCGGATAAGAAGGAGCCGGGGCGGGGCAGGAAGGGAACCGAGACGATGACCGTAGCGCAGTTGTTTTTGTCGGAGACGGTGACGCCGCAGAACTTTTCGGAGTTGATGCAAGCGATGCCGGCGGTGTGGACGGTGCTGCTGGCGATCGGGCTGGGGGTGGGCGGGGTGCTGTGGTTGTTTGGGGGCCGGCTGGCGAAGAAGGGGGTGATGCTGACGGGTTTTGTGGTGGGCGGGCTGGGCGCGGCGGCGGTGGCGGCGGGGATGGCGACGGGCGGCGGGGGCGGCGAAGGGGCGACGGCCGAGTCGGGCGGGGGCGGGCTGTGGGTGCTGGCGATCGGGATCGGAGGGGCCATCGCGGGGGTGTTATTGGCGGGGCTGCTGTTCCGGTTCTGGATGGCGGGGTCGGCGGCGGTGCTGTTGGGGGCGGCGGTGCCGCTGGTGGCGATGGTGTGGACGGGCAACACCCCCCCGCTGCCGGCGATCGAGAGCACGCAAGACGTGGCGGAGGCCGCGCTGGGGTTCGGGGAGTCGGACCCGGCGGCCGCGGCGCTGCGGGAACGGGTCGAGCGGGAGTATTGGGGGCAGGGCCCGCTGGGCGTGCCCGCGCCGGGGCCCGACGGCGGGGGTCTGAGCCCAGAGCCGGCGGAGGCGGACGGGGCGTCGGCGGTGTTCGACCGGGAGCAGTTCGTGGACGGGCTGCGGGGGGTGTGGCAGCAGCAGGTGCAGGAGGTGCGGACGTGGTGGGCGGAGATGGCGGCGGGCAGCCGGCGGTTTTTGCTCGGCGGCGCGGTGGTGGGGGCCGGAGTGGGGCTGATTTTGGGGCTGGTGCTCCCGACGCTGGCGGCGTCGCTGCAGACGGCGCTGGTGGGGTCGGTGCTGATCCTGTTCGCGGGACGGGGGCTGCTGCTGAGCTATGCCCCGGGGGTGGACGGGGTGCTGCCGGACACGTGGCGGGGGGTGCTGCTGTCGGTGGGTCTGATAACGCTGCTGGGGGTGCTGATCCAGTGGCGGATGCGGCAGAAGAAAGACGATGAGTAAGGTCAGCGGCCGGTCGGCGCGTTCGGCGTGGGCGGCCCGGAGCCTCACCTATGCACATGATCCCCGCCGCCGTCCTGTCCCAGTCCGCCGCGACCCCGCCCCCCACCCCGAGCCCGACGGGCGTGTCCCCGGACGCGCCGCAGAGCATGGGCGAGGCGTTCCGCAACTTCTTCGACACCGTGGCGGGGATGTTCTCGAAGGGCGACGCCCTGGCGCAGCCCGAGCACGTGATCACCCACCTTCAGGCGCTGGGCGCGGTGTGGTCGGTGGTGTTCGTGATCGTGGGGGCGCTGTGCATGTTCAACGGCTACAAGTTCTACCGGCTGGCGACGGTGGGGGTGGCGCTGATGCTGGGGATGTTCGCGGGGTACTGGTTCGGCGGGAAGATCGGAGCGCCCTACGTGGTGGCGGGCTGCCTGGGGGTGCTGATGGCGACGCTGGCGTTCCCGCTGATGAAGTACGCGGTGGCGGTGTTCGGCGGGCTCACCGGGGCGTTTGTGGGGGCGAACCTGTGGGCGGGGCTGGCCCACGCGATCAACAAGATCGCGACGGACGGCGCCGCGGCGGCGGGGGCCGGGGGCGTCGGGCCGCAGACGATCGTCCCCGCCAACGCGTACTGGCTCGGGGCGCTGCTGGGGCTGCTCATCTGCGGGATGCTCGCGTTTATCCTCTTTAAATTGTCGGTGGTGATGTTCACGTCGGTCAGCGGATCGACGATCGCGGTGATGGGGGTGCTGGCGCTGCTGCTGAGTTTTGAGCCGTGGCGGGACACGGTGGCGGACGGGCTCAAGGCGAGCCAGTTGGTCATCCCGCTGCTGGTGTTTGTGCCCGCGGCGATCGGGCTGATCATGCAGGAAGCGGGCAGCGGCGGCCTACTGGCGGGCGAAGGTCGGGCGGGCAAGGACGATTGAACCGGGCAGAGAAAATCGCAAAATAAAAAACGCCGTCCCGGGTTCATCGGGGCGGCGTTTTTAGCTCACGGCAACGCCACGGGTAGCGCCCCGCTGAACGACAACCCGCCAATGATCGCAGATCATCGGTGGGCATGGCCGGGGTAAACGCGACGCCCAGAGATTGGATGCGCTGAGGGTGGCGGTAAGGTTCGAGAAGCTACCGGGTCCGGCGGCGGGTGAGTAGCGGGAGGCCGGCCAAGGCGATCAAGGCCACGGCGGGCTCGGGGATCGGGGTGGCGACAGCGAGCTGATCGCTGATGTCGAAGAAGCCGTGGTTCTTGCGGACCACGCTCCAGCCGTTGCCGTCTTCGCCGGTGGTGAGCGCCCCTTCGAGGTCGCCGAACTCCGAGCTTTCGTAGTACTCGGGATTGATGTCGTTGAACGGGTGGAACCAGATCCCCACGCCGTAGTCGAACCCGATGCCGGTCCAGGTCAGCGGGCCGCGGTCATCGGGGTTGTAGCTGAAAGGGTCCTGGCTCGGGGTGTGGTTGACGATGGGGGTGGCGTCGACTTCGATGCGGAAGCGGCGCTCGATGCGGTCGCCCTGGGGGGTGTCTTCGACCACCGAGGCGAGTGTGAGCGGGTTGAGGGTGCTGCGGGACGACGCGATGAAGTCGGGTTCGGAGGATTCGTCGCGGAAGTCGGAGAACCGGTAGGAGGTGGCGGAGTTGGCACCGTTGTAGGCGTACGCCGAGAGGGTCGGGGCGTCGGGGCCGCCCGTCAGGAGGTCCTCGGCTTCGAAGTAGAGGACGGCCAGTTCCCCGACGTGCATCTTGGGCTCGGGGCCGTTGTTCACCACCAGCGAGAACCCGGTGGGCAGCGTGGACTCGGGGGTGAAGTAGTGGCGGTCGGGGTTGACGTCACCCGAGAGGAATGTGACGTCAAATACAAAGGTGTTCTGGTCGGGCCGCCACTGGGCGAGGACGGATTCGATGGTGGAGTCGGCGTTGACGATGGCCTCGCCGGTCACCCCGTCGAGCGACGCGGGGTCGGGCTGGTCGTAGGTGTAGAGGATCGGGCCGGGGAAATCGCCGGCGAATACCGGGGACACGGCCTGGCAGAGCGCGAGCGCCGCTAATCCGAGGCCGAGCGTTGTCCGTATTTTTATGAAGCGTTGAACGATCAATGAACCAGCGTGCTGCGAGCGAGTCGTCATCCGGTATTTCTCCACGGCCCTCTAAAATTTTGTGATAGGTGCGGGCGTTGAATCTGAATTCTGAATCATCGAAGAGGGGACTGAAACTATTTATCCTAAACCACTGTAAGCAAAAAACATCGGAAGATAAAGGGCAAACCCTTAATAAAAGCACCTTAGCTGATTTTTACTAACCTATTTTACACGAAGGGGAGTCGTCATCCGCAATAAAACAACCTGAAATATCCCTCATCCAGACCCCGAGGCGGCGGGGCGCGGAGCGGACGGGGGATGGCAGATGCGGTCGATCAAACCCGCCGTCGCGGGAACACGGAGGCGTCGCCTGGCTTCTGAACGGGGCCGGTCGTTCGCGTTATGCTCATCGGCCTATGCGGATCACCACCTGGAACGTCAACGGGCTGCGTGCGGCGGTGCGCAAGGGGCTGGCCGAGCAGTTGGAGGCGATTGCGCCCGACGTGCTGCTGCTCCAGGAAATCCGGGTTCGGCCGGACCAGCTCCCGACCGAATGGGCCGAGCCCGAGGGCTGGCACGTCACCTGGCACCCCGCGGAGAAGGCGGGCTACGCGGGGACGGCGGTGTGGTCCCGGCCGCCGCACCAAGTGGTCGCGACCGGCCTCGACGACGGGGCCCCGGACGACGAGGGGCGGGTGCTTCGGGTGAAGGTCGGCGGGGTGCAGGCGGTAAGCGTGTACCTGCCCTCGGGCTCGTCTTCGCCGGCGCGGCAAGAGGCTAAGGAGGCGTGGATGACGCGGTGCATGCCGTGGGCCCAGAAACTGCGCCGGGCGCAGACGCCGACGGTGCTGGGCGGCGACCTGAACATCGCGCACACCGAGCGGGACCTTTTCTACGCCAAGTCGAACCGGAACCAGTCGGGGTTTTTGCCGCACGAGCGGGCGTGGTTCGGGGAACTGCTGGGCTCGGGGTGGCGGGACCTGGTGCGGGAGGAGGCGGGGGAGGTAGACGGGCCGTACTCCTGGTGGTCGAACCGGGGGCAGGCCCGGGCGCTGGACCGCGGCTGGCGGATCGACTACCTCTTAGCGAACGCGGCGGCAGCGAAACGGGCCCGCGGGACCACGACCCACCGGGAAGCGGGGCTGGCCTGCTCGGACCACGCGCCGGTGTCGGTGGACCTGGACCTGGGGTGAGCGGAGCGGGGCGGGGCGCGGCGTCTCTTGGGCCCGCCGATGGGGACCCGGCGGGTCACCGGGGTATCTAAAATCAGAGGGAGCAATGTGTACCGGGGAAAGGATGGGGTTCCGGGGGCGGCGGATTTCCGGGGGGCGGCGGATTTCCGGGGGGCGATGGATTTCCGGGGGGTGATGGATTTTCGGGGTCTGAAGGTTTCCGCGAAGGGTGCATAGATTTCCGGGGGGGTGTCGGGACGATTCGGCCGATAAGACGGTATGTCTGCGATGCCCCAACCCCCGACGCCGAGCCCCGGGGCCGCGTCCGCCCCGGCGGGCGAGGCCGAGCCGGTCCTCAAAGCCGAACAATACGCGCAACTCGCGGCGGCGCAGCGGGCGTTCGGCCCGGTCCGACGGGCGCAGCGAGTCGCGATGAGCAGCGCGGTCACGCTGGGGGTTTTCGCGTTGCTGTCGCTGCCGTTCGCGCTGGCCGGGCCGCGGGCGGCGTTCGTCACGGCGGGGTTGGCGGCGTGCGCCGTGGTGGAATTCAGGGGCCGGGCGGCGCTGGGTCGGCTGGACCCGGCGGGGCCGCGGCAGTTGTTCTATAACCAGCTCGCGCTCACGGCGGTGATGGTGGTGTATTGCGTATGGTCGGCGTATGCAGCGTGGTTCGGGCCGGGCGTTTACGCCCAGGCCACGGCGGAACACCCGGAGATCGCCGAATTACTCGGGCCGTACAGCGAGGGGTTCCGCCGGCTGACCGTGGCGTTCTACGGCGTGGTGCTACTGGTCGGGGTGGTGTTCCAGGCCCTGATCCTGCGCTACTACTACACGCGGCAGCGGCCGCTGCGGCAATACCTGGAACAGACCCCGGCGTGGGTGCTCGCGTTCAACCGGCTGTGACGAAACCTCTGCACATGGCGTGGCGCGCTAATGGGTGATCCACTGGGCGTCGCTGAGCAGGGCCACCCCGCCGTGCCGCTGGAGGACGGGCCGCAGGCCGGTGGTGACCTGTTCCATGACCTCGGGGTCCACGGCGCAGAGGATCAGGCAGTTCTCGAACACGCCCGAAATCCCGTCGGGTCGGCGGGCCCCGCGGTCGCCCCAGCCCGAGGCCTCGCGCACCACGGTGTACCCGTCGACGCCCGCGTCGTGCAGCGTGCGGAGCACCGCCTCGACGTGCAGCGCGTCGATCACCACTTCCAGCCGTTTCACCTCACGCATCGGGTCTTGCTCCATTCCGCTTAGCTCCACCACCACTGGATCACCGCGAGGTACACCGGGATCCCGACCGTGATGTTGACCGGGAACGTGACGCCCAGCGACATCGTGACGTAAATACTCGGATTCGCCTCGGGCACCGCGAGCCGCATCGCGGCGGGGACGGCGATATAGCTCGCGCTGCCGGCCAACACCGCGAGCATCAGCGCGTCGCCCGGCTCGAGCCCCAGCCCCCGGGCCACCGCGATGCCCAGCGCCGCATGCACCGGGGCGCTGACGACCGCGAACCCGATCAGCCAGGCCCCGCACGACCGCAGGTCGCTGAGCCGACGCGCCGCGACGAGCCCCATGTCCAACAGAAACAGGCAGAGCACGCCCTTGAACGGGTCGTACATGAACGGCTTGACGCTCGTCCAGCCGCGCTCTCCGATGACGCAGCCGATCAGCAGCGACCCGATCAGCACCACCACCGCACCGTTGAGAAACGCCTCGCGGAACAGCTCGCCCCCGTCCAGGCGCGCTGCGCCGCCCCGTGCCCGCCGGCCCGGCGCCCGGCCGCCGAGCCCCGCGTACGGTTCGGCTTCGGAAGTCGGGGGTGCGGCGAAGAGCCGGGCGAGCAGCACCCCGACCACGATCGCCGGGCTCTCCATAAGCGCCATCGCCGCGACCATGTAGCCGCCGGCGGTGTAGCCCGGGTCGGGGTGGTGGAGGTTGTCCAAGAAGTTGTTGGCGGTGATAAACGTGACCGCGGAGATCGAGCCGTAGGTCGCCGCCATCGCCGCGGCGTCCGCCGTGCCGAGCTTGAACCGCAGGAGGAAGAACGTCCACACCGGCACCGCGGCGGAGAACGCCACCGCCGCGCCCAGCACCGCGAAGACCCGGCCGTCCAGGTCGCTGCGCACCAGTTCCACCCCGCCGTGGAGCCCGATGGCCATCAGCAGATAAATCGAAAGCAGCTTCGGGATCGGCTGGGGCAGGTTCAGGTCGGACCGCAGGATGGCCGCCACCCCTCCCAAAACAAAAAACAAGATCGCGGGGGTGCGCAGGTTCTCAAGCAGCAGCGAAGGATCCATCCGCCACAGCATAAAGCCCGTGACGCCCTTGCGCTCCGGCGCTGCGGCCACCTACGGCCCGGCTTTAGGCCCCGGCCCCGCCGCCCGCTTCACACGTAGACCCGCGGCAGATGCGATCCCAGCCGGGTCAACAGCTCGTAGACGTGCGACCCCGCGGCCGCCGCGAGCCGCGGCAGCGCGTTGGGCGCGGCCGGGTCGTCGCTATACACCTCGACCTCGGCCCCCCGCAGCGCCGGCATCGACGCCCCGGTTTCCTTGGCCAGGTCGGTCAGATCAATGGTGATCTGATCCATGTTGATCCGCCCCAGCACCGGGCAGGCCTGCCACCGCCCCGCCGCGTCTGCTCCGCCGTTACCGCCCGCATCGGCGTTGCCGTGGCCCGTGATCCGCACCCGGACCGCGGCGCATCGCTCGAGGGTCGACGACAACGCCAGGGGGTAGCCGTCGGCGTAACCCACGGGCACCACGCCCAGCACCGACTTGCGTTTGAGCGTGTACGTCGCGCCGTAGCCGACCCGAGCGTGCCGGGCGTACCCCCCTACCTGAACCACCCGGCTGATCCACCGGACGGCCGGCGTCCACCGCACGTCTCGGCCGACCGCGGGCTCGCCCACGAGATCGTCTTCTCCATAGCCGTAGAGCCCGAGCCCGGGGCGGACCAGCGTCCGGTGGTACGCCGGCGCTCGCAGCACGCCGTAGGAGTTCGCCAGGTGGATCAGGGCGTCGCGGGGGATCCGCTCGCGGTGCCGGTCCAGCAGCGCGTCGAACCGATCCAGTTGTTTGCCGGCACGCACCGGGTCGCTGCTGGCCGTGGCAAGGTGGGACATCACCCCGGCCACGCGGGTGTACCGCCGCTGGGGCTGCGCGGCGAGGGCCTCGCCGAACTGCGTCTCGGTGAGCCCGGACCGCGACATCCCGGTATCCACGTAGAGGTGGACCGGCAGCTTGATCCCGAAGGTGCGCCCGATCTGGTCCAGCGCTTCAAGCTGTTCGGGGTCATGAATGGTCAGGTGCAGTCGGCCCGCGACCGCCGGCCGGTAGAGGCCCTGGGTCCGGGCGAGGTGGCGCAGCGGGTAGAGCATGAGCATCGGGGTGGTCACCGCCCCGGCGTTGAGCTGCTCGGCCTCGTCGGGGCCGTACACCGCGAGCATCCCGCACCCGGCCTTGGTCAGACGGTGGGCGACGGTCACCGCGCCCAGGCCGTAGGCGTTCTTCTTGACCACCCCGCAGACCACCGGGCCTTCACCCAGGAGGCCCCGCACCGCGGCGACGTTCGTCGACAGCGCGTCGAGCTTCACCTCCACCCGGCTCAGCGGTGCCGTCGTCTCTTCCTGATTCAGCGTGCTCACCGACGCATCCTACCGCCGCGGGGCGGGGCCCACGCGGCCCGGTGGGGCGGCCGGCGGACGGCCCGGCTATTTGTGGTCTCTATCCGCCACGCCTAAACTCCGCTACTTACGATCTCGCGCCCGAGCCTCCGCTCCCGCACCGCCCTTCCGCTGCCGTTCGACCCGGAACCCCGTCGGCCGGCCCCGCCACCGGGCCCCGCCGGCATCCGCGC
>JBCDDZ010000096.1:0-7876 GCA_039180025.1 Planctomycetota bacterium
CGCCGAGCAGATCCACCTCTGGTTCGACCGCGACACCCTTCTGCCCCTCCGCGCCACCACCCGACAAGACGACGGCGACACCAACACCGTCGACCTCTTCCGCCTCGTCCCCAACCCCCCACTGGCCCCCGAGACCTTCGACACCGCGTTCCCCCCGGGACCCGATTGGGAAACCCAGACCGTCCCCCTCGATTAGTGCCCGCCGACTCCTCCCCTAGCACGGCACCCACCGCAGGTTTAGCGGGCGGCAGCAGCCGGCTCGCTGACCGAGCGTGGCGGAGGGGGATCCCGCTCCCTCGACCCGCGATCGCCGCGGTGAGGATGCGCTAGCGTCCCGCCGACCGCAAGCCCACCGATCCTCTTCGATCATCGGTGGGTCTGGCCGCAGCAAACGCTTGCGGCTGAAGTTGGGAGGCGCTAGAGTTGTGATGCGCTAACCCCCTTGGCCTGACCCCCAGGCCTGCCCACTCCGCCGACTCCTCCGCCGCTCACTCCCCGAGTTTCCCGTCCACGTGGATGTCCATCTGCGGGAACGGGATCCCGATCCCCGCCCGGTCCAGGTGGTTCTTCACCGCCGCCGTCAGCTCCTCCTTCTTCGCCCAGTAGTCCGCCGTCGGGAACCACACCCGCACGGCCCAGTCCACCGACGACCCGCCGAGCCCGGTCAGGTACACCTGATACCCCCGGCCGTCCCCGTCGATCCGCCCCGCCACCGACTCGACCGCCGCCGACAGCGTCTCCCGCGTGGTGTCCAGGTCCGCCGAATACGCGCACCCCACCGCCACGTCCACCCGCCGCTCCGCGTGGTGCGTCACGTTCTCGATCGTGTCTCCGAAAATCGACGAGTTGGGCACCATAATCCGCCGGTGGTCCGGCGTGTCGAACGTCGTCGTAAACAAGTCGATCTCGTTCACCTTCGCCGTGATCCCCGCCGCGTTGATCACATCGCCGACCTTGAACGGCCGGAACACCAGCAGCATCACCCCCGCCGCGAAGTTAGACAGCGTCCCTTGGAACGCCAGCCCGATCGCGAAACCTGCCGCCGCCAACACCGCCGCGAACGCCGCGATGTTCACCCCCACACTCCCCAACACCCCCAGGAGCGCCCCCAGCATCACCCCGTAAAACACCAGCTTCCCGAAAAACTTCCCCAGCGTCGGGTCCACCCGCTGACTCACGGGCCGGCTTACCACCCGGGCCAAAAACTTCGCCACGAAGTACGCCACCACCAACAGCAGCAGCAGCCCCAACGCCGGCAGCACATACTTCACCCCCAGCGTCAGCACCGCCTCGTAGTCCCCCTCCAACGCCTGCCCCAGCAGCCCGCTGATCTCCTCCTTCAGCTCCGCAGGATCGCCAGACCCTTCGGCGGTTCCATTGGATTCAGCGCTTCCGGGGGTTCCCGAGGTGGAGCCCGCCTCGCCCGTGGTGGGAGTATCCGATTGAGCCAACACCGCCGAAATCATCATCCCTTGCATCGATACGCTCCTCTTTATTAAACCACCACGAACCACACGAACCCGCCCCAACCACCTCCATCCCGGACCGAAATCGTACCCCCGGCCGGCCCTCGCCCCAGCCCATCGCCCCACCTCCCGCCACCGTCGGGCCAGGCGAACCCTCACGCTGTGTCCCCGCGTTACGGCCCCACCCGCCCCGTCCCGCCGCCGACTTCGCCCCGCGCCTCGGCCGACTTGATCCGGTTGATCGCCGCCACGTAAGCCTCCGCCGCCGCCTCCAGCACGTCCGTCGACACCCCCCGGCCCCGCACCGTCCGCCCGTGGTGATTCAGCCGCACCGTCGCCGAGCCCTGCGCGTCTCCCCCCTCCGTCACCGCCCGCGTCTGGTAGTCCTCCAGCGTCACCTCCACCCCCGTCAGCGCATCGATCGCCGAGAAAATCGCGTCCAGCGGCCCGTCGCCCCCCGCCTCGGCCTCCCGCGTCTCGCCCCCCGAATCCCGCATCACCACCACCGCCCGCGGCGCGGCACCCGACCCGCTGCTCACCCCGTACCGCTCCAGCGACCACAACGCCCGCTCCCGGTTCAGCGTCTTGTCCAAGAGCGCCTCGATGTCCTCGTCGTACACGTCCTTCTTCTTGTCCGCCAGCGTCTTGAACGCGTCGTAGACCCCCCCCAGCGCCGCCTCGTCCACCGTGTACCCCAGCGCTCGGATCCGGTCGCTCAGCGCCGCCCGCCCCGAGTGCTTGCCCAGCACCAGCTTGCTCGCCGGCACCCCGATCGCCGTCGGGTCCATGATCTCGTACGTGTTCCGGTTCTTGAGCATCCCGTCCTGGTGGATCCCCGACTCGTGCGCAAACGCATTCTCCCCCACCACCGCCTTATTCCGCTGCACCCGCAGCCCCGTCAGGCCCGACACCATCCGCGACGTCGGGAAAATCTTCTTGAGGTTGATCCCCGTCGTGTACCGTCCGTACACGTCCGCCCGCGTCCGCATCGCCATGACCAGTTCCTCGAGCGCCGCGTTCCCCGCCCGCTCGCCGATCCCGTTGACCGTGCACTCGATCTGCCGCGCCCCCTGCTCCACCGCCGACAAAGAGTTCGCCACCGCCAGCCCCAGGTCGTTGTGGCAGTGGCTCGACAAGTAGATCCCCCGCTCGTCGATCACCGGCAGCTTCTCCCGCACGTACGCAAAAATATGCCCATACTCCTCCGGCACCGCGTACCCCACCGTGTCCGGGATATTCACCGTCGTCGCCCCCGCCTCGATCACCGCCTGCGTGATCTCCACCAGCTTGTCCAGTTCCGTCCGGCTGCCGTCCTCCGGCGAAAACTCCACGTCCTCCACAAAACCCCGCGCTCGCTCCACGCTCCGCACCGACAGCTCGATGATCTGATCGAACGCCTTCTTAAGCTTGTGCTCCCGGTGGATCTTGCTCGTCGCGCAGAACACGTGGATCCGGCCGCCCCCCCGGCCCGCCGCGTTCTTCTTCGCCCGCCGCACCGCCTCCCCCGCCCGATCAATATCCCGGTCCACGCACCGCGCCAGCCCGCACACGATCGGCCCGTCCATCTCCTCCGCGATCGCGCTCACCGCCTCGAAGTCCCCGTCGCTCGTGATCGGGAACCCCGCCTCGATCACGTCCACCCCCAGCTTCTGCAGCTGCCGCGCGATCTTCAGCTTCTCGTGGTGATTGAGCGACGCCCCGGGCGACTGCTCCCCGTCCCGCAGCGTCGTGTCAAAAATCCGGATCCGCTGCTCCCCCTCGCCCGACCCGGACGGAGCTTCAGAAGACGAGGCAGCGGTAGCGGCAGGCTCAGGCGTGGACATCATGAAAGCTCATCGAAAAAAAGTCTCGGCCCACCACGGGCCCGATAGACCGCCACAAATAAACCCCGCCGGCCTCCGCCAAACAGGGTAAGCCCCTCACGCCAAAACGCGAATCGCTTACCCCGCCCCCCGGCCGAGCCCGAGCGCTCCCCCGCGTCGCACCGCTCGCCCCGGGCCCCTCAAAATAAGGTTATCGTCACCGTTAAACATCACAATAGTTTACCACACCCGCCCGACCCGGTCGCCCCCACCCGGAACCCACGGCCACGCGCTCACGCCCCTTAACCGCCCTGTCGCCCTGTTGCCCCGTCGCCCCCACGGACCGGCCACCGATACCGATACCGATACGGCCGCCAAAAGCAGCCCATCACCTCCCCAGCCCATGGCTCCGACGCGGCAAAACGACCCGTGACCCTTCCCCATACGCCGACCCGCGCACATCGACCCGCACGCCCCCCCGCGCACGCCGACCCACCCCCCGGGGGGGGGTCAAACGTCCGCGTCGGAATCGGTCGCCACGCCCTGCTCAACTCCCACCGCTGCCCGCTCCCGGCGACCCGCCGCCGCTACGTCGGCCAACCCGCGGGTCAAGGGTCCGCGTCGTCGGCCTCGTCGGCCCCCTCCACCGGGCCCGCCGTTTCGGTCCGCGTCCGCCACTGGTCCAGGGTCTCGAACCGCAGCAACGTCTCAGCCGACCGCCCCAAATCCTCCGACTGCTGCGCGATCCACCATCGGCGGACCGCCAACACATCCGCTTCCATCGAAGCTGCTGCCCGAGCGGTTTTTTCCTCGGCCGGCTTCGCCGCCGGGTCATTTTGAGAACGGGCTGAGGACAACATTTACGCTCCATTCGGAGACTATCACTTGATATCACGATTATATCACAATCAGTGGCGTTGACAACCCCCGGCCGATCCGTGAGAAGAGGAGTTGCCATGACGCGCAAGCCTACCCTCAACCTCGCGGTCTCCGAACCCCTGCTCGTGGAGTTCAACCAGGTCTGCCGCGCCTTCGGCCACAACAAACAGAAAGGCCAGGTCCTCAGCGCCGCCCTGATGATGTTCCTCCAGACCGACCCCCGCGACCAGGGCCATTGGGTCCGCCGCGTCGTCGAGGCCGACATCGACCAGGGCGTCGAAGAGCTCCTTATGAAAGTCCGCCAACAGCAGGGCCTGCACGTTGCCCACCGCGACGCCCTCGAACGCGTCGCCGCCCTGCCCCCCGCGGCCCGCCCCGCCCAGGCCGCCAAAAAACGTCAGCCCGCCCAGCGCCCCCTCAAAAAGCTCCCCCCCACGTAGCGGTACCTCATCCGCACGTCCCGCCGCCCCGCGCCGCGGGACTTACCCGTCGCCTGCGCTATCTTTCGCTTCCGCCTCACCCGCCGCCGCGGTCGGCCCCTGCCCCCGCTGCAGCAGCTCAATCACCCGCGCCCGCCACGCCGCCACCGCCGCCGCGTCCCCCGACGCTCCGGACTCTGCCGCCGAGGCCGACCCCGGTTGATCCTGTGGAACACCCCCCGGAGCCGACCTCGGAGCTGCCTCCGCCCCTGTCCCCGAAACCCTTCCCGGATCCGCCTCTGCTCCCCCTTGCGCCCCGGACACCACTTCCCGTTCCACCCCCGGCTTCCCCGCTCCCCCGAGTTCCTCCGCCGATCGGATCACCACCACCCCCGGCCGCACCCGCTTCGCCTGCGCCCCCGGAATAGACCCCGAAATCCCGCCCGGCTCTGTCTTCGGCTCCGCCCCTGCCCCCGCGTCCGCCGTCGCGCCACCCTCCGCCTCCGGACCGTTGCCTCCCTCCGCGTCTGCGCCCCCCGCCCACATCGCGCCGCCCTCCAGCCGGAGGGTCTGCATCAGGTCCATCACGAACTGGGTCATCGCCAGCCCGAACAGGTCGCACCACTGCTCCTTGTCCGCCACCCCCTGCCCGAAATGGAACAGCCACGCCTCCATGTACTCGTGGCACAGCACCTGGATCTGCTGCGCCACGCTGCACGACTCCGACACGTACAGCACGTGCGCGTCGTTGTCGCAAAGCCCCAAACAATCCTCCCCCTCGTACTGCACGTAACCCGCCACCTTCACCACCCGGTACACGAAAGGTCCAACCCGCAGCAGCATCCCCCGAGTGTACCGCCTGCCCCGCCCCCCCACCGGCTTCCCACCGACCCCCAACCCGTGCTGCCGCCACGGCCGACCGCGCCTGCGCCGCAACCATGCCGCCGCCGCGGGGCCTTCCCCCCCGCTTGCCCGGCCGATGCGTCCCGTCGCGGTTGCCGTTGCCGTTGCCGCTCCACGACGTGTCCACAAAAAAAGCCACGGCCCGCGGGTCAGCGCGGGCCGTGGCGGTTTAAAAATCGGGGCGGGTATGAGTCGCCGGGTGTGTCCGCAGGGCCCGTAGAAGGTTCTTGATTTCGCCGACGTCATTTAAGTCAGCGAACGGAAGAAAAAGATTGGGCGTCTTCCTGCGTTGATCAACCCGATCGCGTCATTCACCCTGCCCCAGTGAGTAGCCGGGCTTGCCATCGAAGCCGCACAGGTGTTCGGTCTTTACAAAGTCCAGTCCAAACCGCGACAGCCGGGTGAGCAGGTGGATCACCTGTGCGTGCGTCACCGTGGCTTCGGGGTCGAACCCCTCGCCGTCCAGCGCCCGCGGCCGGAACCGGCAGCGCCAATGGTCCGTGCAAAACGTTTCGTCGAATCCCTCGGGCCACACCTTCACCCCCCGGTTGGTCACCATCGTCAGCACCATCGCCGACCCCCGCGTCGCTTCATCCAGAAAGCCCGCCAGTTGCTCGGGGTCCCGGTCGTACTCGTCCCAGTCCAGGAACACGTCTACCCCCACCAGCGTCTTGACGGGCTTGGGCTTGGCCTCCTGGGTCGCCGCCGCGAAGCCGCTCTGCGACCGCTCGGCCGCCCCGAGCTCGGGCGGGTGTTCCGTGTAGCTCACCGACGGCAAGTGGAACGGCGACTGGCCCAGCCGAGCGATCACCGCGTCCGCGAACGCCTGCGTCCCCACCCGCTCCCGGCTGTTGTCCGGGTCGTACACGTCCGCGGTGTGGATGCCGTCTTCCAGCGTCCGCAGGATCGCATGATGGATCGTCTCGGCCGGGCCCAGCTTCCCGAGATGGACCAGCATCTGCACCCCCGCGAAAAGCAGCCCCGACGGGTTCGCCACGTCTTGCCCCGCGATGTCCGGCGCGCTGCCGTGGATCGCCTCGAACATCGCTGCGGTCGGCCCGATGTTCGACGTCCCGCCTAGGCCCACGCTCCCCGCCACCTGGATCGCGATGTCGCTGATGATGTCGCCGTAGAGGTTCGGCGTCACGATCACGTCGAACCGCTCGGGCTGGTCCGCCAGCATCGCCGCCCCGATGTCGATGATCCAGTGGTCCGCCTCGATCTCCGGGTATTCCTCGCGGATCTCATTAAAGACCTCGTGGAACAAGCCATCGGTTGCCTTCATGATGTTGTCTTTGGTAAAGCAGGATACCTTCTTCCGGCCGTGCCTCACCGCGTATTCAAACGCGTACCGCACGATCCGCTCGCACCCGGGCCGCGTGATCAGCTTCAGGCACTGGGTCACCTCGGCCGTCTGCCGGTGCTCGATCCCGCCGTAGGTGTCCTCTTCGTTCTCCCGCACCACCACCACGTCCATACCCGGGTGCTTCGACGCCACGAACGGGGCGTAGGCCACGCACGGCCGAACGTTCGCGTACAGCCCCAGCGTCTTGCGTGTCGTCACGTTCAGCGACTTGTAGCCTCCGCCCTGCGGCGTCGTGATGGGTGCTTTAAAAAATACTTTGTGCCCGCGGATCGCGTCCCACGCCGCCGGCTCGATCCCCGCCGTCACCCCCCGCCGGTAGACCTGCTCACCGATCTCTACGTAGTCGTAGTTCAGCCCCGCATCCGCCGCATCGAGCACCCGCAGCGCCGCGTCCATGATCTCCGGTCCGATCCCGTCGCCCCGTGCTACCGCGATCGTGGTCGCCACTTCTTTCTCCACGACGGGCTCGACCACGTCGCCGCGGGCCCGCAGCGCATCCCCCGCCGGGGGCTCAGAAAGGTCGGTCAAAAAGTTCGTCGGCGTCGCGGTGGTCATGTCATGTTCCAAAGGGGTGTGGTATCTTGATGTTGAACCTTAATACACGAATTATGGTTCATGAATAAAAATACGCATCATTCCCCCCGCTGTCAACCCCCATGCCCCGAAAATCGCAAAAAAATTCTGCCGATCCCCCGGAACCCCCGGAACCTCGAGCCCCCCCCGAACCCGCCGACGCCACCTGGACCTTCCTCAGCAACCACTCCCACGTCCTGCTCCTGCTCGCCCAGGAGCCCAGCCTCCGCATCCGCGACCTCGCCCGCCGCGTCGCCATCACCGAGCGGGCCGTCCAGAAAATCATCGCCGACCTCGAAGCCGCCGCGATCCTCACCCGCCTCAAAGACGGACGCCGCAACCGCTACCTCGTCCACCGCGACCAGCCCCTCCGCCACCCCGTCGAGGCCCACCGCACCGTCGACGACCTGATCCGCATGGTCCACGACCCCTAAACTACGATCTCCCCAAGCCCACGGCCCCCCGGAA
>JBCDDZ010000097.1:0-7743 GCA_039180025.1 Planctomycetota bacterium
AGCAACTGGCGCTTTTTCCGGCCTCATGTCATGATGTGGCTTTCGAGCATGGAGGCGACCGATGGCTTACTCGATGGATTTACGTTTGAAGGTGTTGGCGGCGGTGGATCGCGGGGAGTCCGAGGCGTCGGTCGCCCGTCGGTTTGAGATCGGCGAGCGGACGGTGCGTCGCTTCAAACGTCTTCGCCGGGAATCGGGATCGGTCGAGCCCCGCAAGACCGGCCCGCGGAAGCCGATCAAGATCACCGAGGCCGACGACCAAGTGATGCGTGACGCGGTGGCGGCGCAGCCGGGGATCACGGCGGTGGAGTTGATCCCGATGCTGAGCGTGACGGTGGCCGAATGCACGGTGTGCCGTCGGCTGAAGAAGCTGGGGTTGACGCTTAAAAAAAGTCGTTGATCGCGGCCGAACAACTCCGGCCCGACGTGGCCGAGCGTCGGAAGAACTTCGGCTTGGCCAAGCGGTTTCTGGATCGGTGTCGGCTTGTTTTTCTCGATGAATCCGGCGCGAAGACGAACATGACCCGTTTGTACGGCCGGGCGGCAAAGGGCCAACGCTGCGTGGATCACTCGCCCCACGGCCACTGGAAAACGATGACGATACTTAGCGCGATCCGCGACGAAGGCGTGATCGAGGACGCGACGGTGGTGGTCGACGGGGCGATGGACGGCGACACGTTTTTGAACTACACCAAACAATGCTTGGTGCCATCGCTGCGTCGGGGTGACGTGGTGGTGATGGATAATCTGGCGTCGCACAAAGTCAAGGGCGTGCGTGAAGCGATCGAGTCGGCGGGGTGCGACCTGTGGTACTTGCCGCCATACAGCCCGGACCTGAATCCCATCGAGAAGCTTTGGAGCAAGGTCAAATGTTGGCTGCGTCGCGTGTCGGCCACGACGTTCGACGGGTTGAGCGACGCGGTTGCCGACGCCCTGCGGGCGGTGAAGCCCAACGAATGTGCGAACTACTTCGAGGCGTGTGGATACGGCCAGAAATTATGAAAAGTGCTCTAGAATTCCCGGCTTCCCGCGCGAGCACTTCGCAATCATCCGAGGCAAGTCGACGGCCGGCAGGACAGCGGCGGCTGGGACCGGCTGGGCGGTACGGGGTAGTCTTGATAAAAGGCGACAGCCTAGAAATTCCGTGAGTGCGGACCGAACGGGCCCCCGACATGATTCCGGCGAGCGTCACGCCCGGGGGCGCGATCGGGGGTTGAACAGCACGCCCCCGACCAGACTAAGCAGCCCGACCACCAGCAGCACCGGCCGGCCGGGCCCGGGCCCCACCACCAACCGGGTCAGCCGGTTCTCG
Source organism: Planctomycetota bacterium (assembly GCA_039180025.1). Classification (GTDB taxonomy): domain Bacteria; phylum Planctomycetota; class Phycisphaerae; order Phycisphaerales; family Phycisphaeraceae; genus Algisphaera. The sequence continues at coordinate 1,313 of JBCDDZ010000097.1, forward strand.
ATCGGGGCGTACGCCGGCAGGTCTTGCCCTATGACCGGCTGCGGCACCGCGAGCCACGCCCCGATGTCCCCCGTGTCTTCCTCGAGCGCCCGGACGTGCAACGGCGTCTTGCCCGCCACCGCCATCCGAAGATGTGTCATCGCCAGCCGCTCGAGCACCACCGGATCGTCGTCGCGGATCGCCGCCGCGAACCGCTCGTAGCGGTCTGCCTGGGTCGCGAGCGCCTCGGCCTGCGCCCGCATCACCTCCAAGCGCCACGCCGCCTCCCGGTGCTCCAGCCACGGCGGCGTCAACACCACGATCGCCAGCAGCGCCGCCCCCGCCAGCCCGAACATCCATCCCGGCAGCAGGTCGCAGACCCGGTCCACCGCCGCTCGCTGACGAGACGCGACGGTGTCCGCACCCGTAAAGACACGGGCCGAAGGCACACGGCGGGGCGGGGGGGGGCTGGGGGCAGACGACATCGTCCCGTTAGGATCGTCCGGCGGCTCGGGTCCGCGTGAAAGTTTGCCCGATCGGCTATCATCCCCGATCCCCTATGCCCACCACGTCCCCCCTCCATCCCCCCGCCTCGTCCACCCCCGGAACCGTTTCCGACATGACCGACGGGTCTGCCCCCGGCCCGACGGTGTACCTCGAAACCTTCGGCTGCCAGATGAACGTGCTCGACAGCCAACTGGTCCGCGACCAGCTCGAAGCGCTCGGCTACCGTTTTATCGACGATTGGAAGGCCGCCGACGTCGTGCTTTACAATACCTGTTCGGTCCGCGAGGTCGCGGAAAACAAGGTCTGGTCCCGCATCGGCAAAGTCGCAAAGCACCGCGCCGCGGCGGCCAACGCCTCGGCCGCGTCCCGTGACGCCTCGGACTCGGACCCCCCATCTCCCGCCCCCCTGAGCGTCCTGGGCGTCATCGGCTGCATGGCCGAACGCGACGGCGAAGACCTCATCAAGAAGCACCCCCACGTCGATCTGCTCTGCGGCCCCGGCGAACTCGACAAAGTGCCCCTGCTCATCGACAACGTCATGAAGACCCGCCTCGACGCCCGCGGCGGCCTCGCCTCGGCCCAGATCGCCCTTCAGGGCAACACCCACCGCCGCTCGGGCACCCTCTCCGCCGCGGCCGACGAACTCGAGCTGGTCGACCTCTCCCGCAGCTTCTCGCCTGACCCCGGCCTGGCCGGCGGCCACTCCGCCTACGTCCGTATCACCCGCGGCTGCAACAAGCTCTGCACCTACTGCGTCGTCCCCCACACCCGCGGCGCCGAGGTCCACCGCCCGCCCGACCACATCGTCGACGAGTGCAAAAAGCTCGTCGATGCCGGCGCGATCGAGATCACCCTCCTCGGCCAAACCGTCAACCACTACCACTACGACACCGCCGCCGCCGTCACCGTCCACGGCGTCCAACAACCCCAGGTCGGCACCGTCATCTCCCCCAACCGCGGCACCGGCGGCCCCTCCCCCGTCTTCAACACGACCACCACCAGCTTCGCCCAGCTCCTCCGCCGCATCCACGACGAAGTCCCCGGCCTGCAGCGCCTCCGCTTCGTCACCAACTTCCCCCGCGACTTCGGCGACGACATCCTCGCCGTCATCCGAGACTCCCCCCGTATCTGCCGCTACCTCCACCTCCCCGTTCAGTCCGGCAGCAACCGCATCCTCAAGCTCATGAATCGCGGCTACCGCGTCGAACAATTCTACGACCTCGTCAACCGCGTCCGCGACTACCTTCCCGACGTGGAACTCGCCACCGACATCATCTGCGGCTTCCCCACCGAGACCCCGGAAGACCATCACGCCACCGCCGAGCTGTTACGTAAGTGCCGCTTCAAAAACAGCTTCATCTTCAAATACTCCTCCCGCCCCGGCACCGCCGCCATCGACCGCTTCGAAGACGACGTCCCCAACGACATCAAGAAGCGTCGCAACAACGAACTCCTCGCCATCCAGAGCGAAGTCAGCACCGCCGTCCACGCCGCCTACGTCGGCCGCACCGTCCCCGTTTTCGTCGAACAACTCAGCGCCAAATCCCAAAAAGCCGCCAACGCCGCCGACCCCTCCGTCACCCTCGGCTGGCAGCCCCCCCAACCCGTTACCCAACTCTCCGGCCGCACCGACGGCGACCTCATCGTCATGTTCGACACCCCCCCGGAATCGGCCCCATCCCTCATCGGTACCCTCGTCGATGTCGAAGTCACTCACGCCGCCCCCCTCACCCTCTTCGGCCGACGGGTGCCCCAACCGACTGCCTAGGACCGGATCCGCCCACCCGTGCCCCCCAACGGATCCGTACGGCACCAAAAGCAAACGATACGATTTAACCGTGAAGACCACGGCGTATTTCGACTCGATCGGGCAACGGCCAGACCGTAAAATCATCGAAGCTTCTTAGATCAAATATTAATCGTCTCGCCGGAATACGAAACGATCTCGAGCATCGGAGCGTGGAAGGCATCGCCGCATATGTACCGGCCGCAGTCGATCGCTGGCTGTGAGAAGATCGTGCCTTGGTGTACGGATTTGTGTTACCGCCATTTTTCCGCACGGGGTTGTGGCGAGATGACGGGTTGGTGCGCACGGGTTGACATCAAACCCGCTTGGAAAATCAAGGGTCGGCGAAGTTTTTGTAATGCTCGGGTTTCGTGGGTTTCGTGGGGTTCGTGGGGTTCGGGGGTGAGGGGCGGCAGTGGATGGCGGCTGGGGTGCGCACGGGAGTGGCGCTGGGGGCGGGGATAGCCGGACCTCGGGGTGCGGGCGGGTTGTGCCAGGCAAGGACGACGCGTTCGAGAACCGGGCGAACGGGGCTGCGGATCCGTGCAGACGTGGCGATGCTCGAGACACCACCTTGCCGGGGACTCTCGGGGTCGGAGCTGTAAGGACGCGGCCGTGGGTCTGGAATTTAGCTTCCGCCGAAACCTCGGCCTTACCCCTTGCGCCAACGCGTGCCACCGCGGCGGCCCCGGGAACCTCCAAACTCCCTCTTTGACAACCCGCTCCCTGCTCCGCGGCAACGCGCAATCCGCGACCCGCGGGACCGATGGCTCGGCCACCGCTGAGTACGGCCGAAAGGCCAAGCACCGAGTTGCTTGAGCGCGGCTCACCCCTCCCCCGCGGCCGGCCCGCCCCTTCGTGCCCCCGGCCTTACACTGGGCCTATGCCGTCTGCCCCGGATTACCGCGCACCCTTAGTCACCGCACAGCGGCTCACGGCCCCGGCCGCGCTGCTGCTCACCGCCGTCGCCGCGCTGCCCCTGATTACCCCCACCGTCACGGTACGCTACTTCGCTGCCGATCCTCGGGCCGGCGATGGGGGCTGGGCCGAACTCGGGCCCCTGGGTATCGCGGGCTGGCAACTGGCCCTCGCCGTCGCCTCCGCCGTCGCCGCCGCCGTCGCGGTCGCCGCCGGGGCCCGGGTCCGCAAAATTCCCGCGCTGCTCCTGGCCCTCGGCGTCGCCGCCGCGGTCAGCCATATGATCGACGCCAACGCCCGCTGGGAAGACTGGCTCCAGGGCGGCACCTGGGTCACCGCCGCCGGCGCCGGCGGGGCCGCTTCGTTGTTGGCTCAACACGCCCCGGCCCGCCGCTGGATCGTCGGCCTGCTCGTCGCCCTGGCCCTGCCCCTCGCCGCCGAGGCCGCCTGGTACGTCGGCGTTCAGCACCCCGCGAGCGTCGCGTTCTTCGAAGCCAACCGTGACGCGCTGCTCGCCGCCCGCGGCATCCTCCCCGGCTCCGAACGGGCCGTCCTCTACGAGCGGCGGCTACGGTTCGCCGACGCCACCGGCGCGATGGGGTTTTCCAACGTGCTCGCCACCCTCGCCGTCGCCACCACCGTGGCCGCCGCCGGCGTCGCCCTCCGTGCCGGCCGCCGCGGCGGAGCCGCCACCGTGGCCGCCCTCGCCGCCACCGCCTCGGGCTTCGTCACCGTCTGGCTCACCGCGTCCAAAGGGGGGCTCGCCGCCGTCGCCGCGGGCTTCGCTCTGTTGGGTTTGGCTTTCCTCGGAGCCCGATACGCCGGCCCGTCCCGCCGGATCTGGAAACACCTGGTCCCCGCCGCGGCGCTGGGTTTGATCCCGCTTGCGATCGCCGCCGTGCTGATCCGGGGAGCCGCCGGCCCGCCCCCGCCGCCCGAAGCCGGCTTCGTCCCCGGGCAGGTCGTCGACGGCGAACGCAGCCTCCTCTTCCGCGCGCAGTACTGGCGTGCCGCCGCGCGGATGACCGCCGAGCACCCCTGGCGTGGCGTCGGGGCCAGCGGCTTCGCCGACACCTACCCCGCCGCCAAAGACCCGCTGAATCCCGAGACGGTCACCAACGCCCACAACGTGTTTGTCGACCAGGTCACGATGCTCGGGATCGTCGGCGGCGGGGCCTGGACCGCGCTGCTGCTCTGCTGGCTGGGGGTCGCTGGCCGCGGCTTGGTCGCGGGCTTTGCGCCGCCAGAACCTCCGCCGACCGACGGACCCGAGCCCGTGAACCGTAGAGACGCGATCGCCGCGTTCGTCGCGACCGCCGCGCTGTTTGGTGTCGCGTTGGTGGTGCAGCGGACCACGCTACTGCCCGAAACGGCCCTGCTCTGGCTGGTGACGGCGGGCGGGTTCGCCATGGTCGCCGCCGCGGTCGCGCGGCGGCCGGGCGTCACGCACGCCGCGCTGGGGCCCGCGGCGGCCGTCGTGCTTTTCCATAGCCAGGTCGAGATGAGCTTTTTTCAGCCGGCCTCGGCGGCGATGCTGTGGGTGCTCGTCGGGGCCGCAGCGGGCGTGGGTCATTCGCTCCAGAGCGGCGGGCTTGCCGCTCCGGGGTCGCCCAGCGCCCGGGCCGGCCGAGGGGACCGGGTCGCGGTCTATTTGGCGAGCGTGGCCCTGGTGGTCGGGGCCTGGGTGTACTTTGCCGGGGTGGCGCGGCACGAAAGGAGCATGGCCGCCGCGGCCGCCGCGTTGACGCGAGAGGATACGCCGGGCGCGGTGCAGCGGCTCGGAGAGGCGCAATCGGCGGCGGGGTTGGACACGCGGGCGCTGCGGTGGCGGGTACGGCTTCACACGCTGGAGCCGATGGCCCCGCTGGTCGCCGCGGGCCGGGCCGATGAAGCCCGGGCCCGAGCCGACGAGGCGCTCGGCTGGATCGAGGAAGCTGGTGCGGCAGGGGGGTTGCCCGCCCTGAGACTACGGGTCAGGCTGTGGGATCTGCAGTACCAAACCACGGGCCAGACCGATGCCTGGGAGCGGGCGGAGGCGGCTTACGCGGCGTTGACGGCGGGCTCGCCTTACCACGTTGCCGATGCGCTGGCCTGGGCCGAACACGCCCGGCGGGCGGGGCGGGTCGAGCTGGCGCGGGAGCGGTATCGGCGGGTCCTGGAACTCCGGGAGCAGAAATACCTCGATGCTGCGGACCCGCTGACGCCCGAACAGTTGGAGCGGGTTCGGGCGTATTTGACCGAAGCGGGGTCGCCGGTGGCCCCCGGTTCGGGGGATGGGGCGTAGGTGTTTAAACACTGGCGAAGCGTTTTGGCGATCAGGCCTGCGAGCCTGAAAACGGTACCGAGACTTCAGCGGGTTCGGGCGCCGAGGGTGGGGACGCCCGTGATGGTGTTTAGGTTTTGGGCGAGCGTTTGGGCGTGGTCGGCGGAGTCGGCGAGGACGAAACAGGCTGAGCCTGAGCCGGTGACGTGGACCGGGTGGTTCACAGCACGGCGGAGGTCGGCCAGCAGTTCTCCCAGGGCCGGTTGAACGTGGACGGCGGCGGCTTCGAGGTCGTTGTGCAGCGCGCGGGCGTCGACGCGAAGGGACGCGGCGAGCGTTCTGAGGTGATCAGAATCGAGCGGTCGTGCTGGATCGTCGCGTCGCTGAGAAGTCGAAGCTGGGGCTTCTTGCTGACGCAAAGATTGATTCCGGGTGGGCAGATTCCGGGGTCGCTTCTGGATTTGCGTTCGGGGGTGGGAGAGGTGGTCGAAAGCACGGTAGACCGGGGCGGTGGGGCAGGCGAAGGGCGGCAAGATCAGGGTGAAGTGGCGGGTCGGAGAGGGGGGGAGGGGTTCGAGTTGGTCGCCGAACCCGGCGACCAGGGCGGCGGTGGGGTGGCGCAGGGCGTGGAGGGCGAAGTGGACGTCGCTGCCGAGTTGCTGGGCGATCTGATGCTGGGCGGCGAGGGCCAGGCTGAGCCCGAAGAGTCGGTCGAGGCCGAGGATCATGGCGGCGGCGTCGCTGGATCCGCCGCCCAGGCCGGCCCCGGTGGGGATGCGTTTGGCGAGCGTCGCGCGGACCGGAAGCGGGCGGCCGACGTGTTGCTGGACCAGGGCGTGGGCTCGGAAAGCGAGGTCTTGCGCGGGTGCCCAATCGATCGGCCGCGGCGCGGGGGCGTCCGCGGCGTAGTGCAGATCGAGCAGGCAGTCGGGCACGGCGTCGGCCGCCGATTTTGGGACCGCTTCCGGGGGGGCTTCC
>JBCDDZ010000098.1:0-7494 GCA_039180025.1 Planctomycetota bacterium
CCCCCCGGAGCCCCCCCCGGCGGCCCCGCCGTGGAACGCGTCGGCGACGAAGGTCAGCGTGTCGTAGTCCACGCTCGAGGCATCGCCCTCGGGGTCGACGGTGAGGACGGTGCGGCCGAGGCCGTCGACGAAGCGGACGGAGGTCTCGCCCTCGGGGTTGGTCATGGCCACGGCGTAGCCGTCGCTGCCCGCGGCATAGAACCCGGCGGGGAGTTGGGCGGCGAGCTGCGGGCCGTAGCTTCCGGAGGCGTCCAGGCCGACGCCGTCGGTCAGGTCGTCGTCGTAGGTGTAGGTGGTGGTGAGGCCCTGGGTCACGCCCCCGGAAGTCACGGCCGGGTCCCCCGGAAGTCCTCCGCCCGCGATCGGGACGTGGTTCGGATCGACTTCAGGAAGGGGTACAAGCCACGTGGTGGTGGCGATAGGCCGGTGGCGGGCGTCGTAGCGGGTGGTGGTCTCGCGGAGCGTGTCGGCGTCGGGCAGGTCGGTACCGGCCTGGGGCAGGCCGGGCGTGGGGACGCCGGGGAAGACCACCGCGTCGAGGTCGGCGACGCGGCCGGTGTGCGTCAGGTTACCGTGGGCGTCGTGGCGGGTGATCGTCGCGGCGCGGGTGCCGGGCGTGGCGGGGTCGGCGTCCACGTCGGCGGCGGGATCGATCGTGGCCATGATCCGGGCGCAGCAGGTACCCCAGAGCTTCGACCAGGCGTGGCCGCGGGCGTCGGTCGTGGTGTCCAGCCGCCGGTCGAGGAAGTAGGTGTAGGACTCGGTCGCTTCTTCCGGGGTGCCAGGGGTGTCGGTGCGGGAGGCCAGGAGGTTACGGCCGGTGTAGGTCATCACAACGCGGGCCTTGCCGCTGCCGTGGGGGTCGGCGTCCGGACCGGAGGTGGGGGCAAAATAACGCGGGCGGCGGACCTCCACGACGTTGCCCTGGGGGTCGTAGAGGGTCTCGGTGGTGGCGGCCGAGGCCGTGCCGAAGGCTTCGATGACCCTGGTCCGCCGCCCTTGCGGGTCGTACTCGAATCGGGCCTGAACGTTTCGGGGGTCGGTCGTTGAGACCAGCTGGCCCTCGGCGTCGTAGACGTAATCGCTGACGAGGTACACCGCGTTGGCGTCAAGAATCCGGGCGAGGCCCCGCAGATAGAGGTCGTTGTCCTGGGTGCCCGCGACGGTGGTATCGTCGTGCGGCAGCGTCACGCTTCCGGCGACGGTTTCGGTGACGGTGCGGGCCCGACGGTCGTTGATGTCGTAAGCGATGTAAGTCGAACGGCCGTAGGGGTCGGTCGTTTGGCGGACGCGCTGGCCCGCGTCGTAAACGGTCGTCGAGGTCAGGGGGGTCGCGCCGTCGGCCTTGGCCGTGGTCGAGACCACGCGGTTGCGGCCGTCGTAGGCGTAGCTGGTGGACTGGCCGTGACGCGTGCGGGTGAGCACCTTCGTGGTGCCGGTGAGATAGGTCGTGGCGGTGGTCACCGCTGCCGCCGTACCGAAAGCCTCGGTGCAAAGCGTTTCACGGTCGGCGCCATCGAACGCGCAGACCTCGCGGTTGCCGTTGCGGTCGATCGTCTCGACCAAGAGGTTTTCGTCCCCGCTGCCGGGGGCTCCGTAGATGAACTGCTGGGTCGAGCCGTCGAAAAACGTGACCTGGGTCAGGCGGCCGCGGAGGTCGTAGCCGTAGGCGACCACCCGGCCGGTGGGGTCGGTCGAAGCGACCAGTTTCCCGCCGCCGGAAACGGCCGCGGAGGTGTCGTAAGTGTAGAGAAACGCAGCCCGATCGCCTCCGGGAGTATCGGCCGGCTCAACGACTTTGACGAGGTACCCCGAGCCGTCGAGATCACCGGGGTCGCCGGTGGTGGAATAAAAATATTCGGTGACGTTGCCGTTCGCGTCGGTGTAGGTCAGACACTGGCCAAGGTTGTTATAAGTCCACGCCTCGGTGGCCTCCGCGGGGGTCCCCACCGCGACCGTTTTGGTCAACACGTTGCCCCGGCTATCGCGGGTGTAATCCGTGGTCCGCCCCAGCCGATCGGTTTCAGAAGACAGCCAATTGTAGGTCGGGGTGTAGGACCGCTGGCGGGTCGTCTGGTCGGGGTAGGTGGTTTGCGGATAGATCCGGCGGGCCGTGTCGGGGGGACGCACCGTCGCGCGATCTAACGCGTCCTGCGTGGTTGTCGACATGCGGCCCGTGTGCCCCGCGGCTTTTTTCGTGATCTGCCACTGGGTGGCCGACACGTCGATACGGCCCTGGGCGTCCAGCACCAACGCGCTGGCGTAGGATTCTTCCAGGAGATAGCCCAGCCGCTGGTCGGTTCGCTCGATATAGTTCCCGCCCCAATAAACGTAGACCAGCGACCGGCTGCCCGTCGCGCCGCGTTCCCAGTTGGCGTAGCTCAGCTCCCCGGCACCGTTGGTGACGCTGACCAGCCGATCCTTGGGGGTGTTGGTCACGGTGGTGCCGTCGCTCCAATGGGATTTGGTCATCGCCAGCGTCTTGCGGCGGTGCCCGGCTTCGGCCGCGGGATCGAAGATTTCGACCTCGTTCAGGTTGGGGTCCGTGGGGTGCGAGCGGTAAGCAAAAGTGGTCACCGAGCCGTCGGGGTGGTCCGCCGTCACCAGACGCCCGCGCGAGTCGTAACCGTAATCGACGGACGTGCCGTTGGGCAGATCGACACGGCGGATCGGTAGGTAGCCATTCACCACCGAGCCGTAGGTAAATGTCACGGTGTGGCCGTAAGCGTCGCGGGCCTCGTCGAACTGCCAGAGCAGCCGGCGGTCGAAGCCGGGGTTGAGGTCCGGCGCATCGACCGGGTATGCGTAAGTCAGTGTGACGCCGTTGCCGTTGCGGTCTTCCTGACGCAGGATCCGCGCCGCCCGCTCGTCGTTAGTCACCGGGTTTTCGTAGGCGAATACCTCGAAACACCAGCGTCGGCCGTCCCGGAATTCGACCTCCACCGCTCTCATCTGGTCCGGGTTAGACGTCAACGCGCCCGTGTTCGTGAACGTGTCCCCGGCCACCGTCCACGCCGCATCGAACGCGCGGACCTCCAGGATCGACGTACTCCGGGCCCCCAGCCGCCCGTCGCCGAGCCCGCCGGCGTCACCATCACTCACCCGCACCTGCTGAGCGCTGCCCGTGGGGTCGAAGTAGCGCATCGTCACCCCGTCGCCCCGGCCCGAGTCCGGATAGATCAGCACCACCACCCCGTACCCGAGCATCGAATGCTCCCCGAAGCCCCGCGCGGCACGCAGGCCATTCGTGAACCGAGGTTTATAGACCCGTGTCACGTTGAGCCGCGGGAGTTCGCCGATCGACCCGGGCCCCGTATGGTTGGCACCCACCTGCCCGCAACTTAGGCACCCCGTCTTCCCGCCGCCGCCGGGGACCTTGGTCAGGTAATCGTAAGCAAAATGCATATAAATCATGCCCAAGGGATCGACGCTCGAACCCTTGCCGCATTTTTTATCGTCTTCGCACTTGTCCTGGTTGGCCCCCACGGGGCAGGGCGATGGATTGTCGGGGTTGGGGCCGCTGCCCGAGTTGTGGCAGCCCTTGGTTGGCGGCTCCGCGCCGGTCTCGGCGTCCGCGCCGGTCCCCCCCGCCTGGCCGAATACCACCGCCGCCGAGGCGGCGATCGAAAGTCCGACGGCCACGATCAACACGCGGCGGCAGGCGGCGGAAGAGACACGGCGGTCGGAGCGCGTGATATCACACCCGGTTGAGATAAACATAAAACCCCAGTCAATAAAAAGTCTGTGAAGCGATACACCCGGTCGTCATCTCGTTGAGATGTTCAGAAACCGCACCCCGGAGAACCCGCTCGTAAGCACTTAGTCCTCTTCGTACGGCACATAGATCGTAAAGTTGACTCGCCCCGACGCTTCGGGCGACGCGGCCTCCACACCGCCGCTCGCCACCATGCCCGGCGCCGCTATAAACCGCGCCGACGCCCGGCCACGCCGGTCCGCTTGCACCGTGATCGTCGACAGGCCGTTGATAAATGCCCCGCCGTCGTAAGCCAAAAACGTCACCGGAGCCTTCGGGGCGGTCTTGACGCGCAGCGTCGCGGATTTACCCGACTCGATCTCGAACGACCGACGCCCGATCGCCTCGAGACGGTACTCCGCATCTTCAGAGGTCAGCACGTCATCGATCCGGCCCGGGTCCGCGACCGAGAGATAAGCCTCGGGGTTCTTTCTAAAACCGGCGCGATCGTATGTCGGCGACAACTCCCGCAAAGCCTGTCGGGCCGAGCCGTCACCACGCGACAGACGTTTTTCAAGCTCACGCCGTTGTTTAATTGACTCCCGCTGCTTACGAGACTCGGCCGAATACTTCGCCTCCGACACATCCGCCAAAGCCTCGGCGGACCCAGCGTCGGTGACCCCCGTATCGGCCGCTTGAGCGATCGCTCCCGAGGCCCGAAAGCCCTCGACCGTCACCAAAATCACGGACACCACCGCCACGCAAAACAAGCCCAGCAAAGCCAAACGCCGCATACTTATGCTCCCGGTCAATTAAAATGTCGTCCCTGAATCACAAGCCTTAAATAATTCTGAATAACAATTAATGCTTTCAAATTTAGAGTACTTACGGGTTCATGATTTGTCCAGACCTAATTTCGATAAAAACGACGGGGACCGCCTAGGCGTGGCCGAAAACCCTCTCACCGCGATCTACCTATCCGCGGCATGAACAACCTCACGCCCATCGACCCACAACCGTCGGCAGTCCAACCGCATCCGGGCGTTGCGGTTCCGCCGCGATCAACGACTTTTTTAAAGCGTCCACCCCCGCTTCTTGGGGCGACGGCAGACGGTGCATTCGGCGGTGGGCACGCCGAGCGTCGCACGCAACTTGTAGCCCGTACTCCCCAGACGCTTGGCGATCATGTCCCGCATAAGTTGATCGTCTTCGGACTTGAGCTTGATCGGCGACGGGGGGCGGTCTGGGCGGTTGCGATGATCCGGTCTCACGTCGCTGACGCTTGAAGCGTTGGACCGCGCGTTGACCGATGTCAGAACGCCACGCCACCGACGCCTCGGACTCCCCGCGATCGCAAGACGCGAGAACCTTCAAACGAAAATCCAATGAGTATGCCATGGGCCTCCGTGCCAGAAAACAACCTTATGACCTCAGGCCGGCAATAGCGCAAGGTGCTCTAGCTGGGTCGAATCACCCCCCCTCTGGGCTAGGGAAGAACCCGCCGTGATCGCTAGCAGGCGGTATCTATTAGTTACTTGGATACCCGCGCCGGGCTTTGCTGATCGGTACCACGCGGTTGACCCTCGTCTTGGCGTGCCATGAACGCGAGCCCAGCGTCTTGGCGTGGATACGGATCCGCCCGTGTCTTCCGTGGCGGCAAGCGTGTTCTGGAGTATCTATATCTTCGGGTAAAAACCACAACAATTCCTCCCGGCTAAGCCCCACGTCGATCAGCGCAGCAACCATCGCCTGTAGCGGCGGCTTGTGGGCCAATACATCCAACTATTCGTCGATCTGGCCCAAGTCCAGGAACCGAATTCCCCACGCCTTCTGCCGGTACAACTTGACCCTCGCCGCCGGATTGATGCCCCCCGGCAACTTGAGGCCGTACTGGTTCGACGCCCAGTTGAATAAAGCTCGCAGGATGAACCGGGTGAGGTTAGGGGGTGCCGGGGCCGAGGCCTTCGTCCCGCACCCGGCCGCTGATGAACGCGGCGATCTGCGGCGTGGTGATAGCTTCGAAATAAGATACTTCGCTCACCGAGGTTCGCGGTCGCCGATGCCCGCGCCAGTGATCGAACCGATACACCGCGGCTTGCCCGTCCGCTTGGGCCGCTTCTAGGGGTGAATGGTCATTTCGTCCCGGTAATCGCGAAACGCTCGCGTCTACTCCAACGAAGGGCATCCCGCCCCAAACATGCGTCGCAGACAGTTGACATTGTTCGCGACCGAATTGGTTTTCCGGGTCGCACGGAGAGGCCGCACTTGGGCCGCTAGTACCTCGGGTATCCGTATCCGCGTGGGCAACGGATTGGGCAGAGCCTGGGCCAAGATCGACTCGAACTGCCGCTGCCACTCGCGGGCGATCTGGAACGAATCGGTGCGTAACGCCTTTTCCTTCTGGGGCCTGTTGACGTAGAACTTGCGATAATATCTTTGACCGCGTTTGAACCCCTAAGCCACGTGTGCCTCCAACCGGTACGGAGCGTTGGGAAGCAGAGGGGATTGCCCGGGGCCCACGCCGTTGCCCGAAGCCGCATGGGGCGATCTGTGGGGCATGGGGCATATCAACCTCCGCAGAACCGCGTCCGCGTAGCTGCAAGTTCTGTCCTGATCCAAAACTGTGTTCACACCCCCTTTGGGGTGACACTTGGTGTCCCCGGCAAGGTGGTACCCGCGGCATCGCCACGCCCGATCGCGTGGGGCCAGCCCGCCCCCCCGGCCACTGCTCGCACTGCCCGGAAGCAGAGGCGAGCATCAACGGGGGCCTCCGGGTTGCCCACGGAGATACCCGGCGTGTGCCCGGGGGGGCCTTGGCTGGAACGCCGCGGGGTCGGTCGAGGGCCGACGGAAGCGTTCGAGGACTTCCGGGGAGGGGCGGGGCGATGGGTTTGTGCGCACCGCGGCGGCGCTGCGGGGGTTTGCCGGCCGCCTTGTCCCGGATTCCCCGGTGATTGCAGGTGCTTGGGGCGAAGAAAAAATCCGACCTCGCGCGTCGCGGGCTGTGCGTGGCGGCGGTCCAGTCGGTGTTTGACGGCGAGGCAGGACGACGCCGATGCCGCCTCAGGGTTCGACGGCGGGCGGGGCGTGAGGAGTAGATTGTCGGTGGGAGAGATCCGCGGAGCACCGAAGGGCCGGCGGCGGGCGGCCATCGGCGAGGTGAGGCGACCCGGAGCGGGTATGCTGGGCGATGAGGTAGGGGTTGCAGGGGTTTCTGGATCATGGCTGAGGTGTATCTGGCGACGGAGTTGGAGACGGACGGGCCGATCCCGGGGCCGCATTCGATGCTGAGTTTTGCGTCGGCGGCGTACGGGCGGGACCGGGCGCTGCTGTCGACGTTTACGGTGAACCTCGAGGCGTTGCCGGGGGCAGAGGCGGACCCGTCGACGCTGGCGTGGCGGAAGTCGAAGCCCGAGGCGTGGGCGGCATGCCGGGCGTCGCCCGAGGCGGCGGGGCCGGCGATGAACCGGTACGCGGCGTGGCTGGAGGGGCTGCCGGGCCGGCCGGTGTACGTGGGGTACCCGGCGGCGTCGGGGTACGCGTTTGTGTCGTGGTACCTGCACCGGTACGCGGGGCGGAACCCGTTCGGCCGGGGGGCGATGGACCTGCGGACGTTCGCGATGGCGATGCTGCACAAGCCGTACCACCGCTCGACGATGCGGCACATGCCCGACGAGTGGTACCGGGAGGCACGGCTGCACACGTACGTCGCGCTGGACGACGCGCTGGCGCTCGGGGAGTTGCTGTGCCACATGCTGGAAGTGTGGAAATCGCAGCGCACGGCGGGCGGGTGAGGCGGG
>JBCDDZ010000099.1:0-7196 GCA_039180025.1 Planctomycetota bacterium
GCACCCGGCGCCACGATCACGGCATCGTTTTGATTAAGTGATACCGGCCAGTGACCTCCTGACGGGTCACAGGTGTAGGGTTAGTGGGAGCCGGTAAAGTGTTGTGCAGTGGTCTAGTGATTAGAGGCCCTGTCTCGTGATCAGGGGTGCCCGGTTCGAATCCGGGGTTGACTGCGGGAGATTTATTAGTTATTTCAAAGAAAAGAATGATAAAACTGACCTACAGGCTTATGAAGAGATACATTAAGAAGGAAATATGGTTTGCGTTCAGCACATTGTCATGCGGCTCTCCTGCGCCGGTGGGGCGTTAGCCCAGGTCGCAGACCGGGGTTACATTACGTTACATTACCTTACATACATTAAGTTGTTTTCATTGCGCGGGACGGATGATGCCTGAACCCAATGATGCGTAAGTCCCTTGATGCATCTTTTTATTTTTAGTAATGAGGGATGAATAAGAAAAAAGAGCTAATCTTAGATTTACCACAATGGAATAGGCAAGCAGTCTTTGGTTTAATCCTCAAAGTGCAGTGAGTTTTGGAAATGCTCCCGAAGTTTTTACCATGATGATGGTACGGATTTCCTTTCGAGTATGTTTTGCAGGTAGTTGGAATTCAACTTCAACGAACCGAATGCGCCGATCGTGCGGCATCATAAGGGAGGAATTTGACTTTGGCCAGCTATCCTGGGGGAGACTGTCTGTCTCTGTGGGCCCAAAACACTACCATCACCATTATACTTGGGTTTCCGGGGGTGCGTCGAAGTGGTGATAATTTTGCACACGTATAAACCTACACCCATCTGAAGAACACATCTTTCTAACGCCTGGATGGTATAAGTGCCAATGACCTCTCATTGCATAGGCGGATCTGGGAGGGCAAAGGGCACTTGTCCCACCTCCCCGATCGACCTTCAGCACCCCTGAAATGGTCATGCCTACACCCCCTGACATGTCCCGTGGGGCCGCCCCCCCCGGCCGCCGGGCGGGGGGGGGGGGGGGGGGGGCGGGGGGCGCGGGGGGGGGGCGGGGGGTGCACCTGCCGGCGCTGGGGTACTGCGTGGACAACGCGGCGCGCCCCACGCCAACACCCCCGCTCGCAGCGCCGAGTTCGCGCTCACCCCGCCCCCCAGCACCACCGACCCCGGCCCCCGCCCCTCTCGCTCCATCTGGTCGACCGCCCGCCCCAGCTTCTTCACCACCGCCCCCACCGCCGCCCGCTGGAACGCCGCCGCCAGGTCCGCCCGCTGCGCTTCGCTCAGGTCCGCCGCCGACCGCGTAAACGCCGCCGACTTGCCCCGCCCCTCCGGCCGACCCCGCACCGCGTACAGCAGCGCCGTCTTCAATCCCGAAAACGAAAAGTCCAAACTCTCCCGCCCCAGCATCGACTCCGGCAGCCGCGGCACCCCCGCCGCCCCCGCGTCCCCCCGCTGCGCCAGCCGGTCCACCGCCGGCCCCCCCGGGTACCCCGCCTCCAACATCACCCCCGCCTTGTCGTACGCCTCCCCGAGCGCGTCGTCGATCGTCCGGCCCAGCACCGTCAGCTCCGACGCCGAGTCCATCCGGTACAGCGACGTGTGCCCGCCCGACACCACCAGCCCCACCGCCGGGTACGCCACCTCCCCCCACTCCGCATCCCCCTTACCCTCACCCTCACCCTCGTCCTCATCCTTAGCCCGCAGCGACGCCGCGTGCAGGTGCGCCCGCACGTGGTCCACCCCCAACAGCGGCACCCCCAGCGACCACGACAACGCCTTGGCCCCCGCCACCCCCACGATCAGCGAACCCACCAGCCCCGGCCGATGCCCCACCGCCACCGCCGACAGCTCGCCCAGCCCTATCCCCGCCTCTTCCACCGCCTCGGTCACCACCGGCAGCAGCCGCTCCAGATGCGCCCGGCTCGCGATCTCCGGCACCACCCCCGCGTACCGCTCGTGCAACCCGTGCTGCGACGCCACCACGCTCGACCACACCTCCCGGCCCCCGCGCACCACCGCCGCCGCCGTCTCGTCGCAGCTCGTCTCGAGCCCCAGGATCAGCGGCCAACCCGCGCCCACCTCGCTCACGGCGCCGGCACCGTCTCGGGTTCCGGCTCGGCCATCTCCAACTCCGCGCCCTCCAGCAGCTCCTGCGTCACGTCTCCCGGCGTAAACGCCTCGGGCGACACGCCGCTCTCCGACGAGGCCCCCGACTCCGCTTCTTGCTGCGCCTCCGCCGCCGCGTCCCCCACGCCCGTCGGCTCACCCGCGCTCAGCTTCGCCAGCTTTTCGTTGATCTCCGCCAGCGTTTCTTCCAACAGCTCCCGCTGACGGTTGAGCTGTTCCTGCTCCGCCCGCCGGACCAGCTCATCCGCGTTCGACCCGCCCACCTCCGGCCACGCCCCGTCCTCGAGTTTTCCCAAGACCGCGGACAGCGCTGCCGCCAGTTGCGGATCCTTATACGTATCGTTCAGCCAGGACACCGACACCGTTTCTGTCGGCTCGGCCCCGTCGTTATTCACCGCCGCGTCAAAGGCCCGCCGGGCCTCCAGCCGCTCGCGCCGCTGCTGCGGGTTCATCGGCACGTACGCATACTCCGACGGGTCCACCCCCCACGTCTCCCGGTCCGGCCGACGGTGGATGTTCCGCCCGCTGGGTAGGTAGTAATACGCATTCGTAATCTTGAGCGCCCCCGCGTCCCCGTCCAGCAGCTTCACCTGCTGCACGCTCCCCTTCCCGAAGGTCCGCTCACCCACGAACAGCGCCCGACCGTTGTCCGACAACGCCCCGGCCACGATCTCCGACGCCGACGCGCTAAACGGGTTCGCCAGGATCACCACCGGCACCTCCGGCAGGAGCGTGTCCGACGTCGAGCGATACACCTGCTCCGGCACCCGCCGGCCCCGGATCGACACGATCGTCTGGTCCGCCTCCAAAAACATATCGCTGATCCGCACCGCCGCCTCCAGCAGCCCCCCCGGGTTGTAACGCATATCCAGGATCAGCCCCCGCGCCCCCTGTGCCTTGAGCCCCGCCAACGCCTCGGCAAACTCGTCCGCCGTCCGCGTGCTGAACTGCGTCAGCCGCACGTACCCGACCTTGTTCACCGGGTCGATGAAGTAGTTGAACCCCCGGTCCGCGTCCCGTCGGAAACCCCGCACCGTGTCCACCTCGATCCGCGCCCGCGTGATCGTGATCACCTGCTCCTCCCCCGAGGCGTGCCGCACCTTGATCGTCACGTCCGTCCCCGCCGGCCCCTTGAGCTTCTTCACCGCGTCGTTGATCCCCATGTCCAGCGTGTCCTCCCCCTCGATCTCCAGCACCGTGTCCCCCGCCATCACCCCCGACTTCCACGCCGGCGAATCCTCCAGCGGGGTCACGATCTGCAGCCGGTTGTTCTCCACCGTCACCTCCGCCCCGATCCCCGTGAACTCCGCGTCCACGTTCTCCGCAAACTCGAGGTATTCCTCGATCGGAAAGTACTGCGTATACGGGTCCTCCAGCGACTCGATCATCCCCCGGATCGCCCCCTCGATCAGCTTCTCCTGGTCCGGTTCATCGACGTACTCCGTCGCCAGCTCATGCCTCAGGTCCACCAACAGGTCGATCTGATCAAACACCGACAGCGTCCGCGCCCGCGCATCGCGGTTGGCCACGAAAAACGCCAGCAGCACCGTCATCGCCGACACCAACGCCAAGTTCGCAATCAATCGGTTGTTCATGGCTGCATCTTAGCTCACCCCCGCGCCCCTCGGCCAGCCCCCACCCTCCTCCTCACCACAGCGCCCGGGCCACCCCCGCACGCCCCCTCTCCCACCCCTTGGCACGCCCCCGCCCCGCCGCTAGACTCGCGGCGCATCCGCGATCATTAGATCTTCGGTTCTCCCCCTCGCCCTCCCCGGACCCCACCCTTGCCCAACATCGGCCTCCTCTCCGACTCCCACGGCCGAGCCGACACCACCGAGCGTGGCGTCGAACAACTCCTCCACGCCGGCGCCGACACCCTTATCCACCTCGGCGATATCGGCACCGTCGAAGTCCTCGACGCCCTCTGCGTCCCCCACCCCACCACCGACCAGCAGCTCCCCGCCCACCTCGTCTTCGGCAACACCGACTGGGACCTCGACAGCCTCACCGAATACGCCCAGGACCTCGACCTCCAGGTCCACCACCCCGCCGGTCGGCTCGACCTCCCCCAGCAGCAACAGCTCGCCTTCTGCCATGGCCACCAACAGGCCCCCCTCGACCACGCCCTCGCCGACCGCGTCAAATACCTCTGCCACGGCCACACCCACGCCCAGGCCGACCAACAACTCGGCCCCACCCGCCTGATCAACCCCGGCGCCCTCTTCCGCGCCGCCGTCTACTCCGTCGCCCTGCTCGACACCGACCAAGACCGCCTCACCTTCTTCGAAATCGATTCCGCCTGACCCCTTTCCGTCTCCCCTTCTAGCCCCCCTCTTCCCCCGCCCTCTTCCCCCCGACCACGCCCCGCCGTCGCGGGATCCCGCCGGCCCAATCGCCCTGTCTCGCCCCCGCGAACCCCGGCCAAAACCGATATAATCGGCCCTCTTATCCGAGCCCCGCTCAACCCCCACCGAACCCCGTATCTCACCCGATGACCGACCCGAGCCCCAACCCCGGATCCCCCCTCCCCGAGGTCCGCTCGTTCCAGCCTCAAGACCAGCCCCACATCACCCGGCTCTACGATCAAGGCCTCCTCAACGGCCAGATCGCCCCCAACGACACCGGCGCCGACATCGACAACCCCCTCGAAGCCTACTTCGACGAGCCCCGCCACCACTTCTGGGTCGCCTTCCACCCCGGCCACGACCCCATCGGCATGATCGCCGTCGGCTCCGACGAGGACCACACCGCCGAGATCCGCCGCCTCCGCGTCCACCCCGACCACCAGCACACCCCCGTCGCCGACCTGCTCATCGACACCGCCCTGAACCACTGCAAAAACCACGGCTACCTCAAGATCCGCCTCGACACCCGCTACGAAAAAACCGCCGCCCTCGACCACTTCAACCGCATCGGGTTCCAGCACACCCGCACCCGCACCGCCCCGGGCAAGGAAGTCCTCGAGTTCTACCTCGACCTCTACCGCCAGGCCGACGGCGAACCCGACCCCCACCACTGAACCCCGACCCCGCCCCGACGTATCAACCCCCGGCGGCCTCTCCGCCGACCCGACTACAATACCCCCCCCCCTTCCCCTCCCCGGTCCCAGGACACCCGCATGACCGCCCTCCCCCAAGAACACGCCCACCACGACCACGACCACGCCGCGGCCCCTAAAGCCCCCGCCGCCCGCAAAGTCGACGGACAGATCATCGCCGTCCTCTTCGGCTGCACCGTCCTGATCACCGCCATCATCGCCAAGTTCGTCTTCGAAGCCCAGGACTACTCCGACCTCCTGGCCATGGCCGCCGCCGTCCTCCTGGGCGGCCCCATCGTCTACGGCGCCGCCAAGTCCCTCTTCACCGGCCGCTGCTCCCACGACCACGGCGAATGCAAACACGACCACGACCACGACGCGCACCGCTCCGACTCCCACATGGAAGAGCTCGTCGCCATCGCCATCATCGCCTCCTTCGCCGACGCCCAGTACCTCGAAACCGCCGCCGTCGCCTTCTTCATGCTCATCGCCTCGCTCATCGAGCACCGCACCGCCGTCGGCGCCCTCAAGTCCATCGAATCCCTCATCCGCATCACCCCCACCAAAGCCATCAAGCTCAACCCCGACGGCTCCGAATCCCCCGCTCAGGCCGCCGACCTCCAGCCCGGCGACCGCGTCCTGGTCCTCCCCGGCGACAACATCCCCGGCGACGGCACCGTCCAGGAAGGCCTCTCCACCGTCGACCAGGCCAACATCACCGGCGAATCCCTCCCCATCGAAAAAACCCCCGGCGACGAAGTCTTCGGCGGCACCATCAACGAAACCGGCCGCCTCGTCATCCAGATCACTCGCGCCGGCGAAGACTCCACCCTCGGCAAAGTCCAGCACCTCATCCTCCAGGCCTCCAAAACCCGACCCGCCGCCGTCCGCGAGCTCTCCAAGTACGCCGCCTTCTACACCCCCGTCGTCGTCATGCTCGCCGCCATCATCTACTTCTTCACCCACGACCTCTCCAACAGCATCTCCCTCCTGCTCATCGCCTGCCCCTGCGCCATGATCCTCGCCGCCCCCACCGCCGTGGTCGCCGCCCTCTCCGCCGCCGCCCGCCTCGGCGTCTACGTCAAGTCCGTCGCCGAGCTCGAAGTCGTCCGCCGCGTCACCGCCTTCGTCTTCGACAAAACCGGTACCATCACCACCGGACAGCTCGCCGTCACCCGCATGAAACCCGTCCCCGGCATCACCCCCGCCGACCTCCTCCGCGACGCCGTCTCCGTCGAACAAAACTCCCGGCACCCCGTCGCCCGCGCCGTCGTCGCCATCGCCCAAAAAGCCAACGTCGCCCCCGCCCCCACCGACCACGTCGAAGAAATCGCCGGCCGCGGCGTCAAGGCCACCGTCAACGGCCGACCCGTCATGGTCGGACGCCAGTCCTGGCTCGCCGACCAGGGCGTCGACCTCACCCCCTTCACCGACTCCGACGACCTCCAGGAAGCCGAAGGACTCTCCCTCCTCTTCGTCGCCGTCAACGGCCAATACGCCGGCTGGCTCGGCATGGCCGACCAGCCCCGAGACTCCGCCGCCGACGCCATCGCCGACCTCGGCGAACTCGGCGTCAAACGACGCGTCATGATCACCGGCGACCGACAGTCCCCCGCCAAACGCGTCGCCCACGCCGTCGGCATCACCGACTACACCGCCGAGGCCCTCCCCGGCGACAAGCTCACCCTCGTCGAAGAACTCAAAGCCGCCGGACACACCGTCGCCGTCCTCGGCGACGGCGTCAACGACGGACCCGCCCTCGCCGCCGGGCACGTCTCCATCGCCATGGGCGCCGCCGGCTCCGACGTCGCCGTCAACTCCGCCCGCATCGCCCTCATGAACAACAACCTCGACCGCCTCCCCTTCCTCGTCACCCTCTCCCGGCAGACCGTCGCCGTCATCCGCCAGAACCTCATCGGCACCATGATCTATATCCTCCTCATGCTCGCCCTCCTCGCCGCCGGCGTCCTCACCCCCCTGGGCGCCGCCATCGGACACGGCATCTCCTCCATCCTCGTCATCTTCAACTCCGCCCGCCTCGTCCGCGTCGGCGAAA
>JBCDDZ010000100.1:0-7180 GCA_039180025.1 Planctomycetota bacterium
CCCGGAAGAGATAAAAACTTCCGTCGGCCCCCCGCCCCCCCGCCCCGGGACCGGCAAGGACCAAAGCCTGGCCCGCGGGGCCCCGCCGGGCGGTCCAGGAACGCGGACGTGGCGATGAGCGAGCTACCACCATGCCGGAAACGCTCGAGGTCGAGCCCCGTTCCCCCCGCCGAGGGCAACCGGTTCCCCCCCCCGGAATAACCACTCCGGGTTCCCCTGAGCCCGAGAGGGCAATCTCAGGCCCCCGGAATAGCAACTCCGGGTTCTCCCGAGCCTGAGATGGAAATCTCGGGCCCCACCCTTCGGGGCTCCACCCCGTGCGACCGCCGACGCCTGCCACCGCGTCGGCCCCCGAACCCAAGCCCGCTCTTTGGCAACCCGATCCCACGCAAAAAAAAGAGCCCTCGGCATCGGCCGAGGGCTCCGGTTCATCGTCGATCATCCAAACGGCTCACACCGTGGCCGCCGCCAGCGTCTTGCCCACCGCGTGCAGGTCCTCGCAGGCTTCTTTGACCCGGTCGGCCATCGCTTCCTCACCTTTTTTCAAATACGCCCGCGGGTCGTAGCTCTTCTTCACCCCGACCTCGCCGTCGACTTTGAGCACCCCGTCGTAGTTTTTCATCATGTGGTCCGCGATCGGCCGGGTGAACGCGTACTGGCAGTCCGTATCGACGTTCATCTTCACCACGCCGTAGCCCAGCGTCTCTTCGATCTCGTGTTTCTCCGAGCCCGAGCCGCCGTGGAACACCAGCCAGAAGTACGCGTCCGGGCCGAACTTCGCCTTGATCGCGTCCTGCCCCTCTTTGAGGATCGTCGGCTTGAGTTTCACCGCCCCGGGCTTGTACGCCCCGTGCACGTTCCCGAACGTCGCGGCAAACATGTACCGCCCGCCCTCGACCGCGCTCAGCCGTTCGTAGACATAGACCATGTCCTCCGGCGTCGTGTACAGGTGCTCTTCGGGCGTGTCCTCCGACCCCGCCGCGCCGTCTTCTTCGCCGCCGACCACCCCGGCTTCGACCTCGAGGATCTGGCCGATCTTCGTCATCCGCTCCAACAGCGGCACCGCCAGGTCCATGTTCTCCTGCACCGGCAGGATCGACGCGTCGAGCATGTGCGACTGGTACAGCGGCAGCTTCCCGTCCGCGACCCGCCGCTCCGACTCCTCGATCAGCGGGATCAGGAAATCGTCCACGTTCCCCGGCTGGCAGTGGTCCGTATGGATCGCCACGTTGACCTCCAGCTTCGCCGCCACCCGGTGGATGTGCTCGGCCAGCGAGATCGCCCCCATCACCATGTCTCCGTTGACCATCCCCGAGGCGAACTTCCCGCCGCCGGTGCTCACCTGGATGATCCCGTCGGATTTCAGATCCGCGAACGCCTTGAGCGCCGCGTTCGCGGTCACCATCGAGCTCACGTTGATCGCGGGGTAGGCGAATTGGTTCTCGAACGCGTTGTCGAGCATCTTGCAATAGGTCGCGTAATCGGCCACGGGCATGGGGGTACTGCCTTCCTTGAAGGTGGATTAAGTAAGACGGCCGCTGCGCACGGCCGCCGTAGCCCGGCATCTTACAGGACCCCGGAAACCCGTACAATCCGCACGAAATGACTACCCCAGCCCCCCCTTCCATCACCCTGCCGCAAGGCTTCCGCGCCGCCGGCGGCACCTGCGGGATAAAGCCCAGCGGCAAACGCGACCTGGCCCTGATCGTCTCGGACCGCCCCGCCGCCGCCGCCGCCGTCTTCACCACCAGCAAGGTCAAGGGCGCTCCCGTCCTGGTCTCTCAAAAACACGTCCGCTCCGGCCGGGCCCGGGCGATCGTCTGCAACTCCGGCACGTCCAACGTCGCCACCGGCGAGCAGGGCCTCCGCGACGCCCACGCCATGTGCGCCCAGGCCGCCTCGGCCCTCGATCTCAAACCCGCGCAGGTCCTCGTGGCCTCCACCGGGATCATCGGGCACCTGCTCCCCATGGACAAAATCCTCCCGGGCATCGCCGACCTCGCCCCCCGGCTCGCCCGGGGCCCCGAAGCCGACGCCCACGCCGCCGAGGCGATCCTCACCACCGACCTGGTTCCCAAGACCGCCGCCCGCACCCTTACCCTCGGCAGCAAGACCGTCGCCCTCGGCGGCATCTGCAAGGGCAGCGGCATGATCGCCCCCAACATGGCCACCATGCTCGCATTCCTCACCACCGACGCCGCGATCGACCCCAAGCTCCTCCGCGCCGCGCTCCGGGACGCCGTCGGCCAAACCTTCAACCGCGTCTCGGTCGACTCCGACAAGAGCACCAGCGACAGCGTCATGATCCTGGCCAACGCCGCCGCCGGCCACCCGGAGATCCAGACCCCCGGCCAAGACCTCCACCGCTTCACCGAGACGCTGACCGACCTCTGCCGCGATCTCTGCTACCAGCTGGTCAAGGACGGCGAAGGCGTCACCCGCCTGATGCGGGTCCGGGTCACCGGCGCGGCCAGCGTCCGCGACGCCGACCGCGTGGGCCGATCGATCGTGGACAGCCCGCTCGTCAAAACCGCGCTCCACGGGGCCGACCCCAACTGGGGCCGGATCGCCATGGCCGCCGGCAAAAGCGACGCCAGGCTCAAACCGGACGCCCTCTCGATCCGCATCGGCGGCCTGAGCATCTACGCCGCGGGCCAGCCGACCCCGCTCGGGCTCAGCCCCTCGGCCGAGCTCGACGAGCGGATGGGCGCCCCGGAAGTCTTGATCGAAGTGGACCTCGGTCTGGGCGCCCACCAAGCCGAGTGGCTGGGCTGCGACCTGTCACGTCAATACATCACCATCAACGCCGACTACACCACCTGAGCCCCGGACCGGACCGGCCTGGACCGGCCCGCAGCTTCATCCCCGCCCTGCACCGCTGCGGGTTTGGCCTAAATCCCTTGTATCTCGCGGCCCCCCGGGTTACGCTAAATCGGTAGGTATTTCACGTCTTGAGCCGACCGTTGGCTTTCTATTTTACGGCGTCATCCGGACGCGGGAGACTCGTCCATGAGTCAGATGACCATCGATTGTCCGAGCTGTGCCAGCCCGCTGCTGGTGCCCGAAGCCGCGGCCGGCCGTCGGGCACGCTGCACCCAATGCGACACGCGGTTCGTGATCCCGTCGGTCGAGGAGATGCTCGAGCAGACGGTGAGCAACATGGTGCTCGAGGAACTCGACCAGCGGTGGCAGGAAGACGAGGCCGAACTCCCCGACGCCACGCCTTCGTCCGGCCTGCGGAAGTCTCGGCCGGACTACCCCGTCTCGAGCACCGGGACCGTGCTGGGGATGCCCGCGGTGGTTGATCGGAACCAGGAATCCGCCGGCCCCGTGCTGAGCGTCGACCACCTAGGCCCGGTCGCAACCGGCGCGGCCCCGCCCAAGCCCGCCCCCGTCGACCCAGTCTCCGCCCCCGATTCAAGCTCAACCTCTAGCCCCGAAGCCCCCGACCCGCCGTCGGACCGCGGGGCCTTTACCCAGGACGAGCCGCTGGAGGAGCGGGACTACCCCTCGGAGCTGCGGCCGACGCAGCCGCGGCCGTACCTGGTCGTGAGCGACGTCTCGATGAACGGGGTGACGATCCTCTTTGCGGCAGAGTGGCTGCAGCACGAGACGTTCCGGTCTTCCCTGCCGATCCGCTGCGCGTTTACCGGGCGTGGCCCGACCAGCCAACTGGTGAGCCGGCCGATGATCTTCGTGAACCGCGCGAAAGAGCCCGGGGCCCGGGCCCGGGCGATCGAGATGCGCTATGAGCAGACCGTGGGGGCCAAGCATTCGCCGAGGGAACACCTGCGCGGGATCGGGCTGATGGAGGGCCTCGCCGAGCCGTTCGATCGCCCGATGCTGTACTACGCCTGCGAGGGCCACGCGGGCGAGTCGATCAAGTGCCAGGTCCACAGCGACGGGGCCGGGGGGGAGCACTGCGAGGTGCGCCTGCGCAGCGGCGAGGTCGCGGTCGATTGGCTCAGCCGGGTCAACGGCCGGTGCGGCCGGGAGTACGCCCAGCTCAAAACCGCGGTCGCGCACCTGTCGAACGACGGCTGGGCGAGCTTGTCCGAAAAAACCCAGCGCCGGCTCCAGACCTGGTGCCAGTTCGAGCGCGGCGAACGGTTCAAGCTCTACCTCAACGACGCCGACCTGACCGCGGCGGACGCGGGGCTCGGCGGCGTCGTGGTGACGGACCGGCGGATCCTGTATCACAAGTTCCGCCGCAGCCGGAGCATCTCTTTGAACCAAGACGCAGTGCTACACCTGCGGACCGACGACCGCTACGCCCGGCTGACGCTGGAGTCTCACGGCCGGCTGGCCCGGGCGGGGAAGATCCTGCGGCAGGAGATGGACAAGCTCATCCAGTCGGTCGCCGACGCGCCGCGGCTGCGGGTGGTGGTCGGCCAGAGCGAGAGCGGCTCGTCTTAAAAACGCCCACCCACTCGCGACGCGGTCAGACCGCGGCGGCGGGTTTCGCGGCGGCGTAACGCAGGACTTCTTCAACGTTCTTGGACGAGCCGATGATGACCGGCACCCGGTCGTGGACGTCGGTGGGCACGATGTCCATGATGCGGTGTTCGCCGGAGCTGGCGGTGCCGCCGGCCTGCTCGGCGACGAAGGCGAGCGGGTTGCACTCGTACATCAGACGCAGCTTGCCCTTGGGGTCCTTGCTGGTCGGCGGGTACATGTAGACGCCGCCGTTGATCAGGATGCGGTGGAAGTCGGCGACCAGCGAGCCGACGTAACGCGAGCTATAGAGCGGGCTGTCCTGGAGCTTGACCCAGTCGAGGTAGCGGCGGTAGCCCTCGGGGAAGGTGTGGCTGTACGCCTCGTTGACCGAGTACTGCGGGGCGTGGTCGGGCATCCGGATGTTCTCGCGGGTCAGCAGGTACGTGCCGAACTGCGGGTCGAGGGTGAACATGTGCGTTCCGCTGCCGGCGGTGTAGACGAGCACGGTCGAGCTGCCGTAGAGCACGTAGCCCGCGGCGACTTGTTTCGCGCCGGGCTGGAGCACGGACTGGGCGGTTCCCTTGACCTGGCTGGGGTTCTTGAAGACGGTGAAGATCGTGCCGACCGAGACGTTGACGTCGATGTTGGACGAGCCGTCGAGCGGGTCGAACATGACGATGTAGCTGTCTTCCTCGTCGACCTCCTGGAGGACGCGGGGCTCGTTGTCTTCTTCCGAGGCGATGATGCCGACGTTGCCGCGGTAGCCGAGGGTGCGCTTGAGCGCGTCGTTGGCCATGATGTCGAGTTTTTTGACGATCTCGCCCTGGACGTTGGTCGTGCCGTGCTCGCCCCAGACGTCGATCAGCCCGGCCCGGCGGATATAGCTGCCGATCATACGGGTCGCCAGCGCGATGCCGGACATCATCCAGGAGAAACGGCCGGACACGCCCGGGAAGTTGTTCTGCTCGGCCTGGATGAACTGGGTGAAGGTGACGAAGTCGCCGTCTTTTTTGATAGCCATGAAAGAGTCCTGCGTTAGGGGGCGTGGTGCGATCGGTAAAGACAGAGCATACACCAGCCCGCCGGGCGTAACCGGCCAAGCGGTGTGGGGGGCACGCGGCCGACGGCGGCGGCGTACCGTCGATCAGCCGTAGACCACTTCGCGGATCTCGTCGCGGTGCTGCTCGAACCAGGCGACGGTGCGGGAGAGGCCTTCTTCGAAGCCGACCTTGGCTTCCCAGCCCATGAGCCGCTGGGCCTTCGCGGTGTCGAGGCAGCGGCGGGGCTGGCCGTCGGGCTTGGTCGCGTCCCACTCGATCCGGCCCTCGAACCGGCAGATCCGGGCGACGAGCTCGACCAGTTCTTTGATCTTGATCTCCCGGCCGGTGCCGAGGTTGATCGGGGTCGGGTCGTCCATCGTTTCGGTCGCCACGACGATGCCCTCCGCCGCGTCCTGGGCGAACAAGAACTCCCGTGAGGCGCTGCCGGTGCCCCAGCAGGTCATGGCGGCGTCGCCGTTCTCGCGGGCCTCGACGCACTTGCGGATCAGGGCCGGGATCACGTGGCTGGTCTGGAGGTCGAAGTTGTCGTGCGGCCCGTAGAGGTTGACCGGCACGACCACGCTGCTGTTGAAGCCGTACTCGCGTTTATAGCCGTCGAGCATGACGAACAGCGCCTTCTTGGCGACGCCGTACGGCGCGTTGGTTTCTTCGGGGAAACCGTTCCACAAGTCGCTTTCGTTGAACGGGACGGGGGCAAACTTCGGGTAGGCGCACACGGTGCCGGTCTGGAGGAATTTCTCGATCCCCCGCCCCCGGAATCGTCGGCCGTGCTCAATGAGGTGCATGCCCATCGCCGCGTTGGCGAAGAAGAACCGCCCCGGGTGGTCGCGGTTCGCCCCGATCCCGCCGACCTCGGCCGCGAGGTGGATCACCACGTCGGGGGCCGCGTCGTCGTACATCCGCACCACGTCGGCCTCCCGCGTCAGGTCGTAGTCTTTCCGCCGCGGTACGAAGATCTGCTCTTCGGTGACGCCGCGTTGCTTCAGGGTGTCAATCACAAACCGGCCGAGGAACCCCGCTCCGCCGGTGACGACAATCTTCTTTTGGGTCAGGTCTAGCATGAGGGTCACCGGTTGCGGGGCGGGTCAGCCGACACGCAGGTCTTCGATAAAGCGGGTGCCGGGGCGGAGTTTTTCGCGCGGCACGCACAGTTGCTCAGCCATCAGATCGACCAGCTCTTTCCAGGTCCGCTGGGCCATCGCGTCGTCGATACCCAAAGTGTAAGGGACAAAGACGGTTCCGCATTCCGGGCAGCGGGTCGAAACACAGCCGCGTAGGTTGTAGCCGCAATCCCGGCAGGGCAGGTCGCTCTCCGCGGCGGCCTGCTTCGTACTCCCGCGGAGCACAAGAAGATACAGGTCTTCGACGGTCCGCATCCGGGAAGCCTCGGCATCGGGGATCGATATCCCGAAATGATGCTCGACCGCCGCGATCATTTCGATGCCGTCCAATCCCATGTCGGGCTCCGCGTGGGCGTCTTTTCAGTGTCTGACCCCCTCGACGCCGGCGACGGGGTGGCCGGCGTCGACGAGGGTTCGCTCGCGGGCGGCGAGGTCCAGGTCGGCGTCGACCATCATCTCCACCAACGCGTCGAACCCCACCCGCGGGGTCCAGCCGAGTTGCTCTTTGGCTTTGGTCGGGTCGCCCCACAAGAGGTCGACCTCGGCGGGCCGGTAGTAGCG
>JBCDDZ010000101.1:0-6896 GCA_039180025.1 Planctomycetota bacterium
ACAGCCGGGTGCATCACAGGCTCTAGTCGCTGACCGGATGTTCTCCCGAGCGTCAACGGGGTTTTCGAGGCCAAGGAGCCCGATCGAGGCGGGTTGGGACCCTCCGAGAGAGGGCGCGCCGGCATCGCAAACCCCGTTGACGCGAAGAGAGGCCGGGTGCATCACAGGCTCTAGCATCAGCTTCCAATTCTCCGGGCCGCATTTTGCTTCGAACGTGAGACTGTTGCAGCCGTGCACCCAGCGATCTCCGCAACCTTGTCTCGATCGATGCCTAGTTGCCGCAGTAACAGCATGCAGAGCAATTTCGGATCTTTCTGCATCAACGCCTTCGCCGACTGAATCGCCGAGTCTGATACGATCAAATTGTCTAACGGCTGCGTGATCTCCTTGAGTTCGGTTTGATCCTTTGCTAGAGCAACCTTGTGTTTCTTCACGGTGCCCCGCTTTCGCAAATGGTCCCGATGGGCATTTTTGATAGCAGTCCCTATGCCGTGAGGAGTTAATCTCCCTTCGAGGACAGTGACTTGAGCATCTGATTCATAGTCTTCGCGGTCATAAGATGGATCAATCATGGTGAACTCCGCTTTATGGCTTGTATCCCTCGTAAGACGAAGAGCGAGCCTCAGAGTGCGCGCTTGATTTCTTCCTAAACCATCTTACACTTAAGAAGGCCGTGCTCAATGGGGTCGGCCTCATTGAAGCTTCAGTGTCAGATGGTTCTCTGTGGAAGCCATCACTGCTTTTCCGTGCTCATTTGGGCGCGGCCTCATTGAAGCGCTATGACTCGGTATAAAGCCGGGTTGTGGCTTCAGATATGGTGGCCACAAGCTCGCGGAGCTCGGCTGGTTCCTCGACCACGCAGTGGGGGCCGTAGCCCAGGATCCACCAGACGATTTCGTTGAGGCCGTCGATCTCGAAGCGGAGGGTGACACCGCCGTCGTCGTGGTGCTCGGCGGCCTGGGTGCGGTGCCAGAGGGTTTCGCTGACCGTCTCGGCGACGGCGGGGGCGAAGCGGAGTCGGACGCGGTGACGCCGGCGGTCGCCGGGGATCATCCGCCACGCTTGGCCGAAGTAGGCGTCGAGCGAGAAGCCGGAGGCAGCGTTGAACGTTTGGTCGGTGGGCTGGCAGCGGGTAAAGCGGGAGAGACGGAGGGTGCGGGGTTCGCCGCGGCCGTGGTGGTGGCCGACGACATACCAGGCGCGTTGGCCGAAGTACAGGTCGTAGGGATCGAAACGGAAGTCGTCGTGGGCGGCCTCGGTCTCTTCTTCGGCGGGGTCCGACGCGGACGCCGGGTCGTAGCCGACGCGGACGGTGCGGCGCTCGGCGATCGCCCAGGAGAGCTGCGCCCACACGTCCTCGATGCTGCTCGGCTCGGTCCGGGCCGGGTCGATGCGGACACGCGGCATGAAGCCGTCGAGCGCTTCGCGCAGCGCCGCGGGCAGCGCCGCGCGGAGCTTCTGCATGGCGGTCTCGGCGGGCCGAGCGGTGGGCAACACGTCCGCGTCGTGCAGCCGCTCGGTCAGCAGCATCAACGCGCACGCCTCGGTGGGCGTCAGGTCCACCGGCGGCAGGAAGAACGGCCGACCCACCACGTACTTCTTCGCCCCGCGGTCGAAGTCGATCGGCACCCCGCCGGCCTTGAGGTGCTTCAGGTCGCGGTAGACCTGACGCTCGCTGACGCTCAATTCGTCAGCGAGCAACGCGGGGGTCCACCGTTCGCCGCCTTGGGCAAGCGTCAGGATGCGTAACAGACGCGATAGCGATGAAGATTTCCCGGACATAAGTAGCTTTCAACTATTCTTTAAACAGGCCGTAAAAGTTAACATAATCAAATGGATCGAAGGTCGGATGAAATTGAAAAGTTTTACTTATTAAGAGTAAAGTCGCACCGCTGCGCGGCAACGGCAGGCGGTCCCGGGGGGGTACGACGCTTCACCTGGTTCGATACCGATGCGGATCTCGAAGCACAGGTGACGATCCGCTTCGACTGCATTCGCATCGAGGACGAAGGGGGCTGCGACGGGTTCGGGCAGGTGCCGCGAGCGCGGGTCAAGAGCACCCAGCAAACCGTCCACGACCCAATCGCCGAACTGAATCGACCGATCATCCAACGGGCACACTGACAAGACAAGCTATTCAATCGGCGTCTGTTCGACGAAATTGACGCCGATACGTTCGCTGGCAAGCAGGCCGAACCCGAGACCGGATCGAGACGCTCTAACTCCAGAGCGAGCTCGCCAGCCGCAGCCGGGCCGAGAAAGGCGAGTTCGCCGTCAAAGTATTTGAACTTTCGCAAACGCTTCGCCAGCGGTGGCTTACCGCCGATTACTGCGCCAAGCGGCAGTTGCTCGATATCGTCGGATTGAACTATGTGCTCAATGGCATAATTCTTGATACGACCATAAAAAAACCCTTCGACGTCCTCGCCGAAGGGTCTTTTTTGGAAAAAGATCGGGGTGACAGGATTTGAACCTGCGGCCTCTACGTCCCGAACGTAGCACTCTACCAAGCTGAGCTACACCCCGTAGCGTTGCCAGGCCCGTCCGCGGCTCACGCCGCGTCTAAGTCCAGTCCATTAGCATACGCGGAGACTCGCCTGCCGTAAACCGTCCTCCCGCCCCAAGCCGGATCGCTCAAAGTACCGCTCGAACGGCCGGTCGCCTCCGGCACGGGGCTGGGAATCGTGGTGATGGGCTAGGCTTGATTCCGTATCGCCTCACGTTGATTTTCCGGCCTTCCGCCCGCCCTCGCGGGTACCGTGGCCGGTCATTGCGGGCTGGCCTGTTGTCTATACGACCCCAGCGTCACCGGCGAACGATCACTTTCCGAGTGGCCGGCCGGTCAGCGTTTCGTAGGCGTGGCGGTAGGTCGCCGCGGTGTGCGCCACCACCCCGTCGGGCAGTTCCGGGCCCGGCGGCTCCTTGTGCCACCGCCCCTCGTCCGTGAGTTTCTGCAGGTGGTTCCGCACGTACTGCTTATCGAAACTCGTCTGGTCCCGGCCCGGCTCGTAGGCGTCGGCCGGCCAGAACCGCGAGCTGTCCGGCGTGAGCACCTCGTCGATCAGGATCGGCGGCCCGCTCGCCCGCCCGTCTTCGTCCAGCGGCAGCCCGAATTCCAATTTCGTATCCGCCAACAAGATCCCCCGCGACGCCGCGTGGTCGTGCCCCATCTGGTAGACCTTCAGCGTCAACTCCCGCAGCGTCGTCATCAGCGACTCGCCGACCCGTTCGCAGGCCCGCGCGAACGAGATGTTTTCGTCGTGGCCCTCGGCTGCCTTGGTCGCCGGCGTAAAGATCGGCTGCGCCAGCCGTTCACATTGCTGTAGACCGCCGGGCAGTTCCACGCCGCACACCGTGCGGGACCGCTGGTATTCCCGCCACCCGCTCCCCGCCAGGTAGCCCCGGGCGACGCATTCGATCGGCACCACCTCGCACCGCCGGCCGAGCATCACCCGCCCACGCAGCATCTCCCGCTGGCCCGCGTCGAGCCCCACGATTTCGTCCGCGTCCGTCGAGAGCAGGTGGTGCGGCAGCGCCCCGCCGAATTCCCGCTCGATCATCCCGAACCAGAACGCCGAGAGCTGGGTGAGCACCCGCCCCTTGTCCGGGATCCCCGTGGGCATCACCACGTCGAACGCCGAGAGCCGATCCGACGCCACCAGGAGCGTGGCCGGTCGTCCGTCCCGGAGCTGCGCGTCGTAGACGTCCCGCACCTTGCCGTGCCGGGGGTGGGGGAGCGGCAGAGCGCATCGCATCAGGAGTTCGGGCATAGCGGATCTCGCGGGTGGGGCGGGCGAATCGTCGGGGCGGCGGCCGTGGCAACATAACGGATTTCGCGTCCCGGGCAGACAAACGGGGGCGGGGCGGTTACGATATTCGTTGTAACGAGTATCGTTCCGGAGGCGCCCCCGGGATCGTCTCGGGGGTGTTCCGGGGGTCGTCCGCCCTGCTTTTGGGAAAACCGCATGGCCGCTTCCCGCCTGCAACATGAACTCAAGAAACAGCAGCCTTTCGACTGCGCCGCGGAAGAGGTTTATCTCAATCTGGTCCGCACGACCGCGGGGCTGTCGGGCGAGTTTAGCGCGTTGTTTAAGAAACACGGCCTGTCCGAATCGACTTACAACGTGCTCCGCATCCTCCGGGGGGCCGCCCAGACCGAGAAGCTCCCGGGGCTGCCGAGTCTGGAGGTCGCCGACCGGCTGGTCACCCGTGTCCCCGACATCACGCGGCTGGTCGACCGGCTGATCGCGGCGGGGCTCGCGGAACGCCGGCGTGGCGACCACGACCGGCGGGTGGTGATCGTGAGCATCACCCCGGCCGGGCTCGACCTGGTACGCCGGCTGGACCGGCCGATCCGTCGGCTCCACGAAAAGCAACTCGGCCACCTGTCGCCGCGTGAGAACGCGCAGCTCAACCGCCTGCTCGAAAAAATCCGGGACCGCCCGGACACACAGTAGCCCGGAACACGAAGTAAAAAAATATCCGACCGGCGGGTGGACATCTCGTCGAATAGCTATAAGATTGTTTAAACAGGTATATACCTGATGCTTTTTGAGAAATCTTTCTTACGGAGAACAAAAATGTCTGAATCTAATGTTCGGCTGCACGAGCTACTCGATTACATCCGCGGAGGACGCATTATGGATGCGATGAACGAGTTTTACGCCGACGAGGT
Organism: Planctomycetota bacterium; assembly: GCA_039180025.1. GTDB lineage: Bacteria > Planctomycetota > Phycisphaerae > Phycisphaerales > Phycisphaeraceae > Algisphaera. The sequence goes on from JBCDDZ010000101.1 coordinate 4,676, forward strand.
GGTGATGCAAGAGCCGGCGTACGGCAAGACCGAGGGGCTCCAAGCCAACCTCGAACGCGAAGAAAAATTTGTCGCTTCGGTCAAAGAATTCAAGGGGTTTGAGACGCCGGCGGTCGCCGTGGGCGAAGGCGTCGGGATCTACGAGAACGTGATGGACTGGGTCGATACGGAAGGCAAAGACATCCATGTCGAGCAAACGGTGGTCCAGCATTGGAACAGCGACGGGAAAATCACCCACGAGCGGTTTTACTACGATACCGGCGGATAAGCCTTATTCAAAGTATGGAAAAGCCGGCGGCTGCTAGGCCGTCGGCTTTTTTGGGGTCGTGATTCCGGCCGGGGCAGGCCGGGTAGGTGGGTCAGACGGGTCAGGCGTGGTTTTGCGTGTCGTAGGTGTTGATCTGGTCGATCATGGCGCGGAGCCTGCCGTAGCCGTGGCGGGTGTGGTGGAACCAGAGGCGGGGGAGGTGAAGGTGGTCGCGTTCGGCGTCGAGGGCTGGGCCCTGCTGGATCTTGCCTTCGACGATCAGGTCGGCGAACTGCTCGGAGAGCGTTTCGAGTTGTGAGAGTTCAAGGGGGCGGCGGAGGCGGAGGACCAGGTCGTCGCGGACGAAGCGCTGGGAGTGGTAATTCTGGTAGAAGTCGCTGACGTGGCGGGCGGCGGCGGCGGCGTCGTCGGTGACGAAGTAGAGGTTCTGGTCTTCGGGGCTGATCCAGCCGTTGTGGAGGAGCGAGCGGGTGACGTAGCGGTCCCAGTGCTGCCAGTAGCCCTGGCCGGCGTCGTGGGAGCCGGGGGCATCGACGAGGACGATAGGGACGAGGGGGGCTTTGCCGGTTTGGATGAGGGTGAGGGCTTCAAAGCCTTCGTCCTGGGTGCCGAAGCCGCCGGGGAAGAGGGCGATGGCGTGGGACATCCACATGAACATGAGTTTGCGGGTGAAGAAGTAGCGGAAGGTGATGAGCTTGGGGTCGCCGACGATGACATCGTTGGCGTTGGTTTCGAAGGGCAGGCGGATGGCGACGCCGAACGAGGATTCGCGGCCGGCGCCGCCGTGCCCGGCCCGCATGATGCCGTCGCCGGCGCCGGTGATGACCATCCAGCCGGACTCGGCCATGGTGCGGGAGAAGCGGAGGGCGGCCTGGTAATCGGGGTGGGCTTCGGGGGTGCGGGCGGAGCCGAAGATGCTGATCTTGGGGGTATCGTGGAACGGCCGGAAAACCTTGAGGGCGTAGCGGAGTTCTTTGAGGGCGCGGGAGATGAGCTTGACTTCGCCGAGGCCGGCGTCGTCGGCGAAGAGTTTGAGCCCGGTGTGGAGGATCTCGCGGACGGATTTGCCGTGGGCGGTGTCGGGGTTTCCGCCGGCGTCGGTGATGAGGCGGTCCATGAGGTTGATGGTGTGTTGATCGACGGTGCGGGCGGGTGGGGTCATGCGTCGGGGCTCAGCGGGGGGCGGGCGTCGGGGGCGATTTCGGTGTCGGGGTCGCCGCGTCCGGTGCGGATCTGGAGGGCGACGAAGAGTTTTCTTCGGGCGAGGTGGAGGGGGCGGATGAGTTTTCGCCAGAGGCGGACGGTGTGGGGGCGGTACTGGTCGAGGTCGAGCTGGTCGGGCGTGAGCTGGTCGGGTCGGCGGCGGACCCAGTGCTTCATGAGGTGGTAGCGGTCGGCGCGGCGGCAGGCGGGGAGGAGCCAGGCGCGGGGGTCGAGGCCGCGGAGGATCGGGGGGTGCTGGGCGGGGGCGAGGCTGATCTGGAAGTCGATGAGGTGGGGGTTGCCGTGGGGGTCGATCAGGAGGTTATCGATTTTGTTGAGGTCGACGACGGCGACGCGCTGCTGGTGGAAGGTGCCGATGAGGGCTTGGAGCTGGGGGAAGTAGTGGTCGGGGGGGCGGTCGCGGAGGGTGAGGGGGCGGCCCGGGACGTACCGGCGGAGCGCGGCGTGGGGCCAGGGTTGATGGTCGACGGTGATGGGGCCGAGGAGGGCGGGGACGCCGGGGGTCCCGGCGAGGCGTCGGTAGACGCGCTGCTCGCGTTGGTGGAACCAGCGGCCGAGCCAGCGGAAGGGGACGCCGAAGGCGGGCTGGAGGCGGGCGAACTTGGCGACGGCGAGGTGCTCGGGGGCGTCCTGACGGGCGTAGAGGGCGGTGGCGGCGAAGGCGTCGTGTTTATAGATTTCGCGGCGCTGCCAGGCGTGGCCGTCGGCGTGGAGGCGGGCGGGGGGGTC
>JBCDDZ010000102.1:0-6812 GCA_039180025.1 Planctomycetota bacterium
ATGCTTCTATATTGCCTAGGCAGTTGTTGAAAATACAATAGCTTCATCCTGGCCCACCCATAGTCACCCGCCCGCGCCCCACGGTCCGCAGACATCGCATAACAGCAAAACCATACCAAACGGGCGGGCAGCATTTCCCCCTCTCGCTTGAGCTGTGAAACTTTGGACCAAAAACGCGCAACCAACCAGGGTTGTAAATGTCAATATTTAGAGGAGGAAAGACCTCAAACCTATCGCCAGCTAAATGTCAAACACCGAAAGCTGTCATTTTTAACGTTTCGTAATACATCATCCAGCAAGGAAGAAACGTTTTGAATAAGTATAGCTCAATAGGATTCGAAAAAATAATTTCAGAATTACCATTCTTTAAGTCCCCTCGAAACATTTCAAGATATTTGTTTACCAAATCTCTTGCCTCTGGCGATTGCTCAAGCATCACGTCTAAACCAACAACATTTTCGGCCCCATTTTCCGGCTCGATTTCTGAAATCGATTTAGCGGCTAATTCTAGGGTCTCAAAACTAGCGTCCATATCCATGCTTGAATAGATCGTGTCATGGATGAGTTTTTCTGACTCAAATAAGCTGATTTTCTTCGAGGTTGTAATGTCAGGGAAAAATGTCTCATATTCAAGCGATTGACAGTTCAATAAAAAGTCATACATACCCTGAAAGCCTATGCCATAGCCCTGTGCAATAAGTTGCACGGGTACAGGCCGGTCCTGGCACCATTGTCGAACGTGAGACATTAGGGCTATATTCTTCGTCGGGGTAACACCCCGGAGGTTTGTCGAAAAAATGTAACCTGCCCTGTACTCTTACGCCAGAAAATCATGCAAATTATGCTACTATTGGAAAAAGTCCGGCTGACGTAATCAGTCGGAGATGATGCCTGTTGGCTCTCGGGCTGGATTCGAGTTTTGGAGTGGAAACTCTCATAACCCGGAGGTCAGTGGTTCGAATCCACTCCCCGCTATTAGATAAGCAATAAAAGACCAGCCACCTACGGCAGGTCTTTTATTGTGCGCTGACCTGGCTGCGGGCACAGGGCGTATTATAAGGTTCGCTAAAACTTGCCGATCTCGGGACTTTGCACTTTAAGCGGACCCGAATCTAGTAAAACTTGAAACCAAAAAATTCAGGCTAACGCTGCAAAAGTGAGCTGTGCAAATCAACCCGCATGCTTGCCATGCTGACGAGCGTGCTTACCCGTCACAAACATCGACACACTCGTGACAGACTTGCACCCCGTCTTCTTCGCGATAGTCCCAGCGGCGGACACAGATTTCGTGTGGGCGGCCGGTGGCGGTGATGCGGCCGTTTCGCATGACGCTGACGGTGTCGGCGGCGAACAGCGCTTCGCGGGGGTCGTGCGTGACCATGAGTATGGCGACGCCGGCCTCACGCATGACCCGTAGCGTGGTGTCACGTACCCGATCGCGCAGGGTGGCGTCGAGTCCGCTGAACGGTTCGTCAAGCAGCATGACCTGGGGTTTACGGGCCAACGCACGGGCCAGGGCCACGCGTTGCTGTTGTCCGCCGCTTAGAGTTGTCGGCATGGCGTCGGCGAAGCCTTGCATCCCGACGCGATCAAGCAACTCCTCGGCGTCGGCACGGCGTTGGCGTCGGGGCTGTTTCTTGAGGCCGAAGATCACGTTCTGCCGGACGCTGAGGTGGGGGAAAAGCGCGTAATCCTGAAATACGATGCCTACCGCTCGTTTTTCGGGGGGCACATGCCTGGCGTCGGCACTGACCGACTGCTCGCCGATGTCGATGCGGCCGGCGTTGAGTTGCTCGAGGCCGGCGATTAACCGCAGCAGCGTGGTCTTGCCGCTGCCCGAATCTCCTAATAGGGCATGCACGCGGCCGGCATGAAGATCGAGATCGACGCCTTTGACGACAGGGCTTGCTCGTCGGTAACCAAACTCGACCCCTTGAACGCGGACCAGTGCGGGGTCGAGATCGACGTCGGTTTGCGACGGTTGCCCTCCGGGGATGCCGGCCGGTCGATTGCTAATCGTGAGTGGTGTCTTCATTGCATGGCCGTTTCATCGAGTTGGCGGACGGTGGCGGTGGTTCGATGACGGTCGAGAAGAGTCGAAAGTATCACGACGGGCAACAAGCCGATCGCAATAATGACCAAGGCGCCGAACGATGCTTCTTCCAGCCGTTCATCGCTGGCCAGCAGATACACCCGGACCGCGAGGGTGTCGAAGTTGAACGGCCGGAGCATCAGGGTGGCAGGCAGCTCTTTCACGACATCGACAAATACTAGCAGCAGCGCGGCGAACAAGCCGGCCCGCAGTAAGGGCAGGTGGACGCGTAAGATCAGCCGTACACTTGACGCCCCGAGCGTCCGGGCGGCGTCGTCCATCGAGGGGCGGATACGATCAAAACTCGATTCGATCATGGCCAGGGCCACGCCGAGGAACCGGGTTTGGTAGCCGAAGACGAGGGCGACGATGCTCCCGGTCAGGATCAAGCCCGGCTGCCAACGGAAAGCCGCCACGAACCATTCATTGATGCGGTGATCCAGCCAGCTGAGCGGGGCCAGCAGCCCGACGGCCACCACGGTGCCGGGCAGCGCGTATCCCAGCGCCGCGGTTTTGCCGGCCGCGAAACCGACCGCGCCGCTCAAACGTCGGCTGTACGCCACCAGCAACGCCAAAATGACCGCGATCGCAGCCGCCAGTCCGGCAAGCCACAGCGTGTTGCGGCCGAAGTCCGTCACGACTTCAGCCGCCCGCTGATCGCCGGTGGTGACCGCCATGTGCACGAAGATACCGGCGGGCAAGACAAAGCCCAGCAGAACCGGCGGCCCGCAAACCACGAGCGCGCCGATCGAACCCAGCGGCCCCAACTTGGCCCGACGCATCGGCTGCCCCCGGTGGCTCATCTGGTAAAAGCGGGCACGGCGGCGGGCGAGCACCTCGACCAATACGACCAGCGTCACGACACTCAGCAGCACCGCCGCGAGTTGCGCCGCCGCGGTGGGGGCTTCCAGGCTTCGCCAGGTCCGGTAGATGCCGGTGGCAAAGGTATCCACGGCGCAATATTCCACCGCCCCGAAGTCGGCGAGGGTTTCCATCATGACCAACGAGGTCCCCGCCGCGATCGACGGCCGAGCCAGCGGCAACGCCACCGTCAAAAAGCCTCGCCAAGGCCCGCGGCCCAGCGTACGTCCGACTTCCATGACACAGCTCGACTGCTCCACGAAAGCGGTCCGCGCAGCAAGATACACGTAAGGATAAAGCGTGAAGGTCAGGATCGTAATTGCGCCGGGCAGCGAGCGAACCGCGGGGAACCAGTAGTCGCGCCGCCCCCAGCCGAACGTTTCCCGTAGCCATGTTTGGACCGGACCACTAAACGCCAGCATATCGGTATAGGCGTAAGCGGCGAGGTAGCCGGGCACCGCCAGGGGCAGCAGCAAGGCCCAGTGGAAGACCCGCCGCCCCGGAAAATCGCAAGCGGTCACCAACCACGCCGAGGCGGTACCCACGAGGGCGGATAAGAGGCAGACCGAAACCGCGAGGATAGCCGTGTTGCGGATATACAGCGGCAGCCGGGTCTCGGCCAAGTGCTTCCATTCTGGACCAAACGGCTGGAAGACGCTGGCGAGTACGGTCAGTGTCGGCACCGCCACGAGGCTACAGACCAGCAGGCAAATCAGCGGCCAAAGCTTGAGGTGACGGAAAACGCGCATAAAGGGTCCGGTGGTACTCGGGGCGGTGTTTAACGCCAGCCCGCCCGATCCATCACCCTAACGGCCGCGCGATTGTTGTGGCCGAGTTCGGCGGCGTTGAGTTCGTCGGATTTGAAGGTGCCAAACCCCTTGAGCACTTCGGTTAGCTCGACACCTTCCACCACAGGATACTCATGATTGGCTAAGGCGTATTGCCGCTGCGCGTCGGCCGTGGTCAGGTACTCGATAAAGCGGATGGCGTTCTGTGGGTTCGGCGCGGTTTTAAGTACACCGGCCCCCGAGACGTTGACGTGCGCTCCGCGGCCGGATTGGTTGGGGAAGACGAGCCGAAGCTTCGACGCGGCCTCGCGGTCGTCGGCGTCGTCGCCGGTCAGCATACGGGCGAAGTAGTAGTGATTGGCCACGGCGACCTCTCCCTCGCCCGCGGCGACCGCGCGGATTTGATCACGGTCGCCGCCCTGGGGGGTGCGGGCGAAATTCCCGACGACCCCTTTTGCCCACCGCTCGGTCCACGCCGCCCCGTGATGAGCCAACAGCGATCCGGTAAGGCTCTGGTTGTAGATGTTGCTCGACGAACGAAGCAATAAGCCGCCATCGAGGGTCGCATCGGCCAAGCCTTCGTAGGTGGTCACAAAGTCGGCCGGGACATCGGGCGAAAGCAGAATCACCCGCACACGCTGGCTGAGTCCAAACCATAACCCCTCGGGGTGCCGTAGGTTTTCCGGTATCCGTTCGGAAAGGACTTCCGAATCAACCGGCCGGAGTATGCCCAATTCAACCGCTTTGTGCAGGCGGCCCGCGTCCACGGCGATGAAAACGTCGGCAGGGCTCAGGTCGCCTTCTCGTTTGAGCCTGGTCAACAACGCATCGGTATCGCCCTCGATCACGTTGACCTGGATACCGGTGTCCTTCCGGAACTGTTGATACAAGACGGCATCCGTGTCGTAATGCCTCGACGAATACACGTTGACTACGTGGTCTTGTGCACCGGCGTGCGGTGCCATGAGAGCAGAGATCAGGAACGAAAAAGTGAACGCGAGTGGGGATATAGATTTCATGGTTTCAATCTCGAGGGAAGGCGTATCGATGCGTGATCGCGGCGGTATGAAATGGATTTATTGGCTGGCGTCCATATCGGCCCATTCTTCAGGGCCGACGCGGCCGACGACCGAAAAACCGCTATCGCCGTCAGGCTTGAGCACGTAAGCAACACCTTGTGGCTCGGGATAAATACCGGTAGCCGCCTCAAAAGGATCGTCGTGGCCGACAATCACGGTGTTCTTCTCCGCTTCGGGCGCGGCGGTTAAAAACGGCATCATACGCCGCTTCATTTCTTCGACTTGCTCGGCGGTGTAGTCTTCGTGTGGTAGAAAGTTAAGATCAGGTTGCTTTTCGTAGCGACCGAAGGCCAGATCGGCGGTCTGCCAAGCCCGGAAGTATTCGCTGCTGTAGACCACGCCCACCGGGATGTTTAGATCACGGAACGCTGCGCCGATCGATTTGGCTTGGTGCCAACCCGTTTCGCTGAGCACACGTTGAGTCGAGCCATCGTTAGGGTCGGCGGTGACTTGGTCCGCGTAATCTTTCTCGGTCTGGGCGTGACGGAAGTAAATCACGTGACCGCCGGCACGGATTTGCTCAAGCAACCCCTGCGGCTCTAAAAAACGATGGCCCTTCGCCGTACCCTGTGTCGTGTCGCCCTGTATAGGCAACGCGATCGCGGCCGAGGCCAAAAACAAAAAAGCGAATAGTTTAAGTGAGTGTTTGTTCATGAGCTTCAGCCTGACAAAAAGAGTGGGTCGTTTCGGAAAAGGTTGCTTGTGGTAGCCGGAGCCGGAAGAGGGTTGGAATCAGGGAGCCCAATGTTCCGTGGCGATGATGTGGCCGATCGACACCACGGGGCGCGAGGGGTCGCCGGGAAGAGCAAGGTGGAGGTTGACGCGATGCGTGGCACGTGAACCAAGACGGACGATCTCGGCCACGATGCCTGACCGCAGCGGAAACTCCGCCCTCGGCCTGATCTCCAGGAATGACCAGCGGTGCTCGAGCCCCTCCGACGCCTTGTCTCGCTTACGGGACCCGACAGGCCCTCCGCAAACGCAGGCCCGTGGCGTCTGAGATCGGACCGGCAGGCTCGACCAAGCTTCGGCCTCGATTTCGCAACGCACATGAGGTCCTCGTGTGCAGGCCGCATCCGCGATGGCCAGCTGCTGGATGAGGACCGGGTCGCACCCTTCCACCACCAGATAATCTTCGACCGATCCCTCCCCCTGCCCTCCGCGGCACTCCCCCAGGGTGGTAACCATCAATTCGTAACCCTGATCAGTGGCTCGACATCGCAGCGCCTGGACCAGATAAATCGCATCTTGATTCGTGTCATGCACCTGCATGCTTCCCGTGCCCTCGAGCAACGCATCGGGGTTCTCCGTCCAGACTTGCAGGTGAACACAGCCGGGGTGGACCTCGTCGGGCTCAACGTGTCTCACCGAGGCAAGTCGGGTCTCGCCGTGCATCAGGCTGACGCCGGTCAGACGCGGAAGAGGGTTCGAGATCGGAATGGACATCATTTGTTCTCTGTTTCGAGATTTTGGACCGATGTGCGAGCGACAGCCGGCGGTGGCGACGAGTATGCGTTTAGCGCTCGATCCGCATTTTTATCATGGGTTCGCTCGCCGTACATCGCGACGGCGGTGAAGCCCAGCGTGCCGGTGACTGCCAGCAAAGTCAGGTAGAAGCGGATCAATTCGTTTCGACATCGCATTTGCAAAACCCGTTGTGGAGCCATGTTAGATCCCGAGGCCGTATCCAATATCTGCTCACCACGAATGGCAGTAGCCATTAAATCAGTTGGTGTGCGCATCTGAACCTCGGGACCACAAGCCCTAAAGTAAGAGCGTCCGCAATCCCGGTCTGTGGCTGAATCAGGCACAGCTTGCACATACAAGGGGATATGGCCTACGCAAAAAATCGAAACTTGGAATTTATTAAACGTTTAAAAATAAATATTTATCGCCAAATACAAAAACCCAAGTTGCAATTGAGAATATATCTCAATTGCAACTTTAACGCTTGCCCTGCCGCCTGTCAAGTATATTGAGAATTAATTTCAA
>JBCDDZ010000103.1:0-6753 GCA_039180025.1 Planctomycetota bacterium
CTCGGCCTCGGCACCGCCTGCATCACCGTCATCCCCCAAGACGTCTCCATGGTCGCCATGGCCCGCAACTGCGCCCGCTTCTACAGCCACGAGTCCTGCGGCCAGTGCACCCACTGCCGCGAAGGCAGCAAGTGGCTCTACAAACTCCTGTCGAGAATCGAGGCCGGCGAAGGCCAAATGAAAGACCTCGACCTGCTCCTCGAACTCGCCGCGTCCATGGGCTCCATGCCCGGCAACAACATCTGCGGCCTCAGCGACGGCGCCAACTGGGCCATCCGCACCATCGTCAACAAGTTCTGGAGCGAGTTCGAGGCGAAGGTCAGTAAGTCACGGCAGGTTAGCCTCGCCGTCATCTAAGTTCGACAAAATCATTTTCTAGGTGACGAATCGAGGCAATGAAAAACGTGCCTTTTCCGATTTACCTTCTGCTGAACCCGATCTTATCTTTCGTATTTCCTTTTTACAGCGGATAATTTCTTATGTCGCAAAAACTGATTCAAGGTCACTTGAATCTTGTCAGCTACCGTAAGCGTTTAAAAGAACTACGTGGATTACTTGATCAAGCGATGCAGTCTGATCGGGTAGAAAACGCCGACATAAAGTCGGCGTTAACTCGACTCGACGTGGTACTGAAACGAGTCCGCCGACAGATACGTGGTGATGACGCAAATTTTTTGACACCGAACTCGCTGGGCCAGATCGGATCGTCTTTTTCACAAGTACAGTCGGCCATTAGCAGTTCCGCCACTATGAACGCGTCGGCAATTTTGACCGCAACGGACGAGGTGATTGAGGCTTACAGGGCGTTAGCCCACATTCCGGCGACGCCTTTGCAAGCAGAAGAAGCGGCGGGAGAGTACGCATCGCAGATAGAGGTCTTGATTGCTGCGACCGAATCTAGGCTCCAAGAACAAGCCGACGAGATCACGGAAGCCGATGAGGCTCTCGCTTCGTATTCCGCGAAGCTGAAAGAGTTGAACGCAAAAATTGAAACGCAAACTACGCGATTGGATGAAGCCATTACAAACGGCGTGGCGAAAATGGCTAAGGCGGCGACGGAAACAAAAGAAAACGCCGCTGCGGCAGAACTTAAACGAAGTACAGGGTGGAAGGAGGCTTTGGAGGAATTTCAATCCGAGTCCGAACAGCTGATCGTAGATTTAAATGAAAATAATGTTAACGCTTTTGCTGGTTGGAATGAGCGTGCTGACGATAATCTCAAACAGATCGAAGCGTTGAAGGAACGTGCGTCCCGTATCGTCGAACTAATCAGCGATTCGGGTCAAGCTGGGCATTACAAGTCAGTTGCGGACAATAATCTATGGCGAGCAACGATGTTCACTTGGATCGCCTTGATCTTGTCTGCCGTTCCAGTCGTAGTATTTGGTTTTACTTGGTTCACATTTGAGACGACTGACGGAACACTAACTTGGTCTGCTTTATCGATTCGGTTTGCCGTAGGGCTCGCAGCACTTGTACCTGCAACTGTTGCTGCTAACGAAGCTCGTCGACATAAGCGTATTGAGGATGCTGCTCGCCAGCGCGAGCTAGAGTTTGCAGTAATCTCATCTTATCTTGAAGAAATCGAATCAGAACAGCAGAATGAAATCCGAGCAGAATTGGCGAAAGAGTATTTCGGGAAGCCACTGCTCTCCGAGCCAAAAACGATAGCGTCAAAGCCTGACAGTGTCGTCTCCGTCAAAGACTTACTTAGCCTATTGGAAAAAGCGATAAAGAATTCGGGTCAGCCTTAAGGGGCAGAAAAGGGGGGAGAAAAGGGGGGGGAGAAAAGGGGAGGGGTACATTTATCCGGCGGGTGGCTGGGGTCGGCGTGGAACGTAGCGGAACGCAGCCCCCAGCCCTCGGAAGACGACCGACCCAGGCCGGCGCTCAGGCGGCTCGTCTGGGGGTTTCGCTTCGCTCTACCCCAGTCATCCGTATCCTGTCGATATAATCAGTTGTGTCATGCAAAAAACCATCCAAATCTCCGACATGAACACCCGCGAGCAAGCGAAAGCGACGTTGGCGTATTGGCGTTCCCGGCCGCCGGCCGAGCGAATTGCGATGACCGAACGGCTGCGGAGGGACGAGCATGGGGCACTTCAAAGACTTCGAAGAGTGGTTCGAATCATTGAACCAAAACCAAGTTGATTACCTCGTCATCGGGGGGTACGCCGTCAGTCACCACGGCCACCCGCGTTACACCAACGACCTCAATATCTTCTACCGGATGGGCCCCGACAACGCCGAACGGATCGTGCAGGCGCTCCAAGACTTTGGCTTCGGCAGCCTCGAGATCACCGCCGACGACCTCCAACGCCCCGGCACGGTGATTCAGCTCGGCAATCCGCCCGAACAGATCGATCTGTTGAACCGCGTCACGGGGTGGACTTGGGAGGAAGCTACGGCTGACCGGTCGCCGGGGGTCTACGGGGGGTGCCGGTGAGTTACTTGGGCTTGCGAGCTTTGCTGCAAAACAAACGGGCCACGGCGCGTCACAAAGACTTGGGGGATGTCGAAGAACTCGATCCGGGATGAGGGCGGCCGTTGTCGTCGGTTTGGTGCGCTCGGGATGGGGCTCCGGGGGCGGGCAAAATCAGGGGGCGCGGCGAAAATTTTAGAGGCAGGTCACGCCGAGCGTTACGGCGATCAGCGTCGCGGGAGCGAAGCGTAGGTGCGCACATGGGGTTCGCTTGGCCCGGGGTATAGACAGACCCATATCGGCACCCGGTGGCGATCGCGTGACGGCCAGGCAAGGCGCACGCGATTGAGCACGCCGGGCCCCCGGAAGAGTTGGACGGCGGCGGGATACGTTTCCCCCACCCGACGGCCGCTTCCGGGGGAGCCGGGCTCGCGTTTTGAAGTGTGGGGGTTTCGGCGTTCGTCGGTGAGCTACCTTGCCGGCAACAGACACGATGGACTACGGCGTAATCGCGTAGCCGCCCCCAAACCGCGGGCCGAGGACGACGGCGAGGTTCAGGTGGGTTGGCGGGCAGGCCGAAGCATCCGCCAACCCGGCCGCCAAGCGTCCGCTCTTTGACAATAAACACGGACGCCCGGCGCGACTCGGTCGGGCAATCACTACGGCGTCAATACGGAACATGCGCAAGGCCCGCGAAAGCAGAAGGGCCGGACTTGTCCAGCCGCAATTAAGGTAAAGACACAGTCGGCCGGAGGAATCCGGCGCTGCGGACTAAAATTGGTTTCACTGTTAAAAAATATATGGGTTTTACAATAAGAAAAACGATCGGGAAGACGTCGAACAGCTTTAGCCGGAATAAACACTTTCTTAATCGAACTTTCATTGTCGGTTTCTACAGTTAAATCTAGTAGTTACGACCCCCTTACTGAAAGGAACCGATAATGGGATTGTTTGGAAGTGAAACATTTAATTCACTCGAAGACCTGTTCAAACACAATCTGGAAGATATCTACGACGCCGAGAGCCGGCTGATCGAGGCGCTGCCGAAGATGGCGGAGAAGGCCACGGCGGCACACCTGAAACAGGCGTTTGAAAGCCACCGCGAAGAAACGAAGGTCCAGAAAGCTCGACTCGAACAGGTGTTCGAAGCTTTCGGTTGGGAGCCCGAGCGTGAAACCTGTCCGGCGATGAAAGGCCTTATTAAAGAAGGCGAAGAGATGATTAACGCCGACGGCGATAACGATACGATCGACGCCGCTCTGATCATGTCCGCCCAGCGAGTCGAGCACTACGAGATCGCCGCTTACGGCGCAGCCGTCGCCCACGCCAAGCAATTGGGCCGGGACAATGTGGCCGAAATATTACAAAAGACTCTGGATGAAGAGTATGCGGCGGACGAGAAACTCAATCAGATCGCCGTCTCGAAATCGAATCCCAATGCAGCCATTGCCTAATCACTAGAACTTCCTGCCCACCAAGCTGAAGGAGACTATGCTGTTTCTATTCGTTCTGCGGGATGACAGCAATTTATATGCGGCCACATCCGGTCTCACATCAATGCCTGATCCCCATGATATTTATATGATATTTTCCCGATATGTTGCCTGTCTTGGCTCTGCATAATTGCCTCTACGGGTAATCTCAAGGTCGATATCGAAACACATGCAAAAGTGATTAATGATTAAGTAGATTTTTACTTTGCATTCAATTTCATGCTAAATGATAATAGCACATAGTCTTTCTGGCCATCAGGAAAGTTTAAAGTATGCCGTACTGCAAACCAGTCCCTTGAACACATTCAAGGGCTGGCGTTGCAGGCGGTATTTTATTTGTCTATGTCGTTCGTCGAAGAAACCCCAAAAAGCGCGTACCCTCGGCCGGAAACTAGCTGTAAGCCATTCGTAGGCTCATCGGGCTATAAGTTAAAGCGATACCAGTATTCCTGATTGAAGGCGTCGGCCTGGCTGGCTTGAGACGTGAAATCTGCCGAAGCCGGACAAGATTTAGAGAGGAATTAGGGCTGGGTTAATACAGTTAGGTGAGACCGCAATCACCAGACGAATGCAATCTGCCCCTATCTCGAAAGAGCAACAAAATCCCGACCTCCGAGTTAGAACCGTATGGCGCATGGGTGAGAAGAAGGCGAGGCACGCCCCGTCGCTTTGAAAGACGGATCGTTGCTCCATGGTCTATCACACGAGTACCGTCAGCAGGTCGCGTAAAAGAGGGTTGTGGTGCATTCGCTTACTGAGCAACCGCGTTTTTTGTTTGACGTTCATCGTCGATACGCCGCTTCGCCACAAACGATCAATCAACGAATTGCGACGCGGCGTGGCCCGCGGGTGCCCTCTTGATTTACGTATCGTGTCCGCTCAGGCGAAAAGTACGTCGGCGGCGGCCTCCGCGTCGAAATGGGTGGTCAGCCTGCGGCCGTGAAATCGCTGGCCGGGGTGTGTTAGTCTTCACACTATGTCGACGTTGTCGAAGACCATCGAACGGATCAAGCAAGGGGTCGAGCGGGGCCTGCATCCCGGGGCCCAGGTCGCGGTCTGGCACGCCGGGGCGTGGGTGGCAAGGCACGCGGTGGGGCGGGCGCGTCCCGAGGGGTACGGCGACACGGCCATGGATCTTTCCACCCGCACGCTGTGGATGAGCGCGGGCAAGCCGATCGTGGCGGTAGCGTTGGCTCGGCAGATCGAAGCGGGCGCCGTCGAACTGGACGACCCGGTCGTGGAATACTTGCCAGAGTTCGGCGTGAACGGCAAGGAGGCCGTGACCCTCGGCGACGTGTTGACTCACCGTGGTGGTTTCCGGTCGGTGGTTTCGCGCTATCCCGAAGAGACCTGGGATCAGGCCGTCGCCGCGGCGTGTGCCGCCCGTTTAGAGACGGGGTGGGAGGTCGGCCGAACCGCCGGGTACCACCCGCACTCGGGCTGGGCCGTCTTGGGGCGGGTGCTGGAAGTATGCAGCGGGCAGCCGCTCCGTGAACACCTGTGCGACACGGTGCTGGAACCCTGGGGCATGCGGCGTACTTGCGTCGGGATGCTCCCCGAGACGTACGATCGCGTCGGCCGGGAGCTGTCGGTCATGGTCGATACCGCTCGGGGCGGGGAGCACGCCAAGCCCGTCGGCTGTCACGAGCGGGCGTGGGCGACGGGGCAACGGCCCGGGGGCAACGTCTACGGCCCCGCCGAAGAGTTGGTCCGCTTCTACGCCGGGCTTTTAGCCGGCGGCGAGCTCGACGGGGTCCGGCTGCTGCGGCCCGAAACGGTCGCCCGGTTCACCGCGCGGGTCCGACGCGATACCGAAGACCGGACCTTCCGCGCGGTGATGGACTGGGGCCTGGGGATCATGGTCAATAACCGCCGACACGACGCGGCCAACGCCGAGCGACACCCCGCAGAGCGCGGCGGCACACCCTACGGCTTCGGTCCCCACGCCTCCGACGACGCCTACGGCCACGGCGGCAACCAGTCTTCCATGGGGTTCGCCGACCCCCGCCACGATCTCGCCGTCGCGGTCGTGTTCAACGGTATGCCCGGCGAATCGGCGCACCAATCCCGGATGCACGCTGTGCTCGGTGCGATCTACGAAGACCTCGGCCTGGCGCCCGCCGAGTAACGCCCGTTGGCCAACGTCCGACGATCAACGCCTGCCGGTTACCGTCTTCGATAGCCTCACTCTAAATTAAATTCGTCCCATCCCCGGCCCGCGCTCGTTCCGCTTTTATTTACCCGCTCTTGCGCAATACCGCCCGGGCTCAGGCCGCTTCCGCCTGCGCGACGCGGAGCAAGCATACGGCGGCGGCGGTCATTAGTTCCTGCTCGGTCAGACGGGCCAGCCGGGTTTCCAGATCCGCGGGCAGCGGCGAAGCCCGCCACTCCGCGAACGGGCCCAGCGTCGCCAACGCCCGCGCCGCCCGGCCATCGGCCAGGCCCGCGGGGCTCAACGGTTTATCTGGAAAAGGTGATACCACATTAACTTGATCGGGCCTCGATATACACGGCTTAATCAACCTGCACAAAAAACACGCTTGCCCGTTACCCCGTTTACCCCCGCCCCCCCGGTGCACCCGAGATCGGAACGCATGTCAACTGCGCTTATAGCGTCATCTCGAGCGGAAGCCCACCCATGATCGGAGATCATCGGTGGGCTTGGCTACGGGCAACGCTACACCCGGAGTTGGGGTGCGCTAGAGCAACTGGCGCTTTTTCCGGCCTCATGTCATGATGTGGCTTTCGAGCATGGAGGCGACCGATGGCTTACTCGATGGATTTACGTTTGAAGGTGTTGGCGGCGGTGGATCGCGGGGAGTCCGAGGCGTCGGTCGC
>JBCDDZ010000104.1:0-6753 GCA_039180025.1 Planctomycetota bacterium
CCCGGAACTGCCCCCCCCGGAACGGCCGAACCCTCCCCGGCCCCCGTCCCCCCCGGAACGGCCGAAACCCCTCCGGCCCACGCCCCCGCCCCGGCCGCGCAGGCCAGCGCCGCGATCGTCAGCAGCGTCGCCGTGGCCATCCACGGGAACGCCGGCGGGGCGGCGGGAGCATCAGGAACAGGGTCTGGCATCGTGTCGTCGTCTTCCGCAGGCCCGAAACTCTTTACCGCCGCTAGCAAGATTTAAGCCCCGCCCGGCCCGCCTGGCGGACGGAACGCCAGCCGGATCAGCGTCCACATCCCGATCAGCATCCCCACCACCCCGCCGACCAGCAGGCCCCAGGGCTCGCTGCCCCGCCATTCATCAATCAACCAACCCAGCAAACATCCGCCCGCGACCGCCCCGGCCATCTCGAACGACGCCGACACCGCACCCCATCTCGGCCCCGCGCCGCGGGGCCCGTCGCGACGCACCGGGCGAGCGGGACCGTCGGTTTGGTCGGGAGAGCGGTCCGGCACCGCCCGCTACTCCAGCGCCGCCGCGCCGCCGATGATCTCGGACAACTCGGTGGTGATCGCGGTCTGCCGGGCCCGGTTGAACTGCCGCTTGAGCGCGGTCTTTTGTTTGCCCGCCGCGTCGGTCGCCGACTTCATCGCCACCATCCGGGCCAGCTGCTCGCTGACCACCGCGTCGTTGCAGCACTGGAAAAGCGTCGTCTTCACCGTCACCGGCAGCAGCTCGTCGAGCATCGTCTCGGCGTCGGGCGAAAACTCGTACACCGCCTGCGTCCCCGCCGTGTCGCCGTCGGCGGCGACCGGGGGCTCCAGCGGCAGCAGCGTCTGTACCGTCGGGGTCTGCCGGCTCATCGTTTCGAATTTCATGTAGACGACCTTCACCGCGTCGTATTCGCCGGCCGTGAACGCATCGATATACCGCTGGGCCAGCCGTTCGACGTCTTCGTACGCCGGGGCGTCGCCCAGCGACAAGCTCTCGGCGACCGGGAGCTGATTGAACCGTGCGAACGCATTGCCTTTCTTGCCGACGATTTCGATCCGGGCCTTGTCTGGCCCGCCGAGCGTCTCGCGCAGGTAACGCAGCCCCTTACGCATCACGTTCCCGTTGTACGCCCCGCAGAGCCCACGCTCCGAAGTCAGGATCAGCACCAGTTCCCGGCCCACAGCCTTCTCGGGCGACCGGATCAGGGGGTGGCTGATGTCGCCGCCGGCCCCCAACGCAGCGGCCAATTCGCCGACCATCTCGCCGATCTTCTCGGTGTAGGCCTGCGACTGGGTCGCTTTTTTCTGCATCGCCTGGAACCGGGCCGAGGCGATGAGCTGCATCGTCTTGGTGATGCGTTGGATGTTGCCCACGGCCGTCATGCGGCCCTTGATTTCGCGGATATTGGCTGGCATGAGGCCCGCATCATAACGGCTCCGACCGCCCCGGCAACACCGCCGGCCGCCCCCGGGCTCGCCGACAACCCGGGGACTGGGCGCATCAAAAAAGGGGGCGCCGTGAACCGTTCACGACACCCCCGGCCGGTGCTCAGAAGACCCCGGACGGCCCGGAAGGCGGCCTGACCTATTCCCGGTGGCCGATCCGGATGCTCCAGCCGCTCCGCGACGACCGGTGATGCACGAGGTGGCGGTGGCGTGGCCGGACGTCGTGGCAGACCTCGACTTCCTTGTAATAGCCCGCCCGGACGCAGACCCGGATCGGCCGGCCGCAACGGTCGTAGCGCGTCTCGTACCGCGGCTCGACCCACACCGTCCGCGTGGTCCGCTGCCGCGGCGCGTGGTAAGTCCGCTCGGCCCGCCGCCGGCTCACCGTTTCGAACCGGCCCGAAGAACGCGAATCGGAAAAGACGGGGGACCGCCGGGCGACGCGCGGTCGATGCCGGGGGCTGTCCCAGTAGCGGGCTTCGCGGGGGCTCACGTCGCGGGTCCGCACGGCCCGGGGCGGATAGTGGGTCTGAACGTGTTGGGCCCGCGGGTGGGGATGGTCGTAGGTCACCGAGAACGTCACCTCCCCCGCAGAGGCGGCGGGGGCCGGGGTCAGCAGCGGCACCGCCAGGGCGGTCGCGGCGAGGGCGAGGGGGCCGGGTACGAAACGCAAGAGATTCATGGCAAGTCTCCGGGAGGCGGGCCGGGCGTCGGCTCGCGTCCACTGGGCGGCGCGGCTCCGCCGGGTTGGGCCGCCTTAGGCTCGGTTCGGCTTCGGAAAAAAACGACGTAACCCCTTGCCCATCAAGACCTCGAGAAAACACGGCGACCTCGCCACCCCCCGGATCCTCCGGCAGGGGGGGTAAACGCCGCGATCAATCATCAAAAATTAAATATAGAGATATAAAAAATATATGCTTATATTATGGTTTGGCGAAAGGCTCTCCGCGTCCGGGCAATAACCCGTCGGTTCCAGGCGTAACACTGGAGCTTCCGCCCTGAAGCGGGCTTGGGTGGCTTGGCCTAACGCCTCGTTGAGGCTTAGCCGTTTTTCTTGAGGAGTCCGAATCATGCGAATCCGATGCTTGATGTCCGTGGTGTTGGCGGTCCTGGCCCTGAGCCTGCCCGGTGCCCTGCCGGCCGAGGCCGAGTCCGGGGCTCACCGTTCCCCGCCGCCGCCGCCCGCGGACCTGCCGCTGGAAATCGAAGCTCCGGGTTAACTCGGACCGGCTCGGCCCGACCGAGCCATGAGCGGGGGGGCGATATGAGGGAGTCACCCTTCTCACAAGGCCCCGATCCATGACCACCAGCCCACACCCCCATCCCGCCACCCGCCCCGCGCCGCCGCCCACCCCGGCGGACCGGGCCGAGGCCGCCGAGCGCCGCCGGTGGCGCACGGTATTCGTCGACGGGTCGGTCCTCGACGCCGTCACACCCTCCCCGGAGCGGCCCCCACCCCCCGAGCCGACCCTCACCGTCGTGGCCCGGCTGAACGACGAAGTCGCGGCGGTCCGGAAAAACGTACGCGACGCCGCGGCCGCGGTCATCGCCTGGCTCTCCGCGGTCGTCGGCCACGAAGCCCGCGAAGACTTGGATGGGGTCCTCGACCGCTGCCTCCGGCCCGGCCCGGACATCGAGCGCGTCAACTACGCCGCCCTCGCCGCCGAGATCCAGCAGGTCGTCGGCGTCGAGCTGTCGGCCAAACGGGTGCACACCGCGATCACCCATCTCCGCGCGGCGCGGAAGAAAAAAATCGACGCCGCCCGCGCCCAGCCGCCTACCGAGGCGCCGCCGCTGCGGGACGCGCTCGGCAGCCTCCACGATCGGCTGCGGGACAACTTCGCCTGGCTCACCGACGCCGAGCCCGCCGGCCACGAAGCGCTCCGCCGCGACCTGGGCACTCAGGTGCTCACCGCGGTCCGTTCCGCCGCGTCGCGGGTGATCGACCGGGATTACGGCGAAGGGATCCCCGCCACCGTGGACCTGGCGACGCTCGAGGGCCGGTTTCTGGATTTCGTCCGCGACACCCTGCGGCGGGGGGTAGGCCTCCCGGCCAACGCCGGGGTGGGCACGGCCGAGGCGGACCTCCGCCGTTTGCTCGTCACGCTTTCGGACCACCACGCGACCGCCGAGGCGGAGATGAAGCTGGTGATGCACGGCAGCGCGGTCGTGGGCTCGCTGCTGGGCACCGACTCGCTGCCGGGGGTGATGGCCCAGCTCAACGTGCTCGTCGCCGGGCGGGCGATGGTGGACACCGACCTGTACGTGGCGGAGATGCTCCGACTCGCCGAACTGGCCGAATCGCTACGCGAAGACCCGGCCACGGCCACGTACATGAACTGGGTCCGCCGCCGGCCGGAAGACCAGCGGCTGCCCTCGCCGGTGCGGGTCGCGAGCTACTGCCGGTCCAACGCGGCCACCCGGCTGTTCGATCGGATCTACGCCGGCGGCATCGACGCCGACGCCCCCGCGGCCGCCGACGCGTCCCGCCCCGCGCGGACCTACTGGCAACTCGCCTGCGACACCCACGACGCGATGCTGGCCCGCGACGGCGGGTTCACGCTCACCCTGACTGGTGAGCTGATCCGCCACGTGGTCGCGGCGCAGCGCGACCACGACGACGCCTCGGGGCGGGCCTACGTCGCCGCCCTCGGTCAGGACAAAGCCCTCGCCCGGCTCGAAGCGCTGATCCGCTACGAAAACAACGACGAACTGGTCGCCGTCGCCAAACAGTGGGTGTTCGCCGCCTACCCGGCGCTGCGCGGACAGCTCATCTGCGTGCGGTAAAAACCGGTCGCGGTTCTGTCTGCCCCGCCCCCCGCTCCCCGCCGCGTGGCAGGCTCCGCCGCATGTTCCTGGTTACCGCTTCCCAATTCCGGGTGCAGCGTTTACCGAAGTCCCACCCACAGAGACCTTCGACTGCCTGCGGTCTTGCGTGAAGCAACACACTGCGGGTGGAGCGGGCGTGCGTTAGAGGCGGGGGCTTTTCCGGCGATCGCCCTCGTCTGCGTCGGCGTCGCCGGCCAGGAGGATGATCTGCTCAATGGTTTTCCGGTCGTGCGGCGTGAGGCCGCGGTAGTCCACGCCGACCCGGGTGTGCGGGCCTTGGGCGCTGAGCCAGACGATTTTGACCCGGACCCGCAGCGAGGTTTCGCCGTGGTTGATCCGGACGTAGCCGCGCTGGCCGGTCTGGAATTCGCGGGGCTCGGTGGCGGTGAACATCATGCCGATCGGCGACATATTGATCACCGGGCCGTACTGGCAGGTGACCCGATCGACCGGGGTCCGCTGGTAGGCGCGGCGGTCGAAGGACCGGCCCATTTTCACGCCGCGGTATTCGATCAGCTTGGTTTTGGGGTTGTGCTTGTATTGGCCGTCGAAGCGTTTCCAGCCGTGGCCGACGGTCGCCGCCGCGGACTTGCCGCTGATCGAACTGCCCGAAGCGCCGGCGTCGGTGCCCCAGAAATCGCCGGCCGGCGCAGGGGTGTCGATCAGCCCGTCGAGGTAGTGCTGGACCAGCCGGACCCGGCTCTCGAAGTGGACCGCCTGCCGGCCCCGGGTCCAGAAGCCGCGGACGGTCAGGTGGTGGTTGATTTCCTGTGGGGTCAGCCACTGGTTCGGCCAGCCGCCGCGACGGACCACCACGTCGTCGAACGCCCGGCTAAAGCCGGTGGTCTTTTCCAAAGTGTTCAGGGCTCGGTCGAGGGCTTGCATAGAATCGCGACACTCCACCGAGTTCTATCGGAGGGTCGGGACGCCGGCTCGATAAGTCGGGGTGGACGTTTGCTAAGGAATCGCCCTGAGGCGTCCGGTGGTAGCGGTTATGCGGGGTAGCGCGGCGGCCCGGGCCCAGACGGCAACCGCCGTGGCCCCTGAGCGCGTGAAACGCTCACCGGCCGCGGCGTTTGAACTTCGCGCCCAGGTTTTTGGGCGGCAGGGTTTTCGGGATCTTCCCGTCGGGGAACATGGCCTTAAGCTCGGCTTCGCTGTAGCCGGCGGTGGGGTCGACGACCGACGCGACGGACCGGT
Source organism: Planctomycetota bacterium (assembly GCA_039180025.1). Classification (GTDB taxonomy): domain Bacteria; phylum Planctomycetota; class Phycisphaerae; order Phycisphaerales; family Phycisphaeraceae; genus Algisphaera. Next base: position 5,472 of record JBCDDZ010000104.1, read on the forward strand.
CGCTGATGTCGCGGGGCTTGTCCCGGCGTTTGATCCCGGTGCGGCGTTCTTCCTGGACGTCTTTGGGGACCGGGCCGGGCGTGAACTCGGGGTAGTCCATTTTCTCGATCATCGCGCCGGCCATTTTCTCGACCTCGGTCAGCATCTGGCCCTGCTCGGGGGTGACGAAGGTCCAGGCGTGGCCGCGGCGGCCGGCGCGGGCGGTGCGGCCGATCCGGTGGATGTAGATCTCCGGGTCTTCCGGCAGGTCGTAGTTGATCACGTGGGTGATGTGGTCCACGTCCAGGCCGCGGGCGGCGAGGTCGCTGGCGATCAGGACGTCGACTTTTTCCTGCCGGAACGCGTCCATCACCTTGTTGCGTTTGGACTGCTGGAGGTCGCCGTGGATCTCGCGGACGTTGAGTTCCTTTTTCTTGAGGTACTCGGCGACCTTGCGCACGGTCGCCTTGGTCTTACAGAACACGACGGTGGTTTCGGGTTTTTCTCTGACCAGCAGCTTCAGGAGCAGCGACCGCTTGTCCCAGGGCTCGACCGACAGGTACTTCTGATCGACCATCGCCACGGTGAGCGAGCCCGACACGGTGGTGATTTTCTCGGCGTCGGGCTTCATGAACGAGCGCGCGAGGCGCTCGATCTGGAGGTCCATCGTCGCCGAGACGAAGATGGTTTGGCGGGAACCCGACACGGGGTTGGGGATCGCCTTGAGGATCTTGCGGATGTCCTCCCGGAAGCCGATGTCGAGCATGCGGTCGACCTCGTCGAGGACGACGAAGCGGATGTCGTTGAACGAGAGCTGGCCGCGTTGGTGCAGGTCCATGACCCGGCCGGGGGTGCCGACGATCAGGTGGCCGCCGTCGGCCATGGATTTCTGCTGGTTGCGCATCGACTCGCCGCCGATGATGACCGAGGTCCGGATCTGGGTGGCGCGGCCGAGGTTGTCGAGTTCGCCGGCGACCTGAGCGGCGAGCTCGCGGGTCGGGGCGAGGACCAAGGCCTGGCCGCGGACGTCGGGGTCGCAGAGCGAGAGGATCGGCAGGCCGAAGGCCGCGGTCTTGCCCGTGCCGGTCTTGGCCTGGCCGATCACGTCTTTCCCGGCCAGCACGGGGGGGATCAGCGCGGCCTGGATGCCGGTGGGGTGGACGAAGCCGGTGGCGGTGAGGCCCTCGACGACGCGTTGCGAAAGCCCCAGGTCGGCGAAGGTGACCGAGGTGTCGAAGAGTTCTTGGGTGCTGTTGGACTGGGGTTCGGCGGTGTCGGTCATATCAATAGTTTTCTGCCGGGC
>JBCDDZ010000105.1:0-6727 GCA_039180025.1 Planctomycetota bacterium
CCCCCTCCCCCCCGTGTCTACCCTCTAACCTCGCGCATGACCGACGCCCTCTTTCCCCTCAACGACGACGACCTGCTCGCCGCCGCCTACGCCCGGCAGGACCGCACCCTCGACGATTTGCCCTACACCCCGGAGTTCGAAGCCCTCTACGTCAGCATGTACGGGCCCGATGGCCGCGACGCTCCCCCCACCGCGGGCCAGCCCGAGCAGACCCGCGCCCACGTGTTCCGCCGCCTCCAAAACCTCCGTAAAGCCGGCAAGCTGCCCAAGCTCGGCCGCGCGAAGGCCCCCCCGCCCCGCATCCAGCCCGACCAGGAAGCACAGCTCGTTCAGCTCGTCGAAGCCCAGCTCGGTCAGCTCTCCAAACGCGACCAGCTCCCCTACCAACCCGGCTTCGACCACCTCGCCGACCGCTTCAACGCCGCCACCGGCCTCTCGCTCTCCCGCCACGACCTCTGGCGCATCATCGCCAAGCTCGCCAAGTAGCCCACCGGCCCCGCTCCGTTCTCGCCCCCAGACCCCGAGGACCACCTATGCGATTCGAAACCGAGTACCCCGGTGCCGTCGCGGCGTTCAAAGGCGAAGCCAGGTTTACCCTCCGTTACTCCCGAGACCGTATGCTCCACTGCCTCGACCAGCTCGACGTCTCCCAGGTCTGGCACCGCCCCTTCCCGCAAGGCAACGCCATCGGCAATATCGTCCTGCACGTCGCGGGCAACCTCCGGCAGTGGATCACCGTGGGCTGCGCCCCGCCCAGGACCGACCCGACGACCGCGACCGCCCCGCCGAGTTTGCCGCCGAGGCCGGCCCCACCCCCGCCGAGCTCGCCGACCGCCTCACCACCGCCGTCTCCGATGCCGCCGAGACCGTGCGGTCCCTCAACAAGGACCACCTCCTGGCCCCGCGCACGATCCAGAAGTTCCCCGTCACCGGTCTGGGCGCCGTCCTGCACGCCACGGCCCACCTCGAAGGACACGCCCAGGAAACAGTCTTCGCCACCCGCCTGATCCTCGGCCAGGCATACCGCTTCAAAGACCATTACTAAATCCCTCGCCTCGACCCGTTTGGCTCGGTCCTCGATCCGCCGTCGCCCCCCGCCGCGTGGTCCAGCCGTCAGCAGACCCAGACCGCGTGACCCGCGCCGCCGCTTCGCCGCACTACAATCCCCCCCGTGCGCGAAAACCAGCTCCTCGAACACATCTACCGCGCCAACTCGGCGCTCCCCGCCCACGTCACCCTCCCGCCCGGCGACGATATGGGCGCTATCGATTTCACGGGATCTTCGCTGCTCGTCGCCGTCGATCAACTCGCCGACGGCGTCCACATCGATCTGGCGGTCGACCCGCTCGAACTCGTGGGCCGCAAGGCGGTGACCCGCAACCTTTCCGACGTCGCGGCGATGGCGGCGAAACCCGTCGCCGCGGTGGTGGCGGTGTCGCTGCCCCGCGGCTTCGGGCAAGAGCGGGCGACCGCGTTGTTCGACGCGATGCGGCAGACCGCGGCAGACTTCGGCTGCCCCTTGATCGGCGGCGACCTCGCCGTGTGGGACCACCCCCTGCTCGCGAGCGTCACCGTCTTCGCCCAGCCCCACCCCGGCGTCGAGCCGATCACCCGCACCGGCTCCCAGCCCGGCGACGCGATCTACGTCACCGGCCACCTCGGCGGCTCCCTGCCCACCGGCCACCACCTCACCTTCACCCCCCGCCTCGCCGCCGCCGCCGCCCTCGCCGCCGACCCCGCCACCCGCCCCCGCGCCATGATCGACCTCTCCGACGGCCTCGCTCAGGACCTGCCCCGCCTCACCACCCACGCCCAACTCCACGCCGACCGCTTGCCGCTGCGCCCTTGCGATACCCCGACCGACCGGCCGGCCTGGCAGCACGCCCTGGGCGACGGCGAGGACTACGAACTCCTCTTCGCCGCCGCCCCCGACGCCCCCATCCCCCCCCAGCTCGCGGGCGTCCCGATCACGCGCATCGGCACCGTCACCCACGCCGACGGCCACGTCGTCCTCGACCCACACCAGCAACGCCTCAGCCTCGCCGAGGCCACCCGCGATCACCCCGGCTGGGAGCACCGCGGATGACTCCCTGGCTCTCGACCCATCCCGCGCAGACCCTCGACCTCGGCCGCCGCCTGGGCCAACTCGCCCGGCCCGGTGACGTCTTTGCCCTCGACGGCGAACTCGGGGCGGGTAAGACGCAACTCGTCCGCGGCCTCGCTCAGGGCATGGGGCTCGACCCCGCCGCGGTCAGCAGCCCCACCTTCGTCCTGATGCACGAATACCTCGACGACGAGCGTCCCGACGCCACCCCCCTCCTGCACCTCGACGCCTACCGCCTGTCCTCCCCCGACGACCTGGCCGCGCTGGGCTTCGACGCGTCGCTCCGCGAACAGTCGGTGACCGCCGTCGAATGGGCCGCCCGCCTCACCGCCCCGCCCGCTTCCCCCGCCGACACCTTCGGCCCCGACCGCCTGCACCTCGTCCTCGAGCACTATGCCGAGTCCGCCCGCCGCATCACGTTCCATCCCCACGGCCGATGGGCCGCCGCCCTCCCCGACCTCCTGACCACCCTCCGCCCCACGCCATGACCCGACGCCCCCCGCTGCCCCCGGCCACGCCGACCCCCTGCCCGACCTGCAAAGACCCGGTCGACGCGGCCACCCCCGCGTTCCCGTTCTGTAGCCCACGCTGCAAAACCATCGATCTGGGCCGCTGGCTCAACGAAGACTACCGAGTCACCCGCCCGATCGAACAGTCCGACATCGAAGAAGAAACCTGACCCCTTGGCGCACGTCGACGCCACCGATAGCGTCCCGCCCGACGCAAGCCCGCCAATGATCTTCAATCGTTTATCCTATGGGCTTGGAAGCGTTAAACGCTAAAGCCGGGGTGGGGACGCCTTAGGTTAGTGAGCCTCGTCTGAGGCGCCCGCGGCGTCCGTCCCGCCCGCTTCGTCGCCGCTTAACTCCGCCTGCTCCGCCCGCTGCGCCTCGGGCGATACCCCGTAGATGACGAACCGATGGCTCACGGGATCGAACCCCTGCGCTTCACACACCCGCTGCATCAGCGCATCGAGTTCCGCCGTCGGGAACTCGACGATCCGCTGCGTCTCGACACACACCAGATGCCCCTTGGGTGCCTGCCCAAACGCCAGCTCGTAGTGCGCCTTGCCCGCGTCCAACAAGACCTCGCGCACGATTCCCGCTTCGAGCAGATGCTTCAGGGTCCGGTACACCGTCGCCCGGCTCACCCGGTGCCCCGCGGCCTTCATCTCCTCTAACAGCTCGTCCGCCTCGAACACCCCGTCTTTGGCCAGCACCACGTCCAGGGTCTGGGCCCGCTCGGTGGTGAATTTCAAGCCCTGCCGCTTGAGAAACCGCCGGAAAATCGCGCAGATCGGCATAATCAGCAAATCATCCGCGGGCAGCGGCGTCGACCCAGAATCTGTTGTCGGCGAAATCGTCACGAATGGATTGTAGCCGGCCTGCACCCCCGGTGTTATCCTGCCCCGCCCCGTCTCGCCCCCGATCCGCCGCGAGACCTTCGCCCCCCGCCCCGAGGACCCCTTCCCATGTCGGCCCTACCCTATAACGTTGGCATGATCGGCTTCGGCACCGTCGGCCGGGGCGTCGAAAAGCTCCTGCGCGAACAAGCCAACCTCTATACCCAGCGCCTTGGCCGGCCCCTGAACCTCACCCACGTCCTGGTCCGCGACCCCGCCAAAGCCCTCGCCCCCGCGCCCGACCAGCCCGCCGCCGCCCTGGACCCCGCCGCCGTAACCGCCGACCCCGACGCCTTCTTCGCCGGCGAGTTCGACCTGGTTATTGAGGTCGCCGGGGGCCTCGACCCCGTCGGCGGTTACCTGCACCGCGCCCTGGCCGCCGGCAAACACGTGGTCACCGCGAACAAATCGCTCCTCGCGGCCCGCGGCCCCGAGCTCTTCGCCGACGCCCGCAAGTACGGCGTGTCGATCGCCTTCGAGGCCTCCTGCGGCGGTGGGATCCCCTGCGTCACGGCCCTCACGGCCGGGCTCATGGCCAACCAGATCCACGGGCTCTACGGCATCCTCAACGGTACCTGTAACTACATCCTCACCCAGATGACCCGCCACGGCGAAACCTACGCCGACGCGCTGGCCGGGGCCAAGGAAAAAGGCTACGCCGAGGCCGACGAGACCCTCGACGTCTCGGGCGCCGACGCCGCGCAGAAGCTCGCCATCCTCGCGTCGCTCGCCTTCGGGGTCCGCGTCACCGACGACGATGTGCCCCGCCAGGGCATCAACACCCTCGACCTCGACGACGTCCGCTTCGGCGACGAACTGGGCTACGACATGAAGCTCATCGCCGCCGCCGAGCGCTGGCCCGGCCAGCCGTTCCTCAGCCTCCACACCGCCCCCTGCTTTATCGCCAAGTCCGAGCAGCTCGCGCAGGTCCACGGCTCGTTCAACGCCCTCTCCGCGGTCGGGCACGCCGTCGGGCACACCATGTACTACGGCCGCGGCGCCGGCCAGGGCCCTACCGCGTCCGCCATCGTCGCCGACGTCTTCCAGACCGCCTGCGGCGCCTACCCCCTCGCCTTCGACCGGATGAAGCTCACCCCCGACCTCCACGCCCCCGCCCAGCTCGTCGAGCCCGACGACGTGGAAGGCCGCTGGTACCTCCGCGTCAATGCCCTCGACGTGCCCGGCGTCGTCGCTCAGATGACCAAGGCCCTGGGCGACCGCCGGATCAGCCTCTCGTCTCTGCTCCAACACGACGCCCCGCCCGACAGCGAAGTCGTCCCCGTGGTCATCACCACCCACCACGCCCGCCGCGGCGACCTCGACGCCGCCGCCGAGTGGATCGCCCGGGTCCCCGAAGTCCGCTCCGCCCCCGTGATCTACCGCATCCTCGACCTCCCGGACTAAACGCCATGACCGACCGCCTGCTCAAGCTCAAGTCCCTCCACGCCGACGACCCGCATGACGCCGACGTCCTCTACATGATCGCCCTCGAATACGCGAAAGACCAGGACCACGCCGCCGCCCTGGGCTGGCTCGACCGCACCCTCACCCAGGACCCCGCCTACCACTACGCGTACTACCAAAAAACCAAGATGCTCAGCGCCATGGGCCAGGACGATCAGGCCCGCGCCGCCGCCCAGCTCGGCATCACCCGCGCCCAGGCCGACCACAACGCCAAAGCCGTCGGCGAACTCCAGGAACTGCTCGACGCCCTCGACTAACCCAAACCCGTCAGGCCGTGTTTTCTCCCCGGTCACCATCTCTTGTGCTTCCGCCCGCATTCCACTTGGCCGCACCGAACACCCCTCCGCGGGACGAACCCACCCGCCCCGGACCCGCCCCGGGTGAAAAATCGCCCGGCCCCCGCTACGCTGGCCGCCGATGAGCCCTCGCAACTACGACCTCGACTTCGACGACCCGTCCAAGCCCCCCCGCCCCAAAGGCCAGGGCGACGGCTGGACCCTCGAAGAACACCTCGCGGAACACCGCCGGCTCGCCACCGCCGTCACCTTCAGCGACGAACCCAAGATCCTCGTCGCCACCCACCGCTCCCCGGGACGCCTCAAATACTGGATCGCCCTGGCCGGCCTCGGCCTCCTGGTGGGCGGCGCCTTCGCCGCCAACCTCGTCCCTGCCCTGGGCCGGTTCACCATCACCCACTACTGCGCCGCCGTGGTCGCCGGCTGCCTCGCCGTCATCCTCCTCTACCGCGGCTCGGCCCACACCAAGATGGGGCTCAACCAGGTCGGCCTCGTCTCCCGGCCCTGGCCCCCCGTCCCGGGCATCGGCGTCGCCATCCCGCTCAGCAAAATCCGCCGCTTCAAGGTCCACAAAACCGACTTCAAAGGCCAACCCGCCTACGAGCTATCACTCCTCACTCGCGACGACACCGAGCACCGCCTGATCCCCCGCATCACCCTCAAACGCGACGCCTACCTCCTGGCCATGCTCCTGATCGACCGGGTCAAACGCCAACGCGAACAAAAACGCTGACCGCTCGCCACGCCCGTCACCCCTCGCCCCGGTACCCCGCCACCACCGCGGCCCACTTCCCCTGCGCCCGCAGCACGTGTTCCACCGCCTCCCGCGCCGCGCCCCGCCCCCCGGGCAACTCCGTCACGTACGCCGCCACGGCCCGCAGCTCCGCCGCCGCGTCCGCCACCGCCATCGGATATCCCACCCGGTCCATCGCCGGCAGGTCCACCAGGTCGTCGCCCAGATACGCCGTCCGCCCCAGCGCCACCCCCAACGCGTCCGCCAGCCGCGTCACTTCTTTCGCCTTGTCCCGGCAGCCCTGCACCACGTCCCGCACCCCCAGCTCCGCCATCCGCCGCGTCACCACTTCGCTCGACCGCGCCGTGATCACCGCCACCTTGAGCCCCGACGACACCGCCGCCCGCAGCCCCAGCCCGTCCTTCGTGTGAAAATTCTTCGACTCGGCTCCGCCCCCGTGGTAAGTAATCGCCCCGTCGGTCAGCACCCCGTCCACATCGAACACCATCAGTTGCACCGCCGCCGCTTCGCCGTGTTCGCTCATCACTCATCGACCTCAAAAAACAAAAACGCGGACCCCATCAACGACCCGCCACTCCCGGCCCCCACCCCGGCCTCCTTCCCAAGCCTTTACCCCCGCACCCGCATCGCCGCGTACGGTCGCCGCCATCCGGCCCCCCGGCCCCACCCCGGGCCCAGCCCCCATCATACGCCGACCCGCCCGCCGA
>JBCDDZ010000106.1:0-6650 GCA_039180025.1 Planctomycetota bacterium
CCCCACCCGCGCCGCCCGCCGAGGCCGCGCCCGAAGCCGACACCACCGCGCCCGGCCCGCCCGCGCCCGGAGGCAAAGAAATCAAAAACGCCCGGTTCGGCCCCGCCGAGATGCAGCAGGCCGTCCGCGACTTCGCCGACCAGTACCGCCAGACCCTCGCCGACGCCACCGACCAGATCGTTGTCGCCGCCGACGACGACCCCGACCTCCGCCGCCGCGCCCAGCAAGTCAAGATCAACGGCGCGACCGCCATGTACGACATCGCCGTCGACCCCGTCCCCGCCACCTCCTTCCTCAACGCCATCGTCCTGACCTCGCTCCAGGCCAACTTCCTCGAACGCCACGGCCCGGAATACTTCGGCGACTACGCGCCGGGCCTCGTCGCCCGCGCCCAGCGCCTCGAAGAAGACGCCTTCCGCATCGCCGCCCGTGTGATGTCCGACGAGCAGCGGATCCAGCTCCTCGAACGCGTCGACGCGTGGTCCCAGGCCAACCCCGAGAACCGCGACATCTGGTACGTCCGCCTCGCCGACCTGCCCGGGATCGAAGCCGGCCGCAGCGCCTCCGACCTCGTCGGCGGCTTCACCAACCTCCCCTCCAACTTTATGAACGTCTTCAACCCGTTCAGCAAAGGCCAGGACTCCCTCAACGAAGCCCAGCTCCTCGCCGAACGGGTCAGTTGGCTCACCCCCCGCCTCATGATCCTCGCCCAGTGGCGCGCCGAGGCTGTCATCTACGACACCATCGCCAACACCCGCCTATCCGAGGCCCTGACCCTCGGCGAGCGCTTCGCCGACGTGGCCGAAACCCTCCCCGACACCCTGACCCAGCAGCGTGAAGGCCTGGTCCGGGACCTCGCCGACAACCAGGAAAATCTCACCGCCCTCCTGGACGGCACGCAGCAGGTCACCGCCGACACCACCCAGATGCTCCAGGCCGCCGAGGCCATCGCCGCCCGCGTCCAGGCCATCCATGCCGCCTCCCTCGCCGCGAGCGCCAAAAAGCCCCCCCGCGACCCCAACGCCCCGCCGCCCCGCCCCTTCGACATCACCGAATACACCCAGGCCCTCACCGAGCTGAGCAAAGTCGTCGATCAGACCAGCCAACTCCTGGTCACCGCCGACCGGGCCACCTCCGGCGACCCGCTGGGCGACCGTCTCGACGCCGTGGCCGACACCGCCACCCGCTTGATCCTCACCACCGCCGCGGCCGTGCTCGTCGTCGCGCTGCTGATCGTGCTCGCGGTCAAGCTCATCCCCCGCAAGCGCCCCCGCCCGCAAACCGCGTAACCCGCCGAGGCCGCGTCGCCCGCCACCGCTCCCCTCCCGTAAAACACCCGCCCCGCAGGTGATGTCATATCACCTGCGGGGCGGGCGGGAATAGCGTGACGGGTATGGGGCAGCCCCAAACACCGAGCGCGGCCGCGGGCTCGCTCACCGCCCCGACACGTCAAGCCCCCGAGAGCTTCTCGTAATCGGCCACGGTCGCGCCGTCGAGACAAGCCTCGATGATCTCCCGGCCCTTGGGTTCGAGGTCGTCGTGCTTGAACTTACGGATCTGTTCGTGGAAGAACGCGGTGAGGATCTCGGCACCTTTGTCGTAGGCCTCGTCGCCGACCTCGGGCTGGGTGTTGACCTGCAGGAACCAGTGGCCGACGGTCTGGCCTTCGACCTGGATGTTGCGGGGAGTACGGCCGAGCAGGGGGCAGCGGGCGTCGACGACCTTGTTGGGGTCGAACGGGCTGGCCCCGCGGCGGGAGAGGTACTCGCGGGCGATCCACTGCGGGGCGAAGCCGGTCTCCCAGCAGCCGACGTGCTGGTTGGGGCAGAGGATGAACATCGTGTCGGGGGTCTTGAGGACCTGGTGCAGAAGGATGTTGGCCTGGTCGACGCGGCGGCCGGTGGCGAACGGCCAGTAGCTGCCGACGCCCTCGGAGGTCATGCCGCCCTCGTCGACGATCGACGGGTTGCCGTGGCCGCGGGGCGCGACGAGACGCCAGAGCCAGGCCAGCGAAGGGGGCAGCAAGTGGAAGATGCCCATGATCCCGTAGGTCGGCAGGTCCTTGGTGCAGGGGGGGCAGCGGACGCCAAAGCTGCGGATGTCGACGGTGACGGGTTCGTTGACAATGCCGGGGTAGGCCTGCCGGGGGAAGACGACGCGCGGGTTGGGACAGGGCACGCCCGGCTCGTCCTGGATGTGGTCCCAGATCAGGGCGGTGCTGTTGGGCACCGCGTCGATGTTCAGGAACAGCAGCGGCTGGTCGCTGTCGACGGTGATCTTTTCGAGGTGCGGGTCCGTACCGTAGTGCGTGATGTGGTTCACGCGGAGGAACCAGGCGGCCTCGGCGTCGGTGAGCGTGACTTTCTTGACGTCGTCACGCTGGAAATCGGGGTGGCAGAGGGCCATGTCGTCGGTGACGGGGTTGAGCTCGCAGCCGCGGGGCAGGGCGACGTAGCGGTTCTCGCCGGTGACGGTGTTGGTGCCCAGGCGGAGCCGGCCGTCGGGCTCGCGGTGCATCTGTTCGAGCATCTCGGACTTGCCGCCGCCGGACGCGCCCTCGTGCATGATGGTGACGGTGTTGTCGTAGGGGGTGACGACCTGAACGGTAGAGCAGTGGGCGGTGGTCCAGTCCTGCTTTTCGCCGAGCGTCAGCAGCATGCCGTAGACGCCTTTTTTCGCCGACGGGCCGGGGTACAGGTTGTAGGAGTAGAGCTCGTGGAGCCCGTCGCGGCGGTTGTGGACGACGACCTGCTTGCCGTCGAAGTGGGTGTGGCGGAACGGCGGGGCGATGTAGATGATCGCGGTGTGGTGGTAGTCGGCACCCTGTTTTTCGATCTCTTCGATCGGGATAATGCCCTGGAGCATGGCCAGCCCCATCGCGAAGAACCCGGCGTTGGCCGGGGCAATGACGAGGGCGGGCAGGCCCTTACCGGTCCGCCCGGCGTTGAAAAAGAAGCAGGCGAGGTCCTGCGTCTTGAGCCAGGCGAACGTCTCCTGCCGCGTCTCCTCGAAGTCTTTGCCGAACCGGCCCTTAAACGTCGGCTTGTCGGTCGCGCGGTCGTCGGCGATGACCATGCACTGCGCGTCGCGGCGGCGCATGTACGGCTCGAGATAGTTGCCCGACACGCCGTTGCGGACCCGGCAGACCTTGACCTCGGGGACGAACTCGCCGTCGACGTCGTAGCCGACGGTGAAGTAGCCCTGCGGGTCGGTCTGGTCCTCGGGCACCGCGGCGGCGACGAGCTCATCGACGTGGCTGAAGAAGGTCACCGACTTGGCTTCGTCGAGGACCGACATCGCGGAGTGGGAGAGCGTGATGTTGGGCATCTGCGCGATCGACATGCGTAGTTTCCTGCCTGGTTCAGGCGCTGAGGTTAGGTCGCGGCGAACGGGCCGGTCGGCCCAAAGCAGGCTCACCCCGCCGCGGTCGACCCAAGTATAACGGACCCGGCCGACCCATGGGGCACACCAAATGCCTTTAAAAATAAGTAAAAACCGTACCCAAATCGTACGCTTACCCACCCCGCACCCGCCGGCCCCGCTCCCCGCCCGGCCCGCCTCTCGCCCCCGAACCGCCCGCGCTCGATGGTCCCCGAGCGTCCGGGCTGGTATATTCTGTCTCCCGGTCGGGCTTGACCCACCTCGGCTTTACAAAGCCCCGCCCGCCCGATCCGTATCCGCGAGCCGTTCCGTCGCCAAGGCTTGCGTCCCCTCCCTCCGCGGGTGTAGCTCAATTGGCAGAGCGTCAGCCTTCCAAGCTGAATGTTGCCGGTTCGACCCCGGTCACCCGCTTCGACCCGAAAAAAAGCCCCCGTCCATCTGGACCGGGGCTTTTTCGTTGCCCCTCAACACACGGCACACGGCCAGGTGAAACACCGCAGGCCCTGACTCCGTGCTTACGCCGGAAAACTCACTCCGAAAACAACATTTTTGAGCCCCCCGCCCTGCCCCCCAAAGCTCCCGCGGCTGGACTCGAACCAGCAACCAAGTGATTAACAGTCACCTACTCTACCGATTGAGCTACGCGGGAATATCCTTTTAGACTCCATCCAAAACTTGCGGTCGACCGATTCCGAAATCGGTGTGTAGGGCCGGCCGACACGACGCATGGCGGAGTGTACCGCTCCACGCGAACCGTATCAAGCCGATCTCTGTCTGTGAACCGCTAAGTTGCCGCCGACTGCTTTGAGTACTTGGTACCGCCACCCGCTGCCTCGGCATCGAGCCTCCGACCCGTCGACGTCAAGCCCACGCCCCCTCCATCGGGGGGTCGGCGTCCGCTTCCGCGGGCTGCGCCCGGCGGGCGGGTGCTTGCGCGTCCGCAGGCGGGGCGACGTTTTCCGACACAGGGAATGACTCAGGCTCCGCCGTCAGGTAAAGGGCCAAGCCCCGGAGCATCAGCATCATCCCGAGGATCTCGCCGTTTTCCTCCAGGAGCACACAAAAAAAGTAGGACCACGCCGTCATGTCGACATCCGCGCTGCTGCTCAGCAGCAGCCCGCTCATCATCTCCACCCCCACCGCCCCGCCACAGTACACGACCGCCGCCGCGACCAGGGTCCAGAACACCCGCCGCGGGGCCCGCCAGAGCCCGGGCAATACCAGTGCCGCAAGACCCATCGCCAGTGGGCCGTAGATCAGCACCCATCCGAAGTAAAAGATCCCGTCCCGCTCCACGACCTGCCCGACCTCGCCGTTGAGCGTCTCGTGCAGAGACACGTTCTCGTCCAGCGACACGAAGAACAGCCCCGCCGCCAACAGCCACCACGAATACGCCCCCTTGCCCCCGGCCCGCCGCACCCGGGACGCCACCCCCACACAGGCCACCGCCGCCGCCGCGATCAGGAGAGTCGAAAACCACGCGGGGACCGCCATCTCCCCATCCATATTGAATTTGTCCACCAGCCGGTACCCCACCGGGTGGCTCGTATACGTGAAATAAACAAACCGAAACGCGTGCATCACGTTCAGAAACAGAACCACCCACAACAACGTGTTGAAGAGCCGCCGGGGATTACCCCAAAACGCCTCCGGGGGCGAAAGATCGCGACTCAAATCACTCGATTTCATATGTAAGGCGGGCTATTAAAGTTATTTAACATCGTTAACGAATCATTAACAATAACGTCAGGATATGGGGTTGTCCATTAAAAACCGCGCCGATCGGTCCAAATCGAGGCCCCGCCGCTCGCCCGGCCGCGGCCGCTAAACTCTCGCCCATGGCCACCCTGCTCTCCGCCCGGCACCTCGCCAAGACCTACGCTGCCCACACGCTGTTCACCGGCGTGGCCCTGGCGATCCAACACGACGAACGCCTCGCCCTGATCGGTCCCAACGGCTCGGGCAAGTCCACGCTCCTCAAAATCCTCGCCCACCTCGAAACCCCCGACGACGGCGAGTTCGTCCGCAAAAAAAACCTCCGCCTCGCCTATGTCGCCCAGGACGACCCCTTTCCCGACGACGCCACCCCCCTCTCTGCCGTCATGAACGCGCTGGACACCGAAAAACCGGCCCCCCCCACGCCGAGACCAAAAAATCGGCCAGCAAAACAAGACCCCCGAAAAGATTTCCCGGCCGACTTCGCGGAGGATTCTCAGGGCCATTTTAGGGGGGACTTCCGGGGGGACTTCCGGGGGGCGGCGGTGCTCTCCCGGCTGGGCTTCACCGACCACGACCGCCCGGTCCGCACCCTCTCGGGTGGCTGGAAAAAACGGCTCTCGATTGCCTGCGCCCTGGTCACCGAGCCCGACGTACTCATGCTCGACGAGCCCACCAACCACCTGGACCTCGAAGGCGTGCTCTGGCTCGAGTCCTTCGTCCGGCAGAACCCCCAGATCGCCATGGTGTTCATCACCCACGACCGGACGTTCCTCGAAAACACCGCGACCCGGATCGTCGAACTCTCGCGTGCCTACCCCGGGGGCACGTTCGAAGCCAAGGGCAACTACTCCGAGTTCCTCCGCCGCAAGGACGACTTCCTCGACGCTCAGGCCGCACAACAGACCGCCCTCGCCGGCAAGGTCCGCCGCGACACCGCCTGGCTCAAGCAGGGCATCCAGGGCCGGCAGACCCGCAACAAATCCCAGGTCGCCGCCGCCACCGACCGCCGGGCCGACCTCCAAGACCTCTCGGCCCGGAACCGCGCTCCGAAGCAAACCGCCGCCATCGATTTCCAGGCCACCGAGCGCAAAACCAAACGCCTCCTCGCCGCCCACAACCTCTCGAAAACCCTCGGCGACCGCCGCCTTTTCACCGGGCTCGACCTTGAACTCCGCCCGGGGATGCGCCTCGGCCTCCTCGGGCCCAACGGCTCCGGGAAGACCACCCTCCTCCGCCTCCTCACCGCCGAACTCCCCCCCGACACCGGCAGCGTCAAGCCCGCCGCCGACCTCAAAATCGTCCGCTTCACCCAGCACCGCGAAGCCCTCAACCCCACCCAAAAACTCCGCGAAGCCCTCTGCAACGGCATGGACACCCCCGGAAATAGCTCCGGAGGCGGGGTTGGTTCCGGGGGAAGTTCCGGGGGAAGTTCCGGGGGAAGTTCCGGGGGAAGTTCCGGGGGCGGGGGCGCTTGCGTCTATACCCGGAGACCGGATCGCTGTCCGTGCACGGACAGCTTGAGTTTCAAACGCCGCAAATCGCATATCCAG
>JBCDDZ010000107.1:0-5250 GCA_039180025.1 Planctomycetota bacterium
CCCGCCGCCCCCGGAAAAACCACCGCCGCCCCCGGAATAGCGTCGCGCTTCGTCACGGAAATAATCGCGGTTCTCTGAACCCATCGTCGTTCCTTACTCCTTCGACTCGGCCCCGGCCCGGCCGAACGTTTCGTGAAACAGCAGCGTCGCCACCGTCTTCGCGTCCCGGATCGTCCCGTCCCGCACCATCGCCAACGCCTCGCCCCACGGCACGACGTGCGCCGTGATCCGCTCGGTCTCGTCCAACGCCTGCCCCACCTGCGTCAGCCCCTCGGCCCGGTATGCGTGCAGCAGCTCGGTACAAAACCCCGGCGTCGGGAAAAACGCCGTCAGCTTCTCGACCCGCGCCGCCCGGTACCCCGTCTCCTCGGTCAGCTCCCGCGGCGCACAATCGTCCGGCGACTCCCCCGCCTCGACTGTCCCGGCCGGCAGCTCCCACAGCGTCTCCCGCACCGCAAACCGCTCATTCCGAATCAACACCACCCCCACCCCCGGAAGTCCACCCTCCGCCCCCGGAAGTCCGCCCGCCACCCCCGGAAGTCCGCCCGCCGCCCCCGGAAGCTCCTCCTCCGCTCCCGGGAGTTCAACCCCGACGGCCCGCGCTTCTTCCGGCGAGATCAACGGCAGCACCACCACCGCGTCCGCCGCCTCCACGACCTCCCGCCGGTGCGTCCCCCCGCCCCGTCGCGGCAGATCGACCCCGCGCACCGTGACGCGGACGCCTTCGTGAACGATCTCGGTCTCGGGGTGCAGCTTAAACGCCATCGCCGCATCTTAGCCCCCGCACATGATCGCTGCGGTTCAATCTCCACAACCGCCGCAACCGCCGCAACCCGAGCACCCCGAATCCCCCGAATCCCCGCCGCCGGCCTCGCCGCCGCCGCCATTCCCGGCACGCAAACCGGACTGCAGATCCGCGGCCTCGGCTTCGGGCAGCGCCATCAACCCAAATAAAGCGCACGTCCACGCCCAGGCCACCGGACCCTCCCCGCGGCGTGAGGCACTCCGTCGGTGGTCTTTTTTCAATCGCCGCAGCACACGGCGACCGGCCACCGTCGCCCGCGGCGGGTTCGTCGCGAAATACAGCGCCGTAAAGCCCACCACGATCCCGGTCCATACCACACCGACCGTGTCTTCGTGTCGCTCAAGACCCACGCCCCACCGCACCACGAGCAAGACCCATAAGACCGCCAGCGGCAGCGTCGAAACCACGGCCGCCCGTACCCGCTGCCCCGCCGACAACGCCAACCCGCTTTCCACGAGCGCTTCCGTCCAGCCGCCCGAGGCGACATGCCGCACCGCCCGCCGGGCGTCGTCCACCGTGCCCGCCGCCGCCGCGATGTCCGCAACCGCCGCCGTGATCGGCGTGGTCTCTGGCGGCCGCTCCGCCACCTGCCGCAACGAACGCGGCTTTTTCAGCTCGATCTGCCCCGCCCGGAACATGCCCGCCATGACCGCGTCCGCCAGCCGCTCGTAGCCTCCCACCAGGTAGGCCGCGGCGTGGGCGTCCACCGGGTCCGCGGTCCGGGCCGCCGCCGCGTCCCACGGCCGGGTATTCAAAAAACGCAACACCAGTGCCGCGATCAGCGCCGCCGGCCCCCAGAAAACGATCGACCGAAAAAAATCCGCCGCCGTCGGACCCGTCACCCAACCCGCCACCACCGGTTCACAAAAAAACATGCTCAACTCCCTCTCCGCCACGAGGCTCGGATACCCCGCCAACCACGCCACGGCCGCGGCAGGACCCACACCTCGCGGGACAGCACCCGCACGCCGATCATCCGCGGCCCGAAACGCACCTCCGCCGGCGGCCAGATCGCCGCCGGCGGCGGCTCACCGAACCATGCTTCGTAGCTCGCCATCGTCCGGCGGTACTGCTCGTCGAAACGCTCACCCTCCGAAGCACCGCCCTTCGTCGGCCCGTGGTGCAGCGCGACGCCCAGCACGTTCGGGCAGAACTCCTCCCAGTAATCACGGCTGTACAAGAGATGCAAATGCCAGGCCTGATCGACCTCGTCCGACGGCGTCACCGGGTGCCCCGCCGCGACCGCGAGGTAGCAGAACCGCCGGTACTCCCGCACCACCCGCACCGCGAAATCCACCGTCCACCGGTTCTCCCGCGCCAGCCGCCGCGTGAACGGCAGCGCCGCCCCCGGGTCATCCAACCGGTGCGCCATGATCCGCGTCAGCCGGGGGTCGTCCGATACCTGCGGCATGCCGACAAGTCTAACCCATCCACGGCCCCGATCACTTCCCGACCGTCGGCCCCGCCGATCGCCCCCGACAGGCCCACGCGGTGGACGGTCACGCGGACGGCGTCGTGGGTGATCTCGGTTTCGGGATGCCGGTCGAACGCCATCGCCATGCCAAGTCCGGGCCGCGATCCGGGTGAGCCCCGACCCTACCGCTCGCCGGCCGGACGCGGACGCCGCAGGTGGTGGCGTTCGAGGATCTCGGTGAAGGTCTCCGACGCGAACAGTTCCATCAACGCCTCGGTGGCGGCGGCCTGCCGCGGGGTCCAGTCGCCGCGGATGCGTACCGCGAACAGCTTGGCGACCCGGTTGCCCGGCAGCGGCTCGGGGGCAGCAGCCGTCCCGCCCAGCGGCACGATCTCGAAGCGGTCGGGGAACGTCGCGACCATGTACCGGGCAAGATGGTAAAACAGCGGCGCGGCGTCGGCCCGCCCCAGCCCCACCGACCACGGCACCTCGCGGTGATGGATCCGGTCGCCCGCGAGCCAACGGTTGTCCCTAGGCAGGGCGTTGAACAGCGTGTCGAAATACCGGTCGGCGGTCCACCGGCCCTGCGGGTCGGGGTTCTGCTGCGCGATCGCGTAGAGCGACCGGGCGTAGTTCCCGAAGCTGCCGGGCTCGGTCTCGGGGTTGCTGGTGACGAACCGCACGTCCGGCCGGGCCAGGTCCCAAATCCCCTTAATCCGCTTGGGGTTCCCTTTCCTGACCAGCAGCACGTTGCCGTAGTTCTCGAACAGCGGCAGCGGCTCGCCGACGGTCTGGTCGGCGGCGATCAGCGCGTCCATGACCGGCCGCGGGCCCACCGCGATCTGAGGCCTCACGAACAAAAAAACGTTGCCGAAACTCAAGCGGTCGCCGGCGGTTTGCTCGGGCGAGATCGGCGGGCTGGTGGAATAGAACCCGTTGCGGATCAGCTCCGCGTGGTTCGGCAAGAGATGGTCGTGCCAGAGCTCGCCCAGCGCCATGTGGTAGTTGCCGCTGGTCGACACCGCCAGGTCGAACGTGTCGGGGCGGTCTACCGCGAGGTGCAGGTCCCAGATGAGGTTCGCGCTGGGCTCGGTCAGGTCCGGGGCCAGGGCCGGGCGGTCCCGGGGCCAATCCAACTGCGGCGGCACGTCCCGCTGCGGCTGACCCGTGATCGGCGGGTGGGCCGCGGCGACGAACGGCAACCACAGCACGACACCACCCCACACGGCGGTACGTATACGTTTCATCGCTCGACCTTTCGCAACCCCGCCCGGAGACGGCCGAGGGCACCCAAAGAAAAACAAAAACCGCCCGGCCCCGAACCGCCCGGCTCAGGCCAACGCCGCGGGCTCGTACCCGCTGCGGATCGAGCCGCCCTCGGCGGTGCTGCTCTTAAAGTCGCACGGGTGCGCCGCTTCCCCCAGCCCCCAGTCGTCAGCGTAAAGCGCACGCACCTTCGCCAGCACGTCGTCGGGCAGCGCTTGCCCGTCGCAACAACCGACGTAACGATCCACGTCGTCGGTGCTCAAAATGTTCGGCTCGATCGACACCATCGCCGGCTGCTGCGCCAGCCACCGCAGCGCGAACTGCGTCACCGTCATCCCCAGGTCCCCCGCCATCTCCCGCACGACCGCGTTCTTCTTGAGCCCGTACACCATCCACGCCCGGTCCCGGAACTTACGGTGGTCGCGCTCCGGGAACTTGTGGTGCTCGTCCTTGAACTCCTCGTCGAGCATCCCCGAGTTGGTCGGCACCCGGCTGATCACCCCGCCCCGCCCCCGCGCCGAGGCGATCTCACCGAACTCCCGGCCCAGGTCCTGCTCGTACAGGTTGTATACCGTCTGCACCACCGCCGCGTCGTGCTCCAGGAACGCCGCGTGCCCCTCTTCCCGCCACCCGATCGCCGGCCCCAGCGCCACGCCCCACTCCCGGATTTTCCCCTCGGCCTTGAACCGCTCGAGCTCCGCGAACAGCTCCGGCGTGTAGTGGGCGAGCTTGATGTTGTGCGCCTGATACAAATCAATGTAATCCACCCCCATGATCCGCAGCGAATGCTCCAGCTCCCGCCGCAGGTTCGCCGGGCCGAAGTTCTGCTTCCGCTCGCGGTGCTCGCCCTCCTTCCCCGGGTCCGTCACCAGGTCGTAGCCGAACTTGGTCGACAGCACGATCCGGTCCCGCCCGGCGTATTCCAGCGTCGGCTTCATCAGCGTCTCGGCCCGCCAGTTCCCGTACGCCGGCGCGGTGTCGAAGAAGGTCACCCCCCGGTCCACCGCGTGGTTCTGGATCGCCACCGCCTCTTCGTCGGAGAAGTCGCCCCACCAATTCACGCCGAACGTGAAATTGCCGAAGCCAAGCAGGGAAACGCGAAGGTCAGTGCCAGGGATGGTGCGCAGTTGCATCCCCGCATCCTACTGCGCCCCGGCCCGCTGTTGGGCCTCCTCGGCCAGCGATTTAAGCGCCCGCCGCGTCCCCTCCCCGCCCAGCCCCGGCGACCGCTGCTCGAGCTGCCGCACCCGCCGCGCCACCTCCCCCACCCGCTCCCCGAGCAGCAGATTAATCCGCAGCCGCGCCACCCACGCCTCCCAGTACACCGCCGGGTACGGCGGCTCGAGCCCCCCCACGATGCGGTTCAGCAGCACCGCCCCGGCCCGCAGCGAAGCCTCGTCCCCCTTCGCCGCCAGCGCCGACCCCTGCTCGAACACCACCTCCACCCGGTCCGCGAACGCCGTGTCCACCCCCGTGTCCCGCAGGTACGCCAGCGCCTCGTCCGGCCGACCCGCGATCCGCAGCGACCGCAGCACCACCAACCGGTACGGCAACATCTGCTCCGCCTCCAACCCCCGCCCCTCCGCCCAGTCCGCCAGCAGCTTCGCCAACGCCGCCGCCGCCCCCGCCCCCGGAACCGCCCCTGGAACCGCTCCTGGAACCGCTCCCGCCCCCGGAAAACCTTCTCCGCCCCGCTCCCGTGCCGCCTCGATCTGCCGCTCCAGGTCCGTCAGCACCGCCCCGATCACCGCCGCCGCCGCGTCCG
>JBCDDZ010000108.1:0-5144 GCA_039180025.1 Planctomycetota bacterium
CGATCCCGCCCCTCGGACACTCGACCCGCACGCAGCACCGCTTGATCGACGCCCGGTCTGCACTCCGGGGTAGCGGGCGGGGAGGTCGGGGTCGGGAACGAGAGGGCGCACGGACAGCACTCCCGGCCATGGCGGCCGTTCGGTGTGAGCATCCGTGCGTGGATCTGTCAGGGGGTCCCGCGTCCGAGCCAGACCCCCCGCCCCCGGAAGTGGGGGCGACGGAATAAATGTACTCTCATTTATTCGGGAGTCAATAGGCGTACTGCCAAAAATACATTTTATTTTTTCTGCCGACGCTTGAGACTCGAACGGGCAGCTTGTTCTCCCTTCTCCAGCAGCCATTCGGTGAGCGTTTTGTTTTCCGCTCGCGCTGCTTTTTCGAGGGTATCTTTGAGCTGCTGCGTGATCCGAATCTGAAGGCGCGCCGAAGCCTTTTCTTCTGGGGGGAGGGGAGGTCGGCCAGCCAAAGGTTTCCGTGTTGTCCTGGCCGGGGCGGAACGATCGCCCGGCCGCGTATCTGCGGTCGCCAGCATAGCGGAACTCCTGAAATTTGTGAGATAAAGCGGCGGATGCCGATTGACAAACTAGACAAAATACGATACGATCTTGCGCATGGAGATCGAATTCACGCCGGACGCGACCGACGGCTATGACAGCCTTCCAACCAGGATGCAGGACCGCGTGGACGCGTTGATTGCCCGGCTGGAAAAGTGGCCCGAAGTGAGCGGGGCCAAGCCGCTGCGCCACAAGCTCAAAGGTCACTTCCGCCTGCGGACGGGCAAGTATCGCGTCGTGTTTCACCTCCAAGGCGAGGTGCTCGTGATCGATCGTATCGACGACCGTAAAGACGTTTACTGAATCGGAGCTTCCGCCATGACCATCACCCTGAACATCGACGGCCGCGGCTACACCGCGGTGCCCACCGAAACCTTTGACCGGCTGATGGAGCGTCTGGGCGACGTGAAGCTGCCCGAACTGCCCGAGGTCAACGAACGGGGCAACCGTCCGGCACGGCAGACTATGCGGGTGCTCATGGCCCGCAAGATCATCCGCCGCCGGGTGGCGGCCGGGTTGACCCAAGAGCAGCTCGCGGAAGTCGCGGGCGTCACCGTCCGCACCATCAGTCGGCTGGAGGCGGCGGAACACAAACCCCAGTCCGCGACCATCGACAAGATCGACGCGGCGTTGGTCGAGGCTGGAGCCTGAACCGCTCATCGCGTCGCCGCCAATCCGCCGAAGAGGTCACGACACTCGCTGAATCTGCGTTGGGCCAGCAGCACGAACGCACGCAGGCCCTTCGTCGCGGTCGGGTCCAGGACGATCGCGTGCTCGGTGACCGCCTCGGCGAGCTTGAGGCAGGCGTACTCCCCGGAGCTGCACCCCTGGCGCCTGCCGGTTTCTGCGAGGTCTAAAAAGCGATCGAGAGCTTTCAAATCGTCGTCATTCATGGTCAGGGCTCCGGGGTCAACGGGTGGGGGAGGCTTCGGCACGCTGCCGAGTGAGGGCTCGCTTCACGGCGGACCACGAGTAGCCGCAGAGGCGGCAACGCTCTTTGTCGGTGGCTGCGGCGTAGCCAGCGATCCACGCCACGCCGCGGTGCTCGGCCGTCTTCGGGCTCGACGCCGGGGCGGGGCAGATGTACACCGACTCGTCCTGGTGGCCGACCGGGTCCCGGGCGAGGACCTCGAAGCGGCAGCCGTCGCGGCCGACGTGGACGCGGACGTAAAGCGTGGCGGGGTCGGGGAGGGGTGAGTCAGTCATCTTCAGAGCTCCGGGGATCAGAGAGTTGCGAGGCGGTGTCCATGCATCGCTCGGCCTCACGCAGGCGACGCCGAAAGCGGACCAGGTCGAGCCAGCAGCCGATCACGACGAACGCCAGCAGGCCGCCGCAGATCACCAGGGGGATGATCCAGTGCATCACGCCACCCTCCCCTCGCGGGCGGTGCACCAGGCCAGGACGCCGGCGAGCCGCCGGCCGGGGGCGGTGGGCGTCGGCGAGGCGGCCGGACGCTCGGCCCGGACCGCGGCGGACACGTCGAACTGCCGGTCGATCGCCAGCCCCGCGTCGGCGGCCGCGGCCTCGAGCAGGCGGACCACGTCGCGGACGTTCGCCAGCGCCGCGGCGTGCGTGGGCCAGGCCGCGGCGGGGTGGGTGTCGTCGGGGGTCAGCCGGTGGCCGACCTCGACCTGGAGCAGCAGCCCCCGCCGCGCGAGCGAGAGGCGGGGCAGCTCGGCCGACGCCTCGACGATCCAGCGCGACCGGCTCGTCAGGTGCTCGACAACCCGCAGCCGCCCCCGCCCCCGGAAGTGGGCGATATCAGACTCGGCCAGCCACGCCGCGAACGTGTCCGGGTCGGTGGTGCGGCGGATCGACCAGCTCATCGCAAGCCCTCCGTGTCGCGGTCGGTGTTGCGCTTCGCGGCGACGCCGCGGCGTGATAGAGATTGAAAAAACCGGGAGGCCGCCCGGGTCGTCCTCGGCCTCGACTCGGTCGCAGCGTGGCTGGATCGACGCCCGGTCTGCACTCCGGGGTAACCACTGCGAGGAGATCGGGGGCGACGAAGGCGCACGGACAGCACTCCCAGCCATTGCGGCTGATTCGGGTGGCGTCCGTGCGTCAGTTGGATTGGAGGGCTTGCGATCCGAGCGTGACCCGACGCCCCCGGAAGTGGGGGCGACGGGAGTCGTATTGCTAAACAAAACAATCCCGTCAAGTATTGTTTAGCAAAACTAGCTATTATTTTTTCTTCGGCCGACGGGCTGTCGCAGATGACCGCTTGGCGGCGGCGTTGAGTTGATTCAGAACCCACTCGGTCAGCGTTTGGTTGGCTCGCTTGGCGGCCTGCTCCATTGCTTCGCGTTGCTCTTTGCGGAGCCTGAATCCGATCTGCGCGTCGGCCGTGCCTTTGTCCGACTTGGGGGGTCGTCCACCGGCCACGGGCCTTTCGGGTTTCGCCGAGCGATTCCGCTCGCCCGGCCGTTTCGTTGCGGTCGCCAGCATATCGAATCTCCTGATTCAGCGGGTAAAAAATCCAAAAATTGCCGTTGACATAATTGACAACACGCCCGCCGTCGTTTACATTTATGTAAACACCAAACGGAGCCCCCCGATGCCCCTGCTCTTGATCTTCTGGAACGACATCGTGCTCGAAAAAATCGCCGAGCACGGCCTGACGCAGAGCGAAGTCGAAGCCGTGGTTTACGCGGCCCGCGAGGATGACGAGCAGGCCAGCCGCAGCACGGGCCGGCCGCTCTACCTCGGCGACACGCCCGACGGTCTGACGGTTGTGGTCGTGTTTGAGTGGATCGAGCACGGTGCGTCGATCCGGATCGTCACCGCTTACCCCAAGGACTAACCCCATGCCCTCGAAGCAAGAAAAACTCACCCCTACCCAAGCACGCCGGCTACGGGAAGCGATCGCCGAGGAAGAGGCCGCGATGGAAGCGACCAAGGCCCAGGCCCGCGAGTATCTGGCCCGGATGCAGACGATCGAGAAGGTGGTCGAGACGCTCACCGCGGCCCGTCTGGCCCGGGGTTTGAGCGGTGCCGAGACGGCCCGCCGGATGGGCGTGGACCGTAGCCTGGTTAGCCGCCTCGAGGCCGCGCCGCACAGCCCGACGCTGGACACGATCCTGGCGTACGCCAAGGCGATCGGGACCGACGTGCGGATCGCGGTGGTGGATGAGAAGACCGGCGAGCTAGTCGAAGCGGCGTAGTTCATCGTCGGTCCTCCGGCTCGACCCACCCGCCGGCGAGGGCGAGGAAGTCGGACTCTTCGGGTGTGTCCAGGGCCACCGCCGACGTGCCGTCGACGATGCCGGCTCCGTAACTCGGGATCCGCCAGGCCCGCCCTTCGCTGATTTGCAGGTCATCGTCGAGGTAACCACCGCGGTAGCGCGGCATCACCAGTGCGGTGCTGAAATTCGACGGCCCCGTGCGGATCGCCAGCTGCACACCCCACGTCGCCGGCGTCACGATGAACAGGTCCAGCTTGACGCCCGACCGGGCCAGGACGAACTGCTTCTGCCGCTCGCCGTCCCGCTCACCGCGGCGGAGCCGACCTTCGTCGACCAGGTCGCCGAGCACGCGGTCGAGCAGCGACTCGCCGGGCGACGCGTCGCCGAACAGCCCGGCCTCGCGCTTCGGGACGATGACGAACTCGAGGTCGCCGACGTCGGGCGTCTTGCGCCGGACGCTGCCGGCCACCTCGATCCGCTCGCAGCCCGGCCGGAGCTGCGCCTGCACCTGCCAGGCCAGCTTGACCGCCTGGCGTCGCGTCATGCGGTGGGTGGTGGTGCTCACTGCTGGGCCTCCCATTCCTGGTGTGACCGCATCAGCTCGGCCGAGAGCCGGACGCCGGCGATATACGCCACGGCGGGCTGCACCGACCGCAGCTCCATGGCCCGGTTCACCGCCCGGACCAGCTCGCCGGTCAACTCTTCCAGCGGGCAGTCGGCGAACGCGTCGAGCGTCGCGCCGATCGACGCCCGCAGCTCGGCGTCGAGTTGTCGGCGGGCCTGGGCGAGCAGCACCGCGGCCTCGGGGATGCGGGCATCAGACATGGGCCGCACCGCCCTTCGTCTCGCGGAGGTACTGCGCCGCCGCGAGGCCGCGGCGAGCGTCGGCGTCGGCGTTTCGGCGCTGGCGATCGGCCAGCCACTGCGGCATCGAGTCAAACGCTCGCTGGGCGAGGGCCTCGACTTGGTCGGGCGTCAGGCCGGCAAGGGGGTCGGCGAGGGGGTCGGGGGGAGCGAGGGGCTGGGTTTTCTGCCGACGTTTTTTTCGCTCCGCCTTGGCCTGCAGCGCGGCGACGCGGTGGAGTAATCGGTGCATCAAAATCCCGGGGCTCTTGCATCCGTTGCTGCGGGCGACCTCGCCGATGATCGCCGGCGTGACCACCGAGCAGCGGGCGAGCAGGTCGGCCGGCTCGCCCCACACGAACCGATCGGCGAGGGCGGCGGCGACCGCCGCGTTGGGCTCGGCCAAGTCGGGCTCGGGCTTGGGCCGACGCGATTTTCCCGCGCGATTTGGCGGCGGCGAAGAGGGAGGTAGGGAGGGAGGTAAGACCTTCCTACCTACCTTCATACCTAAGAGAGGGGGCGCGATCGCGCCCGATTTAGGGGGAGGTTCGGGTAAATCGGGC
>JBCDDZ010000109.1:0-4433 GCA_039180025.1 Planctomycetota bacterium
CCCCGGTCCGCCTGCACCGCGTCGATCCGCACCGGCCCGTCCGACACCCCCGCCGGCAAGCGGTGCCACCACGCCCAGCCCAGCCCCGCCAGCACCGCCGGGCCCAGCACCCACCACCCCCACGCATGCCACCGACGCGCCGCCCGCCTCATGCCGCCCCCTCCGCCGTCCGCCCACGCCGCAGCCACACCCACCCCAACACCGGCCACAACGCCGCCGACCCCGGAAAAATCAGCACCCGAAACCCCCACGGCCCGCCCCGTGCCGCCTCGTCCACGCCCCCCACCCCCCGCGTCACGAACCACGCCGCAAACACCACCCCGATCCCCGCATACCCCGCCAATCCCGTGACCAACCACGCTGCCCAGTCCATGCCGCCAGTCTATCGCATCCCCCCGGCCGCATCACGACAAAACCATCATGAACCCTCGCATCCCTCAGCCGCCGCAAGCCGTCCACCTCGGCCACGCGACGCGGGCCGCCGCCCCACCTCCAAAAATCCCGCGACGGATCGCCGCAGCCTCCGCCGAAGCCGTGGCCTTTATTTCAACCTTTGCCGTGCGCGAGACTCCCGCTAAAACGCTATTCAATCCTCTACTTCTCCCGCCGACATTTTTTATGCCGGGCCGGAATAATCCCGCCCGCCCACCGGTTGAGCCCGCGAGAAAAATGATCATGACCCCAGCCATGCCCCTTACTGCTTTCACCCGTTCGTTTTCCGCCTGCCTCGCCGCGCTGGTCCTGGCCGCTGCCGCACCGGCCATCTTGGCCGAAGAAACCGGCGAGCCCGTCCCGCCCACCCTGACCGATAAAAACGGTCTCGCGATCGAGGGCTACGACCCGGTCGCTTACTTCCCCGAAGCCGACGGCAAACCCGTCCGCGGCGACAAAGACCTCACCGCCACCCACCACGGCGCAACCTACCGCTTCGTCTCCGAAGCCAACCGCGAACGCTTCCTCGCTAACCCCGACACCTACGCCCCCGCCTACGGCGGCTACTGCGCCTTCGCCATGGCCGACGGCCAAAAGGTCACCATCAACCCCAAGAGCTACGAAATCCACGACGGCCGGCTCTACCTCTTCTACCGCGACTGGTTCACCAACACCCTCAAGCCCTGGAAAAAAGACCGCGACACCCTCCGCCCCGCCGCCGACGGGCACTGGGAAGAAATCCTTGAAGACCTCAAGAAATAGACCGCCCCGCCGTCGGCCGGCCCCTGCCGCCCCAGGCGCGAACGTCGCACCCACCGCCTCGCCAAATCCCCTGTGCCGCCCGGCTCACCGTAAACCCATCCCAACCTTACCCGTCCCGTCCCGCCTTGGCCCCAACCTCGGCGGGCACGGGGCGTTGTGGTGAGCGGCATCCATACTCTGACCGTTATCGGGGCCGCGGCACCGCATCGATCGTGGCGGCCGACGTTTCTCCCACGACGCGCCAAGTCAAACGGCTCGGGCAGGTCGGAGGTCGCCCGCCGCCCTACCGCCGCACCTCTACCGCCTTCCATATCCCGATCGCTCCGCGGGGGTCGTTCTTTTCGACCCGCACCGTCAACCGGTGCGTCGTCCCCGCCTCTATCTGGTCGGCTAGGGGCACCGCCCAGGGCCGGTTCCACATCGTGACCGGCGGCCCCACCTGTTCGCCGATCAGCTCGCCGTTCAGGAAAACCTTTGCCCGCCCGTCGACCGCGTTAAACAACACCCAACCCGGTGCGGCGTCCCCCGCCGCGTCGGCCGGCAACTCGAACGTCGTCGTGTACCAGGCCACCCCCCGGTGCTCGATCCCCTGCAGGTTCCACGCCTCGGTCACCTTGATCTCCCGCCACCGGCCGTCCGGCTCCGCGCCGGCCCAGCCCGCGGCCTCCCCCTCAAGCTCCGGGTCCACCCGGAAGTCCCAGACCTCCGGCAGCGTCAACACCGACTCGCCCTCCAACGCCTCGGTCGGCGGCAGGTAACGGAACGCTAAGTCCCGCCGCTGCCCCGCCGGACGCTTCTCGAAAGGCACGCCCACCCACCGCTCCATATTGTCCGGGATCAGCAAATAACGCTTCAAATCCTTGCGCCCGTCCGCCGGCACGTACCCGATATCCGCCACGTCCACCACATCCGAAAACGCGTGCTCGGTCAGGAAACGGTGGTACGTCTCACGCAGCCGCTCCAGTTCCGCCAGCTCTGGCGGCGACGCCTCGCCCGCGTCCATCTTCCGCCCGATCTCGATCGCCGACAGGATCATCTCCACCATCCGGAACTGCTCCGACAACACCCCCACCCGCTCGGCCCGCAGCTTGTCTCCCCCCGCCGCCGCTTCCGCCCGGGTCAGGAGCGTCCGGCACTGCTCCGCGATCGGCCCGTAATACGCCACCAGCCGGTCTTCGTACCGCGACACCGCGTCGTCGTCCCGGTTCTTGACCATCACGATCGTTTCGTTGACCGCCAGTGCCCGCTCCCGCACCACCCGGTGGTATTCCCGGATCGCTTCGGCCGCCTCGCCGTACAGATCGGTGTAAAAGGCGTCCAGGATCGCCGCCGGGTCCCGATCCATATCCCACAGCATCCGGATCAACAAATACGTGTCCGGCTGCCGCGCCGCCGGGGCCCCCGAGACGTAGCTCGCGTACCCCAGATAGTCCTGCGCCCGGATCGCCCGCAGGTGGTCCACCACCCACTGCGGGTGGTTCAGCGGCAGCGAGAACAGCCCGTGGCTCGCCGGCCAACTGTAAAACACCAGCCGATCCGACCGCTCGCCCCACGCCCGGACCCGCGCGAGCGATGCCTCGCGGTCTTCCTCCGAAAAGTACAGCGTCCCGTTCTGCACGTGGGTCAGATACAGGTTCTCCGGCAGCTCGAACTCCCGCACCGGCGGGTCCACGTAGCCCGCGTAAACGTATGAACCCACCCATTTATCCGGATGCGTTTTCTTGACCTCCCGCGCCACCGCGACGTTGAACGCCATGTACCGATCCGAGTACGAATCCGACCCCGGCACGTCCAGCGCCCGGCAGGGCCCGCACTGGCAGTGCCGGTCCCCGTCGGTCATCCCGATCCCGCAGATCTGCCGCTCCGGGTACCGGTCGAAATAATCTCGCACGTAGTCCACCGTGATCTGCCGCACCTCTTCGTTGGACGTGCACAGGTGGAACCGGTACCAGTGCTGGAACTGGTGCGGCCGCGTCGGCACCAGCCGCCGGCCGTTGTACAACGCCCCCCACTCCCGCTTGCCCACGAACTTGTCGTCCTTGATAAACGGCCGCATGATCGCCGCCACCGCGTGAGACGTCCGACCCTTGAACCCGCCGCCCCCGCCGTTGAACCGCGCATACATCGAGTGCTCCCGCAGACGCCGGTCCCGCCGGGCCCGGAACCGGTCCCGCGTGATATAGCTGATGCTCAGCTTCCGCTGCACAAACGACGGCGACTCGTGCCGGTCCATCTCCGGCAGCGCCCACCCCGAGGACTCCGGCACGTGCCGCCACCGCGGCCCGGGCAGGTACTGCCTCACCCCCAGCGTCCGGTCCAGCAGCCACGCCGTCCCGATATACGTCCCCGCCGACTCTTCCATGTGCTTCGTAAACGGATTCTCGTCCCCGTCGTCCCCCACCACCAGCACCGTCTGCCCCTCGGTCTTCACCACAAAACTGTCGTGCCCGATCGCCGACCCCACCACCCCCCGCGACCGGGTGTATGCGTTGTCGCCCAGCACGATCGCCCGGCTCGTCGGCGAAAGCCCCCCCGCCTCGCTCAGCGTCTTGATCGGCAGCGACGCCCCGGTCGCCCGCTCGACGTCCTCGCGCAGCATCGCCGCCGCCTCGGTCACGCTCAGCGGCGCCTTGTCGCCGACCACGATCACGTAGTCGCTCGCCCCGTCCGCCACCACCCGAACCGCCGCCGCTTCGCCGTCCGCCGCCTCCGCCGCGGCGACCGAGACCCACCCCGTCAGCGCCCCGGCCACCGCCGCCGCGCCCAAGACCCCCGCCGCCGCCCGCCGGACCCCGCCCGTCCACGCCGAAACCGATCCGTTCAACATCGCTGAATCCCATAAATCACCCCGTACTCGGCCACCCTCGGCGTGGCGAGCCCGGCGGTCAGAAGCACTGGAGAAAAGTAAAAACCCAGTTAAAAACACATCGTTAAAAATACCCTTTCGTCCCACGCCGCGTCAAGCATAATCCGGCCACATTCGACCCCCGCTAGCGCAGCCCGACTCCAGGCATAGCGTTTACCGCGGCCAAGCCCCCTCACCCCGATCACGCCGCAAGCCACCGCGCGAGCCTCCTTCAGAGGGACGCCCGCCGCAAAAAAACAGCCCCACGCCGGGGCGCAGGGCTGTCTGAATAAACACATGGAAGGGGCAATCGCCCCTCGGCGTCGGCTTACCAGTTGTCGCGACGGCCACCGCCGCCACCACCACCGCCGTAGCCGCGGCCACCACCGCCGCC
>JBCDDZ010000110.1:0-4395 GCA_039180025.1 Planctomycetota bacterium
CCCCCGCCCAGACCTCGACCCCACCGGTGGTCGTGAACCCCCCCACGCCGCGGCCCGCCCGAGATCGCCAGCCTGAAACCACCCCGACCCCAGGCGTTGACGCCTCGGCCGCAGTGCCTACGGCCGACCGCGAAGAAGCCGCTGCCCCGCCGCCGTCCGCCGCCCAGCTACTCAACGACCCCGACGTCGCAATCTCTCCCCCCGCGGTCCCTATCTCTTCTCAAGCCGAGAACGAGCTGCTCAGCGCCGTCGAAGTCGCCATGCTCCCCTACTTCACCCTCCCGGCCGAGCGACAGCCGATCGCCAAGATGACCCGGGGCTACGCCGACGCCGCCCAAATTCAAGGCCTCAGCGACGCGGACCAGGCCCTGATCCGCAGCCGCCTCGCCGAACTCGAGCGCAACCGCGGCCTCGCCCAGGCCAAGCTCGACCCCGACGCCCCGGCCCCCCCCGAGGCCACCGCCGAGTCTGCCACCCCCGCTCCGCCCACCGCCGCTACCCTCTCGTCGAACGCCCCAGACGCGGTCGCGGCCGCCTCCGCAGCCGTCGCCCCGGAAACAAGCCCCGAAGCCGGCGCGGACCCGGAACCCGAATCCGATCCTGCCGCAGCCTCGGAACCGCCTGCGGAAACCACGGCAGCGGCCACGGCAGGAGATTCCGCGTCGTCGGACGCCCCCACAGCGTCTTCCTCTGGATCCGCTGCGGCCGTTACCGAGTACGACGCCGTGGGCATCCTCACCGCCTCCACCGTCCACACCGGTAACAATCAGCCCGAGCTGTACCGCCTCCTCGACCCCACCGGCAAGCGGACCATCGCCTACCTCGAACCCAGCGATAACATCGACCGCGTGCAGATGATCGGCCGGCTGGTCGGGATCACCGGCTCCTCGGTGTACGACCCCACCACTCGGCTCAACCTTATCCAGCCCACCCGCGTCGATATCCTCAGCCCACGCTGACCCACTGATTCACCGCCCCGAGCAACACCCGCCCGTACGATCGACGGGATCCGACACGCGATCGCCGCCGGCGTAACGTCAAATCCAGCCCACCGTCTCCGCTGGCTCAGCGGATGTGCGCCAGCTTATTCAGCCCGTTGTACGCGGCCACCTTGTATGCCTCGGCCAGCGTCGGGAAGTTGAAAACGTTGTTGATGAAGAACTCCGCCGTGCCGCTGAGCCCCATGACGCACTGACCGATATGGATCAGTTCCGTCGCTTCGGACCCGATGATATGCACGCCCAGGATGTGGTGCGTTTCCTGGTGGATCAGCATCTTAAGCATCCCCTGCTCGTCGCCGAGGATCTTCCCGCGGGCGATCTCCTTGTACCGCGCGATCCCCGCCTCGTACGGCACGCCCTCTTCCGTGAGCTGTTCCTCGGTCTTCCCGACCATCGAAATCTCCGGCACCGCGTAGATGCCGTAGGGGAACAAATCCGTGTTGTAATTGCCGACGTCTTTCCCGAACGCGTGCGCGATCGCCCGCCGCCCCTGTTCCATACTCGTGGACGCCAAGGCGGGGAAACCGATCACGTCGCCCGCCGCGTAGACGTGATCGACATTCGTCCGGTAGTGGTCATCGACCTTCAGCCGCTCCCGGTCGTCGAACGAGATGCCCACGTTGTCCAGCCCCAGCTGGCCGCACACGCCCTGCCGGCCCACCGCGTAAAGCAGCGTCTCGGCGTGCAGCTTCTTGCCCGATTCGAGTTCCGCCTGTACCAGCTCGGCCTTGCCGTCGTCGTCCCCGTTGTCGTGCGTGCCCCGTTCGTGCTCGACCTCACGGATCGCGCTGACCTTCTCGCCCAGCCGCAGCGTGATCCCCGCCTGCCGCAGGAAATACTGCAACGCCCCGGCGATCTCCTGATCCAAGAAGCCCAGCACCTGGTGACGCCCCTCGACCAACGTCACCCGCACGCCCAGCGTCGCCATGATCGACGCGTACTCCGTCCCGATCACCCCGCCCCCGACCACGATCATCGTCTTGGGCAGCCGGTCCAGGTGCAGCAACGCATCGCTGGTCATAATCGTCTTGCCGTTGAACGGCACGCTGTCGGGCCTCGCCGGCCTCGTGCCCACCGACACCAGGAACTTGTCCCCCGTGATCATCTGCGACGAATCGGGACGCTCCACCACCAGGAGGTTCGGCCCCTCGAAATGAGCCGTGCCCCAGATCAGGTCGATCCGGTTGCGGTCGAACTGGTCCCGGATGACGTCCCACTCGTGACGGATCACGTTCTGCGACGCCCCCATCAGGTCCGCCACCGTAATGTCTTTCTTCACCCGGTACGACTCGCCGAACAACCCGCGGCGGTTCGCACCGGTTAGCTGCACCGCGGCCTCCCGCAGCGTCTTGCTCGGGATCGTCCCCGTGTTGATCTGCGCCCCGCCCAGGACGTTGTTCTTCTCCACGATGGCGACTTTCTTCCCCAGCTTGGCCGCCTGGATCGCCCCCTTTTGCCCGGCCGGCCCGGTGCCGATGATCACGCAGTCATAATGTTTCATGGTCCTGATCTTTCTGTAAATGACTCGGGTCCATCGACGGACAGGCCAAAACTTGTACACCCGTCGAGCCCGAGACCGATAATAGCGCACCGCCGGCCACGGCGATCGGCCCGTCCCGATCCGCCGGCCGCCTGCTCGCCTATCGTCGGCCGCGGGCCCGCTTGAAAAGGGTAACCCGTTTTCTTCTCCGTAGAACAGGGGCTCCGCGCACACGCGAAGTTTTATCCTCCCCCGAAACACTGCCGCCCCCCGCCCCTGCCCGCCGGTTTACCGAGCGACGGGAGCCGGTACACTACCGCCATGCTCATTGATACCCTCAAGCAGCGCGTCGTCCAGGCCATGAAGGCCGGCGACCACCAGAGCCGGGACGTCCTGAAAGTCGTCCTCGGCGACCTCCAGCTCACCGAAACCCGTAAGGGACAAGCTCTCACCGACACCGAAACCCAGCAGGGCCTGCGCAAAGTCATCAAGGGCAACCGCGAGATGATCGCCGCCGTCACCGACCCCGCGGTCATCGAGCGCATGGAGCAGGAGATCGCGATCCTCGAAACCCTGCTGCCCCAGTCCCTTACCCCCGCTCAGATCCTGGGCGCCCTCGCCCCGGTCGCCGACGCGATCCGCGCGGCGGGCAACGACGGCCAAGCCACCGGCGTGGCGATGAAACACCTCAAATCCCAAAAAGCCCAGGCACAAGGCCAAGACGTCGCCGCCGTCGTCCGCGACCTGCGTACCGCTTAGCGCGAAGCCACCGCCGGTTCATCGAGCGTCCTCCGCCACCGTACCGATCAGGCCGATCTAACCCAAACGTCAACCTTTCCTTCGCCAACGCCGCGGTTGGGGCTGCGCTAACCCCGCTTTTCGGCACCGCGGGCTCTAGGAATCTCTCCGACCCGGCCGCCCGCCCGCTAGGGCGATCGGCCAACGGTCATCTGCTGCCCCGACTCGTCGTCCGGCGCCGCCGCCTTGCCCGGCCCCAGGCTCGGCCTGCGCTTGCCCCGCGTCTCCCCGACCGGGATCGCCGCCTCGCCGCCCCGGCCGTGGGGCTCGTAGATCGACGCCGCCCGCTCCCGCCGCAGTTGACTCCGAGCCAACAGGAAAAAACCCAGCGCGGCCCCCGAAGGCACCACCAGCACCGCCCCCCACACCTGCGCCGACGTCTTCCGCACCGGGTTCAGGTGCGCCTCGTCCAGCAGCAGCACCGCCGAGGCCGCCCGGCTCCCGATAAACCGCTCGCCCAGGTCGTTCGGCTGCACCCCCCCGAACGCCAGCATCGTCGACGGGTCGAAACTCGAATACAGGTCCACCAGCCGGATCGGCGACTGCACCGTCGTCTCCCGCAGCGCCAGCTCCGTCAACGCCTCGGCCAACGGCCCCAGCCGGTGGGCGTGCTCGTGCACCGCCGGCGGCGGCGTCATCAGCACGATCGCCACCCGCTCGTTGTCCCGCCGAAAGAGCTGGATCACCCGCCGCATCTCCCGCACGGACCACTCCACCTCTTTGTCCTGCAGCGCATCATGCGTACCCAAAAGCACCACCACCACGTCCGGCGTACTCCGCTCCAGCCACCCCGCCAGGTTGCCCCGCCCGTCGTCACGGCCGTTCACGATGTGGTCGATCCGCCACTTGACATGCCCCTCGTGGTCCGAGTCGAACGACCGCCCCCGGTACCGCGTCCAGGGCCCGGGCCCCCCGTCGTTCAGCCGCTGGGTCCCGATCAAATCAAACTCCAACTCCGCGTCCACCATCTGCCGCCAGAAGTAATACCGGTACGACCACCGCCCCTCCTCGCTCGCGGTGAGCGCATCGCCCAGCAACATGATCTGCAACGGCTTGGCCTCCGCCGCCCCCACCCCACTCCACACTGCGCACGCCACCACCCACCCCCAACCCGCC
>JBCDDZ010000111.1:0-4307 GCA_039180025.1 Planctomycetota bacterium
CCCGCCCCGTCACCCCCCGCCGCCCATGCCCATCCTCAAACAACAAGCCGCCCAGCCGCTCATCCGCGACGCCGTGGTCCTCGACCTGGGCGACCTGGGCCGGCAGGCCGCTCGCCTCCGTGCCGCCGCCGAAACCAAAGCCCAGCAGATCCTCGAGAACGCCCGCGACCAGGCCCAGGAAATCATCGCCGCCGCCGAGAAGATCGGCCACGACCGCGGCCACGAACAGGGCCTCGCCCAGGGCCTCGCCGAAGGCCAAACCCAGGGCCACGCCCAGGCCCTCGCCGATGCCGCCGACCAGATCAAGGCCCTCACCCAAAGCCTCTCCACCGTCGCCCAGGCCTGGGACGAACGCCGCGCCGAGCTCGACCGCGAGGCCCGCACCGCCGTCCTCGACTTCGCCCTGAAGTTCGCCCACAAAATCACCCACCGCGTCCTCGACACCGACCCCCACGTCGTCATCGACCAGGTCGCCGCCGCGCTCGCCCGCGTCCTCGAACCCACCGACGTCCGCCTCCACGTCCACCCCGACGACCGCGACACGCTCCAGGAAGTCCTCCCCGACCTCCTCGCCGGGCTCGGCCACCTCCAGACCGTCGAACTCACCGACGACCCCGCCGTCGGCCGCGGCGGCTGCAAGCTTGCCCTCCGCGGCGGCGAAGTCGATGCCGCCATCGACACCCAGATCGCCCGCCTCATCGACACCGTCCGCCCCGCTCCGCCCCCCGAATCTCCCGAAACCGGCGCCCCGACCTCCTGATGCCGACCCGCCCGGCACCCCGTTCGCTGCTCTCCCTCCAGATGCCCGTCCTCGACGCCCAGATCGACCTGATTGACCGCTGCACCGCGCCGGAATTGCGCGGCCGGGTGAAAGAAATGCGCGGCCTCGCCCTCCGCGTGGCCTCCCTCCCCGCTCCCATCGGCGCGACCGTCAAGATTTTCTCCGCCGGCTCCCCCGCCCCTACCCCCGGCCAGGTCGTCGGTTTCGACGGGCACGAAACCGTCGTCATGCCCCTCGGCTCGGCCGAAGGCATCGGCCCGGGCGACACCGTCGCC
This sequence comes from Planctomycetota bacterium, assembly GCA_039180025.1. Classification (GTDB taxonomy): domain Bacteria; phylum Planctomycetota; class Phycisphaerae; order Phycisphaerales; family Phycisphaeraceae; genus Algisphaera. The sequence continues at coordinate 1,057 of JBCDDZ010000111.1, forward strand.
GCGCTCCACAACACCCAGCAGATCCGCGTCGGCCCCACCCTCCTGGGCCGTGTCCTCAACGGCATGGGCGAGCCGATCGACGGCCGCGGCCCCCTCCAGGACACCACCCCCCAGCCGCTCCACCCCGCCCCCCTCGACCCCCTCGACCGCCCCCTGATCGACCAGCCGCTCGCCACCGGCGTCCGCGCCATCGACGCCATGACCCCCCTGGGCCGCGGCCAGCGCCTCGGCGTCTTCGCCTCCCCGGGCGTCGGCAAGTCCACCCTCCTGGCCACCTGCGCCAAGCACACCGCCGCCGACGTCTCGGTCATCGCCCTGGTCGGCGAGCGCGGCCGCGAGGTCAAACACTTCATCGAGCACGCCCTGGGCGAGGCCGGCCTCGCCCGCAGCGTCGTCGTCTGCGCCACCAGCGACGAGCCCGCGCTGCTCCGCCTCCGCGCCGCCCACACCGCCGCCGCCATCGCCGAATCCTTCCGCGACCGGGGCCTCGACGTCCTGCTCGTCATGGACTCGGTCACCCGCTTCTGCCAAGCCCAGCGCCAGGTCGGCCTCGCCGCCGGCGAACCCCCCGCGACCAAAGGCTACCCCCCCAGCGTCTTCGCCCAGCTCCCCGCCCTCCTCGAACGCTCGGGCCGGACCGCCGCCGGGTCCATCACCGGCCTCTACTCCGTCCTCGTCGAAGGCGACGACCCCCACGAGCCCATCGCCGACGCCTGCCGCGGCATCCTCGACGGCCACGTCCAGCTCGACCGCAAGCTCGCCGAGGCCGGCCACTACCCCGCCATCGACGTTCCCCACTCCATCAGCCGTGTCGCCGACGACGTCACCGACCCCGCCCACCAGAACGCCCGCCGCCAGGTCCTCAAGCTCGTCGCCGCCTACCAAAAAGTCGAAGACCTCCTGAACATCGGGGCCTACGCCGCCGGCTCCAACCCCGACTTCGACCTCGCCATCACCGCCAAGCCCGCCATCGACCGCCTCCTTCAGCAAGGCCGTGGCGAGGTCCAGGGCCAGGCCGACTTCGCTCAGACCACCGCCCAGCTCCACGCCCTGAACCAGCTCCTCGATCAGACCCGCCAGCAGCTCGCCGCCACCCAAAACAAGCCCCACATCCGCCGCCGCTAAACGCCCCGCCGGCCCTTACTCTTCATCCACCGCCATGCCCACCTTCACCTTCCGCTACGAAACCCTGCTGCAGCACCGCCGCAACCTCGAAGACCAGGCCCAGCGTGTCCTCGCCGAACGCGTCCGCACGCAGATGATCCTCACCGACCAGCTCCGCGCGATGCAGAACACCATCACCGACTCCAAGCGCGACCTGGGCTCCGCCCTCGTCGGCCGCCTCGACCTCAGCCGCGTCGGCGAGTTCACCCGTTTCACCGCCGACGCCACCGTCCGCGGCCGCCAGCTCGTCGCCCGCCTCGCCGAGCTCGAGCCCCAGATCGCCGCGGCCCGCGCCGCGCTGCTCGACGCCACCCGCCAGCGGCAAGCCCTCGAACTCCTCCGCGAACGCGACCACGACCGCTGGCGACGCGAACAAGACCGCCGCGAAACCGCCGCCCTCGACGAAGCCTCCGCCCAGGCCTACACCCGCCAGCTCTTCGCCCAGCAGCAGGCCCGCCACCGCGCCGCGTCCGCCGCCGCTGCCCCCGGGCCCGCGCCCCGTGCCGCGTCCTCCGACGGCCTCAGCCGGGAGCGTGTCGCGTGAAAAACCTCCTCGCCGCGTTCATCGTCCTCGTCTTCCTGCACCTGATCCTCGCCGTCGGCTTCGTCGGCTGGTTGGGCGCGACCAACCGGATCGATCCCCAACGGATCCAGGCCGCCGTCGACCTCTTTACCCCCACCCTCGAACAGCAGGCCCAGCGTGAGGCCGAGGTCCGGGCCGCCGCCGAGCAGGCCGCCGCCGCCCGCGACCAGCTCATGCGGCTCAACGCCGTCTCCCAGGGCCCGCAAACGATCGAAGAGCGCCTCATGGAAAACTTCGAGGCCGACGAGTTCGACCTCCACCGCCTCGAACGCCTCAACACCGAGACCCAAGCCATCCGCCGCCGCCTCGACCAGGACAAGGCTCTGATCGCCGAGGAGCTCGCCGACCTCGAAGCCCGCGAAAAAACCTTCGCCCAGCTCGTCGCTCGCCGCACCGCCGAGATGCAGGACGAGGATTTCCGCCGCGCCGTCAAGACCCTCGAACAGCTCCCCCCCAAGCAGGGCAAAGGCGTCATCGAAAACTACCTCGCTCAGGGCCGGGTCGACGACGCGGTCGACTACCTCGCCGCTATGCAATTGCGCAAATCCGCCGGCATCCTCAAAGCCTTCAAGACCCAACCCGAGCTCGCCCAGGCCGCCATGCTCATCCAGAAGCTCCGTGAGCGCGGCCAGGACCCCTTCGCCCGCGCCCAGCCCGACGCCCCGGAGTCCCCCACCTCATGAGCACCCTCGACCTGCTCCCCCTCAGCCCCGCGCCCGGCCGAGACCCCGGCCCGGCCCCCGCCAACGACCGCGCCTCGGCCCGCGTCGCCCCCCGGGAACGCGCCGCCGACGCCGCCCCCGCCCGCCGCGACGACCCGGCCGACCGTGCTTCGTTCCGCGATACCCTCGAAGACACCGCCCCCGCCGAGCCCCGTACCCCCACCGCCGCGCCGCCCGCTCCCGAGCCCGAACCCGCCGCCGCCCCGTCTTCGCCGGCCGCGGATCCCGAGCCCAGCGCCTCTGACCCGGCCGACCCCGCCTCCGCCGCGGACCCGGCCGCCGACAACCCCGACCCCCTCGCCGGCGAGGCCGAGTCGGTCCTCGAACCGCTCACCGACCTCATCGAAGCCTTCCAGGCCTTCGAGGCCTTCCTCACGCAAGGCACGGATCCCCTCTCCGCCGCGCCCGCCGCCGAGGGTGCCTCGGCCGCGGATCCCGCTCTCGTCGCCCCGGACCCCGCGTCCGCGTTTCCCGGCCTCTCCGCCCTGGTGCAGGCCCTCCGCGCCGCCGCCTCGCCCGACGGCGTCGCCGACGCCGCGCTGCTGACCCCCGCCTCGCCCGCCGGCAGCACCCCCGCCCCGGGCGTCCCGACCACAACCGCTGTCGCGCCCGCCGCCGCTGTGGCCGCTCCCGTCCTGCCCGCGCCCGGTTCCAACTCCGCGCAGCAAGACGCCGGCGACCGCTTCGGCCCGCCGGCCCCCAACCCCGCCGTCGCCCCGGCCGCCGCTGTGTCCGCCAGCGCGAAACCCGCCCCCTTCCACCCCCTCGCCATGGACCCGGCC
>JBCDDZ010000112.1:0-4154 GCA_039180025.1 Planctomycetota bacterium
CCCCCGAGCCGGCCTCCCGCCCGATCCCGCCATGGCCTGGAAATACCCGCTACTCCAGCACATCGCCGAAGGCCGAGACCCCGCCCTGACCCGGCACCCCGCCACGGCCCGCGCCCTCGCCGCCGCCTGGGCCACCGCCCACCCCGCCGGCCGGCGGCAGCTCGTCGCGGCCCTGCTTCGCCACGGCCCGCCCGAAAACCGCCTCACCCTCATCACCCACCTCGACGAGCTCGACCCTCCCACCCGCGCCGAGCTGGCCCAAAACCTCCACCTCCTGCACACCCCTCTCCGCCTGGCCCTGGGCCGGGCCGAGCCCGGGCCGCAGCGCCACGCCCTGGCCCTGATCCGCGACGCCCACGCCGGCGGCCTCGCCTACCTCGTGGTCGAAAAACTCCGCCACCCCGACCCCGCCCTCCGCCGCGACGCCGGGCAGACCCTCCTCCACCTCGCCGACGCCGGCCCCCATCTCACCGCCCCCGACCGCCTCCGCCTCGTCCAGGCCGTCAACCAGGCCCTGCTCCGCTACGCCCACCACCAGCACCCCGCCACCCTCGACGCCTGGCTCACCCTCGCCCCCTACGTCCCGACGCTGGACCCCGAGCCCCTCGGCGCCCTCGAAGACCCCGACCACCCCGCCGTGGCCCCCCTCCGCGACCGCCTCAAACTCGACCCGTCCCCCAAGCCCGACACAGACGCCCCCGAAAAAGACACCCCAGACCGCGTGATCCGCGGGCTCGTCCCCGCGCTGCTCCTGGCCACCCTCGCCCCCGCCGCGGTCGCCGGCCTGCGGCAGCTCGCCCTCCGCGGACGGCTCGCCCCCGCACTCCTCGGCCAGGAACACCTCCTGGACCTCCCCGCCGTCCGACGCCGCCTCGCCCACGCCGGCCAACCCGACGATCTCGCCCTCCCCCAACCCTCCGCCCCCGCCACCGCAATGGCCCCCAGCACTGCCCCCAGGGACCTCTCTGAAACCGCCCCCGAAAGCGTCGCCGCGTCCACCCCGGCCCCCGCCTGGGCCGCCTGGCTCGACGCCCTGCCCCTGAGCCCCGCCGCCAAACTCCGCCGGCTCGCCGACCTACTCCGGTCGCCCGAATCTTCGCCCACGGCCCGGCTCGACGCCCTGCGCCGCCTCACCGCCCTCGCCCCGCGGCCCACCCCATCCCCGATCGCTCCCCCCGCGGATTCCCCCGACCTCACCCGGCAAATCATCGACGCCTTGCGGCCTCTGGGCGACGACCCCGACTCCGCAGTCGCCCGGCTCGCCGCGGCGTGGTGCCTCGCCCCGCCTCGGCCCGACCGCGACACCCTCGATACGCTGCGGCGGTCGCGGCACGCCGCGGTCCGCCGGCTGGCCGAGCGGAGGCTCGCCGCCACCGCGTTCGACCGGCTCTGGCACGCCTGGCCGAAGCTCAACGACGCCGCCCGGCTCGCCGCGGCCCGCGCGGCGCTGCGGGTGGACCCGTCCACCCGGCCCCGCCTCGACGCCCAGCTCCGGCGCGGCGGCCCGGGCCGCCGACGCGCCGTCGAAATCACCACCTACACCGACGCCGTCCCGCCAGCCCCGCCAGCCATCACCGCCGCTGCGGGACAGCCCGCCCTTACGCCGGGGGGGTGGCCGTGATCGACCTGATCCTGACCTGCGACACCCTGCTGCTCGACGCCCTGGGCGGCCTCGCCGCGGACGGACGCCTCTTTAAGGGCGACCCGGGCGACGTCGGGCGGGCGGCGATCCGCGACGGAAGCCGGCTCCAGAGTGAGGACGCGCTGATCATCGTCGGCGGGCTGCTGACCCTGCTCAGCGGGATCTCGCTGGTGGGCTGGCTGGCCCGGCAGCGGGTCCGGCCGCACGCCCTGTGGGTCTTCAACCGGGTGGCCCGGCGGGCGGGGCTGACCCGGCGGGACCGGTGGCTGCTCTGGCGGGTCGGGCGGGCGGCGGGGCTGCCCACGCCGCTGACGCTGATGCTCTGCCCGGGTACGTTGGGCCGCTGCGCCCGGGGGGTTGCCCGGGACAAAGCCCGGTCGGGCGGCGGGCGACGGGCCACACTGGACCTGGCCCGGGCCGCTTCGATCCGCCGCTACCTCTTCGGCCCCGGGGCCGACCAGCGATTCGAGGGCTGATCGGCGAGCCACCACATGTCGGGCACCGTAGTCGGTGGGCCCGAAAAACAGCCCCCCGCTTCCCGCCGAAGCCCCCGCCCAGCGGCGAGTGATGCGGGCCCCCGGGTTGCCGAAACCCGGACGGACCCATGGCCCCGGGGCGCTCCGTATTGGCTCGGTTGGAATACCCGACCTAGGATGGGGATTGACCTTACCTACCCCGAGGAAGATCCAGCATGATGATTGAAGTCGAAGCCAAATTGCGTCTCACCGATCCCCCGGCCCTCCACGAAAAGCTCAAAGCCGTCCAAGCGGTCCGCGACCGGCAGATGCTCGAAACCAATACCTACTTCGATCAGCCCGACGGCCAACTCAAGACCAGCGACCAGGGCCTGCGGGTCCGCGTTGAACTCGACAAGTTGACGGGCAAATCGGAAACCCTGCTGACCCACAAGGGGGCCCGCGCCCACGGCCGACTCAAGAGCCGGTCGGAAACCGAGGTCGGAGTCAGCGACCCGCGGGCCGCGGCACAGATGCTCTCGGTGCTCGGCTACGCCCCGGTACTCACCTTCGAGAAGCGGCGGACCCGCTACCTGCTCGACGGCTGCCGGGTGGAGATCGACACCCTGCCGTACCTGGGCACCTTCGTCGAGATCGAGGGGAGCTCGGACGACGACGTGATCGCGGTCCAAGACAAACTCGGGCTCGCCGACCAGCCGCTGATCCGGGCCAGCTACATCGCGATGCTCACGACCTACCTGCGCGAGCACCACATCACCGACAGCGTCATCCGGCTGGACGACGACCAGCCCGCCGTCGCCACCACCCCGGCCCCCACGGCCGGGTGAACACCAAACCCATGCCTCCCCTCTGCTTCAGGCAGGCCCCGGACCATCGGCAGATCTACCCATCGGCTTGCCGCCCAAAACGGGGCGGCGTCCGTGGTGGGAGGCGGGGTAAGGTTTGCCGCCGCGGAGGATCAAGCCCAACCCCAAAGCGGATGCGAGAGATGGGGCAGGCTTCTACCTCAAGGTCTTTACGCAGGTCCGGCCAGGAGGGCTTGGTGGTAGGCGGTGTGGAGTTTATGGGTGAGCGGGCCGGGGCGGCGGGCGTCGGCGATGGGGTGGGTGGTGAGCGGGGTTTCGCGGGCGGGGGGAGCGGGATAACGGGATATCGCAGGAGGGATGGGCTCGAACATCACGGAGGTGAGGGCGGTGAGCTGCGTGGTGCTGCAGGCGAAGGCTTCGTCGGCGTGGAGCAGATCGTGGGGGGTGAAGGGGGTGCGGTCATCGGTGGGGAGGCCCAGGCCGTGGGCGAGATCGAGGAGGGTCTGCCGGGTGATGCCGGGGAGGACCCAGCCGTCGTCGGGGTGGGTGCGGAGTCGGCCGTGCTGGATGATGAAGATGTTGGTGGAAGCGCCTTCGGTGATGTGTCGGCCCGGCGGGGCCGAGGGGGGCGGCGCGTCCGGGGGGGTTGGGCTTGAGGCGTCGGGGGTGGGAGGCGAGTCTGGGTCTAGGTCCGGGGGCGGGGCGGGTTTGGCGCGGGCAAAGACGGCTTCGACGGCCCCGGCGCGGCGGGCCCGGGTCTTGGCGAGCGAGGCGGGAAGGAGCATGAGAGACTTGACCCGACATTGGGTCCAGCGGCAGTCGTCGACGACCAGCGCGGGGCCGTGGGCCAGGGGCGGGGGGTCGGGGTTCAGGGGCTCGGTGGGGTAGGCGAGGAGGGTGAGCGAGGGGGACGGGTCGTCGGGGGCCCGGAAGTCGCGGGCGGCGGGGCCGCGGGTGACCTGCCAGTAGATTTTCGCGTCGGTGAGGCGGTTGCGGCGGAGTAGTTCGTGGGACAGGTCGGGGAAGGGGTCGGCGAGGTCGGCGGGCAGGTCGATGGCGGCGAGGCTCTGCCGGAAGCGGCGGACGTGGTCGCCCATGGCGAAGGGCCGGCCGTGGTCGAAGCGGACGACTTCGTAGACGCCGTCGGCGAAAAGAAGGCCGCGGTCCTGGAGGGGGACGCGGGCGTCGGGCTCGGGGAGGAAAGCGCCTCGGTGGTAGACGACGGGGGCG
>JBCDDZ010000113.1:0-3636 GCA_039180025.1 Planctomycetota bacterium
AGGATCGCCGACGCGGTCACCCCGTCGACGTCGTAGTCGCCGTAGACCACGATCGGCTGCCGCTCGCGGACCGCCCGCGCCAGCCGGTCCGCCGCCGCCGCGCAGCCGGGCAAGCCGGCGGGGTCCGCCAGGTCGTTGAGCGTCGGCTTCAGGAATCGGCCGGCCTCGGCGGGCGAAGCGACTCCGCGCTGGGCCAGCAGCCTCGCCACCAGCGGGTGCTGGCCGGGCAGCGTGGCGGGGTGCGGGGTGCGGCCGTCGCCCGGGGCGGCGGCCTGAGGGAACGGGGTGGGTTGCCAACGGGGTCGCGTCCGTGCGGTGAGCATCGGGTCATCATACCCCCGCCGCCGCGCCCGACGTTGCCCCGCGGCAGCGGGCGTGTTACACCCATGCGATGCGAAGGACCGCGTGGCTCGGAATACTCGGCGGGGCGTGGCTGGGGCTCTGCGCCTGCGGCGGCAGCTCGCCGCCCGACCCGGGCCACGGCTCGACCGCGGCCAAGCCGTTCCTCGCCGCGCGGGTCACCCCGGACCCGGCCCCGACGCCCTTCGACGCCCGCGCCGGCGGGCCGTACCCCGGGCCGCTACTCAGCGCCCTGACCCACGAGCCGTGGATCCGCGTCCGGATCCGCTCGGCCGTCACCACCGCCACCTTCGCCGCCCCCGCAGACCCCACCGGCGCCATCCGACTCTCCGCCCCCGCCCCCGCCCCCGGAACTTCCATCGCTGCCCGCACGGATTCCCGGGGTAATTCCGAGGGCGGGGGGGCTTCCGGGGGTGGGGCGGCTTCCGGGGGTGGGGCGGGCGGGCCGGGGTATCGGTACGCGGGGCCGTTGACCCTGACCCGAGCCGACGGGGCGTGGGTGATCCGTGACGCGGCGGGGCGGGGCGTGCAGTGGCGACGGCCGCACGTCGCGCTCGAAGCGGGCACCGGCGGGACGCTGACGCTGGGCGACGCGCAGTACCCCGGCCGGCTGGTCCTGACGCCGCGGCGGGACCGGGCCGGCCGGGAGACCGGCGGGTTCGACGTGGTCAACCACGTGCCGATCGAGACCTACCTGCCCGGGGTGATCGAGCGCGAGCTCTACGCCCGGTGGCCGCTGGAGACGTTCAAGGCCCAGGCGGTCGCCGCGCGGTCGTACGCCCTCTGGGAACAGACGATCGCGGCGACCCGGCACTACGACCTGGAGTCCACCACCGCCAGCCAGGTCTACGGCGGCGCGGCGAGCAACCCCCGCGCCCTGCAAGCGGTCCGGGACACGCGGGGCCGAGTCTTGGCCTACCGCGGGCGGGTGGTGCCGGCGTTCTTCTCGTCGAGCACCGGCGGCAAGGGGCAGGACGCCCTGGCGGCGTTCCCCCGCCGGGTCGAAGACATCGCCCCGCTGCGGGCCCGCGAACACGGGGCCTGGGACCGCGAGAGCCCGAGCTACCGGTGGGGCCCGATCACCCGCGACACCGCCACGCTCTCGCGGCGGATCGCGGCGTGGGGCGGGGCCCGGAAGCACCCCGTCGCCCGGCTCGGGACGCTCGCCGCCGCCCGCGTCGCGGCCCGCAACCGCGTCGGCCGGCCGACCACGCTGACGCTCACCGACACCGCCGGCCGGCGGTTTACCCTCATCGCCGAAGCCTTCCGCAACGCCTGCAACTTCACCCAGGACGGCCGCCGCCCGCTGGACAAACCCTTGACCCTGCTCTCCAGCCACGTCGACGTCGAAGTCTCGGGCTCCACCACACGGTTCACCAACGGCCGCGGCCACGGCCACGGCGTGGGCATGTCCCAGTGGGGCGCACAGGCTATGGGCAAGGCCGGCCACCGCTACCCCGCGATCCTCGGCTTCTACTACCCCGGCGCCCGCGTCGTGCCCGCCTACTGACCCGACAAGCACGATGACCCAGCGGCGTCGCCACGGCCCTACCGACCGGCAACCCCACACCGCCGATGCGGCAGACGGTCCTCGCCAAAAAATCCCAAACGAAACCGGGGAAGAACTCCCAGCACTTTCCACGAAAAAGCCGCGGAAATTTCCGGAGGGGCTTAGACCGCCTCGATCTCCTTGGTCTTCTCGGCGACCATGGTGTCGACGAGGTTTTCGTACCTCTTGAGCAGGCTCTGGACTTCGTCCTTCGTGCCCGCCACGTCGTCTTCGGAGAGTCCCAGCGACTTGTCCTTGCCCGCGGCGTCGAGGGACTTATTGGCGTCGCGGCGGGCGTTGCGGATCGAGACCTTGGCCTGCTCACCCATCTGCTTGACGCTGGCGGCGAGCTGCTTGCGGCGGTCGCCCGATAGGGCGGGGACGTTGATGCGGATCTGCTTGTTGTCCACCATCGGGTTGAAGCCGAGGCCCGCCTTTTCCAGGCTCTTGGCGATCTCGTTGCAGGTCGATGGGTCGAAGGGCTTGACCAAAAGCTGCGTGGGCTCGGGCGCGGTGATCAGGGCCACGCTGCGCAGCTCGCTCTCGGCGCCGTAGCAGTCGACCTTGACCATCTCGAGCATCGACGGCTGGGCACGGCCGGTGCGGATGCCTTTCATTTCGGACTTGGCGTAGTCGACGGCTTTCTCCATCGATTCTTCGGCTTCGAGCAGGATCGTGTCGGGGTCCATATCGGTCTCCAGGTCAGATCGAGGATTTGAGATCCCGGGCCGGCTCAGCCGCCACCCGGGGGTCGTCCTTCGATGCGTTCAATCTATACAATCTGTCTTCTCGTTCGGAATCTAGAGCCTTCAGCCTACGCGGGTCCCCAACGGCTCGCCGCCGACGACGCGGGCAATGTTGCCCGACTGCTTCATGTCGAAGACGATGATCGGGATGTTGTTCTCCCGGCACTGCGCGAAACTGCCGATGTCCATGACCTTCAGGTCCCGGCTGATCGCCTCGTCAAAACTCAGTGACTCGTAACGCACCGCGTCGTCGTAGCGGTTCGGGTCCTTGTCGTAGATGCCATCGACCTTGGTGGCCTTGAGCACCACGTCGGCGTCGATCTCGCTGGCGCGGAGGCTCGCGCCCGAGTCGGTGGTGCTGAAGGGGTTGCCCGTCCCGGCGGCGAAGATGACGACCCGGCCCTTCTCCAGGTGGCGGATCGCGCGGGCACGGATGAAGTTTTCCGCCACGGAGCTGACCATCAGCGCGGACATCACCCGGGCGGGCCGGCCCAGGTGTTCGAGGGCTTCCTTGAGTGCCAAGGCGTTGATGACCGTGCCGAGCATCCCCATCTGGTCCGCGACCGCCTGGTCGACGATACCCTGCTGCGCGAGGGTCGCGCCGCGGATGATGTTGCCCCCGCCAACGACGACGGCGATCTGGGTGCCGGCCTGGGCGTGGTCGTCCTCGCGGCGGAGCTTGAACGGGTCGACCTCCTGGTTGACCTTGGTCGCCTCGTTGATCTCGTGAGCGATGAAGCGCAGCTCGTCGGGGTCGATACCGAAGCCGCCCTCGCCGGAGAGCGCTTCGCCGCTGATCTTGAGCAGGACGCGGCGGAGGGCGGGGGCGGGGGGCGCGGGGTCGGGCATGGGCGCAATTGGAGTCGGCGGCCGGGGTTTCGTCAAGCGGCAGGTCCCAGAGCGGGTCCGGGCGCGGGCTCGGGGCGGGTCTGGAGAAATCCCGAGGGCGGGTTCGGGGAAGATCCCGGGGGAGTTCCGGGG
>JBCDDZ010000114.1:0-3267 GCA_039180025.1 Planctomycetota bacterium
CCAGAAGCCATTTTCGCCCCCCCCCCCCGGGGCGGAGGGCGGGGGACGCGCCGGTGTGCGGCGGTATAGTTCATGGGGTGGGGGGTTACGGTAGGGAGAGGGGCCGGGTGCCGGGGGCGGGCTGGGTGGCGAAGGCGGCGGGTTCGATGCCGGTGGCGTCGCGGTAGCCCTGGACGAGCTTTGAGGTGACGGCGTCGATGGCGTCGGCCTGGACGAGGGTGACGGTGCAGCCGCCGAAGCCGCCGCCAGTCATGCGGGCGCCGATGACGCCGTGGTCGGGGCCGAGCTGGGCGGCGAGGTCGACGAGGGTGTCGAGCTGGGGGGTGGAAACTTCGAAGTCGTCGCGGAGCGAGTGGTGGCTGTCGTACATGAGCTGACCGACGCGGGGGTAGTCCTGCCGGGCCAGGGCGTCGGCGGCGTCGAGGGTGCGGCGGATCTCGGTGACGACGTGGCGGGCGCGACGGAAGACGGTGTCGCCGAGCTCGGCCCGGAGGGGCGGAAGGTCCTGGAGGGTCACGTCGCGGTAAGAGGGTTTGCCCAGGGCGGCCTTGGCGGCGGCGGTTTGGGCGCGGCGCTGGTTGTATTCGTCGCCGAGCTGGTGGGGGTGGTTGGTATTGATAATCAGGATGGCGAGGGCGGCGGGGTCGAGGGGGACGTCGCGGGTGGTGTGGTGGACGCAGTCGATGAGCAGAGCGTAGCCGGGCTTGCCCATGACGGAGATGAACTGGTCCATGATCCCGCACTTGGTGCCGCCGAAGCGGTGCTCGGCGGTCTGGCAGAGCAGGGCCTTGTGGACGGGGTCGAGGGGGTGGGGGGCGAGCTGTTCGAGGAAGGTGGCGGCGGCGACTTCGATCGCGGCGGACGACGAGAGGCCGCCGCCGGGCGGGACGTTGGAGTCGAGCATGAGCTCGAAGCCGGCGGGGGTGAGGCTGAAGGCGGCGACGCCGCGGAGGTAGCGGGACCAGTCGGGCGGGCCCAGGGCGATCGGGGCGTCGTCGATGTCGAAGACGGCTTCGCCGGGCAGCGCGGTGGAGCGGAGCTTGGCGGTGGAGTCGGGGCGGGCCCGGCCGACGACGACGGCCTGCCGCTGGATGGCGAGGGGCAGGACGTAGCCGTCGCAGTAGTCGATGTGCTCGCCGATGAGGTTGACTCGGCCCGGGGCGACGGCGGCGTGCGTGGGCGGGCCGCCGAAGGCACGCTCGAAGGCGTGGACGGTCTGGGCGAGCTGGTCCCCGAGCTCGGGGGGGGCGGGGGCAGGCGAGATCCGGGAGGGGGCAGAGGACATGGTGGGGATGATAACGGAGCGGCGAGGGATTTAGAGGAAAGCCGGGCCGCGGGTGATGGGGGGTTATCGCGTGGGGTTGAAGGGTGGTAGGCCTTGCGCGGCGTCTTGATCGATCCCGGGGTGGGGCCGTGTTCCGGGAGCGGCCGGTGGGTGGGCGAGCGGAGGCGGACGGAGCGGCGGGGTTGGCGGTGGCGTGCATGGCCGCCGGACCCGGCCCGGTTGTTTTTAGCGCTGGCGAACGGCGGGGGTGAGCGGCGGGGGGTTGTTGAAGGTTGGGGGGGGCGGGGCTACACTCGCGGGCCGCGGCGAAACGGACCTCAGCTATGCGTTTTCAGTTGATTGACAAAGTGTTGGAGCGGGACGGGGAGCGGCTGGTCGCGGTGAAGGCGGTGACGAACGCGGAGGAATACCTGGGCGATCATTTCCCGAGCTTCCCGGTGCTGCCGGGGGTGATGATGCTCGAGACGCTGGTGCAGGCGGCGCGGGAGCTGATGCGGGGGCTGGACGGGCCGCCGACGGCCGGGCCGTTGGTCGTGGCGGAAGTGCGGAACCTGCGTTACGCGGCGATGGTTCGGCCGGGCCAACGCCTGCAGGTGGACGTGACGGTGCGCAAGCGGGGCGAGGACGGGGCGGTCGATTTTCAGGGGGTGGGTACGGTCGAGGACGAGGTGGCGGTGCAGGGCCGGTTCCGGCTGGTGCCCCTGAAAATCGGTTGAGCGATGGGGGACGGCGGGGGCGGGTCTGCACGGCGAGGCCGTTGCGGCTATTTTAGATGGATTAAACCCCGGTGAACCTTAGGTAACCCCCGGCCAGAGGCCGACTACGGAGAGCGACGGCGATGACTTACGACGAAGTTTACGACAAAGTGCAAGAAGTTCTGGAGGACGCGCTGGGCGTGGACGAGGACGAGGTGACCAAGGAAGCGACGCTGGTGGGGGACCTGGGGGCCGAGTCGATCGACTTCCTGGATATCGTGTTCCGGCTGGAGAAAGCGTTCGGGATCAAGATCGATCAGTCGGAGCTGTTCCCGGACAATGTGCTCACGGACCCGGCGTACGTGCAGGACGGCAAGGTCACCGACACGGGGATGGCGGAGCTGCGGGCCCGGCTACCGCATGCGAACCTGGACGCGTTTGATGAGTCGCGGGACGTGGAAACGTTTTCGGAAGTGTTCACGGTGGACGCGGTGGTCAAGTTCGTGCAGACCAAGGTGTAAACCGCAGCGGCGGAGCCGAGGCAAAGCGGGTTCGGGATCGTGTCGTAGCAGGGAATAACGCCGATGCGCTGGCTTTGGTTGGACCGGATCGTGGAGCTGGAGAAGGGACGCCGGTGCGTGGCGATGCGTAACGTGAGCGCGGCGGAAGACGTGCTGCACGACCACTTCCCGGCGGACGCGGAGGCGGGGCACGGGCCGCTGCCGGTGATGCCGCACCCGCTGGTGATCGAGGGGATGGCGCAGACCGCGGGGATCCTGGTGGGCCACGCGGAAGACTTTAAGCAGAAGGTGATCCTGGCGAAGATCGGCAAGGCGGTCTTTACCGGCCGGGCGGCGACGCCGGGGACGACGCTGAGGCACACCGCGGAGATCACGAACCTCGACGCGTCGGGGGCGGCAACGGTCGGGCGCGTCGAGCTGTTGGACCCGCTGACGGGCGAGGCCGAGCTGTTCGCGCAGATCGAGTTGATGTTCAGCCATATCGATCAGAACCGGAAGGGGCTGGCGTTTCCGGAGCACAACTTTGTCTTTACGGATGATTTCCTGGACCTGCTGGCGCGGTCGGGGTTTCCGATGGAGCCGAGCGTTTCGTAGGGGAAGCCGAGACACTTTGGGACGCGGGTCTGCGTCGTGTTGTTGATGGATTCGGGAATAGGGTTTGAAGTTGCGGGGGTTGTGCCGGGTTTCGCCGCGAGGTTTCTGGGAGCTTGAACGCTGGGCGGAGGGGTTCCCCGGGGGTGGATTCCGGGGGTGGATTCCGGGGGGG
>JBCDDZ010000115.1:0-3095 GCA_039180025.1 Planctomycetota bacterium
CCGCCCGCCGCTCAAGACCTGCCGCCCAAGTACGTCCCCGCCGACGTCGAGCCCGCCATCACCGCGGCCTGGGACGCCGCCGACGCTTACCGCGCCGACGCCGCGGCCGAGCCTGCTTCCAGAGGAATTTCCGGGGGTCCGTTTGCGATCTGCATCCCGCCGCCGAACGTCACCGCCGCGTTGCACCTGGGCCACGCCCTGAACAACACGCTCCAGGACGTGCTCACCCGCCACGCCCGGATGCAGGGCAAAAACGCCGTCTGGCTCCCCGGCACCGACCACGCCGGCATCGCCACCCAGACCGTCGTCGATAAACGTCTGCAGGCCAACGGCGAAAAGGCCCTCAAGGATTACAAACAACTCGAAGCCGAAACGGGCAAAGGCCGCGAGCCATTCATCGAAAAAGTTCAAGCCTGGAAAGACGAATACGAAGCCCGCATCACCCAGCAGCTCAAGGACATGGGCTGCTCCTGCGATTGGTCCCGCCAGGCGTTCACCATGGACGCGCCGCGGGCCGCCGCCGTCCGCGAAGCGTTCTTCCAGTTCTTCAAAGACGGCCTGATCTACCGCGGCAAACGCCTGGTCAACTGGGACCCCGTCACCCAGACCGCCCTCGCCGACGACGAGGTCGAGATGCAAGAGATCGACGGCAACTTCTACTACATGAAGTACCCCGTCTGCGACGCCTCCGGGAACGATACCGGCGAGTTCGTCACCGTCGCCACCAGCCGCCCCGAGACGATGCTCGGCGACACCGCCGTGGCCGTCAACGAAAACGATGCGCCCCGCGCGAAATACATCGGGCAGTTCGTGAAGCTGCCGATCGTCGACCGCGTCGTCCCGATCATCGGCGACGACTACGTCGTCATCCCCGACCCCGACAGCGACGACGCCAAGGCCCGCATGGCCTCAGGCTTCCTCAAAGTCACCCCCGCCCACGACCCCAACGACTACGACATCGGCCAACGCCACGGCCTTCCAATCATCAACGTGATGGCCCCCGACGCGTCGATCTCCACCGCCCACGGCTGGCCCGCGGAAGAACAACCCGAAAACAACGAGGCCTTGAAACCGCTTGTCGGCTTAGCCCGCGAGCAAGCCCGCAAAGCCATCGTCCGCTGGTTCAAAGAAAACGACCTGCTGGAAAAAGTCGTCCCCTACCGACACGCCGTCGGGCACAGCTACCGCAGCCACGTCCCGATCGAGCCGTACTACTCCGACCAGTGGTACCTCAAGGTCACCGACGACCGGCTCGCCGGCGCGGCCCTGCGGGCGATGGACGAATCGCAGCGGCAGGGGGTTTCTGACGGTGGGGCGGGCTTCCAGCCTGCCGTCGGCCCGCAGGGCCGAACCTCACGCCGACGCCTCCCCCACCTCGAACGCGACGGAAGCACCTACTTCATCACTTACCGATTGGCGTCTGGGCGGATGAACGAGGCCGAGCGTCGCATCGCCCTCGACGCCGCAACCCACTGGAATGGCCAACGCACCGACCTGCACGCCGCCGTGGTCATGCCCGATCACGTCCACCTTTTGCTCACGCCACGGCGGAAAGACGACGGCACGCCCTACACCCTGTCGGAGCTGCTGCACAGCATCAAGAGCTATTCAGCCAATCAGATCAACCAGTTGCGTGGCGAGACCGGGAGGGTCTGGCAGGATGAGTCTTTCGACCGGATCGTGCGCGACGATCAAGAGTTTGAGGAGAAGTTTGACTACATCTGCAACAACCCCGTGAAAGCGGGCCTGGTTGAGTTGTCCGATTCATACGACGGCTTGTGGGAAGCGGATTCGGCCGTGCCGGCCGATGGCAGGCTGGAAGCCCGCCCCACCGATCCCCAAGCTGCTTCCGGGGGCGGGGGCGGGGGCGGGGGCGGCCTGAAGTTCACGCCCGAACGCTACGCCAAGACCTTCCAGAACTGGCACGAAAACATCCGCGACTGGTGCATCTCCCGCCAACTCTGGTGGGGGCATCGCATTCCGGTGTGGACATTACCAGAAGGAATACTTCTCGATCATGAGCAGATTGCGCAAAGCATAATACTCACAAATGAGGGGCGTATTGCAGGTGACATTCCGTTTTTAACGGAAGAGCAAACTAGTGACAATTCAACAGCAGGGCGTTCCGAATGTGTTCGCGATATCGACGATACTGAAGCCATAGAGTTTCTCGAGTCAGCGGGCTATGTCCAAGACCCCGACGTCCTCGACACCTGGTTCTCCTCTGCCCTCTGGCCGATGTCGACGCTCGGGTGGCCGGAACAAACGCCGGACCTCGGGTTGTGGAACCCCACGTCCGTGCTCTGCACCGCTCGGGAGATCATCACGCTGTGGGTCTCGCGGATGGTGATGTTCAACCTGTACTTCCTTGGCCGTCTGCCGTTCAAAGACGTGTTCATCCACGCGATGATCCAGGACGGCCACGGGCAGAAGATGTCCAAGTCGCTGGGCAACGGGGTGGACCCGGTCGACATCATCCACTCCCACGGCAGCGACGCGATGCGGTACACGCTCACCGCGATGACGACGCAGACGCAGGACGTCCGGCTGCCCGTCGATCTGATCGATCCGCACACCCCCGGAAGCGGCGAGACGTTCACGCCGAAGTACGTCACCGGGCCGGGCGGGGTGAAAGTGGCGGCGCCGGTACAAGAGCGGAACGGGCGGAAGATGGTGTCGTCGTACGGGTTGGCGTCGGGGCAGGCGGAGCCGTCGGACGAGATACCGTTGGCTCGGAACACGAGTGAAAAGTTCGACGTCGGGCAGCGGTTCGCGACGAAGCTGTGGAACGCGACGCGGTTTGCGCTGACGTACTTGCAAGGCGACGCAACGCCCGGGGATGGCCACCCTCGGGCGTTAGGCCTCGCCGACCGCTGGATCCTGTCGCGGACCGCGGCGGCGGTGGCGGCGGCGGACCGGGCGCTGGGGGATTACGACTTCCACAACTACGCGCAGGGGCTGTACCAGTTCGTGTGGAACGAGGTCTGCGACTGGTACATCGAAAGCGTAAAACCTCCGCAGGGCGAAGCGATGGCGGCGGGTTCACGGCAGACGTTGGCGGCGGTGCTGGACGTGTCGCTGCGGCTGCTGCACCC
>JBCDDZ010000116.1:0-2843 GCA_039180025.1 Planctomycetota bacterium
GCGTCAAGTATTCGCCCTTCTTCGCGCCGCGGGACATTGTTTTGAGCCCCGGGAACTTCGCGATGCCGTGGTCGACGTGGACGACGTAGTCGCCGACGTCGAGGTCGAGAAACGCGTCGCCTCCCCCGGAAGCCAAGCCGCCACCGCCGGAACCGCTCGAACCGGGCGCGACGATCTTCCGCACCCGCCGCCGCGTCGCGTACCGGTGGAACAACTCGTGGTGCGGCACGTACACCCGCGACACCTCCTGGCCGCCCCCGCCCGCTTCCGCCGGCTCGGTCCACACGAACCCCCGGTGCAGCCGACCCACCACCACGTCCACCGCCCGCCACCCCTCCGGCACGTGCTCGATCAAAAGCTCTATCAGCCGGTCCCGTTCCGCCGGCTTCCCGCACACCACCGTGACCTCGGTTTGCGCTTCTGCCGCCAATTCTCCGAGTTCTCGGATCGCGCCCTTCGCGTCCCGGTCGAAGCTCGGCAGGGCCGACACCGGCAGCTCGACCCGCGTCGCCTCCGCGTGGCTGCTTTGCGAATACCCGTTCACCTCGACGTGCGGCCGACCCGTCAATTTCTTAAACAAATCCCGCGGCGGCACGATCCCCCCCGACCACGTCAGCCGCTCGAAATACCCCCGGGCCTGCTCGCTCAGCTCCAGTGTCTCGCACAGCATCGGCACCACGTCCCCCGGCAGCACCGACAACAGATCCGTGGTCCCCTCGTCCCGCAGCCCGCCCGCCCCGTTCCCGCCGACCAGCACCACCCGGCTCAGGCCCCCCAGCGACCCCATCGTCTCCGGGTCCACCCCCCGGATCGACTCCACCTCGTCCCCGAAATAATCCAGCCGCATCGGGCCGGGCAACCCCACCGTCTCCCCCCGCCCGCTCCCGGCTTCCACCGCCTCGCCCGCCATCGGCCAGACGTCCACGATCCCCCCCCGCGTCGCGAAGTCCCCCGGCCCCTCCACCGCGTCCTGCCGCCCGTACCCCGCCCGGTCCAGCCAGTCCAGCAGCCGCCCCGGCGCCAACCTCTGACCCGCCTCCACCACCAGGCTCACCTCCTCCAGCCGCCCGACCTCCGGCACCCCCTGCATCAACGCCTGCACCGGCGCAACCACCACCGCTCCCCCCGCACCCCTCCCTCCCGCGGCCCCGCCCACCGCCGCCTCCAACGCCGGGAACCGCTCCACGCTCAGCCCCCGTGTTCCGACCGCCACCTCCGCCGCCAAGCCCTCCAGGTCGTCCAGCGCGTCGTCCGCTTCGTCGAGATGCGCGACCACCATCAGCACCGTCTTACCCAACTGCTGCGCCACCGCCCCGGCCACCAACGCCGCCACCGAACCCCGGGTCCCGCTCGCCGCCGCCGACCCGCCCTGCGCAACCGCCTCCACCACCGCCGCCACCGCCGCCGATCCGCCCACCCCGTCCTGCCAGCCATGCCTCGTTCGTGTCTTCAAGCCCCAAAGTGTAGCCCACCCCCGTCCCCCCGTCAGCGTGTCGGCTCCGACCGCGTATCGGTCCCATGCCGTCCCTCCGCCTCGTTCCGCTCCGCCCCAACGCCCTGCCCCGAACCCGCCCAATCCCGTGCCCCGAACCCATCCAGTCCCGTGCCCCGCACCCGCCCGGTACCCGCCCCGGCCTACTTCAACCACGACCCAACCACCCGCATATGTAAATAAGATTAAACTTAAAAATATTACCAAAATCACGCTGAGGAAAGATTCAGCGGACGGTGTCTACCGCCGCGCCGACCAGGCCGATCGAACGCAAACGCCGACCTCTCTGATCCGTTGCCGCCGCGGCTGAAAATACGCAAGGCGTGGTCTGAGAACTCTGAACGAGCCTCAACCGTCAGGGAGCGGAAGCCAAAATCTCGTCGTTTCGTAGGACCCGTGTCCGGCAAAAAATCCGCTCTCTGTCTGGTGGTCGCGGCTTGTTTTCAGACCACGCCTAGTGCTCCATTGCCTCTCAATCGTCAGGTAGAGCTTGCGTCGTTTGAGGCGGGCATCGGCGGTGGTGAATGGCCCGTTCACCTTGACCGCGGCGGCGTTGCGTTGAGGCTGCCAAGAGCCGACCTCGTGGGTCAGGGCGACGTGATCGGAGATGCGACGGCCCAGGCACGGGCGGGCCGGCACGCTCCGCTCCATCTCCGCGACGTTGAGCCAACCGCCGTGTTTCGGGGGGTCGTGCCACTCGAAGCGTCGGACCAGGCGTCGGCCTCGGCGGGGGCGAACGTCTCGACGAACGCCGCCGGGCGGTGGATGCGGAGGTTGTCGCAGGCCCGCACGATCCGCGGGGCGTCGGGGTCACGTTCGTCGCTGAGTGGCTTCATGAAGTAGGCGAAGTCGCGGCTGCCGGCCGCTCCGCACGATCTTCCGCAACGCCTCACGCTGAGCCTCATCCAGCCCAACGACCACCTTGTCTTGAAATACCATCGCGGATCTTGCTTGATCGTCAATCAGGAAGATCCGTGCAATGTACGGAAGAGTTGCAAGGAAACACTAGCGCATCCCCGCCCCGGGTGCAGCGTTCACCGCGAACAAGCCTACAGATGAGTAAAGATCATCCGTAACGCCCGTTTTGCAGGTCGCTACGCGCATAGTGGACGTGCCCCAGTCAGTAGCATGGCACACCCCACACCCCACACCGTCCATCCATTCGCCTCGCTTCGATCTCGATACGCACCCGCCCCGATCACCTCGATAAAGACCCAATCATTCTTTACTATACAAAACAATTAAGATTAAACTTAAAATTTTATATAAATTAAATCATAATTCCGGGCCCACATCCCACATCCCACATCCCACATCTCACCCCCCGACCCGCCGCCGCCCGTCGCGGTCC
>JBCDDZ010000117.1:0-2772 GCA_039180025.1 Planctomycetota bacterium
CCTGCATCGCCGAGCTCCAGGCCCAGGGCTACCCCGTCCCCCACTACCCCCCCCCCCGCGACCTCGGCCCCCCCACCCCCCCCCCAAAAACCCCCGCCCCCCCCCCCAACGCCCAAATACGCGGCGCCCCCCGCAACCCCCGCCACCATTGTCTACACCAAAACCGACGAAGCCCCCGCCCTCGCCACCGCCTCGCTGCTCCCCATCGTCCGGGCCTTCGCCGCCCCCGCCGGGGTCACCCTCGAGCTCCGGGACATCTCCCTCGCCGCCCGCGTCCTCGCCCAATTCCCCGACCGCCTCACCCCCGAGCAGCAGCACCCCGACGCCCTCGCCCAGCTCGGCGAACTCGCCCAGACCCCTCACGCCAACATCATCAAACTCCCCAACATCTCCGCCTCCGTCCCCCAGCTCACCGCCTGCATCGCCGAGCTCCAGGCCCAGGGCTACCCCGTCCCCGACTACCCCACCCCCGGCTCCTTCGACCCCGACACCCAGCCCCAAAAAGCCCAGGACCACGCCACCTACGCCAAAGTCCTCGGCTCCGCCGTCAACCCCGTCCTCCGCGAAGGCAACTCCGACCGCCGCGTCGCCGCCCCCGTCAAGCAGGCCGCCCAGCAAAACCCCCACACCATGGGCGCTTGGTCCCCCGACTCTAAAACCCACGTCGCCCACATGTCCCAAGGCGACTTCTTCGGCAGCGAACAGTCCCACACCTGCCCCGCCCCCACCGCCGTCTCCATCACCCTCCACCACGACGACGGCACCACCACCCCCCTCAAAGACCACCTCCCCCTCGAGGCCGGCGAAATCATCGACGCCGCCGTCATGTCCGCCGCCCACCTCCGCGACTTCCTCGCCCAGCAGATCCAGGACGCCAAACAACAGGGCGTCCTCTTCTCCCTCCACCTCAAAGCCACCATGATGAAGGTCTCCGACCCCATCATCTTCGGCCACTGCGTCGACGTCTTCTTCCAGGAACTCTTCGAGCAGCACGCCGACACCCTCGACCCCCTCCAGATCAACGTCCGCAACGGCTTCGGCGACGCCGCCGCCAAAATCCAGACCCTCCCCCCCGAAACCCGCGACCGCGTCCTCGCCGACCTCCAAAACCTCTACGAACAACAGCCCCCCCGCGCCATGGTCGATTCCGACCGCGGTATCACCAACCTCCACGTCCCCTCCGACGTCATCATCGACGCCTCTATGCCCGCCATGATCCGGTCCTCCGGCCAGATGTGGGGGCCCGACGGCCAGCCCCGCGACACCAAGTGCGTCATCCCCGACCGCTGCTACGCCGGCGTCTACGCCGCCACCATTGACTTCTGCCGCGACCACGGCGCCTTCGACCCCGCCACCATGGGCTCGGTCAGCAACGTCGGGCTCATGGCCAAAAAAGCCGAGGAATACGGCAGCCACGACAAAACCTTCGAGATCCCCGCCGCCGGCACCGTCCGCGTCACCGACGCCGACGGCCAGCCCCTCTTCGAACTCCCCGTTCAGCCCGGCGACCTCTTCCGCATGTGCCAGACCAAAGACGTCGCCGTCCGCGACTGGGTCAAGCTCGCCGTCAACCGCGCCCGCCTCTCCCAAACCCCCGTCGTCTTCTGGCTCGACCCCGAACGCGCCCACGACGCCCAGCTCATCGAAAAAGTCAACGCCTACCTCCCCGAACACGATACCGACGGCCTCGACCTCCAAACCCTCCCCCCCCTCCAGGCCACCCGGCTCACCCTCCAACGCGCCAAAGACGGCCTCGACACCATCGCCGTCACCGGCAATGTCCTCCGCGACTACCTCACCGACCTCTTCCCCATCCTCGAACTCGGCACCTCCGCCAAGATGCTCTCTATCGTCCCCCTCCTCCAGGGCGGCGGGCTCTTCGAAACCGGCGCCGGCGGCAGCGCCCCCAAACACGTCCAGCAATTCCTCAAGGAATCCCACCTCCGCTGGGACTCCCTCGGCGAGTTCCTCGCCCTCGCCGTCTCCCTCGAAGACCTCGCCCAAAAAAACCACAACCCCCGCGCCCAAGCCCTCGCCGACACCCTCAACCTCGCCACCGCCAAACTCCTCCGCGAAAACAAGTCCCCCCTCCGCCGCGTCGGCCAACTCGACAACCGCGGCAGCCACGCCCACCTCGCCCTCTACTGGGCCCAGGCCCTCGCCGAACAGCACCAGACCCCCGACCTCCAGTCCCACTTCGCCCCCCTCGCCGAGAAACTCGAGCAAAACCTCTCGACCATCCTCGACGAAATCGACCAGACCCAGGGCTCCCCCACCGACCTCGGCGGCTACTACCACCCCGACGACCACAAAGTCACCGCCGCAATGCGCCCCAGCCCCACCCTCAACGCCCTACTTGACTAAACCCCGTCTCCCCCGAGAAACCCCACGCCGACGGCAACCGACTCCTCCTCGATATCCAGCAGGTCATCCCCCTCCCCGAAGCCGAAGGCTTCCCCGCCCCTCGGCCGTGGGGTCCGCCGCCGACCAGAACCCGCCGGGAAACCTACCCGTCGGCTTCTAAAACGTCCCCCCGCTCCGCCCGCCAACGCCGAGCCCGGACGCCGCGACGCACCCCCTCTTTGACAAGTCCCCCCGCCTCACCGGCCGGCCGACTTGCGGCCGACCCTCTCACTTACGCCTCCAAAGCGGCTCAAACGCCTCACCCCGGGACCCCGCCGCCCCAGGCCCCCTATCCGTCCCCTGACCAAGGCCCCTTACAATGCCCCGATGCCTGCCCCCCCTTCCGCCCCGCCCGCCGACGCCGCCCCG
>JBCDDZ010000118.1:0-2639 GCA_039180025.1 Planctomycetota bacterium
CGGGTGGGGGGCTTCCGGGGGCGGGGGGGGGGTGGCGGTGTTGCATTCGGGGTTGACCGCGGCGCAGCGGCACGCCCAGTGGCGGCAGCTGCGTGACGGCCGGGCCCGGATCGTGGTTGGGGCGAGGTCGGCGGTGTTCGCCCCGCTCGCGGCGGTGGGCCTGATTGTCGTCGACGAGGAGCACGAGGCGTCCTACAAGCAGGACCAGCTCCCGCGGTACCACGCCCGGGACGTCGCGATCAAGCGGGCGCAGCTCGCGGGTTGCCCCGTGCTGCTGGGCAGCGCGACCCCGTCGCTGGAGAGCTACCACAACGCCGCGGCCGGCCGGGCCCGGCTGCTCGAACTGCCCGACCGCGTCCCGGGCGCACGGCTGCCGTTGGTCGAGCGGATCGACCTGGTCCAGGAGCGCCGCGAGCGCCGCGGGGTCCACCTGCTTTCGCGTCGGCTCGAGACGCTGCTGCACCAGAACCTCGCCGACGGCGGGCAGACGATCCTGCTGCTCAACCGCCGCGGCTACGCGAACTATTTGGCTTGCCCCGACCACCGCTGCGGCTGGATGATGCGCTGCGACCACTGCGACGTCACGATGGTGTACCACCGTGACGCGGCGCTGCCGACGGGCGGCGTCGTGCGCTGCCACCACTGCGGTGCCGAGCAGGTCCTGCCGCGGGTCTGCCCCGAATCGGGCCACCGGGTCAACGTCTTCGGGCTGGGCACGCAGAAGGTTCAGGCCGAGCTGGAACACAAATTCCCCGGGGCCCGCCTCGCCCGCATGGACGCCGACTCGATGCGCTCCGCGCGCGACTACCAGCGCACTCTGGACGCCTTCGCCCGCGGCGAGACCGACCTGCTCTTGGGCACGCAGATGATCGCCAAGGGGCTCGACGTGCCCAACGTCCGGCTCGTCGGCGTGATCTCGGGGGACACGTCCCTGAACTTCCCGGACTTCCGCGCTAGTGAGCGGACCTTCCAGCTCATCGCCCAGGTCGCCGGCCGCGCCGGCCGCGGGGCGCACCGCGGTCGGGTCGTGGTCCAGTCGTTCAACCCGGACGACCCGGCGATCGAGCTGGCCGCGGCGCACGACTACCCGGCGTTCGCGCGGAGAGAATTGGAGACCCGCGCGGCCGCCGGCCTGCCCCCCGTCGGCCGGATGGCCCGGATCGTGCTGCGCGACCTCGACCCGGTGGCGAACCAGAAGCGCGCCCACCGCCTGGCCCGTCGGCTCCACCAGGCCCACGACGAGCTGGGCCTGGCCGTCCGGATCCGCGGGCCGATGGTCTGCCCCATCGCCCGCCTGGCCGACCACCACCGCCAGCAGATCGAGCTCCTGGCCGCGGACGCCGGGTCGATCCAGAAGCTGCTCACCGCCCTGCGCAACCGCGGCCAACTGATCAGCGACACGCACGCCGCCGTCGACGTCGATCCCGTCTCGCTGCTCTGATCCCGGCGGGGCCGGAGCCTTGGCGGCGTGTCGACTTACTTGAGTATGGCTTGGGGATGAGACGTACATCTGCCGACCGGCGGCGCTCACGGTCGCCGATGTCCGCCGACGCGCGGCAGGCGGTGCCACCGCGGCAGGCCACGCTTCAGCGCGGTCGGCCCGCCGGCCCGCTCCAGCCCGGCGGCCGCGGCCGGCCCGATCCGGGGACAAGGGTTAAATCGCTTTTCTCAAGAAACGCCTCGGCCCCGGTTGCCCTACCATGCCGGCATGAACCCTCTGCCGACCAAGCCGCGGGGCACCCTCCGCTGGGACAGCGCGATCATGCTGGTCACCATGCACCTGATGTGCCTCGCCGCCCCCTGGACTTTTTCCTGGTCCGGGCTCGCCTGGTGCTTCCTGCTGATCTGGGTCGGCAGCGGCCTGGGGATCACGCTGGGCTACCACCGCCTGCTCACCCACCACTCGTTCAAGACCAACCGGCCGATGCACCTGCTGCTGACCATGATCGGCTGCATCAATTTCCAGCACGGCCCGGTCGAGTGGGTCGGCACGCACCGGATGCACCACCGCCACACCGATCAGCACGACGACCCGCACTCGCCCCGCCACGGGTTCATGTGGTCGCACATGCGGTGGGCGTTCTTTAAAACTCATCCGGACCCCAGCAGCTATGCCCGCGACCTGACCCGAGACCGCGCCATCCGCCTGATCGACCGCAACTTCTGGTGCTTCCCCATCGGGGTCATGGTCGCCCTGTATTTCCTGGGCGAGTGGACCCAGAAGGGGCTCGGCTGGAGCTGGGTCGTCTACGGCGGAGCCCTGCGCACGATCTTTGTGTTCCACTCGATCTGGTTCGTGAACTCCGCGGCCCACACCTGGGGTTACCGGAATTTCGAGAGCAAGGACGACAGCCGCAACTGCTGGTGGGTAGCGCTGCTGAGCTTCGGCGAGGGGTGGCACAACAACCACCACGCCCAGCCGCGGTGCGCCGCCCACGGCCGACGCTGGTGGGAGTTCGACCCGACCTGGATCACCATCCGCCTGCTCCAGCGTCTCGGGCTCGTCTGGGCGGTGGTCCGCCCCAAAGCCCTCGACGAGGAACGGGCCTACCTCGGCTAAGCTAATGAGTGCGCGACGAGGCCCGCCGTGCCCCGAGCTGAGGCCAAGCGCCCCTTCAACCCCCGGCCCCCCGGCCCCC
>JBCDDZ010000119.1:0-2600 GCA_039180025.1 Planctomycetota bacterium
CCATCGGCATCAAGGGTAACGAGGCCTGTGGCGGGGCGGACGGGGGGGACGGCGGCGGCTGGATCGGTCACGCCTTCAGTTCCGCTGCTCTCGCAGCAACTCGGTGGGCTCGACCGCCGCATCGTACGTGCCCCCGCCCCCGGAATTGCCACCGGAATTGCCCCCGCCCCCGCCCCCGGACTCGGATTCGGCTCCACCCCCGGACTCGACTTGGCCTCCGGGCTGGGTTGCCGCCTCTGCCTGCTTCCGGACGCCATGCAGCCGGATGGCCAGGGTGAGCCAGAACACGAAATGCCCGGCCAGGAACCCGGCCGCTGCGGCCAGTCCGCCGTATACCGCGAGGTAGGTCATGACGTCCAGCCACAGCGGCGGCGAGCCCCGACCGCCCCAGGCGTAGCCGAACGACAGGGCCATGACCTGTAGCCCGCCGAGCACCGCGAACGGGCTCACCCACGCCATGACCGCCAGCGTGTTCCCGGCATGGCCCAGCCAGCGCCACTCCGCGTGGCGACAAAAAACCACCGCTATACGCAGCACACCGCCCACGTGGACCCCGGCACACCCCAGCGTCGCGGCGAACGTTGCCAGCACGACCCACCGGTGGGTCTGGTTCTCGATCAGCCCAATAAACCCCACGGCCGTCAGCCCCGCCCCGGCCAGACTGAGCAGAACGATTTTCCGCAGGCGGACGATGTTTTTCTGGCCCGCCGGGAGATTCGTCAGCAGGCAGGCGATGCCGAGTATCCACGCTAAGCCCCCCAGGAAAAAGGCAAAGAGACAAGGCAGCGCCACCGCCAGCAGCCCCGCACCGACCTGGAGGTTTCGGAGCCAGTCGCGGTCCATCAGCGGCGAGGACTGCGCGGCCAGCGACGTTGCCACCGCCAGGTCACACTCCGGGCAGCGCCCCTCGGGCCGCTGCGTCCGCAGCAGGTAGCCGCAGTCCCGGCAGGGCAGGTCCGCGGCGATCCGGCCTTCGCCGTCCATCGCCACCCGGTACTTTACGCCCGGCCCGCCCGTTCCCGCTGCCGACGTTGGCGTCATGGTCTATCCTTGCATGGCCCGCAGCAGTTCGGCGTATTCGACGATCGCGTCGTGCGTGGTGTACGCCGGGGTCCAGTTCAGGCCCGCGGTGGTCTGCGTGATGTCGGCGCAGGTGTAGTCCTGGTAGAAGCTGAACGGGTTGTCGAAATAATCCGGGGCGTGGGCGGTGCCCAAGGCTTGGTTGAGCGCGGCGACGATCTGGTTGAAGCTGGTGGCCTGGCCGGTGCCGCAGTTGTAGATCCCGGACCGGCTGTCGGGGTCCGCGCCCGCCAGGGTGCAGCCGACGACGTCTTTGACATAGATCTGGTCGCGGGCCTGGTCGCCGGGCGAGAAGATGCGAGGCCGCTTGCCCGCGAGCATCTGGTGGGCGAGTTGATAGATCATCGACGCCATCTTGCCTTTGTTCTGCTCGCCTGGGCCGAACACGTTGAAGTAGCGCAGCCCGACCAAGTGGGCGTCGGGGTGGCGGGCGAGGGTGCGGCGCTGGATGTTTTCCATGACCCACTTGGAGAAGCCGTAGACGTTGGCGGGCCGGCCGGCGTCATCGAGGGTGAACGGCCGGCGCTCGGCGAGGGCGCCGTTGGCCGCCGTGCCGTAGGTCGCGGCGCTGCTGGCCCAGACGAGCCTGATCCGGCGGGCCACGCAGAGCTCGACCAGGGCGTCGAACGGCTCGACGTTGTCGCGGATCATCTGGGCCTCGTCGGTGACGGTCGTGTCGGTGATCGACGCTTCGTGGAAGACGACGTCGGGCTCGAAGCCGTCGATCAGGCCGGTGAGGTCCAGTTCGTGCAGGGCCCCGGCGATGACGTCGCCTTGGTACGACCAGCCGTGGGGCCCCTCGATACTGAGGTTGGCGAAGGTCCCGAGCCGGAAGTCGTCGACGACCAGCAGCTCGGCGTCGGGCTGCTGGGTTTGGAGGGTGCGGACGAGGTTCGAGCCGACGAAGCCGGCTCCGCCGGTGATGAGGTAGCGCATGGTGACGGGGTGACGGGGTGACGGGGTGACGGGGGAGAGGGTGGGAAGAAAAGGCGGCAGCGTGGTCCGTTCGCTTCGGCCGGGCCGATGAACGATCCGATCAGTTCGCCCCGGTGTCGGGGGGCGGGATGAGCAGTTCCATGCCGACCTGGAGGTTGCCGGGGTCATCGCCGATGGCGCGGCGGTTGGCCTGGTAGATCAGCTGCCACTTGGCGGTGGCGTTGTAGAACTGCTTGGCGATGGAGCTGAGGTTGTCGCCCGAGCGGACGGTGTAGGTGGTCCCGCGGCGGGGCAGCTCGGTGGCGGCGGGGGGCTCGGACTCGGCCGAGGATTCGCCGCGGCCGGCGGTCTCGGCGGCGCGGCCGGCGGCGGCGGCGAGGTCGGGGAGCTTGATCTCCTGGCCGACGCGGAGGCGGTTGGGGTCGACCAGCGGGTTGGCCTGGGCGATATCGACCCATTTGGTGTCGTCGCCGTAGACCTCCAGGGCGATGGAGCTGAGGTTGTCGCCGGACTCGACGGTGTAGAGCCGCAGCAGCGGCGGGCCCGGCGGCGGGGCGGCGGGGCGGTCGGCGGCGGGCCGGCGG
>JBCDDZ010000120.1:0-2347 GCA_039180025.1 Planctomycetota bacterium
CCCACCCCGTACAACCCCCCCACCCGCTCGCCCCCCGCGAACGCCTCGACGCTGTGCCCCAGCCCCAGGTCCGCCAGCCCGCCGTACGCCTCCCGGATCGTCGCGTTGATCCACGTCCCGGCCTCCCCCGGCCGCGGCTGCGCGCACCCGTCCATCACCGCCCGGAAGTCCACGTCAAACCGCACCTCAAATTCGCCCCGACGCAAAAACTTCGCCAGCGACCGCCGCACCCGGAACCCCCCCGCCTCCAGCGGCAGCACCGCCCGCGGGTCCGGCCGATACCAACCCACCCCCGCCGACGCTGCGTCCTCCGCCATCGGAAAATACCCCTCACTCAGCGCCGCCACCAGCTCCCACGGATCCAGCGGTTCCGGGGGTTCCGGGGGTTCCGGGGGTTCCGGGGGTCCCGCGGCAGACGAACCAAACGCTGACATAAAGCCTCCGTCCCCCGCCCCCGGCGTATCATGACCCCATGTCCGCCCCACCGCCACCCCGCCCCATCCCCCGCCCCCGGCGCAACCGCCGCACCCCCGCCATCCGCGCCATGGCCGCCGAGACCCGCCTCGACCCCGGCCAACTGATCTACCCGCTGTTCCTCCACGACGACCCGCACGACGTCCCCCTCGATGCGCTCCCCGGCCAGACCCGCTGGTCGCTCGACGGCCTGCTCGCCGAGGTCGGCCGCGCCCGGTCGCTGGGCATCGATAAAATCATCCTCTTCCCCAAAATCGACGACCCGCTCAAACACGAATCCGCCCAGGAAGCCTGGAACCCCGACGGCCTGATCCCCCACGCCATCCGGGCCCTCAAGCAAAATCACCCCGACGTCTGCGTCATCACCGACGTCGCCCTCGACCCCTACTCCGCCGACGGCCACGACGGGCTGGTCAGCCCCCAAGGCGTCATCGAAAACGACCCCACCGTCGACGCCCTGGTCCAACAAGCGCTCTGCCACGCCCACGCCGGCGCCGACATCGTCGCCCCCAGCGACATGATGGACGGCCGCGTCGCCGCCCTCCGCGCCGCCCTCGACCACCACGGGTTCACCGACCTCGCCGTCATGGCCTACACCGCCAAGTACGCCTCGGCCTACTACGGCCCGTTCCGCGGCGCCCTCGACTCGGCCCCCCGCCAGTCCACCGACAAAACCATCCCCGGCGACAAAAAAACCTACCAGATGGACCCCGCCAACGTCCGCGAAGCCCTCCGCGAAACCCGGCTCGACCAGGACGAAGGCGCCGACTTCATCATGGTCAAGCCCGCCGGCCCCTACCTCGACGTCGTCCGCGCCGTCCGCGAACACACCCCCCTGCCCCTCGCCGCCTACCAGGTCAGCGGCGAATACCTCATGATCAAAGCCGCCGCCGCCAGCGGCTGGCTCGACGAACGCGCCGTCGTCATGGAAAGCCTCCTGGGCATCCGCCGCGCCGGGGCCGACGTCGTCCTCACCTACTTCGCCCCCCAGGCCGCCGCCTGGCTCCAAGAAAAATAACCCCCACCCCACGCGCCACGCCCCTCAGCCCCGACCCTCGGAAACGTGAACCCCGGACCCCGGAACCCACACCGCCGCCGACCCGACCGCGGACCCTCCCCGATGAACCCCCTCGACCGGCTCGCCGCCGCCGCCCTCCGCTTCCTCGTCGCCGTCTACCGCGGCACCCTCGGGCTCTGGCTCGGCGGACACTGCCGCTTCCACCCCTCCTGCAGCCAGTACTTCCTCGACGCCGTCGAGAAATACGGCCCCTGGCGCGGCGCACTCCGCGGACTCAAACGCATCGCCCGCTGCCACCCCCTCGGCGGCTCCGGCTACGACCCCCCCTAATCCAATAACCGCTCCCGGGACGCCGGTACCCCACCGCCCCACGTCATGCCGACCCCCGCCGCGAAGCCGCGGCCGCCCATCCGCGCACACACCCACCCGCCCATCATTCAATCATGGGCACCTCGCCCCACGCCTTCTCCACCGCCCGAGCCAACCCCCTTACCCCGCTTTGGCCCGCAGCTCCCGCTCCGCCCGCTCGTCCGCGTCCACCTCGTTCGCCATCAGATACACCGCCGCGTTCGCGAACAGCGTGTCCGCGCTCGGCAGCAGAAACCGGTTCCCGCACCCCGTGCAACGCGCCGGCCGACCCGCCGCCGCCAGCGGCGCCGCCAGCTCCCGCCCGCACCCGGGACACTCCGCCAAACCCCGCATCAGCCTCCGGTGATATCCGCTCAACGCCGCTGCCCCTAATCAAAAAAATCGGTACCCACCCTCGGCCCGCCCCGCCCCGCCTCGGCCCAAAACGTCCTCGCCCCGCGCAGCAAACAACCCATCCCCGCCCCGGCCAAGCCAATTAAAAACCGC
>JBCDDZ010000121.1:0-2293 GCA_039180025.1 Planctomycetota bacterium
CGAAGGGAATGATGTCATTAGGCCAGCGAAAACGTTGGTTTGAGATTATACATCCCATGGATTTTCTCCTTATTTTTCAGTGTCGATTTTGAGAAAAGTACACACTCCCCCGGCACCAGAAGCAGACTGGGTCTGGTGAAATCGCGAGGGCGGGTTCGGGGCAGATCCCGGGGGAGTTCCGGGGGAGTTCCGGGGGAGTTCCGGGGGGGGCGGGGGGGGGGTCCGCGGGTGGGGGGGGGGTCGTCGTCAGGGATGCCGAACGCCCGGCGCCAGCGCTCGACGAGTTCGGGCGGCAGCGGCTCGACACGGGGTCGACCCGGCGGCGGGGGCCCCTGGCCTCGGCGGCGGAGCTGGCGGGCGAGCTGGTCGATGAACCGGTCGCTGGGCAGGTCGCGGGCGCGGCGGCGGCGGGCGGCGGCGCGGATCTGCCGGTCGCTGCTGACCACGGTCAGCCGGCGGGGCGCGGTGTGGCGGTCGATCATCTGGACGATCAGGTCGTCGGCGCTGCGGTGGCTGCCGGCGAAGACCAGTTCGACGTCGGCGACGGGCGACGTGGCGGCACGCAGCGGCTTGGGCCGGCCGTCGGCGACCACGGTGACCGAGCCGGCGCTGGCCCAGCCGCTCGCCGCCAGTGCCCGGCAGAGCCCGCCCTCGTCCAGCCCGGCCAACGCCGGCGGCATCGTCTCGTGCAGCACGTTGTAGCAATCGACGATCAGACTCATGCCGCGTCCGCCGTCGGGGCCGAGTGAGAATAATCAGCCGTAGGTCGCGCCTCGGCTCCGGCTTCCGAAACCCGCGGGCCCGGACGCAGGCCGATCCCCGCCATCACGCCGACGACCGCCAGACTGGTCCAGAGGTGGTGCTTAACCAGCCAGTCCGGGGTGTACGGGTGCAGCGGCTGGCCCGCCGAGCCCGCGAAGGCCGACCACGCCGACAAGACGGCGAGCCCCAGCACCGCGCCCCGCCACCGTGACCCGCGGCCGACCGAAAGCCACCCGCCCCAGAACGGCGCGGTCAGCAGGGCGTAGTGCTCCCAGCACAGCGGGCTGGTGATCAGGTACACCGTCAGCATCAGGCAGGCCCACGCCGCCAGCCGGCCCGGGTCGTCGGCGATCGCGTGGCGCTGCGCGAAGACCGCCGCGGCGGCCAGGGCGATCACCGCCAACCCGAGCCGCTGGGTCCACGCCGTCGCGGCCTCGGGGGCCAGCCCCGCCCAGCCGGCGACGACGCTCAGCGATTGGTTGTTCCGCATGGAGTCGACGCCGTGGCCCAGCGTCGGCAGGATCACCTCGACGTATTCCCGCAGCGGCCCGACGCCGCCGACCGCCACGCCCAGCCCCATCGTCACCGCCGCCACCGCGACCACCCCGCCCGCCACCCGCCACCGCCCCAGCGCGACCTCCAGCAGCCACAGCGGCGCCGTCGTGCTCTTGAACACCCCGCCGAACGACAGCGCCGCGACCGCCACCGGGCCGGCCGCCCTCGCCCGTCCGTGCGACAGCATCGCCCACACCGCCGCGCCGATCCCGAACGCGATCAGCGGCGTCACGTTCATCAGCCGCAGCGACGCCAGCGTCATCGGCGACACGCAGATCAGCAGCCACACCAGCCCATCGACCCGCGACGGCCCGCCCCGCAGCCGACGCCCGATCGCCACCGCCCAAAACCCCGTCCCCCAACTCGCCGCCGCGAGCAACCCGCCGAACAGGCACTTCGCCGGCCGGTACCGCAGCTCGCCGAACGGCCAGGCCAGCAGCGCCACCGGCGGCGGGTAGATGAACCGGTTGCTCTTCTGCACCCCGCGCCGCTCCGCCGCCTCCGAGTAGCCCGGCTTCGGGGTCGACCCGATCAGGTCGCCCTCGGCCCGCAGCACATAAAACCCCGCGTTCACCCCCGCGCCCGGCACCGGGTCGGGGTACAGCGACGGCCACCGGCCCTCCGCCGCCAACGCCCCGGCCATGTAAAACTGCGGGAAGTCCTGGTTCAGCGGCCGAGTCAACACATAGGGCAGCACCGCGACCCCCAGCCACGCCGCCGCCAACGCCCCACACACCGCCGTGAAGCGCCGCGGCCCCGTCCACCGCCGCCCGGTCCCGGCCCCCGAACCCGTACGTGCTGCCATCGCCTCGTCTCCCAGCAGCCCGCAGGCTTGACCCGATTCTCACGCAAGCCTAAATTGTGTGGTTCGCCTCGCCACGCGCCACGCCGAAAACGACTATACCCCCAACCGACCGATCGAGCCCAAGACACGCGTCCGGCCGGACCCCGTCGCGGCGACCCGTTTATCCCCCCC
>JBCDDZ010000122.1:0-2101 GCA_039180025.1 Planctomycetota bacterium
CGGGGGGGCCCGCGTCGGAGTCGTGCTGTCGGTGGCGGTCGGGCCGGGCGTCGGCCGCCGATTTCGGGACGGCGTCCGGGGGGGCTTCGGGGGGGGCTTCGGGGGGGTGGGTTTCGAGGGGGAGGGTGTCCGCGAAGTCGAGAGCGACCAACCAACGGGCCACGGGGTGGCGGCCCCGGACGGCCGGGGGGGCGTCGGGGGCGGGGGGGGCGACTTGGAGCGCGAGGTTGAGTTTGGCCGGGGCGTCGAGGGTGATCCGGCGGGTCACGGGTCAGGCCTCGGGGCGGGGCGGTACCGCGGGGGGCGCGGCGGGGGTGCGGAGCGGATCGGAGGCGGGGGGCAGGGGCAGGTCGTCGACGCGGCGGCCCTGCATGATAGCGCCGTGGACGTGGGACCAGTAGGACTCGGCGACGCGGCGGTCCCCGAAGCGCTGGGCCCAGGCGTCGATGATGCGGCGGACGACGGCGGGGAGGGTGTTGGTGTGGGTGGTTTGGCCGACGCTGGCGAGCCAGAACATGAGGCGGTAGAGCTCGGGCTGGTCGGCGGCGATCTGGGCGTAGAGGTTGGAGACGGCGTCGGTGGGGGCGTTGGCGTCGATGCGATCGAGGACGGGTTCGAAGCGCCGCTGGACGACGACCGCGAGCAGGTCGCGTTTGTCGCTGAAGTAGCGGTAGATCGAGCCGACGGCGCAGTCGAGCTGTTTGGCGATGCGGCGGATGGTGGTGCCGTCGTAACCCAGGTCGCGGAGGCAGAGCTCGGTGGCGTCGAGGATCTGTTCGCGAGAAAGCTGGGTGGGCGGTTTGGGGGTCGCCAACTCGGCGGCGGGGCCGATGGTGCCGAGCACGTCCGGCCGGGGGGCGTGCAGGGGAGGCACGGCCGTGGGGCTCGGGGGTTGAGAGGGGCGGGGATTTACCGGTCCGTCGGTCATTTGTGACATGCGTTCACCTCCTTGCGAACAGTTATCGGTAGTGTGATCGCTGGCGGGCTGGGCGTCAAGCGGCGGGTGAGGCGGGCGGGAGAGCGGAGTGGGGGTGGTGGGGTATCGCTAGGTATGGTCGGTGATCGATGGGCGTCCACGGGAGCCGCAGCGGGAGAGTGTTTTGCGGACGCGCCGCGGGGCGAAAAGCCGCGGCGCTGCCCGAGTTTTTGCGTGCGGGAAATGCCGCGGCGGGTCGGCGTGGGTCCGGATGACGGCGGACGGGTCAGGGGCTGAACCCGCGCCAGGGAGACTGCCAGCCCAGGAGCTGTTCCGCGCCAGCCACCGCGACGCCGACGGCCACGGCGGCGGCGAAGGCGACCTTCGGGCTGTCGCGCGGGGGGTCGGCCCGGACCCGGCTGGGGGCGAGCAGGGCGGCGGAAAACAAGCGGGCGAGGGTTTGCTTGACGACCTTGCGGCGGACCATGACGACCAGGGCCATCACGAAGGCGACGAGCAGGGCGTAGACGGTGGTGCTGAGCACGACTTGCCACGAGGCGGAGAGCGCGCCGATGGCGGCCATGAGTTTCATGTCGCCGCCGCCGAGCCCGGCGGTGAGGACGAGCAGGGCGTAGGGGATGAGCCCGCAGAACATCGCGATCCAGGCGTCGCGGCCGAGGTGCAGCGCGGCTTGAGGGTCGGCCAAGACGAGGCCGACGAGCGGCCAGTAGACGAGCCCGAAGAAGATGGCGGGGTAGGTCAGCCGGTTGGGCACGAGCCCGGTGCGGAGGTCAGTGACCGCGGCGGTGAGGGCGACCGCCATAAGGAGGGCGTAACTGATCCAGGCGGCGGTAAGCAAGAGCGGATAAGGACGGGGGGTCGCCCCGGAGCGGCCCCGGGCGGGGAGGAAGGGTCCCTAATCAAAAGGAGACTGGGTGGGATTACGGGGTGGTGTCGTCGCTGCCGCCGCTGTCTTGCTCGTTATCGACGACTTCTTCCCAGCGGCTGTTGACGAACTCTTCCAAGTCTCGGCGGAAGAATAGGAGCAGGCCCAGGAGCGGGAGGACGACGGCCGCGATGATGAGGAGTTTTTCGAGGCCCTCGGCGCCGCGCTCGTCGTGGTGGAGGCGGGTGGCCAGGGCACGGACACGCTGGAGGAGGTTGGGTGAGGGGGTCATGAGAGGA
>JBCDDZ010000123.1:0-2068 GCA_039180025.1 Planctomycetota bacterium
ACTCAAAAGTCGTTTGCCGAACGACACGGTTTGAGCCAAGCGGCAGTCACTCGATTGAAGAAGTCGATCCGCTCTAAGTTCCGCAGTTTCTTTTACCGTTGACCCCTCATTCAACCTTACCTCTAACCACGCACGGTCCTGACCCCCTAGAGCCTGTTATGCATTTTCTATCGATCGTCCTATCCTTGCTTTATGGCAAGGAAGCCCTACCCCAGTGACGTGAGCGATGACGAGTGGGCGTTGATCTCGCCCTACCTCACGCTGATGCGTGAAGACGCCCCGCAACGTGAATACCCACTCCGCGAGCTATTCAACGGCCTACGCTGGATCGTCCGCACCGGCAGCCAGTGGCGCTACCTGCCCCACGATTTTCCGCCGTGGCAGGCGGTCTATCCGCAATCTCGGCGGTGGATGAAGTCGCATATCTTCTTGCAGATCGCCGATGATCTGCGTCGGCTGCTGCGTGAACTCGGCGGCCGAGAACCCGAGCCCACCGCGGCGATCTTGGATAGCCGAACTTTGCGTAGCACCCCCGAGAGTGGGAGCCGAGCCGCCTACGACGGCCACAAACGCAAGCACGGCAGCAAGCTTCACCTCGCGGTCGACACCCCCGGGCACCTGCTCGCATTGACCGTCACGCCCGCCAACGAAGACGACCGCAAGCAGGTCGGCGAACTGGCACGGCAGGTGCAAGAGGCCACCGATGAACAAGTGGAAGTGGCCTACGTCGATCAAGGCTACACCGGCCACAAAGCCGCCGACGCCGCCCGAGCCCACGGGATTCAGTTGGAGGTGGTCAAGCTGCCCTACGCCAAGCGTGGCTTCGTGCTGTTGCCCCGGCGGTGGGTGGTCGAACGCAGCTTCGCGTGGGCCAGCCGGTTCAGAAGGCTGGTGAAAGACTATGAGCGGTTACCCGCCACGCTGGAGGGGCTCCACACCACCGCGTTCATCATCCTCATGCTCGCCCAACTCGTCAACGCGATACAAGAAAGTGCATCACAGGCTCTAGGCGTCGTCTGAAAACAGTTTTCGTATCAAGAGCACGGTGATGGCGAGTTGGACGAAGGCCATGAAGTTGACGGCGAGCTTCTCGTAGCGGGTCGCCAGCCGGCGGAAGCGTTTGAGCGAACCGATCGTGCGTTCGACGACGTTGCGCCTTGGGTAGAGACGGCGATCGAACTTCGGCGGCCGGCCCCGTCGGCGGCGCCGCTTCCCGGGGGCCAGACGCTTGGCGGGGATGACGCCCCGCATCCCGCGGCGGCGGATCGCGGGGCGGCAGGCCGGCGTGTCGTAGGCCCGGTCACACGCCACGGCCCGACCGCGTTGACGGCGCCCGACCTTCACCCGGTCCAAGAGCGGTTCGAGTTGTTTCGACGCGTGGGCCTGACCCGCCGTGAGCGTCGCGGCGAGGACGACGCCTTCGCCGCAGGTCAGCAGGTGTAACTTGCTGCCGAATCCGCCGCGGGAGCGGCCCAACGCGTGGCCGAGGGGTTCTTCGGGCGGGGGGAGAGACGGCCGCCCGAAGCCGAGGCCGCGGCGCGGACGTTCGTCCCGTCGGCACAGAGCAAGGACCGGTCGATCTCCCCGGCGGCGTCGGCCCGCTTCCGTCAAGCCCGGACCCAGCGATCGAACACGTCGAGCTTCCGCCAGCGGTTGAAGGGGTGATACACCGTCTGGTACGGCCCGAACCGCTCGCGTGGCAGGTGCCGCCACGGGCAGCCGGTGGTGAGCTGAAAGAGCATCCCTTCGAGCCTGCGGCGTCGATCCGCCATCGGCCGGCCGGTCGTCGCCGTGGACCGTGGCAGGTAGGGTTCGATCGCCGACCACTGCTCGTCCGTGAGCGTCAAGTCGTCCATGTCACACCTACGAGGCGACGGCCGGTAGGGTTCTCAGACCACGCCTAGAAAAGGACGACGATATTGACTTCATTGAAAGCGATGGTGGTAAGTCTCTCGCCTCACTCAAGCACAAAGCCGTAGGCGACAGACTGACCGATTTATCGATGGATTTCTGGAAGTCTATCAATATCTGGCTGGTACGCTACAAGCGCGATGGCCGGGCCATGTCG
>JBCDDZ010000124.1:0-2059 GCA_039180025.1 Planctomycetota bacterium
CGAAGGGCGACGCCCGGTTCGCGGGCAGCAGGCCGCGCTGTGTTTTGAGGATGGCCGAGATTAAGGGGTTATCTGAACTAAACAAAAGCCCCGCGGCCTGAGGGGGCCGAGGGGCAAGGGGGGGAGCCGGAGGCGGGAGGGGGGGGGAGGAAGGCGGCCCCGCGGGGGAATCAGAGGTCGAGGGTGTCGCCTTCGGGGCTTTGTTCGGTTTGGTCATCCGGGGCGGATTTGTCTTTTTTACCTTGTTTCCGGTCTTTTTTCGAGCCTTTGGCGGCGCGTTCGGCCCGGCGTTTCTCGCGCTGTTCTTTGGCGGCAGCGAGGTTCTCGTCGAAGCGAGGTTGCTGGTCTTCGGTGAGCAGGGCCCGGACCTGGGCGTGGGTTTCGTCGGCCAGTTCGCGCATCCGGCTGACGATGGCCTGGAGCGCTTCCTGATCGCCGGCCTCGCGGGCGGCCCGGGCTTCCTCGCGGATCTCTTGACGCTGGGCTTTTTTACTCTTCATCAGTTCGCGGAGGCTGGTTTTTTGGTCGTCGGTGAGTTCGATGCCGTCGAAGAGGACTTTGTGGCGTTGGCCTTTTTTGCCGCGGGAGTTTTTGTCGCCGTCGGCTTTCTCGCCGCGTGGGCCGCGTTCGGCGCGGCGCTCGCGGTCGGGCGTGTCGTCGGCGGCACCGGCTTCGGTGCGTTCGGCGGGCGTGTCGGCGGCGGGCGCGGTTTCGGCCGAGGCGATGCCGGCCCCCAGGACGATGGCGAGCAGGGCGGCGAGACTGATTTTGAGCGGGTCGTTTTTCATAGCGGGTTTATTTCCGAAAGCGGGGGGAGTTTGAACGGTGGCGTCCGGAGCCGAGGGTCTAACGCGGCGGGGCGGGGTTTATTGCAGGGCCGGCGGCGGGGTTTGGCGGTGGGCGGCGCGGGCCCCTATGATTCGCGCATGGCGATTCAGAAAGAGGACGTGTTGCGGGTGCTGCGGTCGATCGAAGACCCGGAGCTGAAGCGCGATATCGTGAGCTTGAATATGGTCCAGAGCGTCGAGGTCGGCGACGGCCGGGCGGTGGTGGGGATCAAGCTGCCGCAGCGGGCGGGTGCTTTTAAGGAGCGGTTCCGGGCCGCGGCGGTAGAGGGGATCGAGGCGTTGGGGCTGGAGGCGGAGGTAGCGTTTTCGATCGAGTTGGCGGGCGGGTCGGCGGGCGGTGGTGGTGGAGAAGCGGACGGGGGGGGGAATCCCCTTCCGGGGGTGAAGCATATCCTGGCGGTCGGGGCGGGCAAGGGCGGGGTGGGCAAGTCGACGGTGGCGGTGAATCTGGCGGTGGGGCTGGCGCGGGGGGGGGCGAAGGTGGGGCTCATGGACGGGGACATCTACGGGCCGTCGCTGCCGACGATGCTGGGGACGGACCGGTTCGAGGCGCGGACGGTGGGGAAGATGCTGATCCCGTTCGAGCTGCACGGGGTGAAGGTGATGACGCTCGGGGCGCTGGTGGAGGACGACAAGCCGCTGATCTGGCGGGGCCCGATGGCGCACGGGGCGTTCCAGCAGTTGGCGACGCAGACGGACTGGGGAGAGCTGGATTATCTGATTATCGACCTGCCGCCGGGGACCGGGGACGTGCCGCTGACGATGAGCCAGTTGTTGCCGCTGACCGGGGCGGTGGTGGTGTGTACGCCGCAGAAGGTGGCGCAGGACGACGCGAAGCGGGCGATCCAGATGTTCCGCCAGCTCCGAGTCGAGGTGCTGGGGCTGGTCGAGAACATGAGCTATTTCATCGGGGACGACGGCAAGGAGTACGACCTGTTCGGGAAGGGCGGGGCGGAGATGTTGGCGCAGCAGGCGGGGGTGCCGTTCCTGGGGGCGCTGCCGATCAACACGAACCTGCGGCGGAACGCGGACGCGGGGGACCCGACGGCGAATTTCACGGGCGACGACCAGTTGGCGCGCGAGCTGGACGCGATGGCGCGGGCGCTGGTGCAGCAGGTGGGGCTGACGCTGATGAGCGGGGCGAACGCGGCGCCGACGCTGACGATTTCGTGAGGCGCGGCCGGGATTCCGGGGAGATTTCAGGGGGGCTC
>JBCDDZ010000125.1:0-2005 GCA_039180025.1 Planctomycetota bacterium
ACGCCGAGGACTTCCTGGGCATCGACGACGTCCTGGTCGGAGGGGGAGGGGGCGGGGTCGGCGGGGCCCTGGGCCAGGGCGACGACGGTCATGCTCTCGATCGCGACATCGAGGGGGTTCATTTTGGCCCGGGGGAGATTTTGCGCGAAAAGGGGGGGCGGTGCTGGGGGGATAGGGCGGGGGCCGGGTAGACGTTTTTTTCGGTGGGCTCCACGCCACTGAGGTGGGGTGGCCTCGGGGGGGTTATGCCCCGACGGGTGGCGAGCAAGCTCGCCCGCTACTCGAGAGGGGGGTCGGGGTTGGGCGGGAGTGGTGCGGGGGTTAGGCGTCTTCGGTGGGGATTTGGTCGGCTTGTTGTTGGGCGTTTTCGCGGCGGAGGCGGGCGTGGCGGGGGATCTCGCCCTGGGTGATGTAGAGGACGTCTTTGGCGATGTTGCAGGCGTGGTCGGCGATGCGTTCGAGCTGGCGGGAGACGTTGATGAAGTGGACCATTTGTTCGGTCTGGTGGGGGTGGTCGCGCATGAGTTCGATAGCCCGGCCGTACATCGAGGCGTGCATGATGTCGATCTCGTCGTCGAGGACGCGGACCTGCTGGGCCATCTCGACGTCGATGTTGACCACGGCGTCGAGGGCGGAGCGGAGCATCTGTTCGACGCGTTTGCCCATGGCGGCGAGGTCGAAGGGGGGTTCCTGGACCTGGCCTTCGCCGGCGAGGAACTTGGCTTGCTCGGCGATGCTCTTGGCGTGGTCGCCGATGCGTTCGAGGTCGTTGTTCATTTTGAGGACGGCGACGACGTAGCGGAGGTCGAAGGCGACGGGCTGGTGGAGGGCGAGGGTGTGGAGGCACTCTTCTTCGACGTCGATCTCGAGGAGGTCGATTTTTTTATCGCCCTCGATGACGCGGTCGGCGAGGTCGACGTCGCGCTGGATCACGGCGCGGATGGCGTCGCGGACCTGGTCTTCGCAGGAAGCGCCGAGGCTGAGGAGCATTTTTTTGAGGTTGCTGATTTGGCGTTGGAGGAAGAGCGGCATGGCGTGGTTTCGCGGGGAGTTGGGGTGGAAGGAAGCTCCAGTGTATCGGGCGTCGGGTGGCGCGGGGCGGGGTTAGACGCCGGGGGAGGGGACGCGGGGGGGCGTGGGAGCGTCGGCGGCGGTGAGGTGGAGCTGGAAGGTGCTGCCTTGGCCGAGGGTGCTGGTGACGGTGGCGTGCCCGCCGAGGCTGTCGGCGATGTGGCGGACGATGGAGAGGCCCAGCCCGGTGCCGCCGAGCTGGCGGCTGCGGGCGCGGTCGGTGCGGTAGAAGCGTTCGAAGAGGCGGGGGAGGTGTTCGGGTTCGATGCCGCGGCCCTGGTCGGTGACGGCGAGGACGATGGACTCGCCGCGGTGCTGGGCGGTGATGCGGACGGTGGTGTGTTCGGGGCTGTACTTGATGGCGTTGTCGATGAGATTGACCAGGGCCTGTTCGAGGAGGGTGGGGACGCAGCGTGCGTGGGGGGC
Source organism: Planctomycetota bacterium (assembly GCA_039180025.1). Taxonomy (GTDB): domain Bacteria; phylum Planctomycetota; class Phycisphaerae; order Phycisphaerales; family Phycisphaeraceae; genus Algisphaera. The sequence goes on from JBCDDZ010000125.1 coordinate 1,498, forward strand.
GGGGTCGGGGAGGTCGGTTTGGAGGGAGATGGATTTGTCGTGGGCGTGGGCGTGGCAGGATTCGCAGGCGGCGGCGATGGCGGGGGCGACGGGGTAGGCTTTGAGTTCGTCGGCGGCGTCGGGGCTTTCCTGTTCGAGGCGGGTGAGGCTGAGCAGGTCGTCGACGATGGCGTCGAGGCGGTCGGCCTGGCGGGCGATGATGCCGGTGAAGTTGTGGCGGGGCCCGGGGGGGGGTTCGGGGTCGGTGAGGAGGGTTTCGACGGCGGCCTTGATGGCGGAGATCGGGGTCTTGATCTCGTGGGAGACGTTGGCGACGAAGTCGCGGCGGACGGCTTCGAGCTGACGGAGGCGGGTGATGTCGTGGAGGACGACGACGACGCCGGCGCGGCGGCGGTCGGGGTCGTAGACGGGGGCGGCGTGGGCCTGGAGGAGGCGGTGGTGGTCGCTGTCGGCGGCGGTGGGCGGGAGGGTGAGTTCGGCGGAGGGGGGGGGGGCGGGGGGGTCGGCG
>JBCDDZ010000126.1:0-1888 GCA_039180025.1 Planctomycetota bacterium
CCGCCCCCTTCGGAAACCCCCGTGATGACGACCCTCCCCCGGCCGACGACGCTGCTGCTCGCCGCCGCCCTGACCCTCACGGTCGGCTGCAACGCCTTCGGGCCCTCCGCCCAGCAGAAAAAAGTCAGCAAGCACCTCGCCGACGCCCGCCAGTTCCAGCAGGAGGGCATGGACGACTCCGCCCTCGCCGCCCTCTCCCTGGCCCTCGAAGAAAACCCCAAACTCACCGAAGCCTACATGGGCATGGGCAATATCTTCCTCGACCGTGGCGACTTCGACCTCGCCCTCGAACGCTTCGACCGCGCCGTCGAAAACGACCCCAACAACCACAAAGCCCTCTACCGCGGCGGGCTCGCCGCCCAGAAAAACGACCAGATCGACGAGGCCATCACCCGCTACCTCCGCGCCCTGGCCATCGCCCCCCAGGACTTCGAATCCAACCGCGAGATCGCCTCGGCCTACCTCCAGCTCGGCGAGCCCCGCACCGCCCTCCCCTACGCCCGCCTCGCCACCACGGTCAACCCCGAGTCGCAACCCGCCTGGTCCAACCTCGCCGCCACCTACTCGCTCCTGGGCCAATACGAATCCGCCATCGACGCCTACCGCACCGCCAACGAGCTCGGCGAACTCGCCGACCCCGTCCTCCTGGGCCTCGCCGACGCCCACATCCGCCTGGGCAACTACCCCCGCGCCATCAACACCCTCAACTCCCTGATCCTCTCCAGCCCGTCGGGCACCGCCCACGAACGCCTCGGCTACGCCCTCTTCAAGCTCCGACGATTCGAACAGGCCCTGGACCACTACGAAGAATCCCTCCAGTTCGACACCGAAGACATCGCCGCCCTCAACGGCGCCGGGGCTTGCTACATGACCCTCTACCTCGAGGGCCAACGCGAAAACCGCTTCCAAAAAGAACGCGCAGTCGAGTGCTGGCGACGCAGCGTCATGCTCCAGCCCCAGCAGCCCCGCATCATCGACCTGCTCTCCCGCTACAGCCGGCTCTGACCCCCCCCTCCCCCCACCACCCCTCCCGCTCTTCTTGGCCACCCTCTCCCTCTGGCAGCGCGTCGCCGACGACCCCGACCTGCTCGCCGCCGCCGACGCCATCGACCCCGGCCGCGTCGCCGACCTCGCCCGCCTCCGCAAGCACCACCCCCCCGACGCCGTCGCCGTCGCCGTCGAACTCCTCGCCGCCCGCCGCAAAGCCGCCGTCAAATTCCCCGGCCTCGCCCCCCGGCTCCTCGCCGACGTCCCCGGCGTCGAACAGGCCACCCCCCGCCACGTCGCCGACCACAAGGCTCAACGCTTCCGCCGCGCCGGACTCACCCATCTCGCCGATGTCTGCTGCGGCATCGGCGGCGACAGCCTCGGCTTCGCCGCCGCCGGACTCGACGTCCTCGCCGTCGACCGCGACCCGGTCCGCGCCTGGATGGCCGGGCACAACGCCCGCTGCCCCGCCCGCGTCGCCGACGCCGAAACCTTCCACGAACCCGACCGCGCGCTGCACCTAGACCCCGCCCGCCGCGTTGCCGGCCGCCGCGTCTCCCGCCTCGCCGACCACCTGCCCCCGCCCCCGGTCCTCCGCCGCCTCCTGGACCGACACCCCCACGCCGCGGTCAAGCTCAGCCCCGCCGTCGACCTCGACGACCTCGCCCAGCAGCTCCCCCCCGGCGACCTCGAATTCATCAGCGACCACGGCCGGCTCGTCCAGGCCGCCCTCTATACCGGCCGCCTCCGCGCCGACCCCGACCGCCCCCCCCGCCACTTTGCTCAACCACATTGGCGGCCGCCGGGGGGGGGGGCATTCCGGCCATGCCCCCCCCCCCCAAAGCGTTGGAGGGGGGCAAACTCTTTCGGTCACCCAAAGGCTGGATACATTTTTGAAAAA
>JBCDDZ010000127.1:0-1832 GCA_039180025.1 Planctomycetota bacterium
GAACTATCCTCAAAGTACGAAACGCGAGTGGGCCATGCTACGCCTGATCCAGGCCAGCCTTGCCCGGTTCCGCGGGCCCCGCTTCGACACCACCGGCCTGCTCGAAGCACAGCAACGCCTGCGCGAATACCGCGACGCTTACCCTGCTGCCGCCGACCGCATCGGGGCTGAAGCTCTTGAAGTCCGCATCAACGAATCATTGGCCCTACGTGATCTCACCAATGCCGACTGGTATCTCAAGCGTGGCAAACGCGTATCAGCAGCCGTACTTTACCGCCGCGTGATCCAAGAGTATCCCCAAAGTGTTGCCGCCCGCAGAGCGATTGAACAACTCGAAACATTCGGGATGGCTATCCAGTGAATGCTTATCCCCTCTTGTCATCCCTGCCTCCGAGGATCGCGCATCGTTTGAAGGCCAACGGCTTCAAGTGTTTCATCGGGCCACTCCTAATCCTGTTGCTCACAGGTTGCGGCTACTCCAACCAAGAGCTCTATCCCGACCAATACCGTACCGTCGCCGTGCCTATCTTCGAGAACCGCACTTTCTACCGTGGCGTCGAAGACCAACTCACTGAAGCGGTGATCAAGCAGCTCGAACAACGCACACCATATAAGCGGGTCGCCGCCGCGACGGCCGACACACTGCTTCTGGTCACCGTCACCAATGTCCAACAGGCCCAACTCAGCCGCACCCGCACCGGCAGCATCCCTCAGGAACTCGAAGTCCTGGTCACCGTCGACCTCGAGTGGAAAGACCTCGCGACGGGCGAAACGCTGTTAAGCCGCCGTGGCTTCTCCGGCCCCGGCCGCTACATCCCCACAGCAGGCATCTCCGATCGCCCCGAGTACGGCCAGTGGACAGCCGTCGATCAACTCGCCTCCCGCATCGTCTCGACCCTCCGTGACGATTGGTAAACTTTTGATTTACCCCCTACGTAAAGAAGATTGCGTGAATACGCCTGCCTAGAGCGTGTTCACTCCATTTGTAGCGGGTAGCCGCAGTGCTTGAAGAAGCCCGCGGCGTCGCTCGGGGTGATCGCGTCGAGCAGCCGCTGGGTGTCACCCCACAACGCGTCCACCGCCCGGTGCCCTGCAGATCTCATCAGGCTCTTGAGCTTGCTGAACGCCAGCTCGATCGGGTTGAGGTCCGGCGAGTACGGCGGCAGGTACAGCACCTCTGCCCCCACCGCCTCGATCGCCTCTCGCACCCCCGCAACCTTGTGGGCCGAGAGGTTGTCCATCACCACCACGTCACCGGGCCGGAGCGTCGGCCCCAGCACCCGCTCACAGAACGCCACGAATACGTCCCCGTTCACCGGCCCGTCCACCGTCATCCCGCAACACATCCCGCGGTGGCCCAACGCCGCGACCAGCGTCGTGGTCTTCCAGTGCCCATACGGCACCTTCGCCACCAGACGCCTGCCCACCAGCGACCTGCCCCGCAGCCGCGTCATGTTGGTCTTGCACCACGTCTCGTCGATAAAAACTAGCCGACGCGGGTCCAGACCCCATCCGATCAGCCGCCATGCGGCCCGACGCTCGGCGACATCGGGCCGGTCCTGCTCGGCGGCGTGGATCGTCTTTTTTTGTAAGAGAGCTTCAGCTCCTTGAGCGCCTCACAGATCGTCGAGCGGGCCACCGGCACCGCCAGCCGGGCCCGCAGCTCCGACAGCGTCGCGTCGGGCTGATCGGCCACCAACGCCGCCAACCGTGCCCGGTCGAGCTTGACCCCCCGCGACCCGCCCCGCGGCCTCGGCCCCCGCTCCCCATACTCCCGCCGACGCGGCTTGACCCGCCGCACCCAAGACTCACTGACCGACAACGCTTCGGCC
>JBCDDZ010000128.1:0-1622 GCA_039180025.1 Planctomycetota bacterium
ATCGCGTCGCTGGTGGCGGTGTCGAGGTTGCCCGTGGGCTCGTCGGCGAGGATGAGCGGCGGGGAAAGCACCAGCGCGCGGGCGAGCGCGACGCGCTGCTGCTCGCCCCCCGACAGCTCGCCGGGGCGGTGGGTGAGGCGGTGGCCGAGGCCGACTTGCTCCAGCTTCGCGGTTGCGACTCGCTCGGCGTCTTGCGGGGAGTGCCCGGCGAAGATGCGGGGCAACGCAACGTTCCGCACCGCGGTGAGCGAAGCGATCAGGTTGTAAGCCTGAAAAATGTAGCCTAGATGGTGACCGCGGACGTAGGCGAGCTGTCGGGAGCTTAGCGTCGGCAGGCTCAGGTCGCCGATGCGGACGTCGCCGGAGGTCGGCACGTCGAGCGCCCCGATGATGTTGAACAGCGTCGATTTGCCCGAGCCCGACGGCCCCATGATCGAGAGGTATTCGCCGCGGCGTACCGTCAGGCTCACCCCGTCCAACGCGCGGACTTCCTGACGCTCGCCCCCGCGGCGGCGGAGCGGAAACGTCTTGACGACATCGGTCACGTTGACGAGCGGTGGGTCCATAGCGGTTTCGATCAGTAAGGCAGCTTAAAAACGCTTTTGGCTAAGAAGGTAAACCCGACGCCGAGCGTGCCGATCAGGCCCATGCCGCAGCTGAAACCCGCGGCGAGGACGGGGATGTATTGTCGCCAGCGGAGGCCTAGTTTTTTCTGGAAGTAGTATCGCCCGATCAATGCCCCGATGAACTGCGGGATCACGGCGTAGGGCAGTGTTTGGTTCAGCCCGCGCACGATGCCGTAGGTTAAAAACACCGGCGCCCCGAGCCGAGTTCGTGTTGTTGCTCCAGAAGTTCTGGACGTGTATCCGCCTCTGCTGTTGACCTGACCACCCGGGCGGCGGGCGCGCCTCTGCCCGACCACTCTAGACGTCCGAAATTCGAACATCAGCCCAGCCGGCCGGAATGTGGCGGCTGTCGGCCGCCGCGGCAGCTTGGTTTGGCAGGCGGCCGCACGTGGCGCGCCGGCCTGACGGAGCAGCCGACACCCCGGCACCTGCGCCGCTCCGCCGCGCCACACCCTACCAGCGCCGTCTGCACCGGGACAGCCGGATCAACGGCGGCCCAGCTTAACCGAACTCCGCCTCTAAGGTGCAGAGGTGTCTGGGTTTGGGGTGTGCGCAGGAGGGGGAGGGTGGAGCCCGGCGGGGTTGCGCGGTCTGTCCGGTGCAGCTGAAGAAGACGAAGAGTCTGTCCGGTGCAGTTGAAGTCGACGAAGAGTCTGTATGGTTTCCCGTCCGCTCCGGCCCCGCGGCGGCTCCGCTGAGGCCTTGTTGGCATGACACGTGAACAGGACGGCGTCGGCCTGTAATGAGGCGCGCCGTGGTGGACGTCGGCCCCGCTGTCGGGGCCGGCAGCCTTTCAGCACTAAAAATACCGTGCGGCGGCGGCGGGGGGCGGGCGGTCAGCCAGCTGGGAGCGCCGCCCCCGGTCACCGGCCGCCGCCCCTGGGGTGGTCTGCTGCACCCCCCGGCCCACACACGGCTGCTCAGGGCGGCTGACTTTTGTAATGGATGTGCGATGTTTTGTGCTGAACAGGACATGATTCCGCCTCTGGCTGTTGG
>JBCDDZ010000129.1:0-1598 GCA_039180025.1 Planctomycetota bacterium
ACTCCCGCCCCGGCCACCCCCGTCCCGGTCCTCACCACCGCCCTCAACGCCGACGCCCCCGCCCCGGCCACGCCCGCCCCCGCGGCGTCTCCGACCACCCTGAACCCTTCCAACCTCGACGCCCTAAACGCCGCCCGCCTCTCGCGCGGGCTCAACTCGGCCGTCAACCAGCAGGGCGGCAACGTCACCCTCCGCCTCACCCCGCCGGACCTCGGCACCGTCCGCATCGAACTCAACCTCCAGGGCACCTCCGTCTCCGCCCGCTTCCACGCGGAAACCGAATCCGCCCGCACCCTCCTCACCCAGCAGCTCACCCAGCTCCGCTCCACCCTCGAAGCCCAGGGCCTCCAGGTCGACCGCCTCGGCGTCCAGGCCCTGAGCAGCTCCGCCAACGCCTCCTCGCTCCAGAACCAAACCCAGCAAGACCCGTCCGCCTCCTCCCAGAACCCCAATGAGGGACGCAGCCGCGGCCAAAACTCCGGCCAATCCCCCCAGGACCGCGACCCCTCGTCTTCCGATCGCCCCGCCCCCGAACGCTTTAACGACCTCTTCCGCCCCGACGATGACCCCGCCGACCTGAACTAATCCCCCGCCGCCCGCGCGCATCCACCCGCGGCCCCGACCCCGACCTCCGACCCCGTCCTCCGCCAGGAGCCCCCGCCATGTCCGCCGCTTCCTCCATCGCCCCGAACCTCCCGACCACGCCGGGCCCCGAAGTCCAGACCTCGGCGACCAACCCCTTCGCCGAGATCAGCAGCGAGGAGTTCCTGGGCATCATCCTCGAAGAGCTCTCCAACCAAGACCCCTTCGAGCCCAACGACACCGCCGCCACCCTCGAACAGCTCAGCAGCCTCCGCAACATCGAGGGCGACATCGCCCTCCAGGAACAGCTCCAGTCGCTGGTCCTCCAGAACACGATCGGCCAGGCCGGCGCGCTGATCGGCCGGCAGGTCGAGGGCCTCAACAACGACGGCCGCAACGTCAGCGGCACCGTCACCTCGGTCCGCGTGATCGACGGCCAGTCCCGCCTCCAACTCGACGACGGCTCCGCGGTCGAATTCGCCAACGTGACCAACGTCGCCGCCGCCCCGCCGCCGCCGGCCAACCCGCTCCCCGAAGTGCCCGTCGGCCTGACCCCTACGACGCCGACGCCCGCCGCGGCCAATCGCCCCGTGTCGGCTAACCCCGTGGCCGCTAGCTCCGCGGTGAACCCTGCCGCGGCCCTTGCCCCGGCCGTTGATCCCGACACCCCCGAACCGCCCGCCACCCCGTGACCCAGAGCGCCGACCTCCTACGCCTGTTAGAGCCCGCGGTCCGCCCCGTGGCCCCCGCCAGCGCTGTCCGCCCGGCCGCGACGCCGCCGGGCCAAACCCCGTTCGAAGCGCAGGACTTCGACACCCTCCTGGCCCAGGCCCGCACCTCCGTCGATCCCGCCGAAACAGATCCCGCTTACCCCAACCCCGCCGCGGCCCCCGCCCCGGGCCCCCTCGACGCCCTGGCCCACGTCGGCCGTATCGAAAACCCCGGCCTCCGCGCCCTGCTCGCCCTCCACCAACCCGCCCCCGGAATTGACTCCGAACCCGCCCCCGGAATCGACC
>JBCDDZ010000130.1:0-1575 GCA_039180025.1 Planctomycetota bacterium
CCGTCGCCGTCGAACAGGAGAACAAGGCCGACATCGAAAAGAACCGCGCCCAGGTCGTCCTCGCCGAAGCCGAAGTCCCCAAAGCCATGGCCGAAGCCTTCCGCGGCGGCAACCTCGGCATCATGGACTACTACCGCATGAAGAACATCCAGGCCGACACCGAGATGCGCGACAACATTGCCGGCAACGGCGAAGAATAAGCCGGTTGGGGATTGGGGATTGGCATGCGAGTCTAATCGCCACGTCTTCGGTCCAGACCCGTGACCACTCAAACCCGCGAGTACTAGGTTCTACGGACATTCAAGTACCCCCCGCGAGCCCCGCGGCGAGCCAGAGCAAGGCGGCGAAGTTGCTTGCCTTCTTCTCGTCGCGGGTGGCCACGCGGCGGCACTGCTTGATGCGTCGGAAGAACCGCTCGGTCACGTCGCGGTGTCTATACCGCTTACGGTCGTAGCGTTGCTTACGTTTCGGCGTGGGGTGGGGCTTGATGCACGCCTCGGCCTTCATCTTCCGGATCGTCTGGCGGATCGCGTCGCTGTCGCCGGCCGCGTCGGCCGGGACATGCTCGGCGTGTTGCCCTTTAAGCAACGCCTCGGCCTGCGGGGCGTCGCCACGCCGGCCGGCGGTCAGCACCAGGCGACGCAGCCGGCCCTCGCCGTCCACCGCCGCGTGGGCCTTGGTCGTCAGCCCGCCGCGTGAGCGGCCGAGGCATCGGCGGGCGTCGGCGTCGTCTTTTTTTCGTCGGGCCCACGCCGCCCGGTCGAAGCCGTGGGGTGGGCCTTGAGGCTGGTCGAGTCGAGCGGCAGTGCTTCGACCGCCTCGGCCAGGTCGCCGTCGCCCAACGCCCGGGCCACGCGTGCCCACACGCCCTTAACGCACCCGCGGTCGAACCGCTTCCACACGCTGTTGGGCTTGCCGAAGCGGGCGGGCAGGTCTTCCCAGGCGATGCCGGTCTTGAGTTGGTCGACCACGGCGTCGACGAACCGCCGGTTGTCCGCGGCGGTGCGGCCCGGGTCGCCCGCCTTGCCCGGCAGGTGGTCCTTGATCCGTTGCCATTGTTCGTCCGTGAGCTCGTGGCGTCGACGCATGATGGCCCTCCGTGGCCAAATCCAATACCTCGACGCGAACAACCGCTGAGGCTGAATGTCCGTAGCACCTAGAGCTCCGGCCCCGCCGGCCGCTCTGTCCTATCCTGACCACCCCATGCCCGCATCCCCGCTCCCCGCCGACCGAGCCGCCGACCTCCGCGCCCAGCTCCACCGTCACAACCGCCTCTACTACACCGACGCCCAGCCCGAGATCACCGATGCGCAGTACGACCTGCTGCTGCGTGAACTCCAGGACCTCGAGGCCGAACACCCCGAACTGCAAACCCCCGACTCGCCCACCCAGCGTGTCGGCGGCGAACCCATCGACGGCTTCACCACCGTCGAGCACGCGTCGCCGATGCTCTCGATCGACAACACCTACAACCGCGAAGAACTCGCGGACTGGTATGCCCGCACCGCCAAAGCCCTCAACCCCAAACCCGCCGCCGAGAACGACGCCGACGGCTCCTCGTCCCCCGACCTGTTC
>JBCDDZ010000131.1:0-1542 GCA_039180025.1 Planctomycetota bacterium
CGATCCCGCCCCTCGGACACTCGACCCGCACGCAGCACCGCTTGATCGACGCCCGGTCTGCACTCCGGGGTAGCGGGCGGGGAGGTCGGGGTCGGGAACGAGAGGGCGCACGGACAGCACTCCCGGCCATGGCGGCCGTTCAACGGTGGCGTCCGTGCGTGGATTGGTGAGAGGGTCCCGCATCCGAGCCAGACCCGCCGCCCCCGAGAGTGGGGGCGACGGGGAATAATGTAGCCACAAAACTAAGTTCGTCAACCCCCGGTGCGACGCTTTTTCGAAGATTTTTCGGCGAGCTTGAGCAGATGGTTTCTCATCCACTCCGATGGCTTCACGCCTGCTTTCTGTGCTGCGTCCTCGATCGCCGCTTTTTCTTCCTGTGTCAGCCTGAATCGGATGACGGCGTCGGCCTTGCCTTTGTCTGATATCGGTGGTCGTCCACCAGGCACGGTCCTCGGTTTTCTGGCCGGGGCGGAACGATCGCCCGGCCGCGTATCTACGGTCGCCAGCATAACGAATCTCCAAAAAAGAGAGGGTTTCAGGGTTGACACGACCAGGGCCGAAATGTATCATTATTGATACATGCCGCATGTCGATTTCATTTGGTTCCCCCGCCCGCTCGAAAAGATCGCCGAGCACGGGGTCACGCGTGACGAGGTCGAACACGTAATACGGGCCGCCAGGCCCGGCGTAATCGTCAAGAGCCGCACGTCGGACCGGATGACGGCGATCGGCTACACCGCCGCTCGTCGGAAGATCGAGGTGGTCTTCGATTGGGCGGACGAGTTCGAGACCACGGCCATCCCGGTAACCGCCTACGACAAGGACTGACCCCATGCCACGGAAAACAAAGACGCGAACCACGAAGACGACCGCCCGGCAGCGGGCCTCGGCCAAGCCCGAGGTACTCGCCCGCTTCACCGACGAGCAACTCGAAGCGATGGAGAAAAAGGCGAGTCGGGACTTGCCGGCGGCCGAGCAGCGTGAATTGAGCGCGTCGGCCGAAGAAGCGTTCCGGCAGGTCGAGACCGTCGAGCAGGTACTGCGGGCGCTCAAGGCGGCGCGGCGACGGCGGGGCATCAGCCAAGAAGAACTGGACCGCCGCTCGGGCTTGGGCCGGGCGAACATCTCGCGGCTGGAAAATCTGCACTTGGAAAACCCTACGCTGACAACGGTGCTGCGGTATGCGTCGGCGGCAGGGCTCACGCTGACGTTTGTCGATGCGAACCAGGTGGCGTAGTTCGGCGAGCAGACCCTGGCGTTGGGCCGCTTCGAAGTGATCGAGCGAGAGCAGACAAGACAGACGCGGTTCTCGGCTTTGGTCACGACGCCCCCACGATGGGTTGGCGATCGCGAAAAGCGTGACCGCTGGTGTCACGCTTTGGTGTGAGTAAAAAAAACCGGGAGGCCGCCCGTTTCGATCCCGCCCCTCGGACACTCGACCCGCACGCAGCACCGCTTGATCGACGCCCGGTCTGCACTCCGGGGTAGCGGGCGGGGAGGTCGGGGTCGGGAACGAGAGGGCGCACGGACAGCACTCCCGGC